>NZ_JBYIRW010000023.1:0-131422 GCF_057708325.1 Nocardia sp. bgisy134
ACGGCAACCGAGCCGAATCCACCTCGCGGCGGACCGAATTCGGCTCGGTTGTTGCGATTCGGCGTCATGACACACACAACTCGAGCACGAGCGGACATCCGTCTCGGCGCGTCCGGCTAGCCTGAGTCCCTGGCCCCGGCGCGACAGGGGGCATTTCGGGGTGGAAGGCCGCATCTCCCGGGCGCCAGGCGAACCCGACGTCGCACCCAGAGGCGTGTGCCATGAGATGTTTGCGTGCCCTTTTCCTGACGGTGCTGCTCGCCGGTTCGGTGACGATGGGCCACGCAGCGGCCCAGCCGCCCGCACCGCCCGTGCCGCCGAGCCTGCCCGCACTGCCCGATGTTTCGGGATCGTTGCTGCCCGGCCTGCAGGAGTTGATCGATCGGGTGATCCCGCCGCCCGCGATCGTCACCGCGCCGCGACAGGACGGCGCGGTGCTGGAGACCGCGGGCCTCTCACCGACGCTGGCCGCGCTGCGCGAGGCGGTGCTGCCCGCGCCGGTCGGCGATCCGATCTTCGACGCGTGGCCGCCCGGCCTCGCCGACTACACCGAGGGCCAGATCATCGAGGTTCGGGATGTCACCGCCACGGCGGGGCTGCTGGTGCTGGTGCCGTTCCGCCGAGCGCTGCTGATGAAATACCGCACCACCGACGCGCACGGCAGGCCCTCCTTCGCCACCGCGACACTGGTCGTGCCTCCCGGCGTGTGGACCGGCCCCGGCGATCGCCCGGTGGTGGTGAACAACCTGCCGATCGACGCGCTCGGCCGCGACTGCACACCCGGATACAGCCTGGCCAACGGGTGGACCGACAACACCAGCGTCACCGACTTCATTCCGCCCACAACGCAATTGGCGCTGTTGCGGGGCTACGCGGTGCTGATTCCCGATCACGAGGGTCCCTGGATGGCCTACGCCGAACCGTATGTCGCGGGCCACGCGGTGCTTGATGCCATCCGTGCCGTGCGCAACCTGCTGCCCGAGGAGTTCGGCGCCAGCGGGTTCGGCATGTTCGGCTACTCCGGCGGCGCCATCGCCACGCACGGCGCGGTCAAGCTGATCGCGGACTACGCGCCGGAACTGTCCGAGGTCGTCGTCGGGGCCGCGCTGGGCGGGGTGCCCGCCGACTACGAGATCCTGGCGCGCAGCATGAACGGCAATCTGGCCTCCGCGGTCTTCATGGCCGCGGTGTTCGCCATCGGCAGGGAGCGCCCCGAGATCCTGGGCCGGATGAACAACCTGGCCCAATGGATCGCGACCTCACCGGCGAAAGATCTGTGCGGCAGCGTCTTCGGGGCCGCGGGCGTGCTGATGCTACCCATCGACATCGCCGCCAACTTCGCCGATCCGCTGGATTCGGACTTCGCCGCCGAGATCTACCGGGTGACGCGAATGGAAGGCAGGCGCTCGGCGGTGCCGCTCTACATCTTCAACGGCGACCAGGAGTTCTGGATCCCGGCCGAGGGCGCGCGCAACCTCTATCGCGAGCAGTGCGAGCTGGGGGCTTCCGCGGTCTATCGCGGGGTGTTCGGCGAGCATCTCATCGGCGCGGTGATCGGCTATCCCGAGGCAATGTTGTGGCTCGACGAACGTCTGCGCGGCGCCCCCGCGCGAAACGAGTGCTGACCTGCCACTTCTTTCCTCCGGCGTTGCGCTGATGCGCCGCCACGCGATTAACTGACATGACGCTGTACCTCGACACCCCATCCGCCGCCCAGCAAGCCGAGGCGCTGGTCGGGCGGCATTTCCGGCTCGCCGACCACTACGAAGTCGGCCGCGAGAAGATCAGAGAATTCGCCCAGGCCGTGCAGGACGATCACCCGGCGCACTGGAGCGAGGACGCGGCGGCGGCCCTCGGCTACGACGGTCTCGTCGCGCCGCTGACCTTCCCGGCAATCGTCTGGCTGCAAATGCAGCGAACCCTGTTCGAAACGGAGCTCACCGGCTACGACATCAGCCAGGTGCTGCACACCGAACAGCAGGTGCGGGTGCACCGCCCGATCGTCGCGGGCGACGATCTGGTCAGCGAGTGCTCGTTCGAGTCGTTCCGCCAATTCGGCGCGATGGACATACTGGTCATGCGTAGCCTGCTCCGCGACGGCGCAGGGCGGCCGCTGCAAACCGCGCACAGCACCGTCGTCGCGCAGACCGGCGTCGAGCTGGTCGGCGATCTCGCCGCGACGGTGGCGGGCGTCGTGCAGCCGCCCGCCACGCGGGGCGATACCGGCCGCCCCGGCGCGGCGCGGATGGCCGAGTGCGCCGAAGGCCCGGCGGAGGTCGCGGAAACCAGCGACCGGCCCGGCCGGATTCGCTTCGAGGACCTGCGCGTCGGTGATCGACTGCCCGAGCATCGGGTGGCGCTCTCGCGCGGCGGCCTGGTCAACTACGCGGGCGTCTCCGGCGACACCAATCCCATCCATTTCAGCGACGAAATTGCCAGGGCGGTGGGGTTGCCCGACGTCATCTCGCACGGTCTGCTGACCATGGGCTTCGGCGCGGGATACCTGACGCGGTGGCTCGGTGATCCCGGTGCGGTGGTCGACTACGGCGTGCGCTTCGCCGGATTCGCGCCGGTGCCCGCGGACCGCAACAGCACGATCGAATTCGGCGGGCGCGTCAAGGAATTGGATCCGGTCGAACGCACCGCGACCGTGCTCGTCACCGCCACCTGTGGTGACCGCAAGCTGTTCGGCAGGGCCAGCGCGCGGGTCCGGCTCGCCTGAACCCGCTCAACCTCCCTGCATCCAGATCTGCTTCAGGCGCAGGTGGTTCTCCCACCAGGCCGAGATGGCCGCGGGATCGGAACCGACCGGGGGAGGCGGTGATTCGCCGGGGAACAGGCCGTCGCCGTTCGGCGCGCCGACCGCCGTCGTGGTCGGTACCTCCGGTGTGGCGGCCGGCTCCTGACCCGGCGCCGCGGCTTCTCCACCGGGTGTCGCCGGTCCGTCGTACTGTGTCGGTTCCACTGTCCTCGTATGAGTCTCTGGACGCGGGTCGTTCGGATCGTACGGATCGGCCGGGTCGCCGGGGTCGATAGGCCGCGCGGCCGGACGCGGCGTCGGCCGCCCGGGGTTCTGCGGCGCGGCGGAGGTCGGCGCCTGAATGGTGGACTCGATCACGATCGGCGGTGCGGAGGGGTCGGCCGGGTCCGGCGTGGCAGGGGCCTGGGCCTGGGCGGTCTTGTGGTCCGGTTGGCGTGCCCACACCCCGTTGTCGGTGACGTGGGCGACCGCGATGCCGGACGCGGCGAGCACCGCGGCCGCCGCCGCGCCGACCGGCAGCATGACACCGGCTCGCCGCCGCTCGCGGGTGGCGAGCGCCGTGGCGCCGCTCGGCTCGTGGCCGTGCTCATGTCCGGAATCCTCGGGCAGCTGTGCGGCCGCGATGCGGGCGGCGCCGAGCGCGGCCGCGGTGTGCGGCTCGTCGACGATCTCCGCGGGGACACCGAAGGCGCGCTCGCACTCGCGGCGCAGTTCGGCCGTGACGGGTGCGCCGCACAGCGCGACGCCGTCCAGCGTCAGGCCCTGGGACAGCAGCGCGGGGCGCACGCGGTCGTGCGCTTCGGCCGCGGGATCGGATCCGGCGCGCCACGTGCCCGAGCCGAGAATCCTGGAACGTGCGGCGTCCGTGAGGATGAAGGTCAGATCACGGTCGGCGACCTCGAGTACCAGAATGGTTTCGAATCGGTAGAGACTCGGGACGTCACGGACGAAAGCGAGCAGCGCCGAGCGCACCGAGACCAGCGAGGACGTCCGCCACCGGCCGGTGGCCAGGTGGGTGACGATCGCGCGTCGCTCGTCCACCGTCCGGTACGTCAGCGCTATGTTCTCGATGAGCGAGAGCGTCCGGTCGGCCAGCGCTTCGAGAATCTCAGGGATCGTCTCGGCCACGGTGGCCGCGCCGATCTCCTGTTCCACCTCCTCGAGCGGGGCCGATGATGGTTCGTCCGCTGTCGGATGGGAGAGCAGTACTCCGCGGACCGACCATCGGTCCGCTGAAACGCCAACGGTTGCCATACAGATCACCTCTGCTTACGCGACTCCTGAAGATTCGTCGCGGGCCCGTGCGCCGATGGGTCCGAGACCTGTCCGCTGCTTACTCGATATAGCGGCGGGATGCGCGGAAACGTTAGCTCGCCGGATGCCGCGCCCGGTCCGAGCGCGCTGCGCGGGTCCCAGCCGTGCACGTCCCGCCGGGGTTGCCCCGGCCCGCGAAGCCGTTGCCACGCGTGCCCCGGCCGTCGGCGTGCACAGACAACTGTGCATGTCTTACGCACGACACCAGCCTATGCCCTGGAGAGTCGGCACGAAATCATGGCAAACTCGGTGAATGCGTGCTCCGGAAGTGCGACATGCGGCCGAATCTCCTTTTCCAGGAAAGCATCCCGGCGTCGGCGATGGCCCGACGGTGTTGCGGATGCTGCTCGGCGGGCGGTTGCGGCGATTACGCGAGGCCGCGGGCATCTCACGCGAGGACGCGGGCGAGTCGATCCGCGGCTCGCACTCCAAGATCAGCCGCTTGGAGCTGGGGCGCACCGGATTCCGCGAACGGGATCTGGTGGATCTGCTCACGCTCTACGGGGTGGCAGACCCGACCGAGCGGGAGGAGTTCCTCGCGCTCGCCCGCCAGGCCAACGCCTCCGGCTGGTGGCATCGTGACAACGACTGGTTGCCCAAATGGTTCGACACCTACCTCGGGCTCGAACAGGCGACCAGGTTGATCCGCTGCTACGAGCCGAGAGCCGTACCCGAACTGCTCCAGACCGCCGACTACGCGCGGGCGCTGCTGTCGCTGGCGCACCCGAACGAGTCGTTCGCCGCGATCGAACGCCGGGTGGCGTTGCGTATGCGCCGTCAGCACATCCTCACCAAGCCGGAGCCGCCGCGGATCTGGCTGATCGTGGAGGAGGCGGCGTTGCGCAGGCGCATCGGCGGTTCCGCGGTCTGGCTCGAGCAGCTCGACCGGCTGCTCGCGGCGGTCGACCAACCCAACATCACCCTGCAGGTGCTCGCCGACCACGTCGGCGGACCCGCGCTGGCCGACGGCGCGTTCACCATGCTGCGGTTCACCGAGGCCGACCTGCCCGACATCGTCTACCTCCAGCAACTGACCGGCGCGCTGTACCTGGACAAGGAATCCGACCTGGCCGCGTATCGCGCCGTCGCGAATCTGCTCTCGGTGCACGCCGCGCCGCCCCAGTACACGCGCGGTTTGCTGGAAGCGCTGCGCGACCGTCAACCGCCGACCGTGGACCAGCCGACCGGATCGGTCTAGCCCGGCTGCCGCGCGGGCGCGACCGAGCGGCAGCCGAGACGAGCAGACCGCCCCGGCGGTGCGACGGTGTTGGGAGCGATGTCACGCCGACCGGGACGGTCTGCCACAGCGGCTCCGGTACTTGTCGCGCGGCAGGCCGCTGCGGGTCGGCCTGCGCCGGAGCCGTCCCGGCGAGCATAGCCACGGGCTCGGTGGACCGGCAGGTCGGCGAGCGGAATCTGGGGCATGCCCAGCCGCGGCCACGTAGCGCGTTGAATTCTCACAACGCCGCGCCGGAGGTCCGGCCGCGCCCGCGTTCGCCGGACGTCAGAACGAGCCCGGCGCGATCGTCCCGATGATCGGATGCGGCGCCGCGTCCTCGGCGCCGCCGGTGAGCAGGCGCTTGAGGATCTTGCCGGTCTCGCCGCGGGGCAGCGCGTTGAGGAAGGTCACGTCGCGCGGCACCGAGAAGCGGCTCAGCCGATTGCGGATGTAGTTCCGGACCATATCCGAATCCAGGCCCGCCCCTTCGCGTTTCACCACGAAGGCGGCCAGGCGCTGGCCGTACTCGCGATCGGGAACCCCGACCACCGCGACCTCGCGGACCTGCGGCAGATAGGCCAGCGCCTCCTCGACCGGGCGCGGGAAGACGTTCTCGCCGCCGGAGATGATCATCTCGTCATCGCGGCCCGCGATGAACAGCTTGCCCGTGGCGTCGAGGAAGCCGAGGTCGCCGGTGTCGAGCATGCCGTCGGCCTCGTCCGGCGGCGCGGCGTTGACGTAGCCGTCGAAGAGCATGTGGTTGCTGACGAAGATATGCCCCGTCGCGCCGACGGGCAGCGGCTTGCGGTCCGGGCCGAGCACCGCCACCTTGGTGCCGAGCGGCGGCTTGCCCGCGGTGGTCGGCGCGGCGCGCAGGTCGGTGGGATCGGCGATGGTCGCCCAGGACACCTCGGTGGAGCCGTACACGTTGTAGAGGACGTCACCGTAGGTGTCCATGAAGTCGAGCACGGTGCTGGCGGCGAGCGGCGCGCCGCAGCTGGCGACCACCCGCAGGCTCGAGGTGTCGTAGCGGGCGCGCACGTGCGCGGGCAGCTCCAGGATGCGGTGGACCATGATCGGCACCGCGATGAACGTGCTCACCCGGTGTTCGGCGATCAGGCGCAGGCAGTCCTCGGCGTCGAACTGCGCGGGAAGCACGACGGTGGAGCGCAGCGCGGTGCTCAGCTGTAGCGCGGCCAGCCCCCAGGTGTGGAACAGCGGCGCGGGGATGAGCATCGTCTCGTCCATCCGCAGCGGAATGCGCGACAGCAGCGCGGCGATGGTGCTGAAGCCCTTGGCGTGTGGGCGGCGCGCGCCCTTCGGGGTGCCGGAGGTCCCCGAGGTCAGCACGATGAGCTTGCCGGGATGCGAGGGCTTGCGAAAGTTGTTCTGCCCCATGGCCGCGAGATCGTCGAGGGTCGTTCGCCCCGGCACCGGCTTGGTCCGGTCGGTCGCGTAGCGCGGCAGATCGGCGTGCAGGTACTGCACGAGATGGTCGAATTCGCCGTCCACGAACAGCGCGGTGAGCTTGTCGCGCTGCACGACCTCCTCGATGCGCCGGGCGGGCAGGCCGGTGTTCAACAGGGCGACGTCGATGCCGAGCTTGCCCGCGGCGACCATGATCTCCACCATGCCGCCGTGGTTGCGCGCGAGCAGGCCGATGGCATCGCCTGCTCGCAGCCCGAGCGTGGCCATGGCGCCCGCGATGGCGTGGGTGCGCTCGTGCATCTCGTCGAAGGTGCGTGCGCCGTGCGCGTCGATGAGTGCCGTGCGCCCCGGTGCGAACGCGGCCGCGGCGGCGTAGCCGCCCGCCAGGTTGAATCCCCATTCCGAGAGCCTGCGCAGCTGTTTGAGGCCGAGGTCGGGCCGGTGGGCGCGCAGTACGCCGGTGGTCATCATCTGCCTGGCCACCTCGGCGCGGCGGCGGACGGGGGAGTTCTCGCCATTGACCACGACCGAGGTCGCCGCGCCGCGCACCAGATCGGCGATCCGGCGCAGGCCGCGCTCGGTCCAGGCGATGATCGCGCCGTTGCCCGCGTCCGCGACGGACGGATGGATGCGGCCGGGGCCGAAGAAGGTGACCGAGATGCGGGTGCGTTCCTCGGTGCCGCGCAGCCGGATCGAGGCGAAGCTGCCCAGCGTCGGGCTGACCAGCTCGAGGCTTTCGTACCACCGCCCGATGCGTAGCTGGATCACCTGGGTGCGGACGCCGACCCGGGCGGTGCCGACCCGGAAGCGCAGCATCTGGTGTCCGCCAGCGGATTCCAGCGGTTCGCACGCGCCGATTCCGGGAAAGACGCGGGGATAGGTCTGCGGCTCGCGGAGCAGGTCCCACACCGCCTGGCGGGGGATCGGAAATTCCGCGGTCACATCGATGACGTCGGTAACCACTGGCTTGCAATTCTCGTCGGCCGGTTCGAACAGCTCGGGTCGGCGGAGATTTCATTTGTAGCTCCCGGCGCAATCTTGGTCAAGAGTCCGGTGTTTGGCCTGGTGGTCGACTGTTTTCTCGCCTATTAACAAGCGAATTCGGCTGTGGTCGAACACAACTCGAAGCGGCGCGACGGCTTTCTGAGACGGCAATTCCCGAGATGCACACGGGGTGGATTTCCGGGCAATTTTGGACAGCTTTGTGAGAACTCATAACCGGGCGGCGTGAATCGCGGGCGTTTCCCCGGGTCGCCCCGTGTTCGCGTCCGGTGGTGGTCGCCGCGCAAGCGAACGCCGGGCGCCCTCGCCGTCGGGTGGGGCGGTTCCGGGCGCTCGTCCGCGGGTGGTGCCCGGGTATGAGGTCGGGGTTCGCGATCCCGGGGAAACTAATGTCCCAACGGGACAATATTGATAGGATGGGTTCATGGGCACCGGCGACGACGTCGACCTGGACGGCCGCAGGCTGCGCACCCGCCGCAGCCGCGAGGCGCTGTCGCGGGCCGCGTTCGATCTGCTGACCGAGCGCGGTCTGGTCGCGGTGAGCGTGGAGGACATCGCCGAGCGGGCCGGCGTCACCCGGCGCACCTTCAGCCGCCACTTCCCGTCCATCGAGGCGGCCATTCTCGGCGACATCGACCAGGACATGCATCTGCTGAACGAAGCGCTGGCCTGCCGCCCCGCCCACGAGCCGCCGCTGCGGGCCTATCGCCACGCGGTGCACGACTGGCTGACCGCCGAATACACCGGGGTGCGGGCCGGGCTGCTGACCCGGCGGTGGGCCCTGTTCCAGCGCTTCGACGACGAACCGGCCCTGCTGGCCGGCTATCAACGCATCCGCAACGAGGGCCAGCGCGAATCGGTACGAATCCTGGCCGCGCGCCTCGGCGTGGACCCGGCGGAGGATCTGCGCCCGGCGACGGTCGTCGCGGCCTGCTCCGGGCTCATCGTCGCGGCCTTGCAGACCTGGGCCGCGGGGGTCGACCCGGACGGCCTGCCCGACCTCATCGAGGGCTTCTTCGACACCCTCGCCGGGTTGGCCACCGACATCGAGTACGAGGAGTCAGCGTCATGACCAGGGAGCGCCCGGTCGGATCGGCGGGCATCGTGCGCCGGACCTGCCGACGGATGGGATGGGACCGCAATCCGATGCGCCGCCGCGAGGACCGGCTCCAATCCGGGGTCGGCATGCTGCTGACGCTGTTGTTCTTCGTCGTCGTCCCGGTGGTGGCGATCGTGCTCGGCGGTCGGGTCTACGAGACGGAAACCCTTGCCACCGAAAGCCGTATCGCCGAGCTGCATCGCGTCGACGCCACTGTGATCGAGGTGGGCAAGGCGCCGCTGTACGCGCCGATCACGCCCGCGCGGGTGTCCTGGGTGGACGGCCAGAATGTCGCGCACGTCGAGGACTACCGCTCCAGCACACTGGTGAAACCCGGTGCCACCGTGAGCATCTGGCTCGACCCGAGTGGCCGGGTGGTGGAGCCGCCGTCGGAGACCCAGGCGCTGAGCCGCGCGGTGCTGATGTCGGGCGCGGTGTCATGCGCGGTGCTGGTGTGCTTCGCGACCGGGTACTACCTGCTGCGCGCGAGTTTGGACCGCAGGCGTGCGCGCCGGTGGGAAACCGAATGGGCGACGGTGGGACTCACCTGGGGCGGTCGCGGCGCGGTCTGAGTCCTTCCCTGTCGCAGGCATGAATTCCGTTGCGAGAGGTGCGATCCGGCGAGCGGGGCGTCCGGCGCGATGAAGTGCGGCGTGCCCGCCGGGTAAGGGTAGGGAACAAACCTCGGCAGGCACGCCACTGTGTCCGGCCGCTGCGCGGCGAACGAGGGCCGGACACGAATCCGAGGTTAGGCGATGGGATCACCCGATGTCGTCGTATGGACGAACATCCGGCGATCCCACGACCCATCACCGGATGTGTTGTGAGACAGCACAACCGGCGTATTCGGCTAGACGGGGAAGAGGCTGTGCTTGCGCGGATTGTGCTTCGGCTTGGGATCCTTGTCGCGCAGCAGCCGCAGCGCCTTGCGGATCTCCAGGCGGGTCTGCGAGGGCTCGATCACCGCGTCGATGTAGCCGCGCTCGGCGGCGATCCACGGCGTCGCCATGGTGGCGTTGTAGAAATCGATCATCTGCTCGCGAACGGCCGCGCGCTGCTCGGCGGGCGTCGCCTCCAGCTGCCTGCGCCCGATGATGCCGACCATGCTCTCGGCGCCCATCACGGCGATCCTGGCGGTCGGCCAGGCCAGGCTGATGTCGGCGCCGAGCTGCTTGCAGCCCATCACCGCGTAGCCGCCGCCGTAGGCCTTGCGGGTCACCACCGTCACGACCGGCACGGTGGCCTCGATCACCGCGCGGAAGAACCGGCCGCCGCGCTTGATGACGCCGCTGCGCTCCTCCTCGATGCCTGGCAGCACGCCGGGGGTGTCCACGACGAACACCAGCGGCAGGCCGTAGGCGTTGCACAGGCGGATGAAGTGGGTGGCCTTGTCGGAGCACCGCGCGTCGAGGGCGCCGCCCAGCACCATCGGCTGGTTGGCGATCACGCCGACGCTGCGGCCGTCGACCCGCGCGAAGCCGGTGATGAGGTTCTGCGCGGTGCCCGCGCTGACCTCGTGGAAGCCGCCGTCGTCGAAGATGCGCACGAGGATGTCGTGCATGTCGTAGCCGACCTTGTCCGAGTCCGGGATGATCGAGTCCAGCTCGAGATCGTGCTTGGTCATCTCCGGCTCGAGCCCCGGGTTGACGACCGGCGGCTGCTCCAGGCAGCTGGAGGGCAGGTAGCCGAGGTACTCGCGCACCCAGTCGAAGGCGGCGCGCTCGCTGTCCGCGACGTGGTGCACGGTGCCGTTGGTCGCCTGCACGGCCGCGCCGCCGAGTTCTTCGGCGCTCACGCTCTCGCCGGTGACCGCCTTGATGACCTCGGGGCCGGTGACGAACATGTAGGACTTGTCGGTCGCGACCAGCACGTCCATGTTGACCGGGCCGTACACCGAACCGGCGGCGCATTTGCCGAGCATGATCGCCACCTGCGGCACGAAGCCCGACAGGTCCTCCTGGCGGCGGCACATCAGCGCGTACCAGGCCAGCGAGGCGACCGCGTCCTGGATCCGGGCGCCGCCCGAATCGTTGATCGCGATCACGGGGCAGGCGTTCTCGTAGGCGAACTCCATGGCCGCGGCCACCTTGCGGCCGAACATCTCGCCGACCGAGCCGCCGTGCACGGTCTGATCGTGCGCGATCACCACGACCGGCCTGCCCTCGATGTAGCCGCGGCCGGTCACCACGCCGTCGCCGTACATCGCGTTGCCGGAGCCGGGCTGGCGCATGAGCGCGCCCATCTCCACGAAGGTGCCGGGGTCGAGCAGCATCCGGACGCGCTCCCGGGCGCTGGGGATCTCCTTGGCCTTGCGTTTCGCGATCCCTGCCTCGCCTGCGGGCTCCTCGGCGAGCTCCAGGATGCCCCGGAGCTGCTCCAGTTTTTCTCGCGTACCGGTCATATGTCTGGGTAGTCCTTCCCACTCGACGTTGCGCCCGGTCCGCGGTACGGAGGCGCGGCGCTCGATGCTATCGGTGATGAGACGCCCGGCACACTCCGGCCACCCTTCTCACACGACAACTCGCAGCGGGCTTCGCCGCGCGCTTGGTCGGATGTCCTATCGTTCCCGCGACGCGCGGGGTTACGCGTCCGAGCGCAATTGCCGACCGGTCCGGAAAATATTCTGCGCGCCCGTGCGTCCCGAGCCCGTGACATTTTCATCCGGCACCGTTCGGGTCGGTCGGAGCAACCATGCCGTGCGACGGTCGTCGCGCGAAAAGCCGTGATCTGCTTGTGATTACGCCCAACTCCTCCTGTGCGATCTGATGAAAAGCCCGGAACTCGGTAACGCGCCGGGATATCGGCGCGATCGCCGCTATTGTTCGACAGTCATGGCGGGCACACAGGCCGGTTCGGGCTTCAAGACTCTGCGTACCAAGCTAGTGGAACACCTGAGATATCCGGCGCGCGGAGTGCCTCCCGGTGATCTCGCGACGATAACGCGGAGTTGTCTCGCCGAGGCGATGGAGGTACTCGATCCCGGCGCATTTCCGGCACCTCCGGAACCCGCGGAGATCGCCGGAACCGCAATTCGCTGGGCGCGCGAGGGCATCGGGCTGGAAACGGTGCTCGAGGCGTATCACGACGGGATTCGCTCCGGGCTGGAATTCCTCGCCGCGCAGGCGGGCGACGGCGACTCCGACCAGGTGATGGCCGGGGCCACCCTGATCGTCCGTGCGCTGGAGATGGTCACGGTGGCGGCCTCGGCGGCCTACGTCGAGGAGCATCGGCTGGTCGCCAAGGAGCATCAGACCGCGGCCCAGACCCTCGTCTCGGCGCTGTTGAGCGGGCACGGCGTGGCCCAGCTCGCCCGGCAGACCGGCATCGCCCTCGCACCGGCTTACCAGGTGGTAGCGGTGTCCATCCCGCAGCACGGCGACGAACTGCGCCCCGGCGGCGGGGCGACGGCCGGGCGCCGCAAGCTGCGCAGAGTGCAGGCCGCCCTCGCCAATCCGCTGGGCTCGCGAGCGCTGTCGCTGTTGTCCACCGAAGGCGGCACCGTGCTGGTGCCGATCGACGAGGCGTCCGCGCTGACGCCCCTGGCGATGACGGCCGAGGTGCTCGAGGTGGTGAGCGAGGCCGCCGAGGTTCCGCTGACGGCGACCGTCACCGCCGGAGCCCGTTGCCGCATACCGGAATTGGCCGGGCGTGCACACGATCTGCTCGGCCGGATCCGCGCGGCGAACCGCCCTCCCGGCCTGTATCCGTTGGCCGATCTGGGGGAATCGATCGGTTGTGACTCGCCCCAGCAGGCCGACGGGACGGCAGTCACCTCCCCCAACAAACGGCGAATGGGGCGTTCGGCCTGAGTTTTCGGCCCTATCGTCGAAGGCGCCTCGACCTTCGAGGCGGGCAAGGAGTGACCAGTGACCACCGCGTCGACCGATCTGGACCTGCTGCGCGAGTTGGAACCGGTCGCCGAGCGGCTGCTCGACGACCATCTCCGCAAGGCGAAGGACTGGAATCCGCACGACTACGTGCCGTGGGACGACGGCCGCAATTTCGCGGCGCTCGGCGGAATCGATTGGGAGCCAGGACAATCCACACTGTCCGAGGTCGCCCGGGTCGCGATGATCACGAATCTGCTCACCGAGGACAACCTGCCCTCCTATCACCGGGAGATCTCGGAATCCTTTTCGCTGGACGGCGCCTGGGGCACCTGGGTGGGCCGGTGGACCGCCGAGGAGAATCGGCACGCGATCGTGATGCGCGATTATCTGGTGGTCACCCGCGCGGTGGATCCCGTTGCGCTGGAAGCGGCGCGGATGCAGCACATGACCGCCGGTATCGCGAAACCCGTGAAGGGGCCGCAATTTCTGCGTTCGGTGGCGTATGTGACATTGCAGGAATTGGCGACCAGAATCAGCCACAGGAATACCGGGAGCGCGTGCGATGAACCCATCGCGGAGCGTATGCTGCAACGAATCGCGTCCGACGAGAACTTGCATATGATCTTCTACCGGAACCTGAGCGCCGCGGCGCTCGACCTCACGCCCAATGCGATGCTGCGTGCCATCACCGACATCGTCACCCAGTTCCAGATGCCCGGCCTGACCCAGCCCGGCTTCCGCCGCAACGCCGTGCTGCTCGCCAAACACGGCATCTACGATCTGCGACAGCACCTGGACGTGGTGATACGCCCCGTGCTGCGTGCCTGGAACGTCTTCGATCGCACCGATCTGTCCGGGGACGGCGAGCGAGCCCGCGACGAACTGCACGCCTACCTCGAGGACCTGGAGGCGCGGGCGCGCCGTTTCGAGGAACAGCGGGAACGCGCCGCCGCCCGCCGAGCGGAGGGAGCCGCCGCGATCTCATGAGACGAGTGTCGATCACCGCGGCGGCGCTGGCCCTCATCGCCGCCGCGACCACCGCGCCCGTGCTCGGCGAGGTGCTCAGCGCACCCGCGGGCTCCGCGGCCGCGCCGACCCAGCCGCCCGCCGTCGATCCGAAGATGACCAGAACCGGTCTGCTGACCATCGAGACCGTCGGTCCCCGCCGCGACCGCCTGCACATCGCCTCGGCCGCGATGCGGAGGGTCATCGTCGTCGACGTCCTGCGCGGGTCGGGCGAGGGGCCGCGGCCCACGCTGTACCTGCTCGACGGGGTCGACGGCGAGCCGACCTCCGGCTGGCTCACCAAGGGCGGCGCCGAGCAGTTCTTCGCGGACAAGCCGGTCGACGTGGTGCTCACCACCGGCGGCACCGGCAGCATGTACAGCGACTGGCAGCGCCACGACGCCGCGCTCGGCCTCAACCGCTGGGAGACCTTCCTCACCGAGGAGTTGCCGCCGATCGTGGAATCACTGCTCAAGGCCGACGGCCGCCGCGCGATCGCAGGCGTCTCCATGGGCGCGCAGGCGGCGATGATGCTCGCGCAACGCCATCCCGGCCACTACCTGGCGGTCGCGGGGATGAGCGGCTGCTACTCCACCGCCGATCCGCTCGGTCACGCGGTCACCACCATCACGGTGGCCTCGCGCGGCGGCAACGCGGAAAACCTCTGGGGCCCACCGAGTTCCCCGGAATGGGTGGCGCACGACAGCCTGCTCGGCGCGGACCGGCTGCGCGGCACCGCCATCTATCTGTCCGCCGCCTCCGGCGCCCCCACCGGCGCCGATCTGGCCGCGGTGGCGGCGGCGCCGTCGGTCGTCGACGCGCTGCGCCTCGCCGGGGGAGGCGCAGCGCTCGAGGCGGGCGCCCGCGCGTGCACCGAGCGCTTCGCCGCCCGGCTCGCCGAACTGCGGATTCCCGCCGAGATCGAGTACTCGGACGCGGGCATGCACACCTGGCCGGATTTCGAGGCTCAGCTACCGCGCGCGTGGCGGGTGCTGGCGGAGGCGCTTGGGGTGCCTCGAGCTGGCTGAGTGTGCCCCGAGTCGGCTGAGTGTGCCCCGAGTTGACTGAGCGTGCCCCGAGTTGACTGAGTGTGCCCCGAGTTGACTGAGCGTGCCCCGGTGGCTGAGCGCCGCCGGAATGGGCGAGCGGCGGGCGCGTTGAGAAGAGATATGACCGCAGCACTGCCCTCCGTCCGCTTCTCCATCCTGGACCGCTCGCGGGTGCGGCGCGGGCAGTCGCACCCGGCGGCGCTGCGCGAGACAGTCGAGTTCGCGCGGCTGGCCGAGGAGTGGGGCTATCATCGGTTCTGGGTGTCCGAGCATCACAGCGTGCCCGGCGTCGCCGGGTCGGCGCCCACCGTGCTCGCCGCTGCCGCGGCGGCCGCGAGCTCGCGCATCCGGATCGGCACCGGCGGGGTGATGCTGCCGAACCATCAGCCGCTGGTCGTCGCCGAGCAGTTCGGGGTGCTGGAATCGCTGTATCCCGGTCGCATCGATATGGGCCTCGGCCGGTCGGTCGGCTTCACCGACGGGGTCCGCCGCGCGCTGGGGCACGACAAAGCCGACGCCGACGATTTCGACGATCAGCTCGCCGCGGTGCTCGACTACTTCGCGCACGGCAAGCACGGCGTGCATGCGTGGCCCGCCGAGGGCCTGCGGGTGCCTGCGTTCCTGCTGGCCACCGGCTCCGGTGCGGATCGCGCCGCCCGATTCGGGCTGCCGCTGGTCGTCGCGGCGGTGGCCGGAACCGATCGGATGGTCGAGGCGATCGATCGGTACCGCGCGGGATTCCGCGAAACAGCCTGGGGGAGTGCGCCGTACGTGGTGGTGTCGGGAACGGTCCTGATCGCCGACAGCACCGAGGAGGCGCGACGGCTGCTGCTGCCCGAAGCCTGGGCAGGAGCTTGGTCGCGGACCCGAGGTGAATTCCCGGCCTTGCTGCCGCCGGAGGAGATCGAGTCGGCGCCGATGACCGAGCGCGAGCGTCGCATGGTCGCGGAATCGATGCGGGATCAGATCCACGGCACCGAGGACGAGGTCGCCGAGGCGCTCGAGCAGCTGGTCACGCGGACCGGAGCGGACGAGATCCTCGTGCACACCAGCACCTACGACCGCGTCGCGCGCCTCGAATCGCACCGGCGGCTGGCCCGGCTCACCGGTTTGCTTCCCGCGGCGGGGCGCAGGGCGGCTTAGCCGCAGACGCCTCGCGCTCGAACCGCGCCTCGGCGGCGGCGTACCCGAACAGCCGACGGCCCTCGCAGCGCAGGTCCACGGCCAGGGTGGCGGTGCGGTGGCGCCGGTCCAGCCCGGTGACCCGGCCGCGGAGGGCCAGGCGCACGCGGTGGCCGGGCCGGATCCGCAGGCCGTGGACGCCGGGTGCGACCTGGGTGCGCAGCCGGGTGAGGGCGGCGGGATCACCGAGCCAGTCGGTGAGATATCCGGTGGCGAGCCCGAGTTCGTACATCCCCGGCGCCTCCGCGCTCGACAGGCCGGTCACCGCGGCGTATTCCGCGAGGTCCGCCGCGGCGACCTCGAGCAGCTGGACCGGAAGTTCGTCGCCGACGCCGAGGGAAGCGAAATCAACTGCGGTGCACGGCATTCGGTCGGGTACGGGAGGTGGGGCCGTCTCGATCGGGCTCCGGTCGGCGAAGGTCTCCGCGACCGACGACGCGGCTGCTGCGGTGCGCGCCCGCCCGAGCAGCGTCGTCGTCCCGGTCTGCCGCGCGTGACCGTCCTGATCGACGAGCGCGCTCCGGATCGTGAGCACCTCGTAGTCGGAGAAGTATCGCGAGGATTCGACGTGCACCCGGCAGTCCAGGTGATCGCCCGCCACCAGTGGCCCGGCCAGGTCGAGCACGTGGTCGGCGTGCAGGACGCGCGCCGCTGCGGGGCCGGTGCACGCGGCATCGAGCAATTCCCGGTGCACGTGGCCGAGGAATACCGCGGAGAAAGTCGGGGGAGCGACGAGGCCGGAGAAACCGAGTCGATGCGCGGCGTCCTCGCGCAGATGCGCCGGATGGAAATTGCGGACGGCGCGGGCGAATTCGCGAATTGTCGTGGAGCGCACCACACAGCGCGACGATGATCCGTTGCGAGACAGGGGTGTGACGAGGTCGTTCATATTTGCTCCCATATTGCTCGTCCGTCGAGGATCGTCGGTGGGTCAGGCGGGTGTGCCGAAAGGGGAAGCTGGCACGCGCTCGGAAAGACCGTGTCCAGCATGGTATCTCCAGTGATCGGCCATCGAGTGGCCCTCGATGGCGTTGAAACGTCGCTCCATGATTGCGCGGGATCGGCCCGATACCTCGTGATGGTGGCGATATCTGGAGATCTCATCGTTGGGCGACCGCCCGATTGGAGGGTTGCACGCCTGATCGGGAGGCATACCGGAAATTCGTCCTGCGGCTCCGCTATCGATCCGGCGAAAGCCTGCCCGGCGCGGACTGTGCACGTTCCCTATGGCCGTGGCGAACGCTTCGTGAAGTGTCCAGATACCCGTTCGCAGTGTGGGTTTCGCCGTTCATCCGGTCCTAGCGTTGGCGCAGTTTCGGCCCCGCCGACCGACACGGCGGCGCTGCGAACCGAAGGACCCGCGAACGAGGGGACGACGTCGTTCCTACCGAAAGGCATTCGATGAAACGAAGTACCTGCGGCCGTGCGCTCGGCGCCGCGGCGGTGTCGATCGTCTCGGTGCTCGCCATGAGCTTCACCGGCGTAGCAGCCCAGGCCGACCCGGCGCCCGCGCCGACCGAACAGGCCCTTGCGGAGCTCATCGCCGCGGGCCGCGTGGCGACGCCGGTCGCCGGGCCGGGTGGGTCCGGTTCGGCGTGCACCTCCGGCAGCGGTGCGGGTTCGGGCAACGGCTCGGGTAACTGCTACGGCGGATCGGGAAGCAGCTCCGGATCGTCCGGCGGATTCGCCAGCGACACAGTCGGTTACGGCCCGTCGAAGACTTCCTGGGTCGAGGCGTTCGGCTACGGCTTGGCGAACCCCGACGTCGCCCCGCCCGGCGCCAACGACTGGAAATGCAAGCCGACGGCCGAACACCCGCGCCCCGTGGTGCTACTGCACGGCACCTGGATGAACGCCTACAACGGCTTCGCGTTCATGGGCCAGCCGATCAAGGACGCCGGTTTCTGCACCTTCACCTTCAACTACGGCCGAGCCAACCTGCTCGAGGGCGGCGGTCTCGGGTCGGTGCTGCCCGGCGTGATGGGCACCGGCTACATCCAGGACTCCGCCAAGCAGCTCGCCACCTTCGTCGACCGGGTGCTCGCGGCCACCGGCGCCTCGGAGGTCGACATCGTCGCCCATTCGCAGGGCGGCTCGATGGCCAACTGGTACACCAAGTTCGAGGGCGGCGCCGCCAAGGTGCAGAACCTGGTCACCTACGGCGCCACCCATCACGGCACCAGCCTGGACGGTATCGGTGCGCTGGGCCGGGCGATCAACAACCTCGGCATCGACATCCTGGGTTTCATCGAGATCTTCGTCGGGCATGCCGGCATCCAGCAGACGATCGGATCGGATTTCGTCAACAAGCTCAACGCGAACGGCGACACCGTGCCCGGCGTGGACTACACGATCGTGGGCACCCGCTACGACGAGGTCACCAACCCCTACGAGCTGACCTTCCTGCGAGCGGGCCCCGGCGCGACGGTGCACAACATCACCCTGCAGGACGGATGCGAGCAGGACCTCTCCGACCACCTCATGATGATGTACTCGCCGCGGGCGCTGTCGATCGCCTTGCGCACCTTGGATCCGGTGGGGCATCCGCAGCTCGAATGCGCGCCCAACCCCTGGCTGATCGGAGGTGGCGGCCGATGATCTGATGACCGGCCGGCGCTCGGGGATGGCAACCCGACGCCCGCCACCGCGCCCACCGAGCCGGTAACGCATGCACCGTCGCTCGGTGGGTTTCGGCTGTCCCGGCGTCCTCGGTCGTGCTCAGCGCTGTGCGCGCAGGTATTGGGTCCCGTCGTCGATGCCGAATTCGATCCACATAGGCAGGTGGTCGCTCATCCGGTAGGTGCGCCAGTCCTTGAAGCTGCGACCGGGACGTTCGGCGCGCTCGCCCGCGTAGTCGGCTTCCTGGTCGAGGGTGTAGACGTGGCGGTAGAAATCGAACACGCCCGCGCGACCCGTGGGTTGGAGGGCGGTGAGTTTCTCGTAATAGGCGATCTGGTCGTAGTGCCTGTCCTTGGCGACATTGCTGCCCGGAACCGCCTGCAGTTCGTCGGGGACCAGGAACCCGGCATCGGTGATCGCCCGCATGGTGACGTCACGACGGTTGAAGATGTTGAAATCGCCCAGTATCAGCACATTTCCCGGGCGCGGCGGCTGCCCGGGCTCGTATTGCGGGGCGCCCGACAGCCCGCGCGCGTTCTTCGCGATCAGCTTCGCCAGTGCGGTGATCTCCCGCAGTCGCCGCGGATCGTCGGCGGTGCCCGTGCCGTAGTAGATGTGCACGGTCGCCAGCGTCAGATACGCCCAGCCCGCGCGGAAACTCGCCACGTACGGCGACCGCGCGAACTGCACCACGTCGTCCGTCGCGCCCGCTGGCTCGGGCAACACCAGTTCCGCGGCGAGCCCGGTGAAATCCACCTTGCGCCGGTCGAACAGATACGCCATCCGTTCGGTGTTGCCCGATCGCCCCAGCGTCACATCGGTGACCAGGAAATCCCACCAACTCCCCAGATGCCGCCGGATTCGCTGGAGCGGATACAGCCCGTCGCGCACTTCCTGCACCGCCACCAGATCGAAGCGACTCATGATCTCGGCGAGATAGAAATACGACTCCACGGGCCGGAAACCGTACTTGCCTGAGTCGAACTCGCGAATGTTCCACGTCGCCAGCAACAGCGAGTCGGTCGCCGACCGCGCGGGCACCTCCGCTGCCAACCCCTCCCGAAGCCGCAACAGCCCGTCGATCACGCGACCACGCGCTCCCGCGTCGGTGATGTGCTTCAAGTCGGTGTAGTTCGGCACAACGGCCTCCCCTCAGGGCGCCTCGGAACGACGAGGGCGTTCGGGCCGGGACACCGCGCGGGCTATGCCTGCGGTGCGTGCACCAGTCCGGCGCCGACGTCGGCCGGATCGGTATCGGGGGACAGGTCGTCGAAGCGAGCATCGCCGATCAGCTTCGCCTGCAGGAAGATCGGTGCGAGTTGCCCCTGAGCGGTGAGCTTCTCCGCCCACAGTGCCGCGACGCCCGCCGCGTGCGGAGTGGCCATGCTGGTACCGCTCATCGTCGCCGTACCCCCACCGACTCCGGCGCTGATCACCCCGACTCCCGGCGCTGACACCGTCGCCCGCGTGTTGGAGAAGGGCGCGACGGTGAGACGTCCGGGGGTGCCGCCGAGTGCGCCGACGGCGATGATGCCTGCCGCCGCGGCGGGCGGTGCGACACTGATCTCGAACGGCGGCCGCTTGTCCCTGCCGCTTTCGTTCCCGGTGGCGGCGACCACCGTGGGCTGTCCGACACCGGCGTTGAGGAATTCGATCAGCTTCTCGAAGAGCTTCACATTCGCCGTGTACGCGTCGAGCGCTGCCGATGTGGCCACGGGTATCGACACACCGCGCTCGTTGACGAGCTTCTCGACGAACCCGGGGAAGTCGATGCCCAGCGACATCGAGATCACGTGCGCGCCGTTGTCCCGCGCCCAGATCATCGCCTCGGCGAGCATGTCGCTTCCGCCGCCGTTCGGGCCGAGTACCTTGCCGATCAGCGCCCTGGTGATCCCCTTGGCGACGCCGATCCGGAGGCCGTTTACGTCGCGGCCGAAAATCGTTCCCGCACAGTGCGTGCCGTGGCCGTCCTTGTCGTTCGCGCTGCCGCCGCCGGTGAAGTCGTTGGTGATCAATTCGACGCCGGAGAAGGCCGAATGCGACGAGTCGATGCCCGTATCGAGGACCGCCACCGTGATCCCCGCGCCGGTGAAGGGCGAGGTGGTGGCTCCGACGGCCCTAACGCCCCAGGTCGCCCTGCCCGCCTCGGCGGCTTCGCCCGCCGCCCGTTCGGTCGGTTCGACGAGCTTCATGGGCATCGCGGGGCAGAAGCCGATCACGGTCGGATCGTTCACGACCGTGCGCAGCCGCTCGCCGCTCGCGCCTTCGTCGATATCGATCGTGATGTCAGCTCCCGCGTCCATGGGTATGGCCGCCGCGCCTGCGTTCAGGTCACGCAGCACCGAGCGCGCGGGCGCGCGGAGAACGACGAGCTTCTCTTCCGCGAGAAGATGCGCTTTTCGCTTGGTCATGATGGCTCCCCGAGTGGACGAGATGGGTGGTCGATGACGAAAAGCCTGGTCCGTGCGGGCACGGAAGGCGCGAGTAGCCGACTACTCGTTTTCCGGCGCCGACGCCCTGATCCTCGACCTCGAGGACTCGGTGCCGCTCGCCGAGAAGGCCGAGGCCCGCGGTACCGTGGCTGCCACCATCGACCGCCTCCGCCGACGGCGTCCGTCGGCCGAGGGTGTCATCGCGCTGGCGGAGGCGATGTCGGCTCACGCGTGACGGGACAGGCCACACGGTCGGCAGGGGTGGGCGCACCGATCGCCCACCTCTGCTCGATCCGTCCGTAGCGCCATACCAGCAGCGCCGCCGCCCAGGTGGCGACGAACAGCCCGACCACGACATAGCCGAGGACGGTGAGGTCGAGTCCGGTGATCCAGCCCCAGAAACCGCCGGACCAGCCTCGTTGTTCGGCGAGCAGGCCGAGCAGTTCGACGGTGCCGACGAGCAGCGCCACCGTCACCGACAGCGCGGTGACGGTGATGTTGTAGTAGACCTTGCGGACGGGTTCGGCGAAGGCCCATCCGTAGGCGAAGTTCATGAACGTCCCGTCGACGGTGTCCAGCAGGCTCATTCCGGCGGCGAACAGGACGGGCAGGCAGAGGATCGCGTACCAGGGCAGCCCGGCGGCGGCGCTCGTTCCGGCGAGTACCAGCAGCGCGACCTCGGTGGCGGTGTCGAATCCGACTCCGAAGAGCAGGCCCACCGGGTACATCTGCCACGGTCTGGTGATCGCCTTCAGCACCGGCCCGAGGAATCGGTTCATGAATCCCCGTTTGTCGAGCTGGTTTTCGAGTTCCGCCGCGTCGTATTCCCCGGCCCGGGCGCGCTGCAGGACACGGATGACGCCGATCAGCACGGCGATGTTGACGATGGCGATGAGGTACAGGAACGTGCCGGAGACTGTGGTGCCGAACAGTCCGGTGTAGTGCTGCAACCCGGAGGACTCGTCCTCGATGGGGCCCGCGAGCGCCCTGATCCCGATCGACAACAGGAACGCGAGTCCGAACACGACGGTCGAATGGCCGAGCGAGAAGAAGAATCCCACCGAGAGCGGCCGCTGCCCGTCGCCCATCAGCTTGCGGGTGGTGTTGTCGATCGCGGCGATGTGATCGGCGTCGAAGGCGTGGCGCAAACCGAGCGCGTAGGCGGTCAGGCCGACACCGAGTCCGAGTGTCTGCCCGCCGATGTCGAGATTCCGCGGGACGACGAAAGCGATCAGGGTGATCCAGCCGATCAGGTGCAATGCCGCGATCACGGCGAACATGCCTGCGACGCCGAACCATTCGGAGCGGGTCAGCGCGTGTCGTACGACGTCGAGGCGGGATCGTCCGGAGGAGCGAGTCATCGCGGCGCCACTACTTTCGGGACAGCCTGTCGTTCGTCACGCGCAGCTGGCGAGCCGTGCTGTCGGCGAGCACGTCGACTTGGTTCGCCTCCAGCGGTCCGCACAGCCGATCCCAGTGGAGCGCTACGAGATCGTGCGCGCGCACCTGCGGCGCGGGAGAGTAACCGTCGACCCACACCGGGATCTGCCGTGGCTGCGGCGCGGACAGCGCGAGCCGATGTCCGTCCCATTCCAGGCGGCGCGCCAGCACCGTGAGCTCGTCCCCGGTCCGGGCCGCGACCGCTCCCCAGGTGATGCGGCAGTTGTCGAGCACGCGCACGGGGTGTTCGTCGTGTCCTCGCCCGAGCAGCCGGGTCCACGGATAGACGCCGAAGACGTGGAAGCAGTGGTTGGCGGCGGCTTCGGGCGCCAGGTCCGGCGTCAGATGCGCCCAATAGTGACCGGCGACCGGCTCGATGACGGACAGGAGCTCCGCGAGGAACTCCGCCGAATCCAGGCCCGCGCCGATTCCGCCTCCGAGCCAATACGATTCGACGAGCCGACGGTCCAGCGGGTCGTCGATTCCGGTCAGCCGCGACATCACCCGAAGGTACGGCCACGCGCCGGAGAACTGGCGCGCCATCGCCCTGACCGCCGCGGGCGGCAGGGTGGCCATCGGTGCGGTCTCGGCGGGTCCGCAATAGCCGAGCGCGTTGGGCGCGTGGGCGTATCGGGCGAACATCTCGGTACCGTCGATGCCACCCGCGTCGCGTCCGGTGCGCCCGCCGCCTTCCGTCGTCTCGGCTACCGGTGCCGGATCATGGCCCATGTCAACAGATTCGCGGCAGCTGCTCGCCGGCCGGGAGGTCGACCACGCGGGTGCCGCCCAGCGCCGTGCGGGCGACCACCATGCCCGGGTGCTCCTCCACGCAGACCCCGATCGCCTCGGCGCGTCCGCCCAGCGGGTGCCCGCGCATGGCCTCGAGGACCCGCTCGGCGTCCTCCGGCGCGACGAAGGCGATCAGTTTGCCCTCGTTCGCGACGTACAGGGGATCCAGGCCGAGTAGTCCGCAGGCATCGCGAACCGGCGCGGAGACAGGGATCTTCCGCTCGTCCAACGAGATGCCGACCTGCGCCACCCCCGCGATCTCGTTCAGCGTCGCGCCCACCCCGCCGCGCGTCGGATCCCGCAGCACGTGCACGTCGGCCCCGGTGGCCAGCATCGCCGCGACCAAGCCGTGCAGCGGCGCGGTGTCGCTGCACACCGTGGTGCCGAACTCCAAGCCTTCGCGACAGCTCAGCACCGCCACGCCGTGCAGTCCGATCTCCCCGCTGACCAGGACCGCGTCGCCGGGCCGTGCGCGCTGCGGGCGGATGTCGACTCCGTCGTCGATCAGCCCGATACCCGCGGTGTTGACGTAGACGCCGTCGCCGTGGCCCGCGTCGACGACCTTGGTGTCGCCGGTGACCAGTTTGACGCCCGCCCCGAGGGCCGCGGTGCCCATGGCCGCCGCGATGCGGGCGATGTCGGCCAGCGCGGTGCCTTCCTCGAGAATGAACGCGGTCGACAGCACCATCGGCCTGGCGCCGGACATCGCCAGGTCGTTGACGGTGCCGTTGACGGCGAGCTCGCCGATCGAACCGCCGGGGAACTCCATCGGCTTCACCACGAACGAATCGGTGGTGAACGCCAACCGGGCGCCGCCGAGCGTGACGACCGCCGAATCGCCGAACCCCGCTTCGGCCGCCGACCCGAACGCGGGCAGGAACAGATGCTCGATCAGTTCGCCCGACATCGCCCCGCCTCCGCCGTGCCCCATCACGATGGTGGGCGAATCCCGCAGCGGCATCGGACAGACCCAGCCGTCCATGTCGATGGCCGCGGGCGGCTCGGTCTCGTCAAGCATGAGCGGCCTCCGCGGGTAGGTCGAGCCGCCGGTACAGGTAGTAGGCGGCGCACGCGCCCTCGGACGAGACCATGGTGGCGCCCAAGGGATTCCGTGGCGTGCACTGCTTGCCGAAGGCGGCGCATTCGTGCGGCTTGATCAAGCCCTGCAGCACCTCGCCGGACCGGCAGATAGAGGATTCCTCGGTATGCAGATCGTCGACGGAGAATCGCTGCTCGGCGTCGTACTCGCGGTAGCGCTCGGACAGCCGCCAGCCGCTGCCGGGAATGACGCCGATGCCGCGCCAGGCCCGGTCGGTGCGCTCGAAGACGTCCTCGAGCATCGCCTTGGCGGCCGGGTTGCCCGCCGCGGCCACCGCGCGCGGATAGGCGTTCTCCACCTCGTGCCGCCCGGACTCCAGCTGGATCACCGTCCGGCGGATGCCCTCCAGGATGTCGAGCGGTTCGAAACCGGTGACCACCACGGGAACCCGATACTTCTCGGCCAGCGGCGGGTACTCGCCGGTGCCCATCACGGTGCACACGTGACCGGCGGCGAGGAACGCCTGCACCCGGCAGGCGGGCGATTCCATGATCGCCGCGATGGCCGGTGGCACCAGCACGTGCGAGACCAGCAGCGAGAAGTTGGGCACGCCGAGCCGTTTGGCCTGATACACGGTCATGGCGTTGGCGGGCGCGGTGGTCTCGAAGCCGATGCCGAAGAACACCACCTGCCGGTCCGGGTTCGCGCGAGCCAGTTCGAGCGCGTCGAGCGGTGAGTAGACCACGCGCACGTCGCCGCCTTCGCTCTTGACCCGGAACAGGTCCTTGGAACTGCCGGGCACGCGCAGCATGTCGCCGAACGAGCAGAAGATCACGCCCGGCCGCGCGGCGATCTCGAGCGCCTTGTCGATCACCTCGAGCGGTGTGACGCAGACCGGGCAGCCGGGGCCGTGGATCATCTCGATCTGGTCGGGCAGCAGCTGATCGATCCCGTGCCGGATGATCGAATGCGTCTGTCCGCCACAGACCTCCATGATCGACCAGCGTCTGGTCGTGACGGCGCGTATCCGGTCGAGCAGGCCTTTGGCGAGCTGGGGATCGCTGAATTCGTCGAGGTATTTCACGACGTCACCTCCGGATCGTCTCGCTGTGGGGTCGTTTCGGGATTCTCGACTCCGGCCTGCTTCGCGGCGATGGCGAAACCGTCGCCGAACTCCTCGTTGAGCACACCGAGGTGTTCGAATTCGGCCAGGGTCTGCAGCGCGGACTGCTCGTCCAGGCGCTGGATCGCGAATCCGACGTGGACGACGACGTAGTCACCGACCGCCGCGTCCGGTATGTATTGCAGGCATACGTCTTTGTGCACGCCGCCGAAGTCGACGACCGACATCATCGTGCCGTCTCGCTCGTGCAGGCTGAGCACCTTTCCGGGAACCGCCAGGCACATCGTCGCTTCTCCTTCCGCTCATCCCGCTCCGATGGCGAGTAGCTGGCCGAACGCGAGGCCGCCGTCGTTCGGCGGCAGCCTGCGATGACACAGGACTTGAAAGCCGTTCTCCCGCAGCAATCTCCGCGTCGCGGAGAACAGCAGCGCGTTCTGGAACACCCCGCCCGACAGGGCGACCGGCAGCGACGCCGTTCCGTATTCGACGGCGAGGGCCAGAATCAGGCGCGCGACCGCCGCGTGGAAGCGCGCGCCGATGACATCGGCCGGTACCCCGGCCCGCACATCGGCCACGACCGCGGCGATCACCGGCGCGGGGTCGATCGCGGTGACGCCGCGATCGCGCGGGGCATCGATCGCCGGGACAGCGAACTCGTAGAGCCCTGTTCCGGGATCCGCACCGCGGGACAACCCCTCCAACTCGATCGCCGCTTGGGCCTCGTAATCCACTTCGTGGCGCACCCCGGCCAGCGAGGAGACCGCGTCGAAGAGCCTGCCCATGCTCGAGGTCGGGACACATCCGAAACCGGTGTCCAACTGGTGCGCCAGCACCTTTCGCTCCCCGGCCGGGCACGCACGCACCGAGGGGATGTCCTCGGTCCAGTCGATGCCCGCGGCGCGCAAGTGCGCCAGGGCCATGCGGTAGGGCCGCCGGACGCTCAGGTCGCCACCGGCGAGGGGGACGTAGCGCAGATGAGCGAGCCGCCGGTATCCCTTGTAGCCAGCGGCAAGGACCTCGGCGCCCCAGATCGCCCCGTCCGGCCCGAACCCGGTGCCGTCGAAGGCGATTCCGAGCACGGTCGCGGCGGGGTCGAGACCGTTCTCGCCCATCACCGCGGCGATGTGGGCGTGATGGTGCTGCACCGTCCGTAGCGGACGCCCGTCCGCGTGCTGCTCGGCCCACGCGGTGGATCGATACCGTGGATGGGCGTCGGCGGCCAGCTGGATCGGCCGCACGGCGGTGAGCTCCTCGAGATGCCGCTCGGCCTCGGTGAACGCGCGCAGCGTCGCCAGATCGTCCATGTCGCCGATGTGCTGGCTCAGCCACGCGTAGCGGCCGTCGGCCACCGCGCAGGTGTTCTTCAGATCGGCGCCGACCGCGAGGGTGGGCGGCATCGGCGCGGGCAACGCGAGAGGTAATGGCGCGTATCCGCGCGAGCGGCGCACGGGTAGTTCGACGCCGTCGACCAGCCGCACCACCGAATCGTCACAGGGCACGATGATGCGCCGGTTGTGCGACAGCCACGCGTCGGCGAGGCCGACCAGACGTTCGCGCGCGTCGGCGTCGTCGTGGCAGATCGGTTCGCCGCCGAGGTTTCCCGAGGTCATCACCAATGCCCGCGGTCCTGGCGGATCACCGGGCAGCCCGAACAACAGCAGGTGCAGTGGTGAGTAGGCGATCATCACGCCGAGATCGGGATTGCGCGGGGCCACCGACGGAGCCGGGGCCGGGATTGCCTCGGAGACAGGTGATTTCGCATCGGTCCGGCGGCGCGGCAGCAGGACGATCGGCCGGGCGGGGCCGGTCAGCAAGCCGGCGGCGGTGTCGTCGACCTCGACGATCGCGCGCGCGGTCGCCAAGTCCGGCGCCATGATCGCGAACGGTTTGTCGCCGCGCCGCTTCCGGCGGCGCAGCTCGGCCACGGCGTCCTCGTTCGCCGCGTCGCAGGCCAGGTGATATCCGCCGATGCCTTTGACCGCGAGAATTCCACCGCGGCGCAACAACTCTCGTGCCGCGGCGATCGGCTCCCCCGCGCCCGGACCGGTATAGCCGAGGGTCGGGCCGCAGCCGGGACAGGCGATCGGCTGCGCGTGGAAACGACGATCCGCGGGATCGGCGTATTCGCGAGCGCACGCGTCGCACATGGGGAACTCGGCCATCGACGTCCGGTCGCGGTCGTAGGGCAGGCTCGCGATGATGGTGAATCGGGGGCCGCAGTTGGTGCAGTTCACGAAGGGGTGCCGGTAGCGGCGGTTGGCCGGATCGCGGAGTTCGTCGGCGCATTCGGCGCAGATCGCCACATCCGGTGAGGCCAGCGTGCGTCCGCCGCCGTCGCGGGTGGTGTCGGCGATGTGGAAACCGGTGCCGCCGCGCACCGGCGTCTCGGTCGATTCGAGGGATTCGACGACGGCCAGCGGCGGCGGGTGCCAGCGGACGCGGCGCTCGAACTCGTCCAGATCCCGTGCGGCGCCCTCGACCTCGATGACGACCCCGGAGCTGTCGTTGGACACGCGGCCGGTCAGCGACAGCTCGGCCGCCGTCGTATAGACGAACGGCCGGAATCCGACGCCCTGCACCACGCCGCGGACCAGGATCCGCCGCCGGGTCCGCATCACGGCTCCTCCCCGCGCCCGAGCAAGTTCAGACCCGCGAGCGCCTCGGCCGCGCCCGCCTCGTCGGTCTTCTCGACCGCGAAACCCATATGGATGATCACCCAGTCGCCCGCGCCGACCGAGCCCTCGTCGAGCATGCCGATGTTCACTTTGCGCGTCTCACCCGAGACGTCGACCAGGGCGATCTGACCGTGGTAGCCCTCGGCCAGTTGCACGACCCGGCCCGGAATTCCGAGGCACATCGGTCACACCTCCTGTCGATCGAGCAGCTCCGCCACGACCGAATCGACGGCGCTGGCCGCGGGCGCGAGCGCCGCCTCGACCAGATCGGTGAGACCGATCCCCTCCGCCACCGAGACGACCTGGCAGCCGACGATCACCGTGCGTGGCACCGTGCCGCCGAGCGTCCTGACCATCGAGAACACGGCCTCGGGGTTCATGGCGTGGGCGTCGAGCTGGGTGAGGGGGTCGTTCGTCTCGTCGGCGCGGAACACCTCGACCCGGCCGGGAGCGCCCCGATCGGGTAGCGCGTCGACGAGCACCAGCGCGTCCCAGTCGTCGAGCAGGTCGTAGGCGAGGTGCATGCCTCGGATCCCGTAGTCGGTGATGCGCACGCTCGGCTCACGGTGGGGCGGCAGTCGCCGCACCACCGCAGGGCCGAATCCGTCGTCGCTCAGGAAGATGTTTCCGATCCCGGCGACCAGCACCTTCGTCGTCTCACCCCTCCTTTACCCGGTCGGCGCCGTCGCGCCACCGACTTCGGTGGCGCCCACGTCGCCGGTGGCAGTCTCGTCCGGTCGATGTGTCCTCCCGATCGCTACATGTGGCGGATCTTCAGATACCGCCGGATATCCGGTATCGACCGCAGCCCGATGAGGGCGAACACCGCGGCGATCGCCGCGAGGATGACGACCGCGATCACTCCTACCGTTTCCATGGCCGACCCTTCCTTTCATTTCCGTTGGTCTTGCTCGGACGGTCTGTCCAGCGGCTCGATCTCGTCGGGCGCGAAGTAGAGGTAACGGCCGTACCACTCGTGCAGGTCGGCGGCGGGGTCGTTGTCGATGACCACCCCGACGTGCACGTCGCCGTCGACGTCTTCGTGCACCGACACCACCCGCGCCGTCTCGCCGTCGTAGAACAGGTCGTGGGCGTCGGCGCGCCGGGACGGATGCAGACGGACCCGGCTGCCGCGGTGCACCAGCACGCCCGCGACGACGACGGCGTCGGATTCGGGTCGGACGGCGTTGTCGGCCGAGGGATCCCACCAGTCGACACCGTCGGGAACCTCGGGAAGCACACGCGGCCGGTCCGCGGGCTCGCGCAGCACCCCGTGCAGCCGATCCAGCTGCTCGGGAGTGGTGGCGTCGCAGCGGTCGACGATCCGCGCGGCCAGTGGATCGGTGGCGCGCGCCTGGTCCTTCTCCTCGTCGGTCAAGGTCATCACGCGCAGCGTCAGGATCTCGTCGATCTCGGTCGAGTCGAACAGCGGACCCTCGCTCTGTTCGGCGATCTGCGGGTGGTCGTAGAGGATGATCGGCGAGACGAGCAGCAGGCTCCGGTCACCATCCGGCCCGGCGAGGACCGGGAAGCATCGGTGGTGGCCGCACTGCTCGGCGGCCGCGGCCGCTTCCGGCGGGGGCTCCAGCAAGGACACGAACTCGCCGCCCTCCAGCTCCGCGATCACGTGAGCGCCGAGCAACGAGCACGCGAGCGCGTCCTGCTTGTCCCGGGGCGCGGCGGCGATATTGCGCACCGTGATCGTCACGCGGCGGCAGCCCGCCACGTGGTCGACCGACAGCTCGAGCAGGCCGTCGATCGGCTCGCGGGTGCGAACGAGCCTGCCCGCGTGAGCGCCCGCGGCATCGTGCACTTCCTCGACATCGACACCGCCCGCGACGTGCACCCGAAACACCGTGTGCTCCAACGGCATCGGTCCGTAGTCGATCTCGTGTTCCACGCCCTCGTCCCAGCTCACCAAGGTGCGGCCGTCGACGTCGAGCTCGGCGACCGGACTGCCGTGCCGGTCTTCGACCGTGCGCCGCTGCAATTGCAGGAACCGGACGGCGAGGCCGAGCGTGGCGGCGTCGCCCGCGACGACGGGGAACTGCGCCCGCAGCATCGGGTCCTCGCCGAGCCCGGCCTCGGCGGCGCCCTCCGGGCCAAGTACGCCGAATTGCCAGCGGCACTGGTTCTTTCGAGAGTTCGCCCGATACGGGTACAGCAGGTATCCCTCGTACAGCACCGCGTCGGCGACCGCGCGTGCCCTTGCGCGCGCGGACCGGACAGATCGTCCCGTGGTCATGTCGCGTCCCGAGCGGTCGTGAGGAGTTTGGTCACCGCGTCGTCGTAGCCGAGCAGGCCGCGTTCGGATTTGTAGGCCGACAAGGCGTCGAGCGTCTCGCGGGACAAGCGGATCCAGTCGGAGTTGGGGAAGTGCGCGGCCATCAGGTCGTGCCACACCGAGACCGGCATGTCGAAGGTGTCCTCGCGATCCCACGGCACCTGCTGCACCGCGAAACCGCCCTCGCCCCTGATGAATACGGTGCCGCTGAACAGAAACCGCAGCGGCACCGTGCCGTCGCGCAACGCGTGCAGGTACTTCGATCCCGCGACCTCGAAGTCGTAGGTGCACTGCATCGGCAGATCCACTTCCGCGCCCCCGGTGAAGCCAGGAATCGTTGTCGCGCAGTGCATCCAGAGAAAGGTGCGCTGCGTGTCCTCCCATCGTTCGCGCGTGCCGAAGAGGTCCGTCAGCCCGGCTGCTTCCTCGTCGGTGTAGGAACGGCGGCGCGGTTCGATCCTGACCTGCGCCCGCAGCGCGATGGCGTGCACGGGCTCCTCGGCCAGCGCCGCGATGCCGACGCGCGCCGACAGTATCGGCGTCACCGCGTACGGCTCGGGCTTGATGCCGAGCACGGCGAAGGTGATCGAATAGGCCGGGCTCATCGCGCACCGCCCGTTCGCGCCCGCGCCGTCATCGTGGCGAAGAACTCCTCGATGTACCGGTGCGCCTCTTGGCCGCCGTCGAATCCGCGCCACAGCAGCCGCATCCGGCCGACGAACTCGTAGCACGCATCGATGGGCAACAGCAGACAGGCGCCGGGACCGCCGCGGTGCGGCATCCGGATCAGCAGCGCCTCGACATCGTCGGCCGCGACGTCGAGCTGCGGGTGGCGCTCCAGGATCGCGTGCCACCGCGGCAACGGAAGTTCGGACTCGGTCGCGCCTGCCGGGCCGGGATAGAAGGCGACGGTGCGCCCGAGCGAGGAGTTGCGGAAGAAGAAGGCCAGTCCGACCGGGATCTCGAGTCCGTCCCACTCCGCTTGGTCGACGACCACGTCCGGGAACGCCAGGTAGCGATCCGGCACCGCCCGATAACGCAGGTCCGCCGCGCTGTCGGTGAACAGCAGATAGCAGCCGCGGCATACGCACATGAGCTGCCTGCCCTCGATGCTCACCACGTGCTGGTGCGGCTCATGAATGGGTTCGGCGCACATCTCGCAACGCTCACCGGCCGGGACCGGAGTCGGTCGCGGCGCGGTGAGACGTCGCAGCACGCCGAACGGGGACGTCATCCGGCCACCTCCGCCGGAATCGCCACCGACAGCTCGCCCGATCGCACCAGCACCGGCAACGGTTCGAGGTGCCCGTCGCCGTCGACGCGCGCGCCTGCGTGGACCGCGTCGAAATGCGCCCCGCACGATGGACACCGCAGCACGGCGTCGCCCACGGGGAAGCCGAGGCGGCGATGCAGCGCCGCGCCAGCCATGGAACCGTCGCAGGCCGCACACCGGTCGCGGTAGACGAACAGCTCGTCACCGACCCGGCAGGCCAGCACCGCGACCCCGGCCACCGCGAATCCGCCGACTTCACCCGGCCCGATCTCGTCGAGCTCGGGCACGGCGATCCAGCTGCCCTGGTGCTGACTGTGCACGCGCGTGAACAACGACTCCGCCGCGATCACGCCCGAGCCGGACGCCGGTTCGGCCGCGACCACTTCGATCGCCGTGATCTCCGGCGCCGCGGCGCGCACCGCGTCTTCCACGGCCAGCTCCAACGTCACCGACGACGACGGGCAGCTGCGGCAGCTGCCCGCGAACTCGAGTTGCACGACACCGTCCTCGATGCCGCGCAGCTCGACGTCGCCACCATGGGAGCCGAGGTAGGGCCGCACACTGTCGAGCGCGGCGCGCACCCGTGTCGTCACGTCGTGCGGATGCAGTCCGTGCACCAACAGCAGGCTCGCGACCAGGTCGTCTCCGGTGAGCCGTTCGATCGCCGCGTCGTCGAGCAGGTCGATGATGCGCTCCAGGCCCGCGCCGTAGAGGTCGGCGACCTCGCGGACCAGTTGCTCGGCCCGCTCCCTGGCCGCGACGCCGCCCACGGAGCTCGATTCGAGCAGGGTCTCGATGCGCTCGCCTGCGTCACGCCAGCGAGCGTCATCGAGTGCTGCCCCGTCGTGTCCGTTCACAGTGCCCATCTCTTCTCGCGGGCGCGTCATCGGCTACTCCGCGGTGAGCGACTGAGTGGGGGAGTGCACCGTCTCCAGCGTCTTTCCTTTGCCGAGGTACATGTGCACGCCGCACGGCAGGCACGGATCGAAACTGCGCACGGTGCGCATGATGTCGATGCCCTTGAAATGCTCCCTGTCGTTCTCCTCGAAGATCGACTGGCCCTGTACCGCGTCCTCGTACGGCCCCGGCGTGCCGAAGCTGTCCCGCGGGCTCGCGTTCCACGGCGTCGGCGGATACGGGTGGTAGTTGGCGATCTTGCCGTCCCTGATCACCATGTGATGGGAGAGGACCCCGCGCACGGCCTCGGTGAAACCGCAGCCGATGCTCTCGTCGGGAACCTCGAACGTCTCCCAGGTCTTGGTCTTCCCGGCGCGGATCTCCTCGATCGCCTTCTCGGCGAAATGCAGCGCGCACGCCGCCGCGTAGGCCTGGAAGTAGGTCCGGGCGCGGTCGCGTTCGATGGTGTTGCTGCCCGCCGCCGGGATCTTCCATTCGAGCTCGACCGGTCCCTTCAGGGCGGTCTTGGGCAGGTTGATCTGCACGCTGTGCCCGGTCGACTTCACGTAGCCGATGTCGACCAGCCCGGCCAGCGCCGTGACCCACAGCCGCGCCAGCGGTCCGCCGCCGGTGTCCAGCGCCAGATGGTCGGTGCCGTCGAACCAGCGCGGTGACATCACCCAGCTGTACTTGTCCTCCAGGTCGCGCTTCTGCGGCTTGGGGTTGGTGTGCTGGTTCCACGGGTGGCGCCGATCCACCGGATTGCCGAGCGGATCGGTCTTCACGAACATCTCCTGATCGGACCAGTCGTCGTAATACGAACTGCCCAAAAGGATTCGGATGCCGAGGTTGATGTCGACCAGGCTGGTGGTGAGCAGCTTGCCGTCCACCACGATGCCGGGGGACACGAACATCTTGCGACCCCAGTCCTCCATGTCCTTGTACGCGAAGTTGCATGCCGCCGGGTCCTGGAACGAACCCCAGCACCCGAGCATCGTGCGGCGCAGGCCCACCTTGTCGTAGCCGGGCAGCGCCTCGTAGAAGAAGTCGAACAGATCGTCGTGCATCGGCACGGCCTTCTTCATGAACTCCACGTAGCGCATCAGACGCGTCGTGTAGTCGGTCATCAGCTGGATGGTGGCGACGGTGCCGACGCCACCGGGATACAGCGTCGATGGATGCACGTGCCTGCCTTCCATCAGGCAGAACATCTCCCGCGTGTACCGGCTGACCTGAAGCGCCTCGCGGTAGAAATCACCGCTGAACGGGTTGAGGGCCCGCATGATGTCGGCGATCGTCCGGTATCCGTGCGCGTCCGCGTGCGGAGCCTCGGTGCGCTCGGCGCGGGCCAGCACGCCGGGGTTGGTCTCGGAGACCATTTTCTCGCAGAAGTCCACGCCGACCAGGTTCTCCTGGAAGATGTTGTGGTCGAACATGTATTCGGCGGCCTCGCCCATGTTGACTATCCACTCGCCGAGGTTCGGCGGCTTCACCCCGTAGGCCATGTTCTGGCAGTAACACGAGCAGGTGGCGTGGTTGTCACCGCAGATACCGCAGATGCGGCTGGTGATGAAGTGGGCGTCGCGCGGGTCCTTGCCCTTCATGAAGATGGAGTAGCCGCGGAAGATCGACGAGGTGCTGTGGCACTCCACGACCTGCTGATTCTCGAAATCGATCTTGGTGTAGATACCAAGGCTGCCGACGATCCGGGTGATCGGATCCCACGCCATCTCGACGAGGGCGTTCGGGTCGATCTTGCGGTGCGACGGCTCCGGAACGATCTGAGTCATCGAAGTCCTCCTACCACGTGCGGGTCGCGCCGGATTCCAGCTTTTCGCCGCGGTGTCGCCAGCGCGGCTCCTTGTCCACAGTGCGGCCGGTGACGTGCCGCAGGCTTCGGATCACCGATCCGTACAGTCCCGAGGTCATCGACGAGAACTTGCCACCGGGTGGCTCGTCCATGAACGGCATGAACTTGTCCGGGAAACCGGGCATGGTGCAGCCGATGCAGATGCCGCCGACGTTGGGGCATCCGCCGATGCCGCTCATCCAACCTCGTTTGGGCACATTGCATTTCACGACCGGGCCCCAGCAGCCGAGCTTCACGATGCACTTCGGCGATCCGTACTCGGTGGCGAAATCTCCCTGCTCGTAGTACCCGGCGCGATCGCAGCCCTCGTGGACGGTCGCGCCGAACAGCCACTTGGGCCGCAACGCTTCGTCGAGCGGGATCATCGGCGCCTGGCCCGTTGCCATGTAGAGCAGGTAGGTCAGGGTCTCGGAGAGGTTGTCCGGTTGGATCGGGCAGCCCGGCACGCACACGATCGGAATACCGGCCTTGCTCTTCCACTCCCACCCGAGATAGTCCGGCACGCCCATCGCACCCGTCGGGTTTCCGGCCATCGCGTGGATGCCGCCGTAGGTAGCGCAGGTGCCCGCGGCCACCACGGCTGTGGCCTTCGGGGCGAGGCGATCCACCCATTCGCTGGTCGTCATCGGCTGGTTGGTATCGGGGTTGTTGCCGAACCCGCACCAGTAGCCCTCGGTGTGGAGCTGCTCGTTGGGGATCGATCCCTCGACCACGAGGACGAACGGTTCCAGTTCGCCGCGGTCGGCTTTGAAGAACCATTCGAGGAAATCGTCGGCCCCACCGGCCGGACCGCATTCGAAATCGATCAGCGGCCAATGGACGGCGACCTTGGGGAGACCTGGGAGCGCACCCAGAGCTATCTCCTCGATGCTGGGCTGGGCAGCGGCAGTCAGCGCCACCGAGTCACCGTCACAACTGAGGCCGGCATTGATCCAGAGAACGTGGATCAACGTATCTTCGGCTTTGACTGCTTCCTGAGTAGGCATCAAATGCCACCTTTCGAAGCTGGAGCGCCGTACAGACGTCTCAGTGGTAAGACCGTACGGAATGTGACACTCGTCACGTCAGTCTAGGCGGGGGTTGTAGCTTCCTCAAGGGAGGCGGACGGCGGGGACAACTGCCCCGAAATCCACGCGTACCAGCTAGGCAAGCCCTCGCCCGTGATCGCGGACACCGGCAGAATCGGCACGCCGGGATTGATCGAGTGCGCGTACTCCGCGCACCGGGTGAGATCGAAATCGACGTAGGGAATCAGGTCGATTTTGTTGACGACCACCAAATCGGCGGCCGCGAACATGTGTGGATATTTCAGCGGCTTGTCGGTGCCCTCGGTCACCGAGAACACCACGACTTTGGCGAGTTCTCCCAAATCGAACAGCGCGGGGCACACCAGGTTCCCGACATTCTCGATGAACAGCAGCGTGCCCGGCGCGGGGTCGAGCTCGTCCAGCGCGTGCCGCAACATTTCGGCATCCAAATGGCAACCCGAGCCCGTGTTGATCTGCACGACCCGGCACCCGGTCGCCTTGATGCGCTCGGCGTCCAGCAACGTCTCCTGGTCGCCTTCGATCACCGCGACGGGGCGATCGTCCAGATCGCCGAGGGTGCGCTCGAGCAGCGTCGTCTTGCCCGCGCCCGGCGAGCTGGTGATGTTCAGGGCCACGATGCCGCTGCGGCGCAGCCGTTCTCTGTTGTGCTGCGCCAGCCGATCGTTCTTGGCGAGCACCTTCTGCTCCAAGGTCACCGTCTCGGTGACCGGCACGTGCACGTGGTCCGCGTGGTCGTGATCGTGGCCGTGCGGGTCGTCGTGCTCGTGGTAGTGGCCATGGCCCTGATGGTGCTCGTGGTGGTGCTGATCGTGCTCGTGCGGCTGGTCGCGGAGGACCGTGATCATGGCCGCCGAATCGCCGCCGCATCCGCAGGTTGCGCACATGGTTCGCTCACCTCCATCGTTCGTATTCGAAGCTCCCGCCCGGATCTGACCTCGACGTCGGCGCTGCCGCACGGACAGAGCAGAATCAGGTCGGCGAGGTCGAAATCGGCGCCGCAAGACCGGCAGACCGCGGTGCCGGGCACCGTCTGGATGACGAGCGCCGCACCGTCCGCCTCGGTCCCTTCGGTCGCCAGCTCGAAGCAGAACCGCATCGCCTCGGGCACAATCGCGCACAGCGCTCCGACTTCCACGGTGACGCTGTGTACCCGTCGGCCCGCCGCATGCTCGCACACGGCGTCGACGACACTCTGAGTTATCGCCATTTCGTGCATCGTGGCCTCGGCTTTTCGGAGTTGGCCTCATTCGAGGCTACTCCGCAGCACATCGCGCCTGCGTCGTAACGGAGAATCCTTCGCGTGGCGGCGGGCGGCGCGGTTCAACCTTGTCTCAACCCACGCGCGCGAGAGTGATCCGCACCACGACATGTCGTGTGATCCGATCCGTGACTCAGCGAGGAGTATCAGCCATGACCTACGCCAAGCCCGGTGCCGAAGGCAGCGTCGTCGACTACGCGCGCCGCTACGACAACTTCATCGGGGGCGAGTGGACCGCGCCGGTGGAGGGCCGCTATTTCGAGAACCCGTCGCCGGTGGACGGCGAGGTGTTCTGCGAGGTGGCGCGGTCGACCGCGCCCGATATCGAGCTGGCGCTCGACGCCGCGCACCGTGCCGCCGACGCCTGGGGCGCGACCTCGACCACCCAGCGCGCGAATCTCCTCAACAAGATCGCCGACCGGATCGAGGAGAATCTCGAGTCGCTCGCGGTCGCCGAGACCTGGGACAACGGCAAGCCCGTCCGCGAAACCCTGGCCGCCGATCTGCCGTTGGCGGTCGATCACTTCCGCTACTTCGCCGGGGCGATCCGCGCCCAGGAGGGCAGCATCTCCGAAATCGACGCCGACACCATCGCTTACCACTTCCAGGAGCCACTGGGCGTGGTCGGTCAGATCATCCCGTGGAACTTCCCGATCCTGATGGCGGTGTGGAAGCTCGCGCCCGCGCTGGCGGCGGGAAACTGCGTGGTGCTCAAGCCCGCCGAGCAGACGCCCGCGTCGATCATGAAGGTCGTCGAGCTCATCGCGGACCTGCTGCCGCCGGGTGTTCTCAACGTGGTCAACGGTTTCGGCGTGGAGGCGGGCAAGCCGCTCGCGTCCAATGCGCGGGTGGCCAAGGTGGCGTTCACCGGTGAGACCACCACGGGCCGGCTGATCATGCAGTACGCGAGCGAGAACATCATTCCCGTCACGCTCGAGCTCGGTGGCAAGAGCCCCAACATCTTCCTGCCCGACGTGGCCGCCGCGGACGACGAGTTCCTGGACAAGGCGGTCGAGGGTTTCGTGATGTTCGCGCTCAACCAGGGCGAGGTGTGCACGTGCCCGTCGCGGGCGCTGGTGCACCGCTCGATCTTCGACGAATTCATGGGCCGCTGCGTGGCGCGCACCAAGGCCATCAAGGGCGGCAATCCGCTCGACGAGAGCACCATGATCGGCGCGCAGGCCAGCAACGACCAGTACGAGAAGATCCTGTCCTACATCGACATCGGCAAGCAGGAAGGCGCCGAACTGCTCACCGGCGGCGGGCCGCGCAAGGTGGAGGAGTTCGCGGGCGGTTACTACATCGAGCCGACGATCTTCCAGGGCCGCAACGACATGCGGATCTTCCAGGAGGAAATCTTCGGTCCCGTGGTGTCGGTGACGGCGTTCGACTCCGTCGACGAGGCGCTCACCATCGCCAACGACACCCTGTACGGGCTCGGCGCCGGGGTGTGGACGCGTGACGGCAACACCGCCTACCGGCTCGGCCGCGGCATCAAGGCGGGCCGGGTGTGGACGAACTGCTACCACGCCTACCCGGCGCACGCCGCGTTCGGCGGCTACAAGAAGTCCGGCATCGGCCGCGAGAACCACCGGATGATGCTGGACCACTACCAGCAGACGAAGAACCTGCTCGTCAGCTATTCGACCGCGAAGGCCGGGTTGTTCTGATGCCCGACCGCGTCGAGCGGGTCGGGCTGACCGAACGCGCGGAAGCGTTGCTGCGCACGCTGATCGAGCGGCACGGCCCGGTCATGTTCCACCAGTCGGGCGGGTGCTGCGACGGGAGTGCGCCGATGTGCTACCCGCGCGGCGACTTTCGCGTCGGAGCGTCGGACGTGCTGCTCGGCGTCCTGCCGATGGCGACGCCGTTCTGGATGAGCGCCGATCAGTTCCGCTATTGGCGTCACACCCATCTCACCGTGGACCTGGTGAGCGGGCGCGGCGGCGGGTTCTCGCTGGAAGCGCCCGAGGGCGTGCGGTTCCTGATCCGCTCGCGGTTGTTCACCGACGCCGAGACCGCGGCGCTGGAGGCGCAGCCGCCACCGCCGCGCGGCGCGGATTCGACGGCGCCGGACGCCGCGAACTCCTAGCGAAGACAACGCGCCCGGCTCCGGCATCGGCCTCGTCGCCAGTGCCGGAGCCGGGCGCGCGACCGCCTTTCCCCGACCTCCGGTATTCGCGGCGCGCGCGGGTTACCCTCGGTGCGGCGAGGATCGCGGCTTCCTGCGGCCGTGCGAGGACGAACGCAGCGAGGAACCGCGGACGGCCGAGGACGGAGGGAAGCAGTCGCGAGATGGCAGGACACGACTCCCTCTCGCAGCGCCGCGCCGCGTTGGAAAAGGAATGGGCGCGCTGGGTGCCCGCCCGCGCGGCGGCCGCGGGGATCGACAGCTCCCAGCTGCGCGGCGAAGTGGCCCAGTCCTGGATGAGATCCCGGCGCACCGTCGATCCCGAACTGAACTGCGCTCCCGCCGCCGGTGACGACGTGGGCAGGCGCTGGGCCGAATCCCCACTGCGCGCGCCGATGTCGGAACTGTCCGACCACCTGCACGCCATCACCCACGATTCCGATTTCGTCGCCGCCGTCACCGACGAGGACGGCACCATCCTGTGGTCACACGGCGGGGCGGTGATGCGCAGGCGCGCCGAACGCGTCGGCTTTGCGCCGGGCGGTCGATGGGACGAGACCCACATGGGCACCAACGCACTGTCGCTCACGCTGCGCACCGGGCAGCCGAGCAGTGTGTTCGCCGCGGAGCATCTGGTGGCCGCACTGCACGAGTGGGTCTGCTACTGCGCGCCGATCCGCGGCGCGGACGGACGGCAGCTCGGGGTGCTCGACCTGTCCACCACGTGGGACCGGTCGCACCCGCTCGCCATGTCGACCGTGCGGACCTTGGCCACCGCCATCGAGGCGAAATTGCAGCAGAACAGGCGGGCACTCGCGCCCGGCCCCAGGCTCACCTGTCTCGGCGGCGCCGAACTGATGCGCGAAGACAAACGAATCCCACTGCGACGCAGACATTTCGAGATTCTGACCTTGCTCGCGCTGGAACCCGACGGTTTCACGCCGGAGCGATTGCAGCTGGCAATCTACGGCGACCGCGCGCCCGCGGCGAGCACCGTGAAGGCCGACGTCTCCCATCTGCGCCGCACCGCGGTCGGCGACATCACCAGCCGAATCTACCGATTGGCGACCCCGCTCTCGTGCGACGCCGCCGACGTCCTCGCCGCGCTGGCGGCCGGGGACACCGCCACCGCGGTCCGGTTGTATCGCGGTCCCTTGCTTCCCGGTTCGCAGACACCCGGCATCGTCGAATGGCGCGAGTACCTGGAGGTCGGCGTCCGCACCGCGGTCCTGGCCTCGGACGACCCCGCGCTGGCGCTGCGATACGGCGAGAAAGCCCTCACGGACAGCGAGATTCACGAGCACGCCTGCCGTCTGCTACCCGCCGCCGACGCGCGGCGCGCGATCGCGACCGCTCGCCTGCGCGCGGCGACGCGCAGCTGAGCCGCACCGGCGTGGCCGCGTCACATTCGACGCGGTCGGCTACATGCCGGAAATGAACGTACTGTGCGCCATCGGCGACTACAGCACACAGAGCGACCAGCCGATCGTGAAGAACGTGAAGGTGACCGTGCAACCATCCGGCTGACCGGTTTCCCGGTGTTCTTTCGAAAGCTGCCGCATGGCACGACCAATGGTTGCGCGGTGGTGTGTATCGCTTGTCGGACAATGCCTGCCAGGTCTTCGGCGAGTCGTCCCGGCACTGACGCCGCTGGACCGGTCGTATGCGACTCTGTTCAGAGGATCGCGCAGGTGGTGATGGTGAGCATGAGGAGAGTCAGGGTGGCGCCGAAGCCGACGCCTCCGGCGCGGATCGCCGCCCACACGGTGGCTCCGTCCGCCTTGGCGAGCAGGGCGGCCACCATGCCCGCGACGAGGGCGCTCGAGACCGCGGAGGTCATCAGCAAGGCTTTCGTGATGAGCGACATGGCTTTCCGTTCGGGAGAGTGGTGAAAGTGCTGGTCTCCATACAGCCCGCGGACGTCGATGATCACCAGCCGCCGAAGCCGGATCCGTGCGGCCGTGCCCAGGTCGGCGGCGGTTTCCCGGGTTTGCGACTCGTACCGAGTCGGGCCGAGCCGGATCGGGGACCGCGCCGGTGAGCGACGGGGATTCTGCGCGGGCGGTATTCCTCGCCAGATGGCGCGAATTGCATGCGGCGGCAGGGGCGCCGTCGCCGACCGCGATGGCGCGGGCGATCGGCGGTGCGGTCCCGGTCAACACCTTGTCGGGCTGGTTCCACGCGGACGACGACGTGGTCGTCGTGCCGCGCGACGAACGCGGATTCGAGACCGTGCTGCGCTATCTGTACGGCAGGTCCGGGCGAGTGCCCGCCGGCCGTGCCCTGGATGGGCGAACGCTGTCGAGCTGGCAGCAGCTGCGCCGCGACGCGCGCAAGCGCGCTGTCACTCCGGGCCCGGTCGAGCCGGAGGACGATCCGGTGCGCTCACTCGTGCCGACATCGCGTCCCGTCGTGACGAGCGCGTTGCGCAGGGATGTCGCGGCGCTGCTCGGCCGAGACGATGCGCTGGAGCGGATTCTGCGCCTCGCGGACCGGGACAGTCCGTCGCGGATCGTCACCGTCGACGGAATGGCAGGCGTTGGGAAGACGGCATTGGCCACGCGCGCGGCGCATCGGCTGGCGCCCGCCTTCCCCGACGGCCGGTATTTCGTGGAACTGCACGCGCACACTCCGGGCCACAGCGCTGTCGACCCCGACGACGTGCTGGCACGGCTGCTGATCGGCATGGGCATGGACCCCGGGAGCATTCCGGAGAGTTTGCCCGGCAGGCGCGACCTGTGGCGAGATCGCTCCAGCGACAAGCGCATTCTGCTCGTACTGGACGACGCACGAGACGTCCACCAGATCGAACCCTTGCTTCCGACGGGCGGCGGGTGCTTCACGCTGGTGACCAGTCGCAGACGGCTGGTCGCGCTCGACGGAGCGACGCCGCTTCCCCTGTCCTTGCTCGAACCGGAGCCCGCGGCGGAGCTGTTCGCCGCGATGGCGAACCGGGAGCGGCGCGCGGACGCCGACGCCGCGGCGGTACGGCGCATCGTGGCGCTGTGCGGGTACTTGCCGCTGGCGATCGTGTTGCTCGCCGGTCGTGTCGCGCATCATCCCGCCTGGAGCATCGCCGAGCTGGCCGAGGAGTTCGCGGCGTTCGACAACGGCCGATTGGACGAACTCGATGTCGGCGACCGCGCCGTGCGGATCGCGTTCACGATGTCCTACGACCGTCTACCCGCTCGACGGCAGCAGTTGTTCCGATGGCTCGGCCTGCACCCCGGCAGCGAGCTCGATGTCGCCGCGGCGTCGGCGTTGTGGGACTGCGCACCCGGCCAGGCGCGTCGCGAATTGGAAGCCCTGTATGCCGACCACCTGCTCGAGGCGACAGTTCGCGGCCGCTACCGATCTCACGACCTGCTCAGGGAATACGCACGCACGCTGTGCGCCACGGAATCGGCCGAGGTGATCGACCGAGCCTTGTCCGGACTGCTCGGCTACTTCGAGTCCCGCTCGGCGGCCGCGAGCCGGCTCCTGACCCGTTTGCATCAACCCACGACGACATCCGTCGAGCCTGCGCAGCGTGCCGAATCGGGCCCGGAATTCGACGACGAGCGCGCCGCTTTGGCGTGGATGCGACTCGAGCGCGCCAACCTATTGGCCTGCCTCGACCTCGCGGCGTCGAAGTACCCGCGCAGGGTCGCGATGCTGGCCGCGTCCCTGGCGAGTCTGGTCGAACGGGACGGACCATGGGGCGAAGCGGTCCGGCTGCACCGACTGGCGGTGGAGACAGCGCGTCGGCTGCGTGATCGGTCCGCGGAAGCCGATGCGCTCGACAGTCTCGGTGTCGTCTACCGGTTCACTGGCCGGTACCCCGAATCGGCGGACGCGCATCGAGCGGCGCTCGCAATCTATCGCGAGCTGGGACACCGTCATGGTGAAGCCAACGCGCTCAACAACTTCGGGGCCACACGCTGGTTCTCGGACGATCAGGACTACGCGGAGGCCGCCGAACTGCACGGCCGAGCATTGACGATCTATCGCGAAACAGGCCACCGCTGCGGTGAGGCGTCCGCGCTCAACAGCCTCGCCATCGTGCACCGGGCCGGAGGTCGTCACGCCCAGGCCGCGGAGTTGCACGAAGCGGCTCTGGCGATCTACGCGGAGCTCGGCGACCGACGGGGGATGGCGGGCGTTCTACAGGGTCTCGGCATCGTGGCGAGACTGACCGGCGATCACGGCGAAGCATCGCGCTTGCACGAAGAGGCGCTGCGTTATTACCGCCTGCTCGGTGACCGTTACGGCGAAGCCACCGCACTGAACAATCGGGGAGTCGCCATCAGACTGACCGGCGACTCGACCGCGGCCTTGGAGCTGCACACGCAGAGCAGATCGCTCTATCGAGACGTCGGTGTGCGTCTCGGTGAGGCCTACGCGCTCCTGCAACTCGGGATGGCCTACGCCGCGCTCGGCGATCACCGCGCGGCGAACGGGCATCTCGAGCAAGCATCCGAGCTCTATCGTGACCTGGCACATCCGGAAGGTCGAGCCGACGCGGCGAACGGTCTCGGAGTCGTCGCGCGGTCGGTCGGGAATTACCGTGCGGCAAGGGATCTCCACGAGCAGGCGCTGCGGATCTGCCGCGATCTCGGCTATCGGCACGCCGAGGCCGAGGCGCTCGCCGAGCTCGGCTCGGTGCACGTGGCGACAGCGGAGTACGCCGACGCGGCCGCCCGCTTCGACGAGTCGCTGCGCATCTTCACAGAACTCGGCGACGCGTTCGGCCACGCGACGGTCTCGAACAAGCTCGGCGCGCTGTTCACCGCGATCGGTGTGCACGAACAAGCCGCGGCGCACTACGCCGAAGCGCTCGAGCTCGGTCACCGAACCGGCGGACGCCTCGAGGAGGCCCGAGCCCTGGAAGGTCTCGCCCGCAGCCGATTCGCACTCGGCGATCGAGCACGAGCGGTGGACGATCTGCGTGCCGCCGTCGAAATCTACCGGCGTGCAGGGGTGCCCGAAGCCGCCTCGGCGGCAACCTTTCTCGCGTCGATTACCGGCGATGCGGAGTAAGCCGTCGATAGCCCGGCCGATAGCGGGCGTAATGCCAGGCGGTTCCGGTGAACAAGCCGCCGTTCGACTTTTCGGGCGAGTCGGTCATGGTGGCCTTTCCTGGAGAGGTTGTCAGCTGCTTGCGAGTTCGTGGGTCGGTGGCGTGCGGTGACCTTCTCGGTCGGCGACCCTCTCGCCGTGCCTGTCGATCGGGGTAGGTTGTCGAGACCTCACGGCACCGGCGCCGCAGGGCTGGTTGCTCGTTCGAGCGCCCGGTACAGCCAGTAATGGGCGGCTCCGGCGGTGGTTTCTCCGGTGATGTCGGTGGTGAGCTTCCAGTACCGGTGGATGCGCGGATCGGTGTCGTTGCCGCCGTGCAGCATTCGCTGCCGGAAGCGCGGTGTGTCGCGTTCGCGGCGCGCGGTGGCGTGGGCGGCGAGGAATTGATCGAGCTCGGCTCCCGGCCGCGGTTCGACGTGGCCGACGACCAGTGGCCCTGCGATCGCACAGGCTTCGGCGACTCCGGTCAGTAGTTCTCGCTTGTCGTGGATGCCAGTGGGGTCGGGCCGCCAGAGCTGGCGTGACATCGCGGGCGCCGCCGCCGGATCGCTGGTGACGGTGACGAGTTCGGCGTAGGCGACGACTTGACGGGGAGTCGGATCGGTCGGCGGGGCCGGGATGTTCATGCCCACGAACCCGTCGAACATGTCCGACGGCAGGGGAGCGAGCACTCGTCGCCAGAATCCGACGAGGCCGTCGTAGGCGGTGTGGCGGTCGTGCACGGTGGCGAGCAGTGCCAAGCGCGCGGCTCGTCGCATCGGTGGTGCGTCCTCGACGGCGACCAGCGAGGCCCGCCGCCATCGCAGTGCGCCCAATTCGGTGTCGAGCGCGGTCCGTTCGGCGGCCACGGCCTCGGTGATCGACACGGCGTCGGTGAGGACGCCGACGATCGTGGTGAGACTCAGGCCGAGACCGCGAAGCCTGCGCACCAACAGCACCCGATCGACCGTGGTCACCGGATCGAACAGCCGGTGGCCGCCCGAGCTGCGGTGCGGCTGGAGTATGCCTTCGTCGCAGTAGAAGCGCAGGGTGCGGACGGGCACGCCGGTCTTCTGGGACAACATTCCGATGCTCACCAAGCCGTCACGGCGCGTGTTCTCGGTCACAATCGCTGGAACCTCCACCCCACTGGAATTCCTACCGTACTGGAACGTCCACCGGGAGAAGGAGAATGCGAATGGCCGCCTACGAACCGATGACCACCGAGCAGATCTGGCTGGCTGTCGCCACCGAGCGCGCGACCATGGTCGAACTGCTGACGTCGCTGCCGGAAGCGGCCTGGGACCACGCGTCCCTGTGCGCGGACTGGCGGGTGCGTGATGTCGTCGCGCACGTGATCCTGTCCGCCCGGCCGAATCTCGGCTCGATCCTGGTCAATCTGATTCGCGCCCGCGGCGATCTCCATCGGCTGATCCGCGACACCGCCGTTCGTCACGCGCAGCGCCGCACGACCGCGCAGTTGCTCGCCGAGCTGAGCGACAGCATCGACACACGGGTCGCGGCTCTCGGCACGACCCCGGCCGACCGGCTGATGGATGTGCTCGTGCACGGCCAGGACATCGCCGTCCCACTCGGCATCGCGCGGGTTATGCCGGTCGCCGCCGCGCGATCGGCCATCGAACGCGTCTGGGTGATGGGTTCCCCGTTCCATGCCCGCGAGAAGTTCGCCGGCTACCGGCTCGTGGCCACCGACGACGAGTGGGCCGTCGGTGACGGACCGGTGATCGAGGGGTCCTCGACGGCCTTGCTGCTGCTGGTGACCGGTCGCGAGGCTGCGCTGGATCAGCTCACCGGGGAAGGGGTGGCACGGTTGACCTCGGAGCGCAAATTGCTCTAGCGATAGGTCCGGTCGGAGGTGCATCGTAGAAATTACGGAATTCGAGTCGCCACGCACCGAGGAAGGTCGTCGTGAGCAAAAGCGAGAGCGAACGGGTGATCGAGTCGACGCGTCCCACTCCAGGGCGCGCGACCATCGACGAGCTGCCGCCGCTGCCTGCGGAGGCTGTGTCCGTCGTCGACCGGCTCGTGGCGCGGATCGGCAGGCGGCTGTTGCATGCGCCGTCTTGGCTTCGGCTGCGCCTGTCGGGGAGGCCGCAGGTCCGCATCGATGGCCAAGAGCTCGATCCGGGGATCCAGCTCGCGCTGCGACTGCTGGAGCTGCGTGGCGTCGCGACGCTCGTTCCGGATTTGCGGCGGGGCCGACCCGATGTCACCGACGCGCGCGCGAGCGTTCGGCACACGGCGGCGGCGTTCACGCTCGACAGGACCGAGGTCGGCGGCGTCCGGGATATCGAGATCGAGGGCGCCGACGGTCCGCTGCGCGCACGGCACTACCGGCCGTTCCCGTCGGGCACCTCCGGCGCGCCGCCTCTGCTGGTGTTCTTCCACGGCGGCGGGTACGTGCTGGGCGACGTGAACACCCACGACGAGCCGTGCCGCATGCTGTGCCGTTACGCCGAGGTGCAGGTTCTGTCCGTCGACTATCGGCTCGCACCCGAGCATCCGTTCCCGGCCGGGGTCGACGACGCGCTGGCCGCATTCCGGTGGGCTGTCGCGCACGCGTCGGCACTCGGCGCCGACCCGGAGCGCATCGCAGTCGGCGGAGACAGCGCCGGTGCGACCTTGTGTGCCGCGATCGCTCAGGTCACCACGCGCCAGGGCGGCCCGGTCCCCGCGCTGCAACTCCTGCTGTACCCCTCGATCGATCTCACAGAGGCCCGGACCACCTCTGATGAACTGTTCGCCGAAGGCTTCTATCTGACCGACGACGATCGGCAGTGGTGCCGTGGGCACTACCTGTCGGGGCCGGGGAACGCCGACGGTTCCGACTCGCGCACCTCACCCGCGTTGGCCGAAGATCTGTCCGGTCTGCCACCGGCCATCCTTATCTCCGCGGCCTTCGACCCCTTGCGCGACGAGGACGAGGCCTATGCCGCCGCACTGCGCGCCGCCGGGAATCGGGTTGTGCTGCAACGCGCTCCGGGATTGATTCACGGTTTCCTCAACATGACGGTAGTGCCGAGCGCGCGTGACGCCGTCTTGCAGATCGCCGGAATGCTCCGCGCGGGACTCGGAGCGTAGGGGGTATCTCTTCGACACGGCCGAGCGTCGACTCCCCGCTACTCTGGACCCGCGCCTTCCTTTTCCATCCCTACCAACGCGGCGATCGACTCGGTGCCGGGTTCGGGAGGCAGGCGGAGCGCCCTGACGGCGAATGAGATGGCGTGGTACCAACCGCAGATCAGGACCAGCTCGAGCGCGGCATCTTCATCGGTGACGGCGGCCAGGTTCGCCCAGGTCTCGTCGGAGAGATCGAAGGTCGCATGGAGCTCGTCGACCGCTTCGAGCACGGCACGGTCAGTCGCGTCCCAGCAGGCGTCCGCGGGCTTTCCGGTCGCGAGGGACCTGAGCTGTGCGGCGTCGAGTCCCGCCTTCTCGGCGACGCCCGCGACGTGCACGGCCCATTCGTAGTCGGCGCCACACAGCGCGGTCGTCCGGTCGATGACCAGCTCGCGCTGGCGGAGGGTGAGAGCGGAGCGCCGGGAGAAGTAATAGCTTCCCCAGCCCGCGATGGAGCGAGCGAGCTCCGGCCGCCGTGCCCACACCCGGAACAGCTGGATGGGTGAATGCCCGAGGAGCTCGAGAGCTGCGCCGGCTTCTTCGTCGTACGGCGGTGAGAGCGGTTCGATTCGTGGTTGCTTCGATTTCAGAGGCATTAACACATGCTAGCTTTGATGCTTCGGAAAGGGAAGCAGATGACAGGACCAACACCACTCCCCGGCCGCAAGGTCCGCGGCTCACGCACGGGCCGCCCGATCATGGCGCTCCTCGACCTCCTGGGCCGGCGCTGGGCGCTGCGAGTCCTGTGGGAGCTACGAGACGACTCGACTCCAACCTTCCGTCAACTACAGCAGCGATGCGACGGCGTCTCCTCGAGCGTCCTGGCAGACAGGCTTCGTGAGCTTGGGCAGGCCGACCTCGTCGAGCACGCCGGCGAGGGCTACCTGCTCACCGGACAGGGCAGGACCCTTCTCGAATGTCTCGCCCAGCTCGACGCGTGGGCCGCTGACTGGCGACCCAAGGCAGCGGACTGGCAGCCGTGACAACCCGCCCGTGTCGCTGCGCCGAAACCGTCCTTACTGTCGGGCCAGTGCTTCGCGACGAATCCACCGGAACAGCGTGGGGTTGTCTACGGTGGTGATGACGCCGACCGCTGTGCGCAGGTAGCGGTCGTCGTCCAGCACGGCCAGCAGACTCGCCGCCAGATCCACACGGGCGGTGAACCGTCCGTCGGCGTGGCCTTCGACGACGGTGTAGTCGGTGACCGACGGCAGGTGGTAGAGCCCACTCGGGCGCACGATCGTCCAGTCCAGATCGGTGGCGCGGATCAGCGTTTCCATTCGCCGCATGTCGTCATAGAGGGTTTTGCCCAGCACCCGCGTCACATACGGGAGCAGCACCCGGTTGAACAGGATCCCACCGTCGGAGTACGGGTGTGGATCGACCCCGCTGGAGCTGACCACGGCGAGCCGACGCACCCGATGCCGCTGCATCGCCGCGACGATATTGGCCACACCACGCGAATAGGTGCTGATCGGTTCCTTCCCGGCGGGTACCCCGAGCGTCGACAGCACCGCATCCCGCTGCGCCACGGCGGCATCGACGGCCGCAGGATCGAGCACGTCGGCGCCCACCACCTCGAGCCGATCGTGGTGCAGCGGAAACGATTTCGGCTGCCGGGTGACCGCAGTGACCTGATGCCCGGCAGCCAGTGCCTGACCGGTCAGCAGACGACCGGTGGGACCATTGGCGCCGAAGACGGTGATACGCATGACGGTTGTCCTTCCTAGAAGCTGGAGAAGGGTAGTGGGGCGAACACAAGTGCCCGGCAGCCGCGCACCTGTGACGGCGCGGCCCTGTGACGAGCACCACCACGTCCGGGTGTCACACAGCGGTCGGTGCTCGCTACTGATGCATGACATCGTCGACGAAGCCCGGCAGACAGGACCACACCATGAGCGACGGCGAACGCACCGCCCCCGCCACCGAGACCTTCGTCGCCCACCGCAACCTGCTGTTCACCATTGCCTATGAGATGCTCGGCTCAGCCGCCGACGCCGAGGACGTCCTGCAGGAGACCTGGCTGCAATGGGCAGCCGTCGATCTCGGCACGGTGCGCGATCAACGCGCCTTCCTGGTCAAGATCACCTCCCGGCAGGCGATCCGGCGACTGCGCACCCTGGGCCGCCGCCGGGAGTCCTACGTCGGCCCCTGGCTGCCCGAGCCGCTGCTCACCACGCCCGACGTCGCCGAGGACGTCGAGCTGGCCGACAACCTCTCGATGGCGATGCTGCTGGTGCTCGAAACGCTCGCCCCGACCGAGCGAGCGGTATTCGTGCTGCGCGAAGTGTTCGGCATCGCCTACGACGAGATCGCGCACACCGTGGCCAAAAGCCCGGCCGCGGTCCGCCAGATCGCCCATCGCGCTCGCGCACACGTCGCCGCGCGCCGGCCGCGCGGAGCCGTGACTGCGGTCGAGGCCCGGCAAGCGCTCGGAGCGTTCCAACGAGCAGTCGAAACCGGCGATCTACAGAGCCTGCTCGACATCCTGTCGCCGGATGTCGTCTTCCTGGGCGACGGCGGCGGAGTCAAGCAGGCAACGCTGCGGCCCATCGTGGGCGCCGATCGCGTGCTACGTGTGGTGAGCGGCGGCACGGGCTGGATGGGTGGGCCTGCCTCGGCCGAACCCGCTCACGTCAACGGCTGGCCTGCACTGGTCATCCGACTCGACGGAGAGATCGACGGCGTCGTCGCGGTGCGGATCGACAACGGCCTGGTCACCGGGCTCTACTACGTGCGCAACCCCCACAAGCTCGAGCACCTTCACCGGGAAACCGCACTGGACCGTTGACACCCAGGACGACCGGCCCGAAGCCGTCGTCGCACCGATGCTGCTGTCCAGGCGCGGTACCCAGGCGAGTGGAATGGGGGCACGGTCCACGTTGTGGTCGGGTTCGGTCTGGCATTCGGCCTTATCGGACCTGCGGCGGTATCCGTTCTGCTCGCAAATTCACTGCCAGCTCCAGCATCGCAACCGCCGGTCCCGGTGCCTGGGCCACCGCCCCCTCCCCGGGCCCAGAACCCACGCCTGCCGCATAGGGACTGAGTGATATCGCGACCGTTCCTCATTCCGAGTTCCGTGTGCGGCGCCCACGTCATCGGGTCGGCGGCTCACAAAGGCCACCTGATCACCGGACCCGGTGAACGTTCCCGGTCGGAGTGCGGTACTGGCCTGCCGGAAGATCAACAGCCCGAAAACATCTCAGGCCACTACTCGCCGTCGACGGTGCGAGCTCATGCCGATGTGCGCACGGGCTGCACTCTTCGAGCCGATTGGACCTTCAACGTCTGGATCAGTGGCTCAGGGACCCAACCTTTTCAGAGGAAAACGCGAGCGATCTCCAGCCACTTCCGTGCGTCTTCGCCGACCGCCGCGAGGTCGGTCTCGGCCAGTGGCCTGCGTTGGGTGACTCGAAGGCAGAAGTCGAGGGCACTGCCTCGCACCCGTTGCCCGGCATCTTCTGGACCCGAGACCCAGGTCTGGCCGTCGGGACCGGTCAGCTCGACACGAAACGGCTCTGCCGGAGTAGGCAATTGGGCCGCGTAGAACGACAGCTCTCGCCCTACGACTCCCAAGGAGGCCACATGCCGCAGCCGACCCGTCGGACGGCGCGAGACACCCAGCGCATCGAAAACGTCCTGCCCGTGAGCCCACGTCTCCATCAGTCGAAGCGGCACCATCAGCGCGGCGGTCAACTGCGAGCCGTACCACGGAAACCCATGGTCCAGTGGAACATCACGCAGCGCCGCCGCCACCTCGGTTCGACCGGCACGCCATTGTTCCAGCAGTACCGATCGCGGTTTCGCAGCTCCCGCGGCAGCGTCGAGATCAGCGTATCGACTGCCTGCGGCTTCGGCCTGCTTCAGCACGGCGCCGAACGCCTCCGGGGTTCGTATCGCGATGAGAACGTTCGCATCAGCAGCAGCAAGATGAGCGATCTGGTGGGCGATCGTCCACCCCACTGCCGGCGTGTCCTTGGACCAGTCGGCCTGCGCTGACACCAAGGCGTCGAGCTCATCTCCTTCAGCCACCAAGTCGGGCAGAGCCCGATCGCGCTCCACATCGGACGTATCAAGACCGTAATCCAACATCCAGTATCACCTTCACGCGCATGGTCGAACATGATCACCACCAAGATAGACGCCGACCGTGCCACACAGCCGGCGCATCTGGAAATGCCGCATATCGGTCGTTCGAGAATGCGGCGTCCGCCAATTTCTCTCTTCCGCACGGTCGGGCGTTGACTCCCCGTCGCGGCTCGTATTCTGTGGTGGGAAGAAGACGAGGGAGCGAAATGTACTCGGCGGTCGAATCTTTCACGTTCGAGCTATCAGTGATCACCTCACAAGTCGTCGAAGGGCAGCGGAATTGATCGCGATCAGAGACGCCTACCTCGAGGCAGCGGCGTCGGCGGCGGCGCTGCTCGGGGATCCAGCGGTGGCCGCGGCGTGGGACCGGCCCAGCGCGTTGCGGGAATTCAGCGTGCACGGGCTCGCAGGCCATCTGGGGTCGCAGGTCCTGCACGTGTCCCGGCTGCTGGAGACCGAGGCTCCGGACGAGAAGCCGCTGACGGTTGCCGAGTTCTTCGCCGGGGCTTCCGCGTTCGACGCCGAGGTGGACGCGGAGATCAGCGTGCGCATCCGGCACGGCGGTGAGGCCGCGGCGGTCGAGGGTGCGAAACCCTTGGTCGGCGAAGTCGAATCGGCGATCGCTCAGCAGCGGGTGGCGCTGGCGGCCGAACCGGCCGACCGGGTCGTCGAATTCGTCGGAAAGGCGATGCTTCTCGACGATTTCCTGCTGACACGCCTGATGGAGATCGTCGTGCACTCCGACGATCTGGCGGTGAGCGTCGACATCACGACGCCACCGTTCCCACCGCAGGTCTTCGAACCGGTGCTGGACCTGCTGTCGCGACTCGCGGTGGTTCGACACGGACAGCAGGCTGTGCTGCGCGCACTGAGCCGAGCCGAACGCGCCCCCGGAACAATCGCAGCCATCTGAGCCTGTGTCGAAATCAGGAGCAACGCTGCTCGCGGGCGCGCAAGGCCACCGGTGCGGCTCAGTACGGCATATCCACCGGCAGCACGGCGAGCTGGGCGATATTGACCCCTGACCGCCGACTGGCGACGAAGGCGACGATCTCGGCGATATCGTCCGGCGACATCATCGTCACCGTGCCCGCCATCTCGGTCAGCTGCGCGGCGAAGTCCGGGTCGGCGACCTGACCGCCGATCTCGGTGCCGGTCATCCCCGGTTCGACCGCGCTGACGCGAATCCCCTTCGGCCCCAGATCGGTACGCAAGTTGCGAACCAGGTGGCTGACGGCCGCCTTGGTGGCGAAGTACACGCTGTAGCCGGGGTAGGCGACCTGGGCGCCCAGCGAGGAGATCGCGACGAGGTCCACCTGGCCGCCCCGTTCGGCCGCGGTGAGCAGCGCGGGCAGGAAGGCATCGACGGTGTGCAGCACGCCGTTGAGGTTGACTTCGATCTGGTGCTGCCACAGGTCGGTGCGCCGGGCTTGCGGTAGGGCGGGCTGCATGACACCGGCATTGGGCACCAGCAGATCCACCGTCCCCAGCGCCCGATCGATCTGCTCCGCCGCGTTCGCCAGGGCGGTCGGATCGGTGACATCGGCGGCGATCGCGAGCGCGGTGCCGCCCGTGGCGGCGATCTCCTCGGCCAGGTCGGCGATGCGGTCCTTGCGCCGGGCCAGCAGCGCCACCGAGGCGCCTGCGGCGGCCAGCTTGCGCGCCGTCGCGGCGCCGATGCCGGAGGACGCACCGGTGACGACGGCGACGCGTCCGGCGAGAGGCTGAGTGGTCATATTTCGCTCCGTTCGATTCGGCCCGGCCAGTGCCGGTGACATCGCCATCGTGTCGCCGGGCGACCAGGGCGAACCAGGTCCGCCGTGAACGCGGGTCCGGTGTGCCTGGGTCCGGCAGTACCAGGCTGGCCCGTCGGGCGTGGCCGATAATCGGCTCATGAGCAGAAACCGGGAACTCGGCGAATTCCTGCGCAATCAGCGCGCCCGACGGATGCCCGAACCGGGCGCGGTCTGGTCGGGCACCCGCCGGGTGGCCGGAATGCGGCGCGAGGAGGTGGCGCAATCGGCCGGGGTGAGCGTCGACTACTACGTGCGGCTCGAACAGGGCCGGATCGGCGCCGTCTCCGAGGAAGTGCTCGACGCGGTCGCCGGTGCGCTACGGCTGACCGATACCGAACGCGCACACCTGTTCCGGCTGGCCGCCCGTCGGCGGTCCGCGCCGGGCCGGGAACACCGCGCCCGGATCGATCCCGGTCTGCAACGCCTGCTCGACTCGTGGCCGACAACGCCCGCGCACATTCTCGACCACCGGATGAACGTGGTGGCCGCCAACGACCTGTGTCTCGGCCTCTTCGCCGGTGCGGGCTGGGACCTGACCGGTGAATCCAACGGCGCGCGACTGGTATTCCTCGATCCAGCCGCCCGCGAGTTCTATCTCGAATGGGCCGAGAAGGCGGAAGGGATCGTCACCTACCTGCGGCTGGCCGCGGGCCGTCATCCCGGTGACACCGAATTGTCGGCTCTCGTAGGTGAACTCGCCGTCGCGAGCCCCGAGTTCGCGACCTTGTGGGCGGCGCACCTGGTGGCGGAGAAGGGCAGCGGGACGATGCGGGTGCGCCATCCCGTGGTCGGGGTGATCACGCTGCTGTTCCACGGTTTCCCGGTGCCCGGCGACACCGATCTCACCTTGGTCACCTTCACCCCGGCCACGGCCGCCGACGAAGAGGCGATCCGCCTGCTCGGCAGCTGGACCGCACCGCAGCCGTCACCGGACGAGCGGGAATCGGCTGTAGCGGAAGCCGATCCGGCCGTGCGACGCGACATCGGCTAGTGCTGCGTTCCTCGGCGGCCGCGCGGATGCGGCGTGTGATCGAACTCTTCGTGGAGGCGAATTCGATCCGGGAATCCGAAGCGGACACTATGGTTCCGATGCGTGATTCGTACTTCTGGGACGGAATGTCGATACTGTCGTCGCTGTGCCGGGAGAGTCGCGAAGCGGAATCTTTCTCGGAATGGGCGGGTTTCCGTGAGCGGATCGTCGCGCTGATCCGGTCGAATGGATGGGCGTTCCACAACTACATCGAGACCACCGCGGACAAGGCGCGCGGTTCCGGTGCTGATGGTTGGGCGAGTTGGTCCGCGGCGTGTGAATTGCGGTCCGCGGTGCAGTTCGTGCTGGACGAACTCGGTGGTCCGGCACTGTTCTACGCCGGTGGCTACGACGTCGAGTTGCTGGAGGAGGCCGACGAGAGCTTCAGGGAGCAGGCTTCGTGGGTGGCGCCGGGGCCGGGGTATCGCCCTCCGGCGGGCACCCCGGACAGTCACTGGTGGTGGCTTCTACCGCGGTTTCCGTGAGCATCCCGCTTGCGAATACTGCGCTCCTCCAAGGCATCCCGTGTTCGTGCGGGAAGACCAGCGAAGCTCTCCGACGTGTCGGTGGATTCTCCGCAACCTTGCACGATGATGCCCCGCTATACAGACTTGCACGAATTGCACACGAATATTGCAGGTGCCCAACAGCATTCGCGATCCGCGATGCTTCGCGCCGCCGCGACAACTTATCGACCGACTGTTACGGTCTTCGCGTCCAATAGCTTCAACGGGATGAGAACCGAAATGACAGTTGACGCAACTGATTCGACACCCACGGACGAAACGCCGCTGTGGTTGCAGGGCCGGGATGCCGTGGTCGCGGCCGCCGCGGCCGAGGATTGGCGCGACGGCGCACCGGACTACCGGCTGACCGATGAGATCGTGCCGCGGGAGCGGATCACCGAACACGCACCGGGATCGCTGGAAGCGATCGTCGAGGATCTGGTGCGGGTCTTCGAGATGGAGGTCTCGCACAAGAAGGATCCGGCGACATGGGTGTCGCTGGTGGCCGAGCACTACCGCGGCCGTGTGAACGGCGGCCCCTGGCAGGATGCGGAGGAATTCGCGCGGATCGGGAGCTACAACATCCTGATCGGCGACAACCCCTACTATGAGGCCGCAGCCGAGACCTTCGAAAGCTCACACAAGATCTTCCACACCGCCTTCCCGAACGGCTTCTTCTGGGAGGTGCTGGAGGTGCTGTCCGGCCCGCCCACCGTCAGCTTCCGCTGGCGGCACTGGGGCAGCTACGACGGCCCGTACCGGGAGCACCAGCCCACCGGAGCGACGATCGAGATGTTCGGCGTCACGATTGCCAGGGTCAGTGAGGATCTGCGCATCCTCGAGCTCGAGCATTTCTACGACAACAACCAGCTGCTGAGCCCACTGGCCCACGGCTGCCCGGTTTCCAAGTCCTGACCGCGCCTTCCGGATCGGGCGTGACGCTGAGCTCGTTCCGGGAGTTCAGGATTCGCGGCGCGGCGGCAGCTCCGCCCGCCGAGTAGGTCGGCACCCGGCTCACGTTCTCCGCGCTGTCGCAACTCGCGGTGGTCCGACACGGCCAGCCGGGCGTCGCGGCCGAAAGCCGTTGGTCTCCAGCGTAAGACGGACTCGAGCGTGCTATGTGCCATCGAGTGTGCACGCGCGGCAGCAAATCCGATCCCGGGGCACCGGTGGCAGACGAATTGGGGGCATTCGCGACTTACCTCCAGCCGGTAGCTTTCCGACCGGATATCCGGCGGTGATATCCGGCGAGGACGGTCAACAGATGAGCGACGAAGGCACCCCACCACATCCGGAGTTGGTGGAGCGGCTGGTACGGCATTTCAGCGCGGTCACGGCGACCCGGCTCGGACCGGACGATGACTACTTCGGTATGGGCCTGGTTAATTCGCTGCGGGCACTGGAGATCGTCGCCTATCTCGAGCGCACCTTCGACTTCGAGATCGATATCGACGATCTGGATCTGGACAATTTCCGGACCGCGCGGCGGGCCGCCGCGTTCGTCACCCGCAAGTGCGGGACCACCGCCGACCTCGGTGCGGACAGGTGAGCGAACTACCGGCATTGCTGCATCGCGCCGCCGCGGGCGCGGCCGAATGGGACAGCACGGGGATGCCCCGCGAGATGGTCGCCGCCGCAGCGGAGGCGGGCGTGCTCGGCATGGATCGACCGGCGCGCTACGGCGGTCGCGGCGCGGATGCGCTGGCAATCGGCCGGGCGGCCGCCGCGTTGGGCGCGGTGTGCACGTCGCTGCGCTCGCTGTTCACGGTGCAGGGCATGGTCGCCGCGACGGTCGATCGCTGGGGCGCCGCCGAGCAGCGCACGCGCTGGCTGCCCGCGTTGACGGGTGGTGAGTTGGTCGCTGGACTCGCGGCAACGGAAGCTGTTGCAGGCAGCAATCTTTCGGGAATTGCAACTCGGTTCACCGGTGCGGGGCCCGAGCGCTGCGTGTCGGGCCGCAAGATGTGGGTCACCTTCGGGGCGCTGGCGGATGTGGTGCTGGTGGCGGGACGATCCGACGACGGCCCGGTCGCCGCGCTAGTGGAGACGGACCAGCCCGGCGTGCACGTCGAACCGGTCACCGATCAGCTGGGCATGCGAGGCGCGCGCATCGCGCATCTGACCTTCGACGCGGCGCGGGTGCCCGCCGAGAACGTCCTCGCCCGACCGGGTTTCGGCCTGTCTCACGTGCTGGGAACCGCACTCGACCACGGCAGGTACACGATCGCGTGGGGCTGCACGGGAATGGCGCGGGCATGCCTCACCGATGCCGCGGCGCACGCGCGCGACCGGATCCAGAGCGATGTCCGGCTTGCCGACCACCAGTCGGTGCGCGCCATGCTCGGGCGCAGCTGGGTGGACGTGGAGGGCGCGGAGGCGCTGTGCACCCGTGCGGCGCGCGACCGTGACGACCGCGAGCCGACCGCGCAGCTCGCCACCATCGCCGCGAAATACGCCGCAGCGGCGGCAGCGGCGGCGGCGAGTGACCGCGCGGTGCAGATACTGGGCGCCGCGGGCTGTGCCCCCGGCAGCCGGGCGGGGCGCTTCTATCGCGACGCCAAGATCATGCAGATCATCGAAGGCGCCCGCGAGGTCGCCGAACAGGATCTGGGTGAGTTCGTGCTGCGGTCCGTCGGGGAATCCCGCGCCGCGTCGGCTGTAGTGGCCGGGAGGTGACGGTGATGCCCGCGATCACAATCGGTCCGGTGTCGACCGCTTTTCCCGAATCCACCGTCGCGGTAGCCGATCTCGGCGAGCTGTCGGAACTGCCGCCCGCTCGGCGCGCGCACGCGCTGTCCCTCGGCATCGACACCGTGCGCTGCGCCGAGGGCGACGCGGAACACGACCTCGCCGCCGAGGCGGCCCGCGACGCCCTCGAACGCGCGGGAGTGACGGCAAGCGAACTCGACGCATTGCTGGTCGTCGGCGGCCGCGCACCGCGCTACCTGCTCGCCTCCGAGGCCACGCGTCTGCAACATCGGCTGGGCGCGGATCGCGCCTTCGTCACCGGGGTCGGCGAGCTCGGATGCGTGTCGATCTCGGCCGCCTTCACCCTTGCCGCGGCGCTGCTCCGTGGTGACGAACGCTGCCGCACGGTACTCGTCGTGGCCGCCGCGACCGCGCCGACACGATTCCGCTACCGCGCGCCGATGACGATCCTCGGCGACGGAGCCGCGGCCGTGGTGCTCGGCACCGGGCGCGGCGGCCGTTATCAGCTGGTCGACCACGAGGTGCGCAGCGACGGCCGCTACGCGGACCTGTTCCGCATCGACTACCGCGATGTGCGTTGGCAACAGTGGCGCGAGACCTGTACCGACGAGACCGCCTACAGCTTCCGGCTCGCTGTCGAGAGCCGCAAACGTCTCACGGCGATGAATGCCGACGTGCTGTCCCGCAATGGATTACGGCTCGCCGATATGGGTTCGGTGGTGATGCAGAATCTGTCGGCAGGCGCGTTCGCCTTCTGGGAGGAGGCGCTCGGCATCGGCATCGATCCGGCCTGTCGGCGCAATCTCGCCGGATTCGGCCACCTCGGCTCGATGGACATGCTCGTCAACCTCGACCTCGCGGCGCGGACGCGCGCACCGGGGGACCACGTGCTGCTGCTGAACAGCAGTCCGGTCGCCGCCTGGAGCACCAGCCTGCTGCGCCGTCTGCCCGACCACGATCTCGAAGGGGCGTCGTCGTGCACGCGATAGTGAAATGCCTGGTCTGGGATCTGGACGACACGCTGTGGGACGGTGTGGTGCTGGAGGGCGACGCCCACGCGCCGCGTCCGGAAGCCCGCAGGGCTCTTCGACTGCTCGACGAACGCGGCATCGTGCACGCGATCGCGAGCCGCGGCGAGCCCGCTCCGGCTTTGGCGCATCTCTCGGCGCACGGGCTGGAGGAGATGTTCTGCGCGACGCAGATCGGCTGGGACGCCAAATCCGAAGCGGTGCGCCGGATCTCCGAGACGCTCAACATCGGGCTGGACGCCATCGCCTTCGTCGACAACGATCCGGTCGAACGCGCCGAGGTGGCGTCCGCGCTGCCGCAGGTCCGCTGCTACGCCGCCGAGGATCTGTCGATGCTGCCCGGGCTCGCGGAGTTCCGCCCGGCGGTCGTCACCCGGGACGCGCGCGAACGCAGGCAGCGCTACCGCGCCGAAGCGCGTCGACGCACCAGCGAGCAGTCCTTCGCCGGTTCGAATGCCGAATTCCTGCTCGGCCTCGGGCTGGTGATGACCGTGCGCCGGGCCCGCGAGGCGGATCTCGAACGCGCACACGAACTCACGGTGCGCACCCACCAGCTGAACACGACCGGCCGTACTTTCGACATCGAGCAGCTGCGCGAGCTGAGCGCCTCCGCCACGCACGAAGTGCTGATCGCGACGTTGCGAGATCGGTTCGGCGAGTACGGCGCGATCGGGCTCGTCGTCACCGAATTCCGTGGCCAGGACTCGGTGCTGGTGCTGATGCTCATGTCCTGCCGGGTGATGTCGCGCGGGGTCGGCGGCGCGCTGCTGGCGCACCTGATCGACCGGGCGAGCGCACGCGGACAGCGTTGCGTCGCGGAATTCGTGCCGACCAAGGTCAATCGGGTCATGCTCGTGACGCTGCGCTTCGCTGGATTCGTTGTGCTGGAACAAGACCCGGAACGCGTGCTGCTCGGCCACGACCGACGAACCGCGGTGCCGAACACCGCCCACGTGCTCGTGCGCTCGGCGGATGCGCCGACGCCGCCGGGCGATCTGATCAGCGGTCTGCTGCGCCGGGTCGCCGAGTTCCCGGATCGGATCGCGCTGATCTCCGGCGGCGAGACCCTCACCTATCGCGAACTCGACCGCCGCACAGCCGATCTCGCCGGACGCCTGGTCGGGGCGGGGGTACGTCCCGGCGACGTGGTGCTGTGTCTGCTGCGGCAGGACGCGTGGACGGTGGTGGCGATGCTGGCCGCGCTGCGCGCCGGAGCGGCCTGGTGTCTCGTCGAGCCGGGGCGGGCGAGCGCACAACTGTGCGCGCTTGTCGACGACTTGCGTTGCAACACGGTAATTTTCGACGAACGCGCGCCACACACCTCGTGCGACGAGGTGGAGGCGTTGCTCGCGCCCGCGTCGAACCGGCCCGTTCTGGTTCCGCTGGGCGCGACCTCGCCGACCGGCCCGCTGCCCGCACCCCCGCCCGCGACGGCGCCCGCCTACGTCATCACCACCTCGGGATCGACCGGCGCTCCCAAGGCCGTCGTGGTCAGCCGCGGCAACCTCGCCGCGATGATCTCCGGACGCGACTATCCATGCACCGAAGGCGAATTGGTCACCCTGTCGACCTGTCCGCTCACCGCGGACGCCGCCTTGCTGTTCGGTCCGTGGGCGCTCACCCGGGGTGGCACCGTGGTGGTGCCGACCCACCGGGAACTGCTGGACGCCGCAGCGATCGGTGCGCTCGCGGCCCGGTATCGGGTCAGCCATCTCGTCGCGACGCCGTCCTACTACCGGCTGCTGCTGCCCCGGCTGGCCGAAGCGCCCGCCGCGCCGACGGTGGTCGCCCTCGCGGGGGAGACGCTGTCCCCGTCGCTGGCCGCCCGGCATCGCGAACTGCTTCCCTGCACCGTGCTGATGAACGAGTACGGCCCCACCGAGGCGACCGTGACCTGCGTGTGGCACGTCGTCACTGATGCCGCGACCGTGCCCATCGGAAAACCGCTGCCCGGCAATACCGCGCGGGTGCTCGGACCGGAGCTGACGGCCCTGACCGACGGCGACGTCGGCGAACTGTATGTCGGCGGTGATCAGATCACCCTCGGCTACGCCGCGCGTCCCGGGCTGACCGCCACCCGTTTCGTCGCCGACCCATACGCCGCCGAGCCCGGCGCGAGGATGTATCGCACCGGCGATCTCGGGCGGCTCACCGCCGTCGGGAACATCGACTACCTCGGCCGCGCCGACGGTCAGGTGCAGATCCGCGGCGCGCGGGTGGAGCGCCATGCGGTGGAGGCGGTGCTGGAGACCCACCCTGGGGTCGCGCACGCGGTGACGGTGGTCCGCACCGGCCGCGACGAGATCGCCGAACTCGTCGCGTTCGTCGTGCCCGGCGCCGACACCACACCGCCTGGTCGCCGAGAGCTGGCTCGGCACTGCGCCGAACGGCTGTCGCCGTTGGAGGTGCCGAGCCGTTTCGTACCAATCGACACGATTCCGATCGCCGTGGCGGGCAAGCTCGACGAAGCCGCCCTGCTGGCTCGGGCCGACGATCCGCCGCTGCCTGGGCCGTCGCGCCACGACTGGACGCCAGGGCAACGCGAGGTGGCCGAATTGTGGTCCACCGCCCTCGAACACGGCGACTTCGATCTCGACGACTCGTTCTTCGAGGTCGGCGGCAACTCGCACCGGGTGGTCATGCTGCATCTGCTGCTGGAGCAGCACCGTCCGGGTCTGGTCCGGGTCGGGCAGCTGTTCGATCTGCGCACGATCCGCGACCAGGCCGACGCGCTCGCGGCGAGCGTCACCGTGGCCGCCGCACTCGCGGAGTCCGCCGCATCTTCCGTACCCGTCTCCACTCGAGCCTTCGAGCTGTGACCCCTCAGGAGCACGCCTTGCCGGACCCCGGCACCCATGACATCGCCTTCGCGCGTGACACCGACATCGCGATCGTCGGCATCGGCGCGCGTTTCCCGGACGCCGCCGACCTCGCGGAATTCCGGGCCAACCTGGCCGCGGGCCGCGATTCGGTGGGGCCGATGTCGCCCGAACGGATCGCCGCCACCGGCCTGGACGACACTGTCACGTACCTGCCGATGGGGCACCTCGCCGAGATCGACGGCTTCGACTATCGCTTCTTCGGTCTCTCACGCCGGGAGGCGTGCGTCACCGATCCGCAGCAGCGGCTCGCCCTGGTGCTGGCCCAGCGCGCGATCGAGGACGCCGGATACACCACGGACCGCCTGTCCCGGGCGGTCACCGCCGTCGCGCTCAGCGCCGCGCAGTCGAGCTATCACTCCGCCGCGGTCGATCCGGGTCCGTTGAGCCTGCTTGGCAACGCCACCTTCGCGGGCCCGGCGCGGATCGCGCACCGGTTCGGATTCACCGGCGCCTGCTTCGGCGTCGACAGCGGCTGCAACAGCGCGCTCGTCGCGGTGCACCAGGCCTGCCGCGAATTGCGCTGCGGTGACGCGGATTACGCACTGGCGGGCGGTGTCACCGTGCGGGTGCACGGCTCCCCGTCCTGGGGTGGGGTGACCTTCTCCGAGATCATGTCGCCCAGCGGCGTCTGCCGCGCTTTCGATGCCGACGCCGACGGCACCGTGAACGGCGAGGGCGGCGCGATACTACTGCTCACCACGGTGGGCAGGGCCCTGGCCGACCGCGCCCCGATCCACGCCGTGATCCGCGGCAGCGCGACCCGGCACAACGGAGCGGCCGCCGCCACCATCAGCACCCCGAGCGCCACCGCCCAGAGCGCCGTGATCGCCAAGGCGTGGGAGGCCGCCGGACTCGACCCGCGCGACGCCGGCTACCTCGAAACCCACGGCTCGGGCACGCGGCTCGGTGACGCGGTGGAGCTGGAATCGATCGGCACCGTCTTCGGCGGCGGTCCCGGCCTGCCCATCGGCTCGGTGAAGACGAACATCGGTCATCTCGATCACGCCTCGGGCATCGCTGGTCTGGTCAAGGCGGTGCTGAGCGTGTCGGAGGCGCAGCTGTTCCCTTCGCTGCACTTCACCCGTCCGACCGGCGGATTCGACCTGGCGGCCGCGGGCATCGAAGTGCTGACCGAGAGCCGTCCGTGGACCGGTGACGCGGTGCGCGCCGCCGGAGTCAGCTCGTTCAGCCTGGGTGGCAGCATCGCGCACTGCGTGGTGTCTCAGGCTCCGCCCGCTCCCACCGAGCCCCCGTCGCGCCGCGCCCGGCTGATCGGCGTCTCCGCGCGCACACCCGAGGCGCTGAGCGAGCTGTGCGTCCGGCTCGCCGAGGCGGTGCGCATCACCGACGCCTCGCTGCACCAAGTGGCCGCGACACTCACACTCGGTCGCGACCATTACGAGCACCGAGTCGCCGTGATCGCCTCGGACACAGCGCAACTCGCCGAGGCGCTGGACAAGGCCGCGGTGCGCGTGCACCGCGCGCCGACCGCGCCGCGTGTGGTGCTGTTGCTGTCTCCCGACGCCGTCCCGGTCGCACCGGCACAGGCCGATACCGCCGCGGGGCAGCCCACCGGTTTGCCCGCCGAGTTGCCCGCCACGGGCGCGACCGCGACGGTGCTCGCCGGGCAGCTCGCGGTGCACGAGCGGCTCAGCGCCTGCGGAATCCCGCTGGCGGCACTGCTGAGCGCGGGATCGTCACGATTCGCCGCCCGGTATCTGCTCGGCTCCCGCGAACGGATCGACCCGGCCGAACTCGCCGCCGCGCCGCCCACCATCGACGGCGATCGGCTGCTCGGCGCGGTACGGACCCTCATGGCCGAGGGGCCGGTGGTGTTCGTGGAACCGAGCCCGGACGGCAAGCTGGCCGCGCTCATCGCCGATGCCGTGCCGGAAGCCGAGATCGTCTCCGCCGCAACCGATACCGCCGATCTGGACGAACTGCTCGGCCGGTTGTACGAATACGGTGTCGATCTCGACTGGTCGGCCGTCGCGCCCGTCCGTGCCCGGCGGGTGCGGTTGCCGGGGCATCCGATGCGCGAATCCCGCTGCTGGGTCGATCTGCCCCGTACCCAGGCACCCGCCCCCGCGCTTGCCGCGCCCACCACGTCGCACGACCACTCCGATCCGGTGCGCTGGTTGCGCCGAACCCTCGCCGAACTGCTGTACACCGATGACGAGATCGACGAGGACGCCGACTATTTCGCCCTCGGCGGCAATTCGCTGATCGCGGTACAGCTGGTGGACCGGATCGAGGAGACCTACGGTTTCCGGCCGAAACTGCTCGACGTCTACGAGCGCCCGCGGCTGGCCGACTTCGCCGAACTCCTCACCACCGGGCGCGCGGGCGACGGCGAGCGCGCGCCGATTCCGGCGCTGGTCGCCCACGACGAACCCGTCATGTCCTCGGGGCAGGAACGGATGTGGTTCCACCACCAGTTCGATCCGCGCACGACCCTGTACAACTACCCGGTCGTCCAGCTGCTGCGCGGACCGATCGACCTGGACGCGCTGCACGGCACCTTCGACGACCTGGTCGAGCGCCACGAGACCCTGCGGTACAACTTCGCCGAAGTGGACGGCGCCGCGGTGCTGCGCATCCGCGATCGGCTGGACGACTACTTCCGGCGCGTCGACGTCTCCGCCGAACCCGATCCGCTCGCCGCTGCCCGCGCCCTCGTGCACGCCGCCGCCACCGAACCGTTCGACCTCGCCGAAGACGCCCTGCTGCGGGTAGTGCTCATCACCGTGGGGCCGGATACCCATGTGCTGCAACTGACCTGCCATCACGCCGTCACCGACGGTGCGACGCCGACGATCCTCGGCCGCGAACTGCCGGAGCTGTACGCCGCACGGCGCGAGGGCCGTCCGCACCGCCTGCCTCCGCTGCCCATCCGCTACCGCGACTACGCGGCCTGGCATCGCGCGCTGCTGGCGAGTTCGGCGCTCGACCACGAACTCGACTACTGGCGCAGCACACTCGCCGACGCGCCAGTGCTGCGGCTGCCCACAGATTTCCCACGACCTGCCCGCAAAACCTATGTCGGCGACCTGTATCCGTTCACCATTCCGGCAGCGCTGCTCACCGATCTGCGTGCGCTGGCGGGCCGCGAATCGGTGTCGCTGTTCGTCGTCCTGCTCAGCGCGTTCTATCTGACCCTCGCGCGGTACAGCGGGCAACGCGACATCGTCGTCGGCACACCGACCACCGGACGCGGCCGACGCGAATTCCAGGATCTGATCGGCTATTTCAACAGCACGGTCGCCTTGCGCGCCGACTTCACCGCCGATGCGGCGCTACCGGATCTGCTGACCCGGGTGCGCTCGGTGGTCTTCGGTGCGCTCGAACACCAGGAGATCCCCTTCGACCGCGTGGTGAACGCCTTGGCGCCGCAGCGTGACCTGTCGCGGACCCCGCTGTTCGATGTGCTCTACATCCACCAGGTGACGCCACGGATGGAGCGGATCGACGAGGCGGGCGCGGAACTGTTCGATCTCGATCACGCCGCGGGCAACGAATTCGGCGGATTGCCCACCGGCACGGCGAAATTCGACCTCACGCTGGTGACTTTCGAATACACCGACGACGTCCCGCGCGATATCGGCGCGTGCCTCGAATTCAGCACCGAGCTGTTCACCACACAGACGGCGGCCGCGCTCGGCGACGCCTTCCTGGAGATCCTGACGGCGATGACGGCGAACACCGCCGCGCCGCCGATCGAGGCGCTGGTCACCGGACCGCAGCGGGACTCGGACGCGACGACGTCGATTCCCACCGATCGTCCACGCACTGAGGACGCCGCATACCACCACGAAACCATTACGTGCGCAATCGATCTAGCGAGGGATGAGGCGGAGCGCTACGACGCCGCGCTGTTCGACGCCTACGCCGTGCTGCTCGGCTGGTACAGCGGTGGTGACCGGCTGCGCATCGGCCTGCCTGATGCACCAGAGGGTTCGCGGGACGTCGTCGTGACCGTCCGCCCGGACACCACATGGCGAAACCTGCGTGACAATCCGCCAGCATCGGTCACCGGCACAGCGCCACTGCGGTACCTCGGCAGCGCGCCGGTCACCCTGGGAGACAACGGGATCGAACTCGCTGTCTCGTGGACGCGCCACCCCGCCGAGCTGCATCTACACTACGCGGCCGAGCTGTTCGACCGGTCCTCGGCCGAGGCCATCGCCGACGACCTCGTCGCGCTCGCGAGGGCGGCGCTCGACAGACCGGACGAGCCGGTGCACGACACCGTGCTCGGCATCGAAGCATTCATGGACGAACAGGAGATCCACCCGTGACCGCACAGCATCGGGTCGGCGTGGTCGGCGCGGGCACAATGGGCGCGGGCATCGCTCAGTGCGTGGCCGAGGCGGGTATGCCCGTCACCGTGGTCGATCCCGACCCCGCGGCCGCCGAACGCGCGCGACGCAGTATCCGCGCGGCGCTGCGTTCGAGCGTGCTGCTCGGCCGGGGTCCGCGCCCGGGCGAGATCTCCGAGATCATCGACCGTATCCGGTGGTCGCAGCGCGTCGAGGATCTGCGCGATGCCACTTTGGTCATCGAATCCGTCACGGAGCGAGTCGAACTCAAGTACCGAGTGTTCGCCGAACTGGACCGGACGTGCCCACCCTCGGCCGTGTTCGCCTCGGGCACCTCGGCCATCTCGATCGCGGACCTGGCCGCCCGCACCGGCCGGCCGGAGCGGATGCTCGGACTGCATTTCATGAATCCCGCGCCGCTGACCGAGGCGGTGGAGGTGATCACCACCGCGCGCACCGCGCCCGGCACCCTGGCCACCGCGCTCGACTTCCTCGGCGCACTCGGCAAGCGCGGCATCGTGGTGGGCGACGGTCCCGGATTCGTCATCAACCGGGTGCTCATGCTCGCCATCGCCGAGGCCGCCGCGATCACCGAATCCGGTACCGACGCCGCCACGGTCGACGCCTTGTTCGAAGGCTGCCTCGGGCATCGAATGGGACCCTTGCGCACCGCGGATCTGATCGGCCTCGACAACGTGGCCGACACCCTCGCCGTGCTGCGAGATGCCACCGGCGACGGTCGCTATCGCGTGCCGGACGCGCTGGCCGGGCTCGTCAGAGACGGACATCTGGGCCGCAAGTCGGGAAGGGGATTCCATGCCTACCCGTGAGATGAGCGCACTCGACTACCCGCTGGAGCAGCCGCCGGGACTCGGTCCGCTCGCTCGGCGCAGCGGGGGCGGAACAGCGGCGGTCGTGCTGGCCGCGCTGGCGGTGTACACCCATCGCCGCACGGGCGCGGCCGAGGTGACCGTCGGTTACCGGTCCGGTACGACCGCGGTCGAGATCCGCGTGACGGTGATGGCGCGGCACGACTTCCGCGCCATCACCGCACAGGTCGGTGCGCTGCTGCGGCAGCGTATGTCCGGCGCAGCCGAAAGGGATTGTCCGACCGCCGTTCACGACGACGACGGCTGGCGGATCGGTATGCCCGACGCCGAGTTGCCGGTGTTCACACGGCTTTTCGCCCGACTCGGCGCCGCACCCGCGACCCCGATCGCCCGCGTCGATCTCACCACCGACGAGGAACGCGCGCGCATCATGCGCCGCGGCGGCCCGGCACGCGTCGGGGACCCGCACGCCACCACATTGACCGGTTTCGAGTCGGTCGCACGCCGGTCGCCCGATGCGATCGCGCTGGTGTGCGGCGCGGAATCGGTCACCTACGGTGAGCTGGACGCGCGCTCGAATCGTCTGGCGCGCAGCCTGATCCGGCAGGGAGTCGCCCCCGACACCGTGGTGGGTGTGGCGATGGCGCGGTCGGTCGAGGCGATCGTCGCGGTGTACGCGGTGCTGAAAGCAGGGGGCGTCTATCTGCCGCTGGAACCGGATCATCCGGCCGAGCGGCTGGACCGCATCCTGACGGTGGCCCGGCCGGTGCTGGTGCTGAGCACACGGCACGACGGATTCATCACCGACGCCGCGCCAGTCCACTACCTCGGCGAACCGGATGACACGGCCGACGACGGCACACCACTGCGTTACACCGAGCGACACGCTCCACTGCGCCCAGGCAATCTCGCGTATCTGATGTTCACTTCCGGCTCGACCGGTGTGCCCAAGGGCGTCGCGGTGCCACACTCCGCGGTGGTGGATCACCTGCGGTGGATGAGCGAGCACATCGGCCTCGACGAGACCGACACAGTGCTACAGAAGACACCGGTCACCTTCGACGTCTCGATCTGGGAGCTGTTCTGGCCCTTGGGTATCGGAGCGACGCTGGCCATCGCGCCGCCGTCGGCGCACACCGACCCGGCCGAACTGACCCGGGTGATCGCCGCGCACACGGTGACCACCCTCCAGTTCGTGCCCTCCACACTGAGCAATCACCTCAACGTGGTGTCCGGCTTCCCTGCCTGCGTTCGCCGCGTGCTGACCATCGGGGAAACCCTCACACTTGCCCTGGCGCAGCGCTTCGGCGCGGCCACCCCCGCGCGCCTGCACAACCTTTACGGGCCGACCGAGGCCACCGGCGCGGTCACGGGATATCCGGTGAGCGTGCGGGATTCGGTGTCGATCTCGATCGGATCGGTCGCGTCGAACACGCGGGCGTATGTGCTCGACGCCCGGCTACGCCTCGTCCCCGACGGGCTGCCCGGCGAACTGTATCTGGCGGGCACGCAACTGGCGCGGTGCTATCACGGCGATCCCGCCCGCACGGCAGACCGCTTCGTCGCCGATCCCTTCGCGCCCGGCGCGCGGCTGTACCGCACCGGCGACATCGTGCGCTGGAACGCGGCGACCGAACTGCTGGAATATCAGGGACGAGCCGATTTCCAGGTCAAACGCCACGGCGTGCGCATCGAACTCGGCGAGGTGGAGGCCGCGCTCTCGGCGTGCGCCACGGTCGCCCAGGCGGTGGCGACGCTGCGTTCCGACGGCAGGCTGCTCGGTTACGTCGTCCCGGTGGCCGGTGCCGTCTGCGCCGCGGACACACTGCGCACGGAGCTGTCCCGCACCCTGCCCGCGGCCATGATCCCCGACGACATCGTCGTGCTCGACGCGTTCCCCGCCACGGCGGCGGGCAAGGTGGACCGGGCGGCGCTGCCCGAACCGGCGCCGTGGCACACGCCGTACCGTGCGCCGTCGACACCGGTGGAGCGGACCGTGACCGAGGTGTTCGCGCAGGTGCTCGGCCGGGAGCGGGTGGGCGTCGACGAATCGTTCTTCGCCATGGGTGGCGACAGCGTCATGTCCATTCTCCTTGTCTCCCGGGCGAAGTCGCGGGGCGTGTACTTCACCCCCGCACAAGTCTTCGAACAGCGCACGGTCGCCGGACTGGCCGCGGTCGCCACCACCGGTGCGCCCGAGCGGCGTGTGCTCGCCGAACTTCCAGGTGGCGGTGTGGGGGAGATGCCGCCGACTCCGGCCGTGCTCGCGCTGATCGAGCGCGCCGAATCCGGCGGTGTGTCGTTCGATCGGTACGCCCAGCACATGGTGCTGGATCTGCCCGCGGGCATCACCGCGACCACGCTGCGGCGCGTGCTCAGAGCAGTGGTCGACCAGCACGACATGCTCCGCGCGCGGCTGTACCGCGACGCAGGCGGCGAGTGGCGGCTGTTCGCCGACGCCCCCGAATCCTTCGAACCGGCTACGGTACTGAGCCGCGTCGACATCTCGGACGCCGACGACGCCGAAGTGGCGGCGACCTTCACCCGCGAGACAGAAACCGCGATCGACCGCCTCGATCCGGCGAACGGAGCCGTGCTGCACTGTGTCTGGCTCGATCGCGGTGCGGGAGAACACGGTGGTCTCCTCGTTGTGGTGATCCACCACATCGCGGTGGACGGCGTCTCCTGGCGCATCCTGATCCCGGACTTCGTCGCGGCGTGGGCGCAAGTGGAGTCGGGCCGGTCGCCGCGCCTGCCCGCTCGGGGCACCTCCGTGCGACGGTGGGCGCACGCGCTGCGCGAAAAGGCCGACGACGCACAGCATCTCGCCGAGGTCGATCAGTGGCGAGCGTTGCTGCGCGGGCCCGATCCGCTGTTCACCGATCGTCCACTCGACCCGCGTATCGATGTGTCGTCCACGATGCGTCGCATTGTCCTCGAATTCGACGAGGCGACGACCTCCGCCGTCGTGACGGCATTGCCGCCGCGCTACGGCACGGACACCAACACCATCCTGCTGACCGCGGTGACCGTCGCGATGGTCGCGTGGCGCGGCGATCACTGCCCGGTGGTCCCCATCCGGATGGAATCCCACGGCAGGCATACCGATTTCGTACCCGGCGCCGATCTCTCACGCACGGTCGGCTGGTTCACCGCCGCCTACCCGTGCCGCTTCGATCTGGAAGGAATCGACACCGCAGACGCGATCGAGGGCGGATCCGCCCTCGCCGATGCGGTGAAAACCGTGAAGGAACAGATGCTTTCGGTGCCCGGAGGCGGCATCGGCTATGGACCGCTGCGCTACTTCGGCACGGGCGCCGACCTGCCCGCCGAGACCACGCAACTGTCCTTCACCTATCTGGGCGCGGTCTCCGCGGCGAACGGCCCGTGGCTGCCCGCCGCGCTCACGAACGCGCCGCATCCGGTCGACTCCGGACTGCCTGCCGACGCGTCCCTCGCGATCGACACCGCCGTGCTCGGCGATCGGCTCACGGCGGGCTTCTCCTTCCCCGACAGCCTGATCGGACCCGACCGCGTTCGCGCCTTCGCCGACCTGTTCGGGACGGTAATGCGCACCCTCGCGCGGCACGCGGCCGATCCCGCCGCGGGCGGGTGGACACCCTCGGATTTCGCGCCCGCCGGTCTGCGTCAGTCCGAGATCGACCGCTGGGAGCGCCGCTACGGCCGGTTGTCCGATATCCGAGCCCTCACACCGATCCAGGAGAAATTCGCCGCACTCGCACCCTCGGACCCCGCCGCGCCGGAGATCCACACTCTCCAGGTGGTGCTGACCTGCACGGGAATCCCCGATCTCGCACGGTTGCGCGCCGCAGCCCAGCACGTCGTCGACCGGCACTCGTCGCTGCGGGCCGCTTTCGTCCGCGACGGTGGCGGCCGGTGGCGTCAGCTCGTCACCGCGGCAGCGCCGATCGAGGTCAGGGAAGTCGACCTACGCGAGCACGGTACAGACCCGGACGACATCCTGGCCGAGGAACAGGTGCGCCCGTTCGACCTGGAGACGCCGCCGCTCATCCGGTTCCTGCTGATCCGGACAGCAGAGCGACGATGGGTGCTGTCGGTGACCAACCATCGGCTCCTGCTCGACGGCTGGTCCGCGCCGATCCTGATGCGAAACCTGTTGAGCGCCTTCGCGCTCGACGCGGACGCGCCCGGCGACGTGGACGACGGATTCGCCACGTTCCTGCGCTGGCGGGCCGCGCAAGACCGCGAACCCGCCGCCGCGGCGTGGCGGGCTGCCCTGGACGATCTCGCCGCGCCGACCCTCGTCGCCGCGCCGGGCGCCGCACCGCGCGATCCGGCGCGGTCCCACGCCGAACACGTCGTGGCGCTGACGGCCGAGCGGACCGCCGCGCTGTCCCGCTTCGCCGCCGCCTGCGGCGTCACGCTGAACACCGTCCTGCAGTACGCGTGGGCGTCGGTGCTGGGGGATCTCACCGGCAACGACGACGTCGTGTTCGGCACGGTGGTCTCCGGGCGGCCCGCGAGCATCCCCGGCATCGACGCCATGGTCGGCTCGTTCATCAACACCGTCCCGGTGCGGGTGCGCCGCCGCCACGACCAGCCGATCGGCGCGCGATTGCGCGCGGTGCAAGCCGAACAGGCGGCGCTGCTCGACCATCACCATCTCGGCCTGGCCGAGATCGAAGACGCGGCAGGCGTTCCCGTGCGCGGCTGGTTCGACACCCTGCTGGTCTTCGAGTCGTATCCGGTCGATATCGCGCCGACCCCCATCACGGTGGGTGACCTGGTGCTGACCGACCTGCGGTCGCGGGAGATCACCCTGTTCCCGCTCACCGCGACCGTGTGGCCGCGCGAACAGCTGACGGTGGCACTGAACTGGCACCGCGATCTGCTCGCCGACGATATGCCGCGCCGGGTGATCACCCGGCTGGAAGCCGAACTCGAACGGCTCGCGACCCTGCCCGCCGACGGCGCGAACGGAGTGAAATGACACAGACGCCGGATCGCCGGACCGACTACCCACTGACCGTCGCGCAGCAGGAGATCTGGGCCTACACCACCCTGTACGGAGCCGATCATCGCTATCTCGTCGACGGTTACGTCCACCTGCGCGGCCGCATCGATCCCAGCCTGTTCGAGCGCGCGCTGCGGAGTGTGGTGGCCGCCGCCGAGACCATGCGCGTCCGGCTCGACACCGAGGGCCCGGAACCACGGCAAGTGGTCGAGGAGTGTGCCGAATGGCCTTTGCGCCGAGGCGATTTCGGTGACGAATCCGATCCCGTCGCGGCGGCGCTCGGGTACCTGCGCGCCGCGCCGCCCTCCTTCGACCTGAACGTCGCACCGCTCTTCGAACACCATTTGCTGGATCTCGGTGCGGCGGGCCAGCTCTGGGGCATCCGCGCCCACCACATCGTCTTCGACGGCGGCGCGTCGCTGGCTTTCATCCGGGCGGTGGCCCGCGCGTACACCGCGTTGCTCGCCGGCGAACCCGCGCCGAACGTCGCGGATACCGTCGCCGCGTACGTCGAGCAGGATCAGCGGTATCGCGCCTCGCGCCGATTCGCCGACGACCGCGCGTTCTGGTCCGGACGGCTGGCCGGGTTGCCCGACGCTCCGATGTTCGCCCACCCGCCCGTCGCCACCGGTGCGCCCGGCCCCCTCCGGCATTCCGGTTGTCCAGCCGACGACGAGTGGCGGGAATTCATCGGCGCCGCAGAACGATTCGGCGTCGAATGGCCCGCGCTGCTGGCCGCCACCACCGCGCTTCTGCTGCACGCCGACTCGGGTGCGCGGACCGTGGTCCTCGGCCTGCCGGTACCGGCCAAACGATCCTGGCGCGCGCTCGGCATGACCTCGAACGTCGTCGGGCTACGACTCGAGGTCGACCCCGGCGCGTCCATCGGCGCGCTCGCCAGGGCGGCGCAGACGGAGCTGCGAACGGTGCTGCGCCACCAGCACTATCGGCGATTCGACCTGCTCGCCGACGGTGCCTCACCGGGCGGCGACCATCGGATCACCGGCCCTACGCTCAACATCCTGCCGATTCCCCCGGACATCCACTTCGGTGACGTGCTCGCCACTCTGATCCCGGTATCCACCGGATCCACCGAGGCATTCGGCATCGGCGTCTACCTCGGCGAGGGTCCGCCGCGCATCGATATGGACACCACCGCTGATCGGTGCGATGCGGCGGCACTGGCGAGCCTGCACAGCCGCTTCCTGACCGCCATGAAGGAGGTCGCCGCAGCCGCGGCGGACACACCCGCCGGGCGGCTCACAAGGACACCTCCCGTTGTCTCGCGCAGCCCGCACGAGGATCCGATGGGCGCCACCGAGCGCGGTATCGCGGAGGTCTTCCATTCGGTCGCGCGCAGGTTCCCCGAACGCAACGCACTCTGGTACGAGGGGAAGCACATCACCTACCGCGAATTGGCGCTTCACGCGGAACGATTCGCCTACCATCTCGCGTCTCGGCACGGCGTCCGCCTCGGCACGCCGGTCGGTGTGCGACTGCCGCGCACTCCGGAGATGGTCGTCGCGACGCTGGCGCTCATGCGGCTCGGCGCGATCTGCGTCCCGCTGCACGAGCAGGATCCGCCCGACCGTGTCGCGTGGACGCTGGCACACACCGGCGCCGAACTCGTCCTCGACGACAATGCGCTGGTGCGCGCCGTGGCGCGGTCCGACGGGCCGGTCCTGACCACACCGGTCGACTCGGTGCCCGCCGACGCGGCGGCCTGGCTGATGTTCACCTCGGGGTCGACCGGCGCGCCGAAAGGCGTGCTCGCCACGCACCGCGCGATGGTGACGCGCGCGATCGACCGAATCGCCGCAGGCCCGGAATACGCACGGATGCTGATGCATTCGCCGTACGCCTGGGACATGGTCGTCTGGGAACTCTGGATGCCGCTGTTGCAGGGGCACACCGCGGTCATCGCGACACCGGACCGGCTCGGGGCCGAGGACTTCCGTCACGTCCTGCGGGCGGGGGAGGTGACCGCGATGCTGTTGGCGGCCGGGCTTTTTCAGGTACTGGTCGACGACATCCCGGAAAGCCTCGCGCGGCTGCGCACGTTGTCGAGCGCCGGTGACATCCTGGCTCTCGATACCGTGCGGGCGATGCGCGCGGCGGCTCCCGGCATCTCCATCGTCAACATCTTCGGGCCGGTGGAGGCGACCGCGTACGCCACCGCCTATTCGATTCCGAGCGGACCGCTGCCCGACGAGGCGATTCCGGTGGGCCGAGCGGTGGACCACACCGAGGTACTCGTTCTCGACGCGTTGCTGCGGCCGGTGCCGCCGGGCATGGTCGGTGAGATCTATTTGACCGGCGCGGGCCTGGCGCGGGGATATCACCGGATGCCCGGCCGCACCGCGAAGGCTTTCACCGCCAATCCTTTCGGCGCACCGGGATCACGGATGTATCGCACCGGCGATCAGGGCAGCTGGGGCGCCGACGGCGCGGTGCGGTTCCTCGGCCGGGGTGACCGGCAGGTCAAGGTCAACGGCATCCGCGTGGAGCCAGGCGAGATCGAACACGCGATCCGCGCCGTGCCCGGGGTCACCGCGGCGGTTGTCACGGCGCATCGGATGGCGGCGGGCAAGACCTTGGTCGCCCACGTCGTCGCCGCCGAGCCGATCGACACCGCAGTCCTGCGGACCCGGCTCGCACGAGTCCTGCCGGCCTACCTGCTGCCCGCCGTGATCGTGCAGATTCCCGCGCTGCCGCTCACCGTCAACGGCAAGATCGACCGCCAAGCGCTGACCATGCCCGCCTCGGCGGCCGCGGATCCGCCGCGGACACCCCGCCAGCAGATCCTGGCCGGGCTCTTCGCCGATGCCATCGGACAGCAGCGGATCGGCGTGACAGACGACTTCTTCCGTATCGGCGGAAACTCGTTGGCGGCGATCCGGCTCGCTGCGTCGGCGAGCCGGGCCTTCGGCGTCGTCGTGAGCCTGCGCGATCTGCTCGAGGCACCCACCGTCGCCGCGCTGGAACGGCGCATCGCCGAGCGCGACGGTGATCCCACCGCCATCGACCGAGAACCGGCGGGCATCGCGTATCGGGAGAGCGACGGTAGCGCCTCCGCGCCGGACGCCGCGCTTCCGCTCGCGCCGAGCCAGCAGCGGCTGTGGACGGTCAACTATCTCAGCGAGGGCGCGGCCGACTATTTGATGCCCGCCGCCGTGGATCTCATCGGGCAACTAGACCACGCGGCCGTGCGGGCGGCCGTCGGCGATGTGGTGCGCAGGCACGAGATACTGCGGACCACACTGCCTTTCACCGCTGCCGGGCCGGTCCAGCGGGTCGCGGCCTTCGACCCGGACCACGTCGACTACCGCGAGGTCACCGACGTCGAGGACCTGAACCGGTCGCTGGAACGGGAGATCGCCCGCGGTTTCACGCTGCTCACCGAGGCGCCGATCCGGGTGCGGCTGTACCGGCTGACGCCCGGCCATCACGTCCTGCTCGTGGTGCTGCATCACTGCGCGGGCGACGCCGAGTCGCTGGCGCTGCTGCTGCGCGAACTCGAATTCGCCTACCTCGCACGCGCCGAGGGTGCGGCGCCCGGCTGGCCGACGCCCCCGGTCCAGTTCGCCGATTACGCCCGGTGGCTGCGCGACCACGCTGGCGATCCCGCCGACGACCGGTCCGCCCAAGCTCGGTACTGGCGTGACACGCTCGCCGGATTGGAATACAGCCCGCCGTTGGCCGTCGACCACCCGAGGACGACCGCCGAGGGATATCCGGCCGCGGCACTGCCGTTCACCCTCGACGCGTCCGCCCACGCCGGTGTGCTGGACACCGCCCGCCGCTGCGGTGCGACCACCTACGCCGTCCTGCACGCCGCCCTGGTGTACGCGCTCACCGACCTGGGCGCCGGGCCCGATCTGGTCATCGGCACGGCGCTGAGCGGACGCGATCGCCCCGAACTCGACACGATGCTCGGCTGCGCCGCCGACATCGTGCTGATCCGCGCCGACCGCACCACCGCACCCACCGCAAGGCAACTGATCGACCAGATCCGCGATCGAGTCCTGGACGCCCACGAGAACAAGCGATACCCGTTCGAGCGATCCGTCGCCGCACACACCGGCCCCGACCGGCCGCTGCCCCAGATCGTCACCACCTTCTTCCGCGACATCCCGGTGGCGGGCCGCGCCGGGGACATCGAGGTCCAACTGCGCGAATTACCGCCCCAGCGAGCCGAATTCGAGATCCTGATCCAACTCAGAGAGACCGTCGGCGCCCGCGGTGAACCGGACGGCATCCACGGCGAGATCCGCTACGCCGCACCACTGTGGAATCCCGCGACCATCACCGCGCTCGCCCACGGCCTGCACTCCGCGCTCACCGCACTGTGCACCGACCTCGACAACGACCCCGGCGACCCTATGCTCCGACCTGGTCGAGCACCTCGTGGAGTTGTGACAGGGTGATCGTCCAGCCCCGCTCCATGACGTTGCGGGCCATCTGCTGTCGGCGGTCGGAGATATCGAAGCCTGTCTGCGTCAGCAGAAGTCGCGTGCCACGGCCCTGCGGCCGGATCACCCAGTCGACCACCCACCGCGCGGGATACCGAGCCCGCAGATCGACCCAGCTGAGGGTCAGTTGCTCACTCTGCCGTACCGCCAGGACCTCGCATGCGATCTTGCCGGTCGGTTGCGTAGGTACCACGAAAATGAAATGCGTTCCGACCGAGGCGCCGAACCCGATCGAACGCATCAACCATCGCTCGAGCAGATCCGGCTCGGTCAGTGCCCGCCACACGGCGCCCGGCGGCTGCGGGAAGAAGCGCCCGATCTCGACCGCGGCGGGATTCAACTCCGAATCGGACATCACCGGCGCGCTGTCTCGGCGAGGTTCCCGTGCGGGGCGAAAAGGTCGTACATGGTTGCTCCCGTCACTGGGCATCTTCGGCGAACTTCGCCTTCGGCTCCGCTGCGAGCCGCAGTTCCGGCTTCTCACGATTCACGATCCCAGGCCTGAGTAACGTTTGCCTCACCGATCGAGGACGCTGCAGCACGATTGCGCGCCGGGCGATCGGGGGCAGGGTGGACGGGGGCTGGGCGCATGGCCGAGTATGGAGCGATGCCGCTCAGTACGCGGGAAGCCGATCTGTTCGAGGGCTGCCGGGGTCGCCTGGAGGCGATCGCCTACCGGTTGCTGGGGTCGGCCGGCGATGCCGAGGACGCGGTGCAGGACACGTATCTGCGGTGGCATGCGGCCGACCGGGAACGGATCGAGACGCCCGAGGCGTGGCTGACGAAGGTGCTCACCAATGTGTGCCTCAATCAGCTCACCTCGGCGCGTGCCAAGCGAGAAACCTATGTGGGGCAATGGCTTCCGGAGCCGGTCCTGACCGGCGACTCGATGCTCGGTCCGGCCGACACCGTCGAGCAGCGCGAGTCGGTCTCGCTCGCGATGCTCACCCTCATGGAGCGGCTGTCGCCCAACGAGCGCGTGGTGTACGTGCTGCGTGAGGCGTTCGGTCACTCGCATCGTGAGATCGCGGAGATCCTCGATCTGACCGAGTCGAACTGTCAGCAGGTCTACCGGCGTGCCAAGCAGCATGTCACCACCGGCCGGTCCCGCACCGAGGTCGACGCGGCCGCCGCGCGGAAGCTCGTCGAGGAATTCCTCGCCGCGGCGCTCAGCGGCGACACCGAGCCGCTGATCCGGATGCTCACCGACGACGCGGTCGGCATCGCCGACGGCGGTGGCCGGGTCGCGGCCCGCAAGACCCCGGTCATCGGTGCGCTCGGTGTCGCGCGATACCTGCGCGGCCTGTTCCGGCCGACCGAGGCCAAGCGAGCCATCGTCGGCGGCCGCCCAGTCGCCTACGCCGCCGTCGTCAACGGCGGTCCCGCCGTGTTGTTCGAGGTCGATGGTCGGGTCGTCGGCGTCGTCTGCCTCGATGCGACCGCCGACGGTGTCGAGGCGATCCACCTCCAGGTCAACCCCGACAAACTGGGACGCATCACCCGCCAGTGGGCGGCGGAGGCTTCGCGCCGCCCCCTCGCGCAGGTCTGGTGACTCACATCACACCCTTTCCCTGTCAGGGATCGCGCGGCTGTCCGGTTCAGGAGGTGAGCGCAACCCAGATAGGAGCAAGCCATGAAGCACCGCATTGTCGTCCTCGGAGCCGGATACGGCGGCGGGACCGCCGCCGGTCGCCTCGCCAGGCGATTGCACCGCGACGACGTCGAGATCACCCTCGTCAACGGCGACGCCGAATTCGTCGAACGGGTGCGTATGCACCAGCTCGCGAGCGGGCAGGATCTGCCGCGTCGCTCGCTGCGTGACGTCTACGCGGGCACCGGCGTGCAGGTCAAGACGGCGTGGGTCGCCGCGGTCGACGTGGACCGCAAGACCGTCGATCTCACCGGCGAGAGCGGCGCCGAGACCCTCGGCTACGACACCCTCGTGTACGCCCTCGGGAGCACCGTCGCCGACCACGGCGTCCCCGGTGTGGCCGAGTACGCCCACAACGTCGCGGGGAAGCAGGCCGCGCTGCGACTGCGGGCGCGCCTGACCGAGCTGGCGCCGGGCGGGACCGTGCTGGTCGTCGGCGGCGGCCTGACCGGTATCGAAGCGGCCACCGAGATCGCCGAGGCCCATCCCGACCTCGAGGTGGCGATCGCGGCCCGCGGCGGGGTCGGCGACTGGCTCAGCGAGAAGGCCCAGCGCCACCTGCGCGGCACCTTCGACCGACTGGGGATCACGGTCCACGAGCATGCCGACATCACGCGGGTGGAAGCGAACAGTGTGGTCACCGCGGCAGCGGGGGAGATCCCGGCGCAGGTGACCGTGTGGACCGCGGGTTTCACCGTGCACCCGATTGCGGCAGCCACCACCCTGGAGGTGTCCGATACCGGGCGGATCGTCGTCGACGGCACCATGCGCTCGATCTCGCATCCGGATGTGTATGCCGTCGGCGACGCCGCATTCGCCGAAGGAGTGGGCGGTAAGCCACTGCGGATGGCCTGCGCCACCGCCAGCCCTATGGCGTGGCAGGCCGCCGACGCTCTCGCCGCGCGCTTGACCGGTCGCAAGATTCCCGAGACCCCGATCGGCTATACCCTGCAGTGCGTCAGCCTCGGACGCCGCGACGGCATCGTGCAGCGCGTGACCCCCGATGATCAGGTCACACCCACCGTCATCACGGGCCGGATCGCCGCTCGCATCAAGGAATTCATCTGCGCGGGCGCGGCTTGGAGCGTCTCCCACCCGACCGTGCTGATGCCGAGCCGCCGTCGACACCTCGCGGCAACCGGCGCGGCGGAGACTCGGTTCGTCACGGCGTGACGCGGACCGATGGCCTGGTGCGCCGAACTCCCTGCATTCGGCGCACCGGGCAAGACGAAGCGTCGCCGACGACGTCGCGGAAATCCGCAGGGCGCGCGATCGTCTCGTGACAACGACGGCGAATTGTGGCTTTGTGGACCATATCTCGCCTGCTTGCGTTACTTTTCGGTGATGACACGCACCCGGGTGCGTTCGGAGCGATGACCGATGACGCGCGCCCCGAATTTCCCAGCCCCCACCGCAATCACGCCACGTATCGGCTCATGGGCGCTGGGGCCAGCACCGTGCTTCTCGTTCTCGCGGTCCTCGCCGACGCGCTTGATGATGGTGCATGATCGAGGAGGTGATGATCACCACCGCGTTCTTGCAGCACGCCGGATCGGGTCCGATGCGGCACGAGGAGCCGCTGCTGGCCGAAGGTCTGGGGCGGCGCGGTATTCCCGTCCAGTGTCCGCAATCACCGCATACCACGGTTCCGGAAATGCGCCGAGGGCGTACGGCATCGACTTCGGCGTGCTGGCTACTGGCGAAACGGCACTGATCGAGGCCAATGACGGCTACGCACTCGGCGCGTACGACATAGCCGCCGACCTGTACACCGAGTTGGTGGTGCAGCGGTGGAGTGAGTTGCTGAGCCACGCAGGCTGATGAGATGCGACCACCGGTGCTGTCTCGAGCGGCACGCGGCTGCGGATCGTCCTATCCGGCCGCGACCTCAGCTGCCCACCGATAGTCGGCCTTGCCTGCGGGGGTGCGTTCGACCTCGTCCACCACGACGATCGAGCGCGGTATTTTGTATCCGGCCAGCGACTTTCGGCAGTGCTGCTGAACTTCGTCCAGTTCCAGCGGGGGCGCGTCCGGGTAGGTCGCGATGACGGCGGCGACCTTCTGGCCCATGCGCTCGTCGGGCACGGGGACCACGAGGGCGTCGGCGATCGACGGGTGGGCGTGCAGGGCGGCCTCGACCTCTTCGGCGAAGACCTTCTCGCCGCCGGTGTTGATGCACTGCGAACCGCGTCCGAGAAACACGATGGTGCCGTCGGCCTCGACGCGACCCATATCGCCGAGTACGGACATGCGCGTGCCGTCGGCGCGGGTGCGGAAGGTGCGGGCGGACTTCTCCTCGTCCTTGTAGTAGCCGAGCGGGACGTTGCCGACGCGGGCGATGTAGCCGATCTGGTCGCTGCCCGGCGGGATGTCGGCGAGGTCCTCGTCGACGAGCAGCATTGTCGGCGAGGGCGGCATGCGCAGATTGCCTTGTTCGTCGACGGTGAAGGCGCCGTCGTTGCCGGATTCCGAGGCCCCGAAGTTGTCCCGCAGCAGCAGATCCGGCTTGACCGCGAGCATGCGTTCGCGCACCCCGACCGACCAGATCGCGCCGCCCGAGGTGATCGAGAACAGCGAGCCGAAGTCGATCTCGCCCTTGCGGCGCTCCATCTCGTCGACCAGCGGCAGCCCCATGCCGTCGCCGACGATGAGGATAACCTGGAGTTTCTCCTGCTCGATCGCTTCGACGACGCGCCGCGAATCGAAGTCGCGCATCAGGACGACACGGGCGCCGAGGGTGAAGAAGGTGAACAGCGAGTACAGCGCGGCACCGTGCATCAGCGGCGCGGCGATCAGGAAGGACAGCTCCGGGAATTCTTTTGCAGCGCTGGCGATCTCGGCGAGGTCCTGGCGGGGACTGGCACCGTAGGGGTTGCCGCCGGAGAGGGGCTTGCGGAAGAAGTCGTCGTGCCGCCACATCACGCCCTTCGGATAGCCGGTGGTGCCACCCGTGTAGAGCACGTACAGCTCGTCTCCGGTGCGAGGCGCGAACTCCGCTGCGGGGGATAAGGTTTCGGCATCGGCGAACGGCACCACGGCGATCGAGCGCTCGGCCGCGGCGGAGCGCAATTCGCCGTCGATCTCGCCGACCACGATCACGGTCCGCAGCAACGGGCACGCCGCGAGGAGCCCTGCCAGCGTCCGCTGGTGCTCGGGCAGTTCGACGATCACGGCGACGGAGTCCGAATTGGTGAAGATGTACTCGAGCTCGGCGGGTGTGTACCGGTAGTTGACGTTGATCGGCACGGCGCGAATCTCGAGCAGGCCGAGCAGGGAGGTGACGTGCTCGACGCTGTTCTTCAGGAACAGCGACACGTGGTCCCCCGCGCCGATGCCCGCCCGCGACAGCAGCGCAGCCACCTTGTCGGCTTCGGTGCCGAGCTGAGCGTAGGTGATGTGCTCGCCCTCGTAGGTCAGCGCGATCCGGTCGGGGACGGCGGCCGCGACCGTCTCGAAGACATCGGCCAGATTGAACTGCAAATCCACTCCTCGTAGACCGTCGGCATGGCCCACGCGCACCCTATGAACGCGTTCTACTCCCACGTCGGCTGTGTCCTCGACCAGGCATGATCAACCGAGCTTCGGCGACACGAGTCGACGTGGGCAACTGTAGAACATGTTCTAAAAGTTGGGAAGCTTTCGAGCCGCTCGACAGGACGGCCGCCCCCGGGGCCGGGGGCGGCCGGGAACGCGGGTCAGTCTCTGGAGAACGCCGCCGCGAGCTCCCGCTCGACATCGATGTACGGGGTGCCCGAGGTATCGACGACGACCTTGGCGACGGCGCCGCCGGTGAACGGGTACGGCGCCGTGTACGCGCTCGATACCGACTGCCCGCCGTTGCGCCCCACGGCGATTCCGCCGCCCGCCAGTCCGAAGGTGCCCGGGTGGGTGCGCATTTCGGGCCGGGACGCGACGACGGCGTCATCGATGAACAGCGAGAGCTCCCCGAGCGGCGTGTGGCTGCCGTCGACGGTGCCGTTGCGCTCGTAACGGACGCCGAAGACGTGGCTGCCCAGCGGCACCGGATCAGGCGCGGACACCCGCTGCTCGTCTTCGCCCATGAAGTTGTAGATGTAGTGCAACCGGCCGTCCTGGACGAACAGGACGTGACCGCCGTGGCCCGCACCCTGCTTGAACAGCACGCCCTCGGCCGAAGGGGAGTGGATGGCGACTTCGGCCAGCACCGAATAGGACTGGCCGCGCATCTCGACACCCGCCCCGATGCCGACCTCGGCGGTGTCCGGGTAGTACGTGAAATTCGTCCGGTCCACCACCAGGTAGGGACGCCATCGCCCCAACATCTCCATGATGTTGAGATCGGCCAGCGGCAGCCCGTTGTACTTCGCGGCCTCGGAGAACCAGAGCGCCTTCAGTTCTTCCAGCTTCTCCGGGTTCTCTGCGGCCAGATCGCGGTTCTGGCTGCGGTCCCGCTCGATGTGGTAGAGCTCCCAGCGGTCCTGGTCGAAGTGGCTCCAGCCGGACGGGGTCGCGGCGTGCACGGTGTTGGCGAACCAGCCCTGATGCCAGATGCCCCTGGTGCCGAGCATTGTGTAGAACTGCGTGTCCTTGCCCGTCTCGGCCTTCGGATCGGTCAGTGCCGCCGCAAAACTCATGCCTTCCAGCGGCTGCTGTGGGATGCCCTTGACGGTGTCGGGCGGGGTAATGCCGAGCAGTTCGTAGACGGTCGGTGTCACGTCGCAGACGTTGATGTAGGTGTCGCACACCGTGCCATGGGCGCGAATTCCCTTGGGCCAGGAGACGATCGCGGGATCGGCGATGCCGCCCTCGTGCGAGGCGTAACGCTTGTAGAGCTTGTAGGGCGTGTTGAACGCCATCGCCCAGCCGATCGGATAGTGGTTGTAGGTCTGCGGGCCGCCGAGCTGGTCGTAGAACCGCATGCTCTCTTCGACGGTGTCGATGTAGCCGTTGAAGAACTTCACCTCGTTGACCGAGCCGTTGGGTCCGCCTTCGCCGCTCGCGCCGTTGTCGGAGATCACCACGACGATGGTGTTGTCCAACTGTCCCGACTCTTCGAGATAGTCGAGGATCCGTCCGATCTGATCGTCGGTGTAGCTCTGGAAACCGGCGAACACCTCGGCCATTCGGGCGAACAGCCGCCTCTCCTCCGTGTTCAGCGAGTCCCACGGGCGCACGGTGTCCAGCAGCGGCCACGGTTCGCCGCTGGGGCCTTTGGCGCTGAGATACGGGTTCACCGGAGACATTTCGGTGTCGGCCGGGACGATGCCCATCCGCTTCTGGTTCTCCAGCACGATGTCGCGGTACGCCTCGTAGCCCATGTCGAAGCGACCGGCGTAGCGGTCGGCCCACTCCGCGAACACGTGATGGGGTGCGTGGCCCGCTCCCGGGCAGACGTAGGAGAACCACGGCTTGTCGGGTGCGATGACCTTGGCGTCGCGGATGAACTCGATGGTCTTGTCCGCGATGTCCTTCGACAGGTGGTAGCCGTCCTCGGGGGTCGCGGGCGGCGCGGTGCTGTGGTTGTCGTAGACCAGCTCCGGGTACCACTGGTCGGTCTCGCCGCCCATGAATCCGTAGAAGCGTTCGAAGCCCCGGCTCAGCGGCCAATGTCGTTTGGTGGACGCCAGATTCGACTCCTCGAGCGGCGTCAGGTGCCACTTGCCGACGCAGTAGGTGTTCCAGCCCCGTTCGGCCAGCACCTCCGAGAGCAGTGCGGTCTCGAACGGAATCCGGCCGCTGCAATTCGGGAAGCCGTCGGTGAATTCCTCGATCGTCGCCATGCCGACGGAGGTGGCGTTGCGTCCGGTGAGCAATGACGCGCGCGTCGGCGAACAGAGCGCGGTCGTGTGGAACTGCGACAGCCGCACGCCGCGCTCGGCGATCCGCGTCATGTTCGGCATGTCGACCAGGCCGCCGAAGCAGTCCCAGGTGGCGATGCCGACGTCGTCCCAGACGATGTAGAGCACATTGGGCGCCCCCTCCGGCGCGGTCGGTGCCGCGAACGGGCCCCAATCCGGGGTGGAGTCGCGAATGTCCAGCTCGATCTTGCCCTTGAAATCGGTCGCCATCGCGCACCCCGATCGTGGTTGGGAGATTGCTGTCGACATGCTGGGTTGGAGAATAACTCGCGTGGCGCCGCGCCAGAGGCGGAAAAGCACCGACTCGATGAGGTATCGGCAACTATTCAGTTACGGACCTGTCGGCGGGGCGGCGCTCATTCGATCGGCGGCTGTGCCGCCCAGTCCTGACCCGGGTGCGCACGGTGCCTCCACCGCGCGCACCCGCGAGGGTCAGGCGCCGACGTAGTCCGCGAGGTGTTCGCCGGTGAGGGTGGAGCGGGTGGCGACGAGGTCGGCGGGCGTGCCCTCGAAGACGATCTTGCCGCCGTCGTGGCCTGCGCCGGGGCCGAGGTCGATGATCCAGTCGGCGTGCGCCATGACCGCCTGGTGGTGCTCGATGACGATGACCGACTTGCCGGAGTCGACGAGACGGTCGAGCAGGCCGAGCAGGTTCTCGACGTCGGCGAGATGCAGGCCGGTGGTCGGCTCGTCGAGAACGTAGACGCCGCCCTTGTCGGCCATGTGGGTGGCCAGCTTCAGCCGCTGCCGTTCGCCGCCCGAGAGGGTGGTGAGCGGCTGACCCAGGCTGAGGTAGCCGAGCCCGACGTCGGCGAGCCGGTCGAGGATGGCGTGTGCGGCCGGGATCCGCGCCTCGCCCGAGCCGAAGAACTCCTCGGCCTCGGTCACCGACATCGCGAGCACCTCGCTGATGTCGCGGCCGCCGAGGCGGTATTCCAGCACCGCGGGCTGGAACCGCTTGCCCTCGCAGTCCTCGCAGGGAGTCTCGACTCCCGCCATCATGCCCAGATCGGTGTAGATGACGCCCGCGCCGTTGCAGGTGGGACACGCCCCTTCGGAATTGGCGCTGAACAGCGCGGGCTTCACCCCGTTGGCCTTGGCGAACGCCTTGCGGATCGGTTCGAGCAGCCCGGTGTAGGTCGCCGGATTGCTGCGCCGCGAGCCGCGGATCGGCGCCTGATCGACCGACATCACGCCCTCGGACGCGGGGATGGATCCGTGGATCAGCGAGCTCTTGCCGGAACCGGCGACGCCGGTGACGACGACCAGCACGCCGAGCGGGATGTCGACGTCGACGTCCCGCAGATTGTTCGCGGTGGCGCCGCGGATGGCCAGCGTGCCGGTGTGCTCGCGCACCTCCTGCTTGAGCGACGCCCGGTCGTCGAGATGGCGGCCGGTGACGGTGTCGCTGGACCGCAGTCCCTCGAGGGTGCCCTCGTAGCAGATGGTGCCGCCCGCCGAACCGGCGCCGGGGCCGAGATCGACCACGTGGTCGGCGATCGCGATCGCCTCCGGCTTGTGCTCGACGACGAGCACGGTGTTGCCCTTGTCCCGCAGCCGCAGCAGCAGGTTGTTCATCCGCTGGATGTCGTGCGGATGCAGGCCGATGGTCGGCTCGTCGAAGACGTAGGTGACGTCGGTGAGCGACGAGCCGAGGTGCCGAATCATCTTGACGCGCTGCGCTTCTCCGCCCGACAGCGTGCCCGCGGGACGGTTCAGCGAGAGGTAGCCGAGCCCGATCTCCACGAACGAGTCGAGGGTGTGCCCGAGCGCTTCGAGCAGCGGCGCGACCGACGGCTCGTCCAGGCCGCGAACCCACTCGGCGAGATCGCGGATCTCCATCGCGCACGCGTCGGCGATATTGATGCCCGCGATCTTCGAGGCGCGTGCTCCCTCGGCGAGCCGGGTGCCGTCGCATTCGGGGCAGACGGCGAAGGTGACCGCTCGCTCCACGAACGCCCGGATGTGCGGCTGCATCGATTCGGGGTCCTTGGACAGGAAGGACTTCTGCACTTTGGGGATCAGCCCCTCGTAGGTGAGGTTGACGCCGTCGACCTTCACCTTGACCGGTTCCTTGTAGAGGAAGTCGCGCATCTCCTTCTTGGTGTACTTGCGGATCGGCTTGTCGGGGTCGACGAAGCCCGACTCGGCGTAGACCCGCACCGTCCAGAAGCTGTCGGACTTCCAGCCCGGGATGGTGAACGCGCCCTCCGCGAGCGACTTGGAGTCGTCGTAGAGCTGGGTGAGGTCGATGTCGGAGACCGTGCCCCGGCCTTCGCAGCGCGTGCACATGCCGCCGGTGCGGGTGAAGGTGACCTTCTCGGTCTTGGTCTTGCCCTCGCCGCGGTCGACCGTGAGGCCACCGCTGGCCCGGACCGAGGGGACATTGAAGGCGAACGCGCTGGGCGGGCCGATGTGCGGATCCCCGAGCCTGCTGAACAGGATGCGCAGCATCGCGTTGGCGTCGGTGGCGGTGCCGACGGTAGAGCGTGGGTCGCCGCCCATCCGCTGCTGGTCGACGGAGATCGCGGTGGTCAGCCCCTCGAGGACGTCGACCTCGGGCCGCGCCAACGTCGGCATGAAGCCCTGCACGAAGGCGCTGTAGGTCTCGTTGATCAGCCGCTGCGACTCCGCGGCGATCGTGCCGAACACCAGCGAGCTCTTGCCGGAGCCGGAGATGCCGGTGAACACCGTGAGCCTGCGCTTCGGGAGCTCGATGCTGACGTCCCTGAGGTTGTTCACGCGCGCGCCGTGCACGCGGATCAGATCGTGGCTGTCGGCGGCGGGCAGCGCGGGCGATGCGCCCTTCGCCGTGGCCTTTCTGGCGTTCTTCCTCGTGGCCGTGGTCATCGTTTCTCCCTCTGATGCGCGGGGCTGTGTCGCTGTCTGCGTCGACCGGGCTGTGCTCGATCCAAGCAGTTCCGGCGTCGGTTCGGTTTCGTTCAGTGCGCCCGGTCGCGTCGGAAGCGCGGCGCGGCACTCGCCGATGGTCGCCGCGGGCGGTGGCGACCATCGGCGGGCGCGGACTACTTCACGTTGCCGTTCGGGCAGCTCAGGGCCTGGATCTCCGGAAGGATCAGCCCACCTGCTGGATGCGGACCATGTTGCCCGCGGGGTCGCGGAAGGCGCAGTCGCGAACACCGTACGGCTGGTCGGTGGGCTCCTGGACGACCTCGGCGTCGGTGGCCTGCAGCCGCTCGAAAGTGCCGTCGACGTCTTTGGAGGCCAGAAGGATGCTGGCGTAGGTGCCCTTGGCCATCATCTCTTCGATGGCGCGGCGCTCGTCCTCGGTGATGCCGGGGGAGGCGGCGGGCGGGTACAGGACGACGGACGTGCCGGGCTGGTCGACGGGGCCGACCGTGATCCAGCGCATCCCGTTGTATCCGACGTCCTTGCGGACCTCGAAACCGAGGGCGTCGCGGTAGAACGCCAGGGCGGCGTCGGGGTCGTTCTGCGGAAGGAAGCTCGAGTGAATGGTGATGTCCATGCTGATCAGGCTAATTGCGTCCCGGTGGCCGGTGCTTCTCGATTCCTGACCGGTCTGGTGACCTGTTTCGCCACGCACGACGGGATCCCCTCCGTCGACTGTGCCGCCTCGCGCCGATAGACGCTGGGCGGCACACCGACCAACTCGGTGAAGCGCGTGCTGAAGGTGCCGAGCGACGAGCAGCCGACCGCGAAACAGACCTCGGTGACGCTGAGGTCGCCGCGCCGAAGCAGCGCCATGGCGCGCTCGATGCGTCGTGTCATCAGATAGGAGTACGGCGATTCGCCGTAGGCGAGCCGGAACTGGCGACTGAGGTGGCCCGCCGACATGTGCGCGTCGCGGGCGAGCGCCTCGACGTCCAGCGGCTGCGCGTACTCGCGGTCGATCCGGTCGCGGACGCGTCGCAATCGCGCGAGGTCGCGCAGGTCCGTGGCGGGTTTGCTGGTCACCTACGCGATGTTCCCATGTGGCACCGGCGCTGCCTAGAGCGGGCCGCGTCCCAGCGGCCCGCTCGGCGCGGTGATCGAGAAGGCGGCGTCACAGTCCGTAGTAGTCGCGGACCAGCCGCTCGTACACCCGGGCCGGGACCAGCCGCCGGGTCCAGAAGGACAGCCGGACGTCGTTGCCGCAGAGATAGGTCTGGCGCGGCCGCGATGCCTCGAGAATGGTCTGCACCTTCCTGGCGACCGCGGCGGCCGGTTGGCCGTCGGCCAGGTATCCGCTGACGCGCTCGAGCACCGCCCGCCGATCGGCGTCGTATTCCGGCAGCGGGTCCGCGACGCGCACGGCCGATTCGATGATCGGCGTCACCGTCCATCCCGGCGCCAGTACGGACACCGTGATGCCGAATCCGGCCGCCTCCATCCGCATGGCCTCGCCGATCCGTTCCACCGCGGCCTTGGTCGCGGAGTACCAGCCGCCGTACGGTTCGGCGATCGCGCCCGCGCCGGAGCTGACCACGATCGCCCGGCCGCCGCCCTGCGCGCGCATGATCGGCAGGACCGCGCGCAGCACGCGGTGGGTGCCGAGGACGTTGGCGTCGAACAGCGCGGCGGCTTCGTCCGGGTCGGTCTCCTCGACCGAGCCGACGACGCCGTACGCGGCGAAGGTGACCACGGCGTCGATGCGACCGTGCCGCGCGGCCATCTCCTTCACCCAGGCCCGCACTGCCTCGGTGTCGCGAACGTCCACCGTCGCGTGCGCCGGTCCCGGGACGAGGTCGCAGCCCTCGACGGTGTAGCCCGCCCGCGTCAGATGCTCCGTGGTCGCCGCGCCCATACCGTTGGCCGCGCCGGTGATCAGGACGACTCCGGTCACGCCGCACACACCTTCAGCACCCGGGGCAGCACCTCGAGGCGCGCGGATTCGACCAGCATGATCTCGCCGTCCAACTCCAGCGGGGCGGGCCGTTCGGGGCGCAGTTCGACGGTGGTGTCGCGGTGGCAGACCGCCAGCGGCGAGCCCGCGAACGCGCCGCGGTACAGCCCGGCGATCAGGCCGAGGATGCGCAGCCGTCCGGACGCGGCCCAGATGTTCACATCGAACCTGCCGTCGGTGCGAGTCACCGGAGTGTCGTAGTACATCCCGCCCGCGAAGTGCACGCTCTTGAGCACCCCGATATTGGTGATCGGCGCCGTGTGCACCCAGTCGGTGCCGCGCACCTCGAGCCGCAGGGGCCGGTGGGTGGCGATATTGCGCAGCGCGGTGGCGACGATGGCGGCCTCCACGTTCCGTGACTTGAGCCAGGCCAGCGCGCCGGTCGCGTGATTGAACGAATCATTGCCCGCCGCAACGAGTCCCATGCTCGCGTTGAGCAAGAAGTAGCGCACCACGCGAGTGCCGTCGGGCAGGAGCATCGTCGCCTTGCCGACGTCGACGGTCTCCGCGCCCGCCGCGTCGACCCGGACCGCGACGCCCGCGCTCGTCGACTCCGGGCGCAGCGGCTTGTGGAAGTCGTTGGAGCTGCCCAGCCCGATGGCGCCGAGCGCGATGTGCTCCGCGCCGCGGCGCGGCCGATCGGTCTCCGGATCCATGATCGCGTTGAGCACCAGATTGACCATGCCGTCGCCGCCCGCCGCCACGATCACCTCGGGCGCGCCCGCGTCCGGTGTTTCGATCTGGGCGCGCACCAGTTTCACGGCCTGGTCGGCATCGGCGGGCAGTTCGACCGTCATGCCGGGATGCCGCTCCCGTAGCGCGCGCTCCACCGGCTGCCAGCGTTGCAGGGCGGTCCCCGCGTTCGACTGCGGATTCAAGATGACGAGCATGACTTCTCCTCGATGCCCAGCCACTCGCGCAGCCGGGTCCACTCTCCCGTGGTGACCAGACCGGTCCGCGCACACTCCGGCGGCACAGCGGATTCCGTGGCGCCGAGCAGGAAGACCGGGATGCCCGCGCGGGCGGCGGGCGCGTCGTTGGCGGCGTCGTTGCCGATCATCACGCAGTCCGCCGCCGCGAGACCGAGCCGATCGAGCAGTTCGTGATAGAACTCGACCCGCGGCTTCGACCGTCGCATGGTCTCGCCGCTGGTGATGAACGTGAAGACGCCGGGATCGTGCCCGCCCCACCGCAATCGGCTGATTGCGGTGCTCGACGGCCACAGCGGGTTGGTCGCGACGACCTGCGTCACGCCCGCCGCGCGCAACTCGCGCACGGTCGACACCGCCTCCGGTAATGCCGGGAAGCAGCGGCGCAGCCGGACGAAATCGCGATCGGCCAGCCGCTGCAACCGCTTACCCACCAGCTCCGGTGCGATATCCAAGCGATCGGCGAGCAAGCCGACCATGAATTCGGTGTTGGTGCGGTCGGTTTCGTTGCGGCGCACCTCCGGCAGGACGCCGGAGAGCACGCGCAGGAACCGGTGCGGCGGCGTCAGGTCGCGGAAGGCCAACGCCGCCGTCAACGGCATCAGCGTCCGGAAACTGCGCTTGCGCAGACCGACCAGCGTGCCGTCCAGATCCCACAACACGGTGCGATGCGCCGCCGTCATTCCTGACTGTCCAGCACGGCTTGCAGGTCGTCGCGGGTCAACCCCAGCCCCGCGGCGAACTCGTCGATCCCGGGCCTGGCGGCGATCGCCCGCACGCCCGCGCGCTGCACCAGGTCCACGCCGTAGGCCGCACCCAGGTCGAAGACCGTCTTGGCCAGCGCCGCGGGGAACAGCCAGCGGCCGAGATCGCGCTGGAAGACCCGGGTCAACCGATAGGGCGCGGCGACGCGGGCGCCGAGCGCCGAGAGCGCCGTCGGTTCCCGCAGCGAGCTCATCCGCGCCGCCTCCGCGGCGGGCACCAGCAGCAGGTCCGACCACAACCGGCCGAAGCTGGCGCGCTTCTCGTCGGCCAGCGCGGTCATGTTGAACTCGGTGTAGGCCTTCTCGATCCGCGAGGTGTGCGTGGACCGGCTGCGCAGCAGCGCGTGGATGTCGGCGGTCTTGCGGGCGGTGTCGTAGCGGGTGAAGCGATTGATCCTCGGCCGCACCCGGTCGATCAGGGCGGCGAACGACGGGTTCGGCACCAGGCGGTCGGCCAGCGAAAGGGCGTGGTACATCAGGTTTTCGGTACCCGCCTTCGCGATCTCACCCGCGAGCAGGTCGTAGTCGAGATCGGTGGCGTGGCGGGCGAGGTTCCAGATGTCGCCGAGTTCGCGCACCCCGGTCTTGTAGTACGGCAGGTGCACGCCCAGGTGGTGCAGATTGTCCTCGTGCGCCATGGCCCACGCGGGCACGCCGTAGAAGTCGATGCGGCGCACCCGATCCCAGATCGCGCCGTAGTCGATGGTGTACGGGGTCAGCGGGGTGATCAGTCCCCAGTGGGTGCCGACGACCAGCGCGCCGTCGCGCGAGACGAACGAGGGCAGGTGGTGCGACCGCTCGGCCCGCACCTTCGGCGCTTTGCCGAGCAATTCCGAGGTGGCGAAAAGGCCCAGCTCCCGGTAGATCTCGATGGCTGTTTCGACCTGATCGAGCTCGATGAGGATGTCCAGATCGTTCATCCGCTTGTAGCGCGGGTCGTGGTAGATCTCGGTCGAGAAGAGCATCCCCTTGAGCACCACGCACCGCACGCCGCGTTCGTCGAAGCGGCGCAACAACTCCAGCGCCCCGGCCAAGCGCCGGTCGTTGACGGCGCCGATGCGGTCGGTGACGGCGGCGAAGTCCGTACGGACGGAGTCGGGCACGAGATCGTAGAGTTCCTCGGCCTCCAGCCTGCGCTGCACCAGCGGCACCGTCGCGTTGAGCTCGGCCAGCGCGAAGAATTCGGCCCAGTCGGTGACGTCGTGGGCCAGCTTCGCCGTCTCGGCGCGTTCGTCCACGGTGGGCGCCGCCAGCGACGCGTGCACCAGCAGCCGTTCGACCGCGGAACCGCCCGCGGCGATCTGGGTTCCGGTCATACCGCACCCTCCTGTTCTGGATGGAATCCGAAGCTCCTGGCGACGGTCGAGATCTGTTCGAGCGCGAAGTCGAGCTGGTCGCGGGTCAGCGTGGCCATCATCGACACCCGCAAGCGCTGCTGTTCCCGTGGCACCGCGGGGAATTCGACGCCGTTGACGAAGACGCCCGCGCGATGCAGCGCGGCCACCACCTCCGCGACGGCCAGCCGTTGCGGCACCAGGATCGGGATGATGGCGGTCTGCGGATCCACCGCGAAACCCATCCGGCGCAGTTCCCGCGCGAAATAGGCCGTGTTGTCGTGCAACTGGCGAACTCGCGCGGGGTGGGCGTCGATGAAGTCGATCGACGCGAGCACCGCCGCGACCACCGCGGGCGACAGCGAAGCGGAGAACATGTAGGAGCGAGCGAAGAAACGCAGCGTGTCGACGAGGTCTTTGGATCCGGCCACGAAGCCGCCGGTGGTCGCGAACACCTTCGAGAAGGTGCCCATGTACAGCTCCACCGAGCCGTCGCCCAGACCGAAATGCTCGGCGGTGCCGTGGCCGCGCGCGCCGAGCACGCCGGTGCCGTGCGCGTCGTCGATGGCCAGCCAGGCGCCGAACGAATCGCACAGCGCGCGGATCTCCGGCAGCGGTGCGATATCGCCGTCCATCGAGTAGACGCCCTCGACCGCGACCACGATGTTCGCGCCGGGATTCCGCCACCGAATCTGCATCAGGCGATGCCGCAGGTGCCGCAGATCGTTGTGCTGGAACGCCATCGACCTGACCCGGCCGAGCTGGATGCCGTCGTAGAGGCTGGCGTGGCTTTGCTCGTCGTAGAGCAGGGTGTCGCCGTTGCGCAGCAGGCCGGTCACCCAGCCGACGTTCGCCGCGTAGCCGGAGGAGAACACCATCGCCGACTCACAGCCTTTGGTCTCGGCGAGGCGCTCCTCGAGTCGCCGGTGCAGCGAGGTGGTGCCGTTGAGCAACGGCGGCCCGCCATGTCCGACGCCGAACTCCCTGGTCGCCGCGATCGCGGCCTCGATGATCTCCGGTTCGCTGCCGAGCCCGAGATAGTTGTTGGAGCCGAGCATGATCAGCTCGCGGGTCTCGCCGCCGTCGGGATCGCGCACCTGGACGACCGGACCGGCCGGACCGGTGATCTCGCGCAGCACGAAGCCGCTGCCCCTGGCATTCGTGACGTACGGCCGGAATTCCTCGAAGCGCTGTTCGAAGGTGTGCGCCGCGGGATCGAGATAGTGTTCGAGACTGAAATTCTCGCCGTGACCGGCGGATTCGCTCCGCACTCGACCCGTCGCGTGGTCGTCGGTCCTGACGGAATCCGTATGCGATGCCGGCCCACCCGTCGCCCGGCCGCCACCCCTCACGGAATCACTACGTGATGCTGTCGTCATTCTTTGTCCTCGTGCACGATGGTTGCGGTGCCCGCGCGCCCGTCGAGCACCACGCGATCGCCGGTGGCGACCAAGCGGGTGACGCCGGGAACGCCGACGACGGTGGGGATGCCGAGTTCGCGGCCGATGATGGCGGTGTGCGAGAGCACGCTGCCCTTCTCGCTCACCAGTCCGCCCGCGGCGACCATGAGGAAGACCCAGCCCGGGTCGGTCGTCGAGGCGACCAGGATCTGCCCGTCGATCTCCACCTCGGGATCCGGCGTGCCGAGCACCAGCGCCGGCGCCTCGACACGCCCTGGCGCGCAACCGATGCCGCGCAGCACGGTCTGCGCCGTTGCGTCCACTGCCGGATTCGGGGTGTCGAACGCCGGGTCGTCGATGGTCGCCGCGGCGATGCCGGTGGTGACGATCCGGGTGGGCAGTTCGACGGCGCGCCAGCGCTCGTGATCGGCCTTACGGGTGGCGACGATGCGGGCCGCGTCGGTGTCGACGGCGGTGCCGCGGGTCAACGCCGCGATCTCCTCGTAGGTGAGCCAGAAGATGTCGCGCGGGTCGTTCAGCAGGCCCGCGCCGTGCATCTGCTTGCCGAACTCCCGGAACACCCGCTTGACCAGGCCGAACGAACGGCTGCGGCCCAAGCGCATGTTCTCGCGCTGCTTCACGTGCTCGCGGGCGCGGCTCAGCGCGAGACGGAAGGCGACGCGTCGCGGGAAGCTGTCGCGGAACAGCGTGGCCGCGGTGGCCTCGGCCTCGCGACGAATGGCCTTTTCCCGCGCTGCCATTTCGTCGATGTTCTGCCCGCCGCGCAGGTAGTTGCGCAGCATGGGCACCAGGCGCTCGGGATGTTCGCCGAGCGGGTCGGTTTCGAGCTTGAGCTCGTCGACCGTGCGATCGCCGAACAGGGCGATATGGCGCAGGTATGCCGCACGGAACGCGGCGAACTCGCGCTGCTCCAACGTCTTCCACACCGCGTGCGCGTCCAACGGACCCTCGAACAGCGCGCGCAGTGCCGCGTCGTCGCGAATCGTCGCCGTCAGCGCCAATGCCGAGCGCACCGGGTCGACGCTGTCGACACCTTCCTCACCACAGAACAATTCGTTGCGCAGGGTGATCGCCTCGGTCGGCTCCAGCCCCTGGCCCTCGAGCAGCAGCCCCACGACGTGGAACAGCTGCTGGGCCAGGAAGTCGTTGAAGATCTGCACCGAGTACGCGGGCACGAGTTCGTGCAGGCAGCGCTCCATCCACTGCAGCAGCGCCTCCGGATCGCGTTCCCGCTCAGGCGTGTCGGGGGACAGACGCCGGTCGAGGTCGGCGGTGAAGGCGGCCAGCTCGGTGAAGAAGGCTCGCAACCGCTGCGGCAACCGCACCCAGCCCGAGGCGATAATCGCGAAGACCCGCACCCGCAGCGCGTACATCCGCAGCCGCGCCACCCCGCGTTTCGGCGCGGCCGGACGCTGGTAGCGGTTCTCGATGTTGAGGGCGGCCTCCCAGCCCTCGATCGCGAACTCCATGCCGGGAATCTGGAGGAACAGCCGGTACCAATTGCTGATGTTGTAGTAGATCCGTCCGTGCGCGGTGCCGACCAGGTACGGGTACAAGCTCGCCGCATTGCGGTCCACGATCGCGCCCGTCGCGCCGAAATCCCGGTGGCAGGCACGGAAGACCTGCTCGTAAGCGGCGCGCAGGATCGAAAAGGTCAGCGGGCTGGACAATCCCGGATAGGACTCCGCGACATTGACGTTGTCGAAGATCGTTTCGCGCGCCCCCGTCGCGGTGACCGGGCGGGCCTGCAACAAGAACAGCGTGCCGTCCGCGTCGTAGGCCCATTCGACGTCCTGGGGTCCGCCGAAGGCTTCGGCGAGCGCGCCTGCGGTGCGCGCGAGTTCGACGATCCGTTCATCGGTGAGCGCGGGCTCCGCACTGCCGCCCGCGATCTCCGCTACCGCGGTGCCGGAACCCGAGTCGGCGACGACGCGGCTCCGCTTGTCGACGACGGTGCGGGAAACGACCGCGCCCGAGGCGTTGTCGACGAAATACGTATCGCATTCCACCGTGCCCGCCACGACGCCCTCACCGAGACCGAGCGCCGCCGACACCACCGATTCGGCCGGATCGCCGGTCTGCGGATTGCAGCTGAAGACCACGCCGGAGACGGCGCTGTCGACGAGCACCTGCACCAGCACCGCGCAGTCGACGCCGCCGTTGTCCAGGCCGCGATGCGCTCGGTAGAACAGCGAACGCTCCGAATAGGCCGACGCGAGCACCTCCAGAATGGCGCGCGGCACGTCGGACGGCGCCACATTGAGGACCGTATCCAACTGACCCGCGAACGAATCCGTCGCGGAGTCTTCCCCGCTCACGGACGAGCGGACCGCCAGCCGCACCGGGCCGTCGGACCATTCGGCGATCGCCGCGTCGAGTTCGGCCGCGACCTGGTCGGGCAGGGAAACGCCGAGGATCAGGCCGCGGACGGCCGCCGACACCGACCGCAACGACGCGGGGTCGGTGTGGTCGAGGGTGCCGAGCAGGTCGGCGATGCCGTCGGCGGTGGGCGCGAGGATCTCCGCGCACGCCTCGGTGGTGACCACCGCGAACGGCGGCACCCGATAACCGGCCGCCAGCAAGCGACCGAGATTCGCGGCCTTGGCCCCGAATCGCGCGATGTGCTCCGGCGCCGCGTCCGGCCGCGCGGCCAGTGTCGCGGCGGGCACCACCGCGCCGGTGTTCGTTGGGTTCATAGCTCTGTGCCTCTGCGTATCGAAAGACGATGGGGGCGTGCGCCACTCGGGCCGATGACGCTCATCGGGCCGACTCCGCCAGTGCGCCGGCGGCCGAGGCCGCGGTCTCGCGCCGGGTGAGGCGCACCAGCACCGGGTCGGGCGTGTTGGAGATCTCCGGGTTCTCCCGCACCCGAAGGCCGTTGACCAGTTCGATGTCGTAGCGCGCCAGCAGCATCGCCAGACCGACGCGCAGTTCGGTCAGCGCCATGTGCTGGCCGACGCACAGGTGCGCGCCCCAGCCGAACGGGAAGTACCGGAACGGGGGACGAGACCTGGTGCGCTCCTTGGTGAATCGCTCCGGGTCGAAGGTCAGCGGCGAGTCCCAGAATTCGGGGAAGCGGTGGTTGACGAACGGGCTGATCACCACAATCGCCCCCGGCTCCAGGTCGAAACGGTCGAAACTGTCGGCCTCCAGCGCGGTGCGGCTGAATGCCCAGGCGGGCGGGTGCAGTCGCATCGCCTCGTCGATGGACCGGCCGGTCAGCTCCAGCGCGGGCAGCGCCCGCGCGATGCCGGTCTCGCCGAGCGCACCGTCGATCTCGGCCCGCACCCGATCCAGTACCGCCGGATTGCGGCACAGTTCGTAGACGGTCCAGGCCAGCGCGCCGCCGGTGGTCTCGTGCCCGGCCAGCAGGAAGGTGAGCACCTCGTGGCGCAGCTGTTCGTCGTCCATGGCGTGGCCCGCGTCGTCGCGCGCCGCGAGCAGCCGGCTGAGCAGCGAATCGGCCGCACCCGTCGCGGCGGCACGGTGCCCCTGGATGACGTCGTCGACCACCCGGTGCAGCCGGGTCAGCACGCCGTGGAAGCGCCGATTGGCGGGGGTGGGCACACTCGGCGGCAGCTGGATCGGCGCCGACATGTGGTTCATCACCCAGGAGACGCCCTCGCGCACGTCGTCCTCGATCTGCGGCAGCACACCGTCGATGTCGGCGCCCATGACCGCGCGGCACACCACGTCGGCCGCGAACCCCATTACCTCGGGCACCAGATCGAAGGCCGCGCCCTCGGCGGCCCGCGCGTCCAGCCGGTCCAGCATCCGCTGCGCGCAGGCGATCATCAGCGGGATCTCGGTGTCCACGTGCCTGCGCGCGAACGCCGGTTTGATCAACGCGCGCTGGCGTTTCCAGAGTTCGCCGCCGCTGGTCAGGAGACCGGGCCCGAGCAGGTAGTTCAGGCTCTGATAGCTGATGCCCTTGGCGTATTTCGCCGCATTCGTCACCAGCACCTGGTTGATGTGGTCCGGCTCGACCAGCAGGTGCAGCTGCTGGTGCACGAGGCGCAGCCGCACGCTGCCGCCGTGCGCGACGGCCTGCTCGTAGAACAGCGTGAGCGGGTCGGCGCGGTAGTCGAGGTAGGCGCCGAGCGGATGCCGCAGCGCCGGACCGGCGAGCGCGCGAGCCGTCATGCGCCGCCTCCCACGTCGACCAGTTCCGGTTCCCTTCGCTCGAGGAACAGGCGACGGGCTTCCGCGCGCTGCACCTTCCCGCTGGTGGTCTTGGGGATGCTGCGCGGCGGCACCACTCGGACGTCAGCGGCCAGCACCCCGGTCCGCTTGCTCACCGCGACGCGCACCGCGCGCCGCAGCGCGTCGTGTTCGTCAGGGGCGAGCGCGGTTTCGACGATGAGGTGCAGTTCCTCCGACAGACCCGCGGCATCGGCGTGCCCGACCGCCGCGACCCCGCCGAGCCGCACGCCGTCCACCTGTTCGGCGGCGATCTCGAAATCGGTGGGCAGGTAGTTCGCGCCGCGGATGATGATCAGGTCCTTCTGCCTGCCGGTGATGCGCAATTTGCCTGCACGCAGATACCCGATGTCGCCGGTGTCCCACCAGCCGTCGGCGCTCGCCGCCGCGGTGGCGTCGGGGAGCCGGAAGTAGCCGACGGTGGTCGACGGGCCGCGGAACTGGATGCGTCCGACCGTGTCCGGGCCGCACGGTACGCCGTCGCCGTCGACGACGCGCACCTCGGTGCCGAGCACCGGCTCGCCGCAGTCCACGATCTGCATCGCGTCCGGGTCGTCGTTCGGAACATCCAGCACCACACCGCTTCCGGTGAGCGCGCGACGGGAGACCGAGTCGTAGGCGATCGGAGCGTGCGGGCGCGCGACCGTCACGGCCAGCGAAGCCTCCGCCATACCGAAGCAGGGCACCAGCGCGTCCGGTGGAAGGCCCCACGCGCCGAAACGATCCACGAAGCGCTGCACGGTCGGCGGGTGGATCGGCTCCGCGCCGCAGAACAGGAACCGCCAGCTCGACAGATCCACCCCGGCCAATTCCTCGTCGGTCACCCGCGCCGCCGCGTAGCCGTAGGCGAAATTCGGTGCGGCGGTGAAAGTTCCGCCGTACTTGCTGACCGCGCGCAGCCAGTCGCCCGGGCTGCGCAGGAAGCGGCTCGGCGGCATCAGCACGGCATCGATGCCGCGGAACATGGGCGTGAGGAAGCCGCCGATCAGTCCCATGTCGTGGTGCAGCGGCAGCCAGCCCACCCAGGTGTCGCCCGGACCCATCGCCGCGGCGAGCGCGATCTGCTCACAGTTCGCGGCCAGATTGGCGTGGGTGATCTGCACCCCCTTCGGCGTGCCGGTAGAGCCCGAGGTGGCCTGAATGAAGGCGAGGTCACCGGGTTCGGGCAGGCGCGGCGTCAGCGCGGGCCCGTCCGGCGATCCGGCCACCGCGTGCAACGCCGCTCCGTCGATGCCGGTCGCCCCGGCCGGAAGCTGTGCCGCCGCCAGCACCGTCGCGCCCGCGACGACCGCCTTGGGCTCCAGGTAGGCGAGCAGCCGGTGGAACTTGTCGTAGAACAGCTCCGCCGAGCCGAACCCGCCCGGCGTCGCCACCGCCGTCGGCACCGCGCCGAGCGCCAAGGCGCCGAAGAACGCGGTGACGAACTCCGGGGAGGTGGGCAGCGACAGCACCACTCGATCCCCAGCCCGCACCCCGGCATCGGCCAGAGCGGCCGCGGCGCGTCCCGCGGCGAGCGCGAGATCATCGTGCCGCCAGGCGAATTCGTCATCCGTGCCGCGCTCCGGCACGAAAATGGTCGACGGGCCGTCGGCGCCGCGTTCGGCGTTCGCCAGCAGCGCGTGCACGATGCTCGGAAACCGTGGCGCCAGCGGGCCGGTCACGACTCTCCCCGCACGTAGGCGACGATCTCGGCGACCGTATTCAACTGTGCCGCAGCGTCTTCGGGAATCTCGACGTCGAAGGCCCGTTCCAGCTGAATGGTCAGCTCGATGGCGGTCGGCGAGTCCAGTCCGTAGTCGATCAACTGGGCGGCGGCGTCGATGTCGTCGGCCGCCACCCACAGCACCTCGCCGACGATGGCGCGCACCCGCGCCTCGATCTCGGCGGCGGTCTGGGTTCGTGCACTCATCCGAAGAGTTTTCCTTCCGTGACGCAGGCGCGGACGGACTCGTCCAGGTCGACGCCGTCGGCGGTATCGATGCGATGGAAGCTGACCTCCGGGTAGGCGGCGGCCAGGGTGTCGCGCACCCGGAGGTAGCCCTCACGCAGGGCGGTGAGGCGTTCCGCGGTCTCGTGCGCCTCCTTGACGCCGCCTGCGGAGCGCTCCGCGCAGCGGGCGGCCGCCTGCTCGGGCGGGACGTCGAGCCACAGCACGGCATCGGGCAAGGTGGTGCGGAACCGTGCCGCGAATCCCGCGACCGAGGCGGTGATCTCGCGGCCGACCAGGTCGGCGATCTCCGAGAGCAGCTGCCAGATATCGGGGGAGCTGCCGAGTCTGCTGGACTCGGAGTGCTGCCAGGCCAGGATGTCGTCGAAGGTGCCGGGGCGGTGTCGCTCGAGCACCGCGGCGATCTCGGCTTCGCGATCGTGGCCGTTCCACTCGGGGCGAGCGAGTGCCACGTACAGCGGGCCGTAGACCAGCAGCTCGATGAGCGGATGCCGCTCGAAGACGAGGACATCCGGCGCCCAAGTGTCCAGGAAGTGCCGCTCCACCGGACCGAACAGCGTCATCTGCAAGTACATGGCCGTGGCCTTCATCTCCAGGCTGGAGATCTCGTCGCATCCGACGCTGAATGCCTTGAGCTGCTTGGACAGATCGGTGAGCGGGACGTCACGGGTGTTGTGGAAGTCCGGGCAGGTCATCGAAGCGAACGCGGCGTGATCACCGGCCGGGGCCAGCTCGCGCAGCCGCGCCATGACCGAGGACTTGCCGGCGCCGTCGATGCCGACGATGGCGACGCGTCGGGTCATCGGTCGTCCTCCTGCAGCTGGGCCAGCACGGCCTTGGTGATCGCGGCGGGCGCGTCGGTGCCGTCGAGACGGACCCAAGCCAGCTCCTCGGCCAGCTCCTCCAGCGCGTCGTGGCTGCGCTGCTGGAAGTCGAGGAACGCCTTCTCGTCCCCGTAGCCGCTCTCGTAGTCGCTGCGCAACTGCTTGCGCCCCAACGCGTCCTGCGGGCTGACGGTCAGATAGAAGGTGCGGTCCGGCTCCGGGAAGCCCGCCGTGAGCTTGCGCAGCACCGCGGGGTCACCGCCGTGCGCGACCTCGGTGGCGTAGTACTTGTACCAGTACGCGTTCGCGAGGACGATGTCGACGCCGCGCGCGGCGGCCAGGTCGAACGAGAGCTGCATGGCGTGGAACAGGAAGTGCGCGCGGCTCAGCGGCGTGAGCAACTTCAGGTAGCCGTAGATCTCCGAGGGGCTGTTCCACGGCAGTTTCGAGGAGACCTTCGGATCCAGGAAGGCATCCCAGATCGTGACCGCGGCGACGCTGTGTCCTTGAGTTTCGAACTCCGCGGCGATCCGCGCCACCTGGGTGGTCTTGCCCGAGCCGTCGCCCCCCGCGATACAGATCAGGCGTTTGCGTGCGGTCAGTGGTTCATCCCTTCTCGGCGCCGGGCGCGGAGACGCCGGGCGGGTTGGTTCTTCGCGGGGTGCGACGACTTCGGCGGGAGCTTGCGCCTCGGCCGCTGTCGCCGACTCGGATTCGGTTACGCTGTCGTCTTTTTCGGATCCGGCGGGCGCGGAGTCACCCGTCTCGGCCTTGGGCGACGCGCCGGTCTCGGCTGCTGGGGTGGCTACCGCCGCATCGACCTGCGCCGTCGCCGTGTCGAGCACGCTGATCACGCCGGCGCTGCCGTCGACCCGGATCCGCTGGCCCGAGCGCACGGCGGTCGTCGCGCCGGCGACGTTCAGCACCGCGGGAATCCCGTACTCGCGCCCGATGACAGCGGCGTGCGACAGCATTCCGCCCACCTCGGTGACGACTGCGGCCACCAGGCCGAGGGCCGGGGTCCAGCCCGGGTCGGTGAAACGGGTGACCAGAATGTCGCCTTCGCGCAGCTGATCGATATCGGCCAGCGAGGTGATCACTCGTGCGGTGCCCTCGGCGATGCCCGGGCTGCAGCCGAGTCCGGTGAGATCGCCTTCGCCGATCTCGCGCACCGCCCCCACCGTGACTCCGCCGCCGAGTTCGTGCGGCGGCGTCAGATCCCGGTATCCGGCGTATACCGCACGGCGATAAGCGATTCGGGGGGCCAGCTCGGCGATCTCGACGCGACCCGCGACCAGATCGCTCAGCTCGTGGATGCTGAGCTGGAACGCGTCGTCGGCGTACTCGAGGGTGCCCGCCGCGGCCAGCCGGGCGCCCGCCTCCACGACGTAGGCTCGCACGATCGCGTAGCACTGCGAGGAGAATTCCCGCATCCGTTCGCGGGCGACGAGGTAGCGCCGCATCCGCTCGACGTGCTTGTCGACGGACTTAGCGAACTTGACGCGAGTCCTGGTCTTGGCCCGAACCCGGCCGCGCAGCGCGGCCAGCTCGGCCTCGTAGCGCTTGCGCTGCTCCACCAGGGTCACGTCCGGATCGGCGGGCGCGGTGCGGTGTTCGAGCATGACCGCGATCATCGAGCGCACCCGCTCGGGCTCCTCGGACCAGCGGGGGCAGGTCAGATCCAGCTCGGCGTCGGCGTGGAAGCCCTGCTCGGTGACGAATTCCGCCAGCGCCCTTTCCCATTCGACGCTGTCGAGCCCGTGTTCGCTCGCCACCCGGTGCAATGCGACGATGCCGCGCTGCATCTGCATGTGGCTGATCTCGGCGAGACCGCCCATCAGGTCGATGGCCGAGGTCGAACCCTCCGTCGCGGCGTCGACCTTGTCCAGCAGCTGCTTGAAGTCGGTCTGCACGCTCGAGTTGTTGTAGATGGTGGTGAAGTAGGTGCGTTCGGTGAACGCGTGAAAGGTGAGCAGGCAGTCGGTCAGATCGGTGGCGAAGGTGGCGTCATCGGTCTGCGACAGGACACCTACCCGGTCGCGCCAGAGCGCGTGCTTCGCGGGCCATTCCACCGCGAAGGCGTCCACCGCGGCCAGCTGGTCGCGATAGCTTCGCTGGACCGCCAGTGCCGCGGGCAGCGCCTTGGCGATGGTCTTGGCGGAGGTCGGGGTGCGGTGCGGCCCCTCGGGGCCGTAGTCGTTGAGCACGCCGAGGTCGTCGTCGAAGTGCTGCTCGTCGAAGCCGGGAATCTTGAAGAAGCAGTTCTTCACCGCGCTGACATTCCAGTAGGCGCGGCCGTAGTACATGGCCATCCAGTCCGGTTCCACGCCGGGATCGGCGAGCTTCAACCGTTCGAAGAACTGCTGCATCGAATGCTGAAAAGCGTTGTCGTACAGCGAGAACATCATCGGCGTGCAGACGCGCGCCGAGACGCCCCCGTCGCGCAGGTCCGCATCGGAGAACTGATCGATATCGGTCCGCCAGGTGATCGCGGTGATGGCGCGCGCCTGCAGCAGCCACAGCTTGCCCTCGGCGTCGATCGCCCACTCGATGTCCTGCGGGCGGTGCCGGTGCGCCTGCACGGCCAGCATCAATGCGGCCAGCTCGGCGGTGGCGGCCGGCTCCAGCTCGATATCCTCGCCGCCCGCGTCCCGCTCGAGTACCGCGCCGTCGAACAGGCGCAGGGTGTACCGCGTCGGGGTCACTTGACCCGAGACCAGTCGTTCGCCCAGACCGGCGCAGCATTCGACGACCGCGTTTTCCTCGATGCCGGTGAGCGCGTCGATGCTGAAACCCACACCGGCATACCGGGCGTCGACCATCCGCTGCACCAGCACCGCCACCGTGGCCTTCGCCTCGGTGTAGCCGTGCTTGGCCAGGTAGGTGCGGACCCGGTCGTTGTGCACAGAGGCGCGGCACTGTCCGATGTAGTCGCGCAGCGCCGAGACGTCGGTGATGTCCAGATAGGACTCGTACTGTCCGGCGAAGCTGGCGTCGTCGAGATCCTCCAGCACACCGCTGGAGCGAGCGGCGACCGGGAATCCGCCCAGCGTCCGCACCCAGCGGGCCAGGTCGTCGTCGCCGACCGTGTCGAGATCGAGGTCGGCGGGCACCACGAAGCCGGGCGGCACCTCGAAGCCCGCGGCGATCAGTTCGTGCAGGGTGCCGGCCTTGCCGCCGGCTCGCTCGGGAGCGAAATCCGCCGCGCCGAGGAACATCGGCGCGGGTGTCGGGCTGTCGGACACGGTAGTGGCTCCTGTCGGAAGCAGAACCGGGCGCACCTCGTGACGAGCCGCGAGTTCGCGGGCGGCGTGCACGCCCGCGACGGTCAGTCCGCCGTACGACGGACTCGCGGTGCCGGGCTCGAAGCCGAGCAGCACGGTCTCGGCCATACAGGCGTAGACCACGCCGGGAGGCAATCCGGTTTCGGGGAAGGGGGGTGTCTGGCCGAGCGGCAGCGTCATGCGCCCACCGGAGACCAGGGTGATGTTCGGGCGCTCGGCGACGGCGGGATCCACGTCGCCGGGGACCGCCAGATCGCATACCAGCACCGGATGATCCGCGGCCAGCAGATCCGCGGTGACGAGCGGGAGCGCGGAATTGGTCGCGGTGAGCACGACGTGGCAGTCCCGCAGCGCGGCCAGGTCCTCGCTGACCTCGATCACGGCAGGCGCGGCCGAGGTGAGCCGGTCCGCGACCCGGCGCAGGCGTCCGGCCGAGCCCGGCCGTCCCACCAGCGTGATCGCCTCGGCGTGCGGCGCGATCATCTCCGCCATGACCGCGCCGATGTTGCCGAGCGCGCCGAGGATGCCGACGCGCCGTCGCCCCGGTTCGAGCCGGGCGAGCTCACCGACCACCACGTCGTAGGCGCAGGCGGCGGTGAGGGAATTGCCCGAGGTCACCGTGACCGCGTCCTCCACCACATCGCGGGAGGCGTTGGTGACGATAGAGGTGTACCCGCCGAGCCCGATCACGGTGGCGCCCAGCGCGATCGCCTGTTCGACGGCCTCCAGCACCAAGTCGCGCGGCCAGGCGCGGTGGCCGGACCGCTGGCATTCGACGATCTGTTCGGCGGAGATCGGCACCGCGATCAGGCAGACCTCGACCGTGGCGCCGGTGGGGGAGCTGATCAGCTGCCTGGTCAGCTCGAAGGGTTCGGCCACTCCGCGCAGGCGCTCGAACAGCGCGGCGAACTGCGCGTCCGACCACTCGGCCAGTTCCGGCGCGAACCGGCGCAGATCGGCAGGTTCCGGCAGATTCGCGAGGAAGACCACCCGGTTCGGCGCGTCGTAATCCCGCGCCACCTTGGCGGAGCGCCGCTCGGGCAGCGGCTTGCGCTCCGGCACTTGCCAATTCGTGGTCACGGGTGTCGTCAGGTGAGCCAGCAGCGTGGCCATGTCGCCGCGGTGCAGCAGCTCGGCCAGCTCGTCCAAGGCGGATTCCAGGCGGGCCAGCTCGGACTCCGCAAGGAATGCCGACGGCTGCAACCGCAAGGTGGTGGGCGCGGACAGCGTGGGCAGCATCCGGATCCGGTGGGTGTGCAGCAGGTAGCCCGCCACCACGTAGCCGAACATGTCCGGGTCACAGATCTCGCGCAGCAGCGCCGATTCGGGCGCGGGCGGGATCAGTTCGATGCCCTGCAGCAGTCCCCGGCCGCGCACGCCCGCCAGCACTCGCGGCCAGCGCCGCGTGACCGCCTCCAGCCGCGACCGCAGTCGTGCGCCGGTATCGCTGATCCGGATCTGGTTGTCGCGCAACAGATCCAGCGCGGCTTCCGCGACCGCGCAGGACAACTCGTCGTCGGCGAAGGTGGAGGTGTGGTATCGGCCGAAATCCGACACCGACGTGGCGCGGTCGACCAACAGCGCCGAGATCTTCACCAGGCCGCCGCCGAGCGATTTGGACAGCAGGTAGTAGTCCGCGGCCACACCCGACGGCGCCGACGCCAGGAAGGTGCCGGTGCGGCCCATGCCGGATTGGATCTCGTCGAAAACCAATGCGGCCGTGTGCCGGTCGGCCAGTTCACGCAGGGCGCGCAGCGTCTCGGCAGGCACCTCGCGGACCCCGCCCTCGCCCTGGATGGGTTCGGCGAAGATCGCCGCGATCGGCGAGACCGACGTCTGCGACAACACCGGCCGTCCGGCGGCGTTCACGCTGATCCGGCCCACCGGCCGCAGCTCCTGCGCGAAGGCGGCGGATACCTCCTCGGGCGTCCAGGTGTCGAGTTTGCGCCGCTCGGGGCCGGGCACGATCAGGTCCGCGGGCGTATCGGCCTGCTCGGTGAGCGCGAAGGCGCCCGCCGTCTTGCCGTGGAAGGCGTTCGCCAGCGAAACGAAGACGGGGCCCCGCCGTTCGATCTCCTCGACGACGCGCAGCGAGTCTTCGAGAATCGCTGCCGCCGAGCGTGTTTCGTCGTCTTTCTGATCGGCCGCGGTTCTGGTGACCGGACGCACCGCGTGCAGTCCGTCGCGGCGCAGCTGCCGAAGCGTGCGGCGCAGTTCGTCGCGCAACTCGGCCAGTCTGCGCGCGTGCGCGACGGCCGCGTGCCTGATGGCGGCCTCGACCGCGTCGGCGCCGGTGGACCCGAACGTCACCACGTACTCGCGTCCCGTGCTCGCCCCGACCAGGTCGGAAAGCCGATGTGCCAGAAGCGAAGCGCCCGGCCGGACACTGCCCTGTGAGACGAACGGAGTCTGCTGGTTCAACCGTGCGGTGGCCACGCGGACCAGCGCCGGATGGTTGTGCCCGAACAATGCCGCGCCGAAGCCGCCGACCATGTCGAGCACCCGTGTACCGTCCGCGCGGATCAGATGGTCGCCCTCGGCGCCGACGTACACCACGTCCAGGTGACAGGCGCGCAGCAGCCGCGCCAGTCCGGGTCGGTTGTGCCGCGCGAAGTCGTCGAACAACTGCGACGCCTCGACATCCATTCCGGTCGAGGAGATTTCGTGGTCTTGTGCTCTGGGAGCCATGCGGTTATGCCCCGATCCCGGCGCGGTGGCTCGTCTTGTTCGTCACGCACTCGATCACGTCACGCGCGGTGTGCAGCTCGGAGGCCTCCTCGTCGGAGATCTGCACGTCGAACGCGCGCTCCAGTTCGATGATGATCTCGGCCGACCGGACCGAATCCAAGCCATAATCCAGCAACGGCGTATCGAGGTCGATTTCGTCGACACGCAAACCGCTGCGAAACAGCTCTCGGACGCGTTCGGACACCGTGTTCGGGGCGGTCATTCCAGACCTCCGACCGGGCTCGCGCCCGTTGCGCCCGGGAGCTCCTCGATCTCGACCGCGGTGTTTGCCGACACCGTCGAGTACCTGCCTTTTCCCTGGTCAGTGCCGGATGCGGCGACAGCCGAGCCGGTGATCACTTGCCTTCCGATATCGACAACCAAAACTGTTACGCCTCATATCTCGTCACCCTGCACGACTGTCACCGTGCACAGTCGTGCGTTCGACCAATCTCTACACCGCTGATGTGGGCGCTGCAATGCGAAAAGCACTGTCCTACAGTGCATCTCATGCATCGGCAATCTCATGGCTAATGGGCTTCGATTGTTGTGAGCGCAACGTGGCGTCGCCCCGGGAAAATGGGGCATGACGGCATGGTGTCTCGGACAATGAATTCTGCGATTTCTGGTTACAGGTACTCCGTCGGGTGGTGGTCGCGGAGCGGGTTGGAGGAGTTTTCGGAAAGTTCGCTGTTCACGATCGGTTTACCGAATAGATAAAACCGACCCATTGGTACTTTTCGATTGAATCGGGCCATACCAGATTTCGGTGACGAATTCCATACTTGCCAGAAAATTTTTCACTCCGTACAGATGGCGCCGGGTGCTATTGCGCAGCGTGGCAAACTTTTTCGAGTTCTCGAGAATGTGACCGCTCTCATTGCAAGCAGGTAGTGGAATCGGCTATGTGGGGCATCACATCGTTTCCGAGAGTCGATCTTCCGGAGCGCGAGGGATCCCACCGCAGCGCGAACCTCTCCGCTCGGTCGGCTTGCCGTCGCGTCGAGAATTTGGTTCAGTTGGGGGACTGATCATTTGGTACTCGTGCTGGGGGTGCGGCGGGGTGGAGTCGGTAGGCATGGTGGCCGGGGGCGTGGTGTGGCTTCGACCGATGTTGCTGTGGCACATGGTCGTTGTCGACGGCTCGTCGGGTAACCGAGGTGGGGTGGTGGCGGGTCCGGATTGCCCGCACTAATTGCTCGGCCTCACCCAACGGCGTATCGCGTCGATGGTGGTTTCCGGTGAAGTGTTGAAGCAGAACCGCACGCCAGGGGATATCTGGTTGACGGCGTTGACTATTCGTTCGAGCACGAGGGTGTGCTCGAGCGCGCCGCGGATCCCGGCGCCGATCATCACGACGCCGAACGATCTGTCGGTGGCGCACTCTCGCAGCACGGCTTCGGCGGCGTCGGGTTCCGCGGGGACGAGGCATGACACGAGGTCGAACCCGGCGTCGCGCAGCGCCTGCTCGCCCGCGGCGATCCGCGCTGTCAGCGTGGCCTCGTCCAAGCCGGGAATCCGGCTGTAGTCGAGAGCGCCGGGATGCAGGCCGATCGACAGCACGGTGCTGGAGATTCCGGACTCGTTCACTGGCTCGGTTCCTTTCGGTGTCACGGCGAAACCGATCACGCTCAGCGTCGCCAGCAGGGCCACGGCGGCTCCGATCAACGGCATTCGTCGGTTCGTTCGGCCGTCGGGTGCGGCCTCGGCTCGGTCGTGCGCCGTCCGGGCGGTTGTCGTGCCTGTCATGTTCGCAGCGTCGTGGACCGTGCGCCCGGCCACCAGGACCGCCCGGGCATGGGACGGGCGGTACCACCCCGGGCGGTGGATCGCGCGGCACGATAGGAGTATGGACAGAGCCGAATTGGCCGCCGTGCTGCGCACCGCACGCGCCAGGGTCGAACCGGTCGAAGTCGGCCTCCCCGCCGGATCACGTCGGCAGGTGCCGGGGTTGCGGCGGGAGGAGGTCGCGCAGCTGGCGGGCGTCAGCGTCGACTACGTGGTGCGGCTCGAGCAGGGGCGCGGACCGAAACCGTCCACGCAGGTCCTGGGTGCGCTGACCCGAGCGCTGCGACTCGGCGACGACGACCGCAACCTGGTCTTCCGGCTCGCGGGCTCCGAACCGCCGCACGCCGGGCGTGTCCCGATGCAGGTGCGCCCCAGCGTGCTTCGGATCCTCGACCGCATGTCCGACCTGCCCGCGCTGGTGCTGTCCGCCACCTCCGACGTGCTGGCCTGGAACCCGCTCGCCGACGCGCTCCTCGGCGATTTCTCCGCGCTGCCCCCGACGCGGCGCAACCTCATTCGTGAACGGTTCCTCGGCGACGGTGTCGGCCGGGTGCGGCTGTCCGACGAAGACGAGGAGCGGACCGCTGCCCATTGCGTCGGCTGTCTGCGCACCGCGCGAGCCCGCTACCCCGGCGACCCCGGCGTTGCCCGCCTCATCACCGAACTGCGTTCCGGCAGCGTGCGATTCGACGAGCTGTGGCGTGCCGGACAGGCGGGCACGATCAGCGCGACCACCCTCACCATCGAACACCCCGCGCTCGGCAGGCTCACTCTCGACTGCGACACGCTGCTGGTGCCGGAGGTCGACCAAACCGTCGTGGTCTACTCCGCCGCACCCGGCACGCCGGAGGCTGCCGCCCTGGACCTGTTGCGCGTCACATGAGGAAGGGGTGCTGACGACACGGCCGCGTCCTGCGAGCCCGAGTTCCGCCGGCGCCTGGCGCGAAACTCACCCTGTGACACCCGTCGTCGCGTGCGGCGCGCCTGTTCGCTAGGGCCGGTGGTTCGAGCCCGGGAACCAGCGGTCCAGCCGAGCGGCGGCCGAGGCGGCCTTCTCGCGCGCGAGTTCCTCGGAGGGCGCGGAGAACGGCGCGACCGGCGCGGGGCCCGACAGAAAATCCGCGTCGACCTTGCCGACCAGGCCGCCCCCGAACTCGATATGACACACGCCGCGACCTCGGTACCGTTCGGACCAGTCGGACCCGTGCACCGTCGCCGCGATCGCAGCGGCGACGGTATGGGCGGCGTCCTCGGCGAACACTCCCGCTCGCGGGACCGGGGCATCGGCGCAGTCGCCGAGCGCGTAGACGCCCGGGTACGGCGTCTCGAGGGTGTGCGGGTCGACGGCGATCCAGCCGTCCGTGCCGCCTTCGGTCAGCCCGGACGCCGCCACGACGGCGGGCACCCGGTGCTTCGGGATTCCGATGAACAGGTCGTAGGGGAGATCGCCAATGCGGGTCACCGCCACGTGGCGGCTCGGATCGAGAGCGTGGACCAGTCGGCCCGGCGAGTACTGGATGCCGCGGTTGTTCAGTGCCTCGACGAGCGCGGCGGAGGTGTCGGCCGAGACCGGGATCGGTGAGTCCATCGGGCTGATCATGTGAATGCGCGCGTCGACACCGCGCCCGGCAAGCTTCTCGTGCAGGAGCATCGCACCCTCGTAGGGCGCGGGCGGGCACTTGAACGGGACGCTGAGAATGGCGAGGAGCACGTCGCCGCCCTCGAAGTTCGCCAGCCGGTCGCGCAATCGGCACGCGCCCTCGATCGAGTAGTACTCGTATCCGTCTTCGACGAATCCGGGGGTCGCGGTGAGGTCGTATTCGGCCCCGAGCGCCACGACGAGAATGTCGGGTTCGTACTCGGACCGATCGGTGACGACGCGGCGGGTCCGCGGATCGATCGAGGTCACCTCCTCGCGGCGGAACTCGACCCCCGGATGGGCGAGGTCCGCGTACGGAACACGGACGCGCTCCGGCGGAACATCCCGGAAGAGGATCTCGAGTTTGGCGAAGCCGAAGGTGAAGGAGTCGTTCCGGTCGATCAGCACGATCCGGACCTGGTCGTCGGCCAGTGCATGCGACAGGCGGCTGGCCAACTCCAGCCCGCCGAATCCGGCACCGAGAATGAGCACGGTTCGCATGCGCTCATTGTGCTCCCGGTTGCCACGCGTTCGCTGACGAACCGGGGTTTGCGGTCGCATCCGGCCGCCGTGCGGATGCCCCACCAGGCGGTCGATTCGCCTGCCGAGGATGCTGTGTCGTAGCGGCAAGCGGTGCGAGTGCCGGCGCCGAGCCGCGCGGCGGCGGTGCCAAGGCCTTGATAAGCCCTCGGTCGAGAGATCAGGAGACGAGATCAGTCGCTCGAGTCGGAGCCGTAGAGCGCGGACATCCAGATGTTGTAGAGAACGTCCACAACTATTCGCGGGTCGGTGCGGGGTTCGCGTCCGAGGGCTTCCGACAGGTAGCGCTCGTCCATCCACACCAGAGCGCGGGCGGTCTCGTCCGCGTCGAGCGCTTCCGCGGTCCGTCCTCGAGCCTGTTCTTCTCGGATGTGGCGCGCGATGGCGTCGATGAGTCGCTGAACGAGTGCGCGGTAGGCGATTTCGACCTTTTCGTCGCTTCCGGAGGCGTCGGACAGCGCGCGTAGCACCGGGCCGTGGCGGACATAGACGTCGGCCAATCCCTCGAAGGCGGCTCGCGCATCGTTGCGCAGGTCGTTGCCTTGCATCCACCGGTTGGTCATCTCGAAGATCTCGCGGCCGACGTCCTGCACGACGCGCAGGGCGAGGTCGTGCCGGTCCCGGAAGTGCACGTAGAACGCCGGCCGTTTGAGGCCGGTGCGGCTCATGACCGTCTCGACGTTCATCTCGCGGAACGGCCGTTCGCGCAGAAGCTGTTCTGCGGCGTGCAAGATCTCCTGCTCGGACTCTCGCGGATCATGCTTCGGACGTCGGGCCATTGCTACATCGTACGCGACAAACCGAAAAGTTACTTTGTGTCATTGACATATAGTAAGTAAATCGGTGTGGTCCGTTTCATGGTTGATCGAAGTGTTTGCATTGATCGAAGTTCTGATATCGGCCGACGCCAGTGATGAGGTTCCGGCGGTGGGTGGCGGGGCCTAGGCTGACGATCGTGATTCGGGCGGTCTTTGTCATCCCGTTGCTGTGCTGGTTGCTCGCGGCGCGCACGCCGCGCAGCCGGAAGAGGGTGGGCGTGATCCTGGCGGTGATCGCCGCGGCGGAGTTCGCGGTCAGTCTCGGATGGGTGCTGCCTGCTGGGACGATCACGGTGATGGTGCTGTTGGTGACGCTGAATGTGGCTGTCGCGGTATGGGGATTCGTATCCGACCGTGCGGAGACCGCCGAATTGTCGGTGCTGAACCGTATCGGGCGAACGCTGGTGATCGGGTACTGCGTTCTGAGCGTGCTCTGCACGGCCCTCACGGTCGGCGTCATGAAGGGACAGCGGGCCTCGGTGCCGTCCAACGACGCGCTGCTGCCGCTGCCCGAGGGGTTGACCGTGTTGGCGAACACGGACCGGGGTTGCGGCGGGAACTCCTCGACAATCTGTATGCGCGCCTTCGAGATCGGGACCGCGGGCACGGTGCCCGCCGAGGAGGTCAGCGACCGCGTGCGTAGTCACCTCGGGTGGCGGCACGGGTGGTCGCTGTACCACGGGCGCGACGGCGGCTGGTCCGGTTGCCGCGACGAGGGCTGGGTCTTCGATCGAAACAACGTGTGCGTGAGCGTGTTCGACCGCCCTGGCCGGACCGTCGTCTGGTTCGAGAGCGTCGCCTACAACTGACCGCGCCACAGCGCCCGCGGCCCGAGGGGGCCGCGGGCGCGGACTGTGCGGCGCGGACTGTGCGGCGCGGACTGTGCGGCGCGGACTGTACGGCGCGGACTGTGCGGCGCGGACTGTACGATCTCGCACAGCGCGCGGGCTCGGCGATGGGCACGCACGCGGACCGTAGGGCTCCCGCCTCACCGATCTTGTTCGCGGCCACCACCTTTGCGGTCTCTCCTGTCCGTCAGGAGAGCTTGCCGTTGTAGTCGGGCAGTTTGAAGGTCTTCTCGGCATGTCCGCCCGCGAGATCCGAAGGGCTGTTTCCGATGTTCGCGACGATCGTGTACCCGTCGCCCTCGATGTCTATGCGGGCGTTGGTCTTGTATTCCTCGAGCCCCACCGAGCCCGCGGACAGCGTGGTGAGCGGGCTTCCGTAGAGCCCATCCACCGGGTAATCGACGGCGGTCAGATTGGTTTGGGTGTACAGGTTCATCAGCGCGGGACGACCGGTGACGAAAATGATTGCCGCACCTTGCGATTTGGCCCATCGGACCAGCTGCAGAATGGGCGCGATGGCCGGAGTGATGGGGCCCGGGTTGTACTGGGTTTCCAGCGAGGTGTTGTCGATGTCGAGGACGATGGCCGGGCGGGTCGCCCCGGGCAGCCGTCCGGCCAGATAGTCCTTGGCCTGCGCGGCGACCGTCTGCACCTCGGTGATCCACTGCGAATACGGGGGAAGGCCGCCACCGGAGAGCGACGACGAGCCGGTGCCGCCGGAGAGCGACGACGAGCCGGTGTCGGCTTGGGCGACGGACAGCGGTGCGGCGACCGTGATGGTGATGCCGAGGGCGATACCTGCAACAGAGCGTCTCATGACCAGGGGACGTTATCGCGCACGAAACAGACGCGCATGTGTTTCACATCGTGCGGCGTGGAATATCCCGCTCAGTGGGACGGTGGTCGTCGAAGTCGTCGAACGCTACGCCGACGTGGTACGGCTTGTCGGTGATGCGCCGACGAGTGACGTGCCGGGGCACATCACAATCCGGCGCGATCCGGCGACCTCGACGTTGTACCCAGCCTCGATTACGTTGGCGACGTACTGGATTCGAACGCGCCTGTGGGGAGGGGCGCGGTGGACCGGATTTCCGAAGCGCTGGGTGAATGCGACGTGGACCGGCGGGCACACGGCCACTTACGAATACCGGCTGCGCGGGTTCGAAAGCTATGTCTTCCGGTTCGATAGCGGCGCGCTGACAGTGGATCCGGCCGAACCCGGCCCGATCGATGTCTACCTGAGCATCGAACCGGTTACCGCGCTGCTGTTGAACTACGGACGGATCGGCCAAGTCCGGCCTGCGCTGAATGGCCGCGTGCTGGCTTGGGGTCGCAAAACCCTGTCTGGCTCCGGGCTTTTCGCGTCGCTTCCTATCGGCTTGATCGGCATTCCACGGCGAGCGTGCCTAGCCCCTGCGCGAATTGACAGCCACAGTGTGGTTTCCCGATGTCTGTCCTTCGTTCTGGTCTCGTATCCGACGCAGAGCTTGGAGGTCGTTCGCTGCTTCCGGCACATCCATTTCTGCGCGCAGCATCAGAGCCTGGATGCGTGTAGGTGGACCGCGTCGGAAACGTCCGACCGAACGATTCGAAAACAACTGTCGGCGCGATCTGAAGATGACCCCGGCGAGTCGCCTGGCTACGTGAATCGCACGCACCGCAGCTCTTCCCACCACCCGTTCCGTCAATCGGACCAATCCCTTGTGAAAGCCCCTCCGAAAGCGGCTGATGGTTCTGTCCGGGTCGGGCAGGCAGCATGAGAGCGAGGTCCCCAATGAGCATGAAGTTGTGCGGGATAGCGGCCGCCTTCGCTGTCGCACCCGCCATCGCCCTCGGCGCGGGCGTCGCCACCGCCGAGTCACCCACCGTTCCTATGGCGGAGCAGCGGCACGAAGTCATGAACAACTTCTTCGCGCCGGTGTGCCTGCCGACGCTATTGCCCAGCATCAACGCCACGGGATTCTTGATCTGTCTGGCGTAATGCCGGGAGCGTGCCGGCCCGCGTCCAAGTCGCGCCGCGCGCTCGCCGCAATCTCACCGCAGGCGCTGCGCGATCCGATCGGCCGTGTGCAAGACGAGATCCGAGAGCCCCGGCGGCGGGCAGGGCGTCAGGGTCAGGACGGCGACGACCGCCGGTCGATGCATGCCGTCGCTCAGCAGCGGCGCCGCCACGCAACTCATTTCGGGAACGCCCTCGTGGTGGACCGAGATGGCGAATCCGCGGTCGCGCAGGGAGATCGGCAGCCGATGCGACCGCCTCGCCGTGAGCGTCGCCGGGGTGACGGGCTTGTGGTCGGCGACGAGCAGGACGTGCCAGGCCGCGGCGAGCGGCGCGAAGGTCTCCGTCAGGTCCGGCGGCAGTATCCAGCAGTGGGCGCCGCGGGCGGCGGCGGTCACCAATCGACCTTTGCCCCCGTACAGCGCGTAGACGGCGGCCGCGTCCGCCGGACCGACCAGCGCGCGCACGGGATCGGCGGCGGCCTGGCTCAGCAGCGGATCCGGCTGCCAGCAGCGTCCGAGCTGGGCGGCGAGAGGGCCGATGAAGTAGCGCTGATCGATCTGCTGAATGGCCCCGACCGAGACGAGCTGCTCGGCGATGCGGTGGGTGGTGGTCTTGGCGAGTCCGGCGTTCCGGGCCAGCTCGCTCAGCCCGAGTCCGTCGTCGGCCCGGCTCAAGACATCGAGCACAGCGAACGCCCGATCCAGCACACCCTGCTTGTCGTCGCCGCCCGCGACGAGCTCGCGCACATCCGGCATGGAGATAGTGTGCACGCCCCGCCCGGGTTTTCTCATGAGTAGCGGGCTACCCGAAATCGTCCTTTGCTCCGCTTGCGGCGCGACCGGGAACCGTTGCGGAATCGCAACCGGACATTCCCAGCCGCGCCGGGTCGTGAACCCCTGGCTCAGGGAGTGCGGTAGGTGCGCGCCACCAGCGCCGAACGCAGATACCAGAGCCCGGAGGGCTGGGATGGATCGAAACCGGTGAGCTGCCCGATTCGTTTGAGCCGGTAGTCGACGGTGTTCGTGTGCACGTGCAGCACGCGGGCGGTGCGCTGGCGGTTGAGGTTGTTGGCGATGTGCCGCTGCAATGTCTCCAGCAGCTCCGGGTGTTCGTCGAGCGGGTCGAGCAGCGAACCGAGGTATTCCCGGCCCGGGCCAGGGCGGGTCAGCTGGTATTCCAGCGCCAGCTCGTCGAAGCGGTAGAGACCGGCCACCGCTTGCAGGCGCTGCACCATGTCGAGCAGTTCGTGCGCCTGGTCGGCGGCGTTGGGTATCTGTTCCGGCGTTGCCTCGACCAGGGTGGCGGTGATGCCGACCTGGGCGGCCCGGGACAGCTCGGTGATCAGCGCGTCCAACTGCCCTTTGTCGAACGCGACGGACGGTATGAGGATGGTGCCGCCGTCCACGCTGAGCAACGACAGCGCGCTGCTGCCGCACCGGGTGGCCAGTTCGGCCTGGACGCGGCGCAGTTTGCGCCTGGCCACCACCTGCCCGTCCACGGCCGGGTTGCGTTCGTCGCGGTGCTGCGGGATCGCGACCGCGACGACCGCGTACAAGGCAGCGATGGCGATGCCGCACTCGCGCGCCATGGTGGAGGTGCTGTGTCCGCCGAGCAGCGCGGAGGTGAGGGTGTGCACGGCGGTGTGGTGCTCGCTGACCACGGCGCGCAGTTCGCGGACGTAGGCGACCGAGATCGCCGAGGTGATCTGGTCGAGCATTTCCACGACCATCTTCGCGCCGTCGACGAGGTTGCCGTAGTCCTTGGTCGAGGCGTTGGAGACCACCAGATCCAGGCCGATCTTGAAGCCCTCGTGAATCGAGTGATGGATGGTGTCGATCGGCACGCCCTCGCGCGCCCAGCCCGCCGCGGCGTCCTGCAGCCGCTGCAATTTGGCGGGAATGTCCCGTCCGTCGAGCATGCTGACCGCGAACTCGAGGCAGACCCGGGTGATGGTGGTGACGTCGCCGCTGATGGCGTCGCCCGGTAGCGTGCCGCAGGGGACCACGTTCTCGACGAAGTGTCCGACCATCTGGCGCGATAGGCTCCGGACATCCTGCAACGGCGAAGACATCGGTCGGCCGGACAGAGTCAAACTCGGTCTGGCCCCACTGTCGACGGTCATTGGCGACTCCTTCCGCCCCCGGGGGGAAATTGCTGTGCGGCGCATTCACATTAACCGCATGATCAATGGCGCGGAACGATTCGTCGGGTTCTGTGAGATCACGACGGCGCCGAAATCGGACCCTTGTGAGCGCTCACAGGTCATGGGGCGTTGGGGTCCGGGGGGAATGCGGACCGAGGCTTTTGCTGGTCATTTGTTCAGTTTACTTTTCGTTCGGAAACCGGTCCGGAGACCCATCTTTCGCGCAATTAGTGGAGTATCGACGAGTCAAAGTTGCGCTGAAATCGTCTGGGACGCTATGAGTGTCAACTCCCCTTCGGCGAGGCGTTGCGCGGTGCGATCGACCTCCTCCGAGTGACCTCGAGGGCGAGCCCGAGTCAGGCTGACCGACAGGTGGTTACACCCCGCCAGGGAGCGTGGTGTGCAGGCGTGTCGCGAGCGTGCCGAATGATCCATGCCGGGCGAGGATCCGGGGCGCGCGTTGCCTGCGCCGACGGAGTTACTCGCCGGTCGCTCGCCCGCGGCGGGTGGCACGAAGCGCGGGCCCGCACGCACTCTCGCGCCGCCGCCGCAAGCGAGCGTCTGCGAGGGCCTTGCGGCAGGCGGAATTCCGGCGCGACCCGCACAACTGCACGGCATGCCAAACGAGCGCTTGGCCGGGCATCGGAGGGAACCATCGAGCCGACGGACCCAGGGCGACAGAGTTGTTCGCGGGCTGGGAGCGCTGACGGTTTGCCAGATCGGATCGAGTGGCGCTTCGGCGGCCTGGCGGTAGTATCACCCGGGCCGGACCGGCCACCCAGGAACCTGGGGCTTGCCCGGCACGTGCCGTGCCCCGGATGGTTGCAGTACTCCCGTCTGCCGGGCGCGCCACGGCAGGGAAGGCAGCGATGACGAACCGATAGGGGCAGGCGATGAGACCGGCTCTGAGATGTCTTGTCTGGGAACTGGACAACACGTTGTGGGACGGTGTCGTGTGCGACGCGACGAGCGGCGCACCGCGGCCCGCGTCCCTGCGCACGTTGCGGGCGCTGACCGACCGCGGCATCTGGCACGCCGTGGCGAGCCGAAGCGACCGCAACCTCACGCTGGAGCTGTTGTACCGGCACGGCGTCTACGAGATGTTCTCCGCGCTCGAGATCGGGTGGGGCCGCAAGTCGGCCAGCATCGTGCGGATCGCCCGAACCCTGGGCCTGAGCCTGGACACCATCGCGTTCGTCGACGACGAGCCGGTGGAGCGGGCCGAGGTGTCCCGCGCGCTGCCGCAGGTGCGTTGCTACGCGGCCCGCAACATCGATGTGCTGACCGCGCTGCCCGACTTCAAGCCGGTGCTCGGCACCGGCCCGACCCCCACGCCGCCGCTCGGCTTCGACCGCGTGCCCGTCTTCTAGCGCCGCCGCCCGCGTCCGGTTTCGCGGAACCCGGACGCGGCGGCCGAGCGATGTGAGGTCAGGACTCCCGCAGGAACTTGGCGGCCTGCTCGCCGACGAACACGCTCGGCGCGTGCGTGTGTCCACGAATCAGCAGCGGCATCACCGAGGCGTCGGCCACCCGAAGTCCTTGCACGCCACGGACCTCGAGTCGCGGCGTCACCACGCTGGCCGGGTCGGTGCCCATCCGGCAGGTGCCGATCGGGTGATACAGGGTGTGCGAGTAGCCGTTGATCGCCAGTTCGAGGGTGGCCTCGAGCTCGTCGGGCGCGTTCGGCGGGTAGATGAGGCTGCCAAGCAACGCCTTCAGCGCGGGCGCGTCGGCGATCCTCGCGCAAGTGCGCAGGCCTGCCATCAGGGCGGCGCGGTCGGCGCCCGCGGAGTCGGAGAGGTAGCGAGGATCGATGACCGGCTTGGCCGTGGGATCGGCCGACCCGAGCGCGATCCGCCCTCGGCTGTGCGGGCGCAGCAGCACCGTCGCCAGGATCATGCCGTGCTCGGTCGGATCGATGAGGCCCTCGTAGTAGAACGGGGCGGGTGCGTAGACCAGCTCCAAGTCGGGCAGTTCCAGCTCGGGCTTGGACCGGACGAAGCCGTAGGCCTCGCCGATATTGGAGGTGAGCATGCCGCGGTGGCGCAGCAGGTAGTCGAGCAGCTGCCGCGGCTTCTTGTCGGCGTTGAACAGCGAGTCTTCCACCCCGTAGCCGATGCCCGCGACCAGGTGATCCTGCAGGTTCGCCCCGACATCCGGCGCGTGCGCCACCACCGCGATGCCGTGGCGACCCAGTTCGTCGCCATCGCCGATGCCGGAGAGCATGAGCAGCTGCGGGCTGTTGATCGCGCCGCCGCACAGCACCACTTCGCGGCGGGCGGTGACGGTGTGGGTCTCACCGTTCTGCCGGTACTCGACGCCGACGGCCCGTTTGCCCTCGAAAATCACCCGGGTGGCGAGGGCCTCGCTGTGCACGGTGAGGTTGGCGCGCCGCAGTGCCGGACGCAGGTACGCGTCGGCAGTGCTCCACCGCCTGCCGTTGTGCTGGGTCACCATGGTCTGAGTGAAACCGTCGGGCTGCGGCCGATTCGGCGCCTCGACGGTGAATCCCGACTCCTGCGCCGCCGTCAGGAACGCCGCCGTGGAGGGGCGCGGGCTGCGCTGGTGCGAGACGTACAACGGTCCGGCGGTGCCCTCGTCGGGGTACTGCGCGTCCTCGACGTTCTCGATCCGGCGGAACTGTTCGACCGCGGCGGCGAATCCCCACTCCGCACCGGCAAGCAGCGCCCACTCGTCGTAGTCGGCGCGGAAGCCGCGCACCCACATCATGGCGTTCATCGAGGACGACCCGCCGTACGTGCGCCCGCGCGGCCAGTACACCTGCCGGTTGTCGAGCTCCGGCTGCGGCTCGGTCAGATAGTCCCAATCCAGTTCGGAGCGAAACAGTTTCGCGAAGGCCGCCGGAATATGGGCGAACTTGTCCTTGTCCGGCGGGCCCGCCTCCAGCACCACCACCTGGGTTCCGGAATCCTCGCTGAGCCGGTTGGCGATCACCGCACCCGCCGAACCCGATCCGACGATCACGTAGTCGGCCGAGAGCTGCCCTGCTGCCACTGTCCACTCCGATCTGCACCCTTACGGCAAAGATACGGCCAACGAGCCCGCCCCGGCCCGGTTTCGCGCAGACGCCGACCGCGCCGGACGGACTCTCGGCCTCACCGTGCCGCGCGGGCCGAGAACGCGGCCGCGAGCAGCACCGTCACCCCCTCCGCCGTGCCGGTCACGCCGAGCGCCCGCGCCGCGGACAGCGTGGACGCGCCCGCGAGGCTCAGGAACACGGTTCCGAAGGAGGCGATGCCAACGACGATACCCAGTTGGACGTGCGTGACGAGAATTCCGCTGGCGTCGGCGGCCACCGCGCGGGGAACGTTCGCCAGCGTGCGGGTCATCAGCGGTGTGAAGGCGAGGCCGAAACCCATTCCCATCAGTCCGAAGACGACCAGGGCGACCGGTCCCGGCTCGGCGCCGTCGCGCAGCATCGCCGCGAGCGCCGTCATGGTCGCGGCGCCGAGGACCAGTGCGAGCGGAACCATCGCGCGGTGGAAGCGCCCCGGGACGCGCTGCCAGTTCAGGCTCGCGACGGCGAAGGCGGCCCCCATCGGCACGAACACCAGTCCCGCGTGCAGCGCGGTGTAGCCGAGCGTGTTCTGCAGGTGGATGGCCATGACGAACATCCAGCCGCCAAAGGTCGCCATCACCACCAACAGTGTCGCCGCGGTGAGCAGCAGGCCCGGTGCGCGCAGCGCCTCCCGCGCGAACAGCGGCGCACCGCCGCGACGGGCCACGTGGCGTTCGACCAACACGAACGCGACGGCGCCGAACACGCTGGCGCCCAAGGCGATCCATGTCCACCTCGGCCAGTCTTGTTCGCCGCCGAGCACCAGCGGCACCACGAGCAGCAGGACCGACACGGTGAGCACGGTGAGCCCGGCCAGATCGAGCTTCCGGTCGAAACGCGGTCCGTCGGACGGCAGTACGCGCGGCGCGAGTACCAGCAGCACGGCGCCGACGGGCACGTTCACGAGGAAGACACCCCGCCAGCCGCTGCCGAAGAGATCGGCGTCCACGATCAGTCCGCCCAGCACCTGGCCGACGACCACGCCGCCCGAGATGATGGCGGAGTACACGCTCAGCGCCTTGGCCCTGGCCTGCCCGCTGAAGTCCCGCTGGATGAGGGTCATCACCTGCGGAATCATCGCCGCAGCCCCCGCACCCTGGATGAAGCGGAACACGATGAGCGACACCGCGTTCCAGGCTAGCCCGCAGGCCAGCGAGGCGACAGTGAACAGCGCGAGACCCGCGATGAAGGCGCGCCGCTGGGTGAAGCGGTCGCCCAAGCGGGCTCCGGTGACCAGCAGCACCGCGTAGGCGATCACGTAGCCGGCGACGATCAGCTGGAGCGCGGATCCGCTGGTGCCCAGCCCCGAACGGATCGACGGGATGGCGACATTGACGATGGAAGCGTCGAGCACGGCCATGAACTGACCGGTGAGGATGATGGCGAGGATGGCCGCGGCGCGCCACGCACCGCGCGCCGCGGCGGCCGTGTCGGCAAGGTCTGGGTCATGCGATCGAGCTTGCGCGCTCGCCGACACCGGTAACAGGAGCCCGATAAAACTAGTACTGGCACCACCTGGATAAGCCGGGCGCGATCGGCGACGATCACTGTATGACCGATGCGGTGGATGCTCGCGCCCTGCGCAAGGCCCGGCGAAACGAACTGGGAGCCTTCCTCAAATCGCGGCGGGCCCGCATCTCGCCCGGGGATGTCGGCCTGCCGCCCGGCCCGCGTCGTCGCACTCCAGGACTGCGCCGCGAGGAGGTGGCGCAACTGTCCGGTGTCGGCGTCACCTGGTACACCTGGTTGAACCAGGCATAAGGGGTCGCTATGTAGCGCGCACGGTTCGCGGAAGTTGGCTGTGGCGGCGGGGTGGGAAGTTTCTGCGGCTCGACGGACAGCAGCCGTTCTGTTGTCGTATGTAGCGCACCCTGCTGGCCAGGGCGGCCGGGGCTAAGGGCTGTGAAATCGTTAACGGTAGCCAAATAGAGATGCTCCCAAAGAGTTTGGCATGGGTCTATGTCGCTGTGCGCATCTGACAATGTCATCGTGTGGGTGATCGTGAGCCTGCCGACAAGATCGAGTGCGTCGAGGGGGCTGCGGCGAGCACGATGATCGTGAGCGCCCGTCGCACGTGCGGACGTCGACCCGCAACAGTTCCAGTTCCAACGAGGTGCCGTCGGGCGGTTGAACCGGAATCGTGCAGAGTCAGTACTGCTTACGTACGGACTGCAGCAGCGACCACGCGGCGTCGACGGCGGCGCGGGCGTCGCGGTTGCGGCGGTGAGCCTGCTGCTCTAGCGCTTGTATACGGCCGAGCTCGCGAGCGGTGTCTTGTCGGCGCAGTTCGGCCAGCCAGTGACGATGACGCGCGACGCGTTCGTCAGTGAGATACTCGGCGGTGATAGCAGCGAGCAGGTCGACCATGAGCTCTCGCTCCGTGCCCGTAGTCGTGGTGATCGGGTGGCCCAGATGCACTGTCAGGTAACCGGGTTCGCCGAGGCTGATCGCGCGCGTGGGGCTCGTGCGCCCGGTCCACTCGGGATTGAACTGCACCGTGGCGCGCGGGTTGCCCATCTGCTGGTCATCGATGGTTAGGCCGAAGAATCGGAACACCACCATGGGTCGGCGTTGGGCGAACCCGTCCCCAAACACCTGATGTTCGGCCATGTCGGTGAATACCAGCCCGTGCACGGGGGCGGCGTCGGTGGCCGAAAGGGTATAGGCGGCACCGTGCTCGGTGCAGTTGGTGTGGGTGCTGAGAGTGAATGTTGCTATGGGCATGACAGATCCAGTTGTCTCTCCAAGGAAGGGGGTGCTCAGTTAACGGGCGGTGTCGGGCCAGCTCGGACGGGTGAACGCGTGCGGGATCTCGGTGACCAAGGCCCGGATAGAACTGCGGCGTGCAAGGGCGGTATCGGTGAAATCGCAGTGACGATCTCGGGTGGCAATAGGTGGTGGTGGCACTGTGCGGTGTAGAAGCGGGTCTCGATTCAGCCGTAAGGTTTGACCGTGGTATCGGTTGCGTCGTGGAAGCGCCCGAAAAATTTGTTGTCGGCGTGGTCATACTGCATGCGAGCGCCGCCGTTGTAGAGGGACGGCGCTCGACGGGCCAGGTACTAGACCGTGTGGTCTTACATGTCTCGCGAACGAAGTGCGCCCCACCAAACGGACTGCCGCATCGATACGCGCTGAGTGACCCGATCGCGATCGAAAAGGCAGCGTGCCAATCTTTCGGCGCCCATGTCGGGGCAAACGATCTATCAGCCACGGCCCACAATGCAAAAGCACTCAGTTCCGAATGGCGCCGGCCATCGGACTTCCGGTGCTCGGATGGTCGCTGCAGCTCTAGAGATCCAGTCGTGTCGCCTGCCAATTCACAACCTTCAGGTCACCGTCGTGCTGATGCCACGCGATCGTGTATCGATGCTCGAGTTCGCGTTCAAGTCCCTTCATCTCGGCCTTGATCGTCACGATCCCACTTAAGAAGGCGACCCCGCCCTTGATCCGCAAGCTGTCGTCCCGCGTGTCGATCGTCAGATACTTCGCCTTGCCCGATCGAAGCGTCTCGAGGAGCGTGTCCTTGGTGTCGATCTGGCCGCTAGCGTGAATCCACAACATGTCGTCGTCGAAGAGTCGTGAAAGCTCCTCGATATCACTGCGGATCTGCGCTTCTCGTCGCCGCAGATCCGCAGCGTAGATCTCGGCAATGTTCATTCCTGTGCTCCTCGCTCATTGCTTGCTGATCGACATCCGAGCGCCCATCGTCTGCACGTGGCCGACAAGCCGAGGAGCGCTCCCGGCCTGTGCTGGTGACGCGTCACCGACCCCTGGTGTCTCGGTGGACCACACGACATCGAGTGCTCGTGCTGGATAAGGCACCGTCACGCCGCTCGTCTGTTGGCCTCGACCGGGAATTGCGATGCGGGCCGGAGCGGGATACCAAGAGGGCGTCGAGGGCATCGGCCGCATGCCAACCCTTCCAGGAGTGGTCCACTATGCGATCCGGTCGGATCGGATAGTGGAACGATAGCGACAGCTTGTTCGACGGTCAACACATCGGCGGCGCCCTGTGATGGGCCATCGTCTGTGCCGCCAGCGCGGTCAACGCCGACTGACAGGACGGGGGACCTGCCATACCAACAACGGCGGCGCCAGTTTCGAGCCGGCCCGAGCGAGCAAAAGGGGTCAGCTCCGCCCCGCTGCTGCTCACCACCTTCTTATGACGGCGCCGATGGTCGGTGGCGCTTCATACCTTCCAGTTCGGCATGCCTCCGTCGACGTCTTCGGCGATACGCTGAGCAGTAGCGAAAGGTGAGCACATGTTGCCTGCTGTCCGGAGACCGGCTGGTCTGATCACTCCTAGCCGATGACTGATGATGATCCTTTGCGTACTCGTCGTGAGGTCGTAACGCCTCTCGCGGCGGAATTAGCGGTGGCCGGGTTCGAAGATGCGGTGGAGATCGGTCGGGGTGGTTTCGGAGTGGTATATCGGTGCTGGCAGCCGGGGTTCGATCGAATGGTGGCGGTGAAGGTGTTGACCGCGGAGTTGGATGCTGACAACCAGGCCCGGTTTGTTCGGGAGCAGCGGGCAATGGGCCGATTGACCGGGCACCCGAACATCGTCACGGTGCTGGAGGCGGGAGTCACCGAAAGTGGAAGCCCCTTCTTGGTGATGCCGTATCACCCGCGGGATTCGCTGGGTGCATGGATCCGCAAGAACGGTCCGCTTGCGGTGCAGGACGTGTTGAGAATCGGGGTGAAAGTCGCTGGAGCGCTGGCCAGTGCGCATCGGCTGAACATTGTGCATCGGGATGTGAAGCCGGGAAATATTCTGCTCACCGAGTATGGAGAACCGGCGTTGACCGATTTTGGTATAGCGCACATCGTCGGTGGATTTCAGACGTCGGCAGGCACGCTGACTGGATCGCCGGCGTTCACCGCTCCGGAGGTTCTCGAGGGCGAGACCCCGACCTCGGCCGCGGATGTCTACGGGCTGGGAGCCACTCTGTTTTGTGCACTGACCGGGCATGCCGCGTTCGAGCGTCGTAGTGGTGAGAACGTGGTGACCCAGTTTCTGCGGATCACCACCCAGCCAGTGCCGGACCTGCGAGCCAGCGGCATACCTGATGATGTGTCGGCGCTGGTGTCGACGGCGATGAGCCGGGATCGCCGGGAGCGGCCGTCGGCGACGAAGCTCGGAGAGGCCATCCAGCAGATCCAACAGCGTCGCGGTTCAGTAGTGAGTGAGATGGCGGTGCAGGGCGAACCGATTCTCGAACACCGGCGCCGCACGTCATCGGAGCGGAGAAGCCCCGCGTCGCTTGCGGCGATCGGCGGCGGCAGCGGTGGTTTACCGCTCGAGTTGACCAGTTTCGTCGGCCGGCGCGTTGAGATGTCGGAGGTGAAGAACAGGCTGGCCACGTCCCGACTGGTGACGTTGACAGGCACTGGGGGCGTTGGCAAGACGAGGCTGGCGCTGCGCGCCGCGACACGGGCGCGAGGCGATTTTGCCGACGGGGTGTGTTTGGTCGACCTGGCCGAGGTGTCCGATGGTTCCCTACTAGTAGATGTGATGGCGGCGACCCTTGGGGTGCGGGATGAGTCCGCTCGACCGCTGCGCGAAGTCTTGATCGAGGTCGTGAGCTCCCGGGAAGCTTTGCTCGTATTGGACAACTGCGAGCAAATTGTCGAGGCTGTCGCGGAGTTGGTCGAGGCGTTGCTGCGGACCTGTCCGGATGTGCGGGTCCTGGCCACCAGCCGCGAACCGTTGAACATCGCAGGGGAGGCGGTGTTGCGGGTGCTGCCACTGACCGTCCCGGATCCGCACCGAAAGCCGATGCTCCTGGGGCTGCCGCGCTTCGACGCCGTGACACTGTTCATCGAACGTGCCGCCGCGGCCGTGCCCGGCTTCGAACTCGATGAAGACAACAGTGCTGCCGTAGCCGAGATCTGTGCCCATTTGGACGGGTTGCCGCTGGCGATCGAGCTCGCCGCAGCTCGGATGCGTACACTCTCGCCTCAGCAAGTACTGGCACGGCTCGTCGACCGGTACACACTACTGACCCGCGGCAGCCGCACTGCACCGACACGGCAACAAACCCTGCAGTGGTGCATTGATTGGAGCTATCAGCTGTGCACCCCGGTCGAACAGCGACTGTGGGCTAGGCTTTCGATATTCGCGGGCAGCTTCGACCTCGACGCCATCGAACAAATCTGTGGCATCGCCCGCACCGCTGATTCGGAACCCGACGCCAGCGAGCAGAATGCGCTGGATGCACTGTCCTCCCTGGTCGACAAATCGATCCTTATCCGAGAGGCATCCGGCGCGGTCGTGCGTTTCCGTATGCTCGAAACGCTACGAGCATACGGTTGGCAGAGGCTGCACGGCTCCGGCGAATACGAGGATCTGCGCCGACGACACCGCAACTGGTACCAACAGCTGGCACTCGACGCCGAAACCGAATGGGTCAGCGACCGGCAGCCCGAGTGGTTAGCCCGCCTCGACCGCGAACAACCCAATCTGCGCGAAGCCCTCGAATCGTGCCTGTCCGAGGACAGCGACGAGGCCGCCGTAGCAGGACTGCGCACTACCGCCGCCCTGTTCGAGTTCTGGAGTTTCCGCGGTCTGTACGGTGAAGGCCGATCCTGGCTCGACCGCATTCTCGCCCACCCCAGGGCGCAATCGATACCCCACCGCGTCGGGGCTCTCTGTGTCGACAGCCAGATGGCCGCCCTGCAGGGTGATTTCGAGTCCGCACGCACCCTCCTTGCGCAAGGGCGAACGGTCGCCGAACAAGCGCCCGCTGCAGCCGCGGAGGCGCGAATTGCCTACGCCGAAGGCATTCTGGCACTCACGAGCGGCGAACCTGTCAATGCGACCGCCGCGTTCGAACGTGTCGTCGAGGCATCAACCTCAAATAGGGCCGGAACTCGCTACATCAGTGCGCTGATGTTCCTGGCTTGGGCATATGAATTGCGAGGTGAGACAACTCGCGCGATCGAGCTGTACCGTCAAGTGCTTTCACTCACCGAAGTCCTCGGTGAACTGCACTATCGTTCAGGTGCGTTGCGCGGCTTGGGCGTTGCCGCATGGCAGCAAGGCGAGCGATTCCAGGCCCGAAAGCTGCTCGAAGAAGCGCTGCGCGTGAACCGGCGCTTGAAGAGTCCCTATGTGATTGCCTTCAGTCTCGCGGCGCTGGCCTGGACTGTCGCCGATGACAGCGACGCCGAGCGCGCGGCTGTTCTGTTGGGAGCTGCGGAAGGACTCTGGCCGGCGGGAAGCAATGTAAGGAGAGTGTTTCCGAATTTGGCCCGCTTCCACGACGAATGCGAACGGGCTACACGTCATGCTCTCGGCGCACGAGGATTCGACTCGGCTTTCCGGCGAGGCCATGAGATGGGGATGGACGCCGCTGTTGCCTATGCACTCGGAGAGCCCACCGGCATGACGCCGGCATCAAACCTGTTCGCGAAATTGACAAAGCGTGAGCGGCAAGTCGCCGACCTGGTAGCCCGGGGGCTCAGCAACAAGCAGATCGCAGCCGAACTGGTGATCTCGCAGCGCACCGCTCAAGGCCACGTCGAACACATCCTGACCAAGCTGGGATTCACTTCGCGCGCACAGATCGCGGCTTGTGTGGCGGAGGAGGCACAGCGCGAGAGCCTTTGACAGCGTGGTCCGCTCATGACTTCCTGCATGGCGTGGTTGTACCGTCACCGCGCGGCCGGGCAACTACGCGGTGACGGTACACCGCGCCATGCAGCAGTGGCGCGGGCCTGGGGGTGTGCCGCCACCGTGGGGGTAGTCACGGTGGCGGCACGCGCGCCACGGCGGGTAAGTGTGGCGCGGGCTCTTAGGATGTGCCGCCACCGCGAGGCAGGGAGGTCTTCACGGTGGCGGCACGGCGCGCCATTGACGGTTGTGGCGCGGGTTTCAGGGGCGCTGCTAGAGCGCCTTGAGTTCTTCGGTGACTGTGCCGACGGATTTCTTGGCGTCGCCGAAGAGCATGGAGGTGGTGTCGGCGTAGAACAGCGGGTTGTCGATGCCGGCGAAGCCGGAGTTCATCGACCGCTTGAGCACGATCACGGACTTGGCCTGGTCGACGTTGAGGACCGGCATGCCGTAGATCGGGCTGGAGGCGTCCTCGCGGGCGGCGGGGTTGGTGACGTCGTTGGCGCCGATGACCAGGGCGACATCGGTGCGGCCGAACTCGCCGTTGATGTCGTCCATTTCCTTCATCGCGTCGTAGGACACCTCGGCCTCCGCCAAGAGCACGTTCATGTGCCCGGGCATGCGACCGGCGACCGGGTGGATGGCGTATTTGACCTCCACACCCTTCTTCTCGAGCAGCTCGGCCATTTCCTTGACCGCGTGCTGAGCCTGGGCGACGGCCATACCGTAGCCGGGGACCACGATCACCTGGTTGGCATAGGCCATCTGGATCGCGGCATCCGCGGCGGAGGTGGCCTTGGCCTGCTTCTGCTCGCCACCACCGGCACCGGGTGCGGTGCCGCCGCCACCGAATCCACCGGCCACGATGGCCGGGATGGAGCGGTTCATGGCCTTGGCCATCAGGTTGGTCAGGATGGTGCCCGACGCGCCGACGATCATGCCCGCCACGATCATCGCGGTGTTGTTCAACGCCAACCCCGCCGCCGCGGCCGACAGGCCGGTCAACGCATTGAGCAGCGAGATGACCACGGGCATGTCCGCGCCACCGATCGGCAGCACCACCATCAGGCCGAGCACACCGGCGGCCAGGAGCAGCAGCACCATCCACCACCACGGTGCGCCACCGTCGGCGGCGCCCAGGCCGATGACCACGGCCGCGGCGATCGCGACCACCAGCAGCAGCAGGTTCAGCGGCTGCTGGAGGCGGCCGATGCCGATCGGCTTGCCGGGCAGGATTTCCTGGAGCTTGCCGAAGGCGATCAGCGAGCCCCAGAACGAGACCGAGCCGATGATCGCGGCGAACAGCGAGCCGACGATGATGTGCACGGTCGGTTCTTCCCCGTGCTGGAAGTCCGAGAACCCGGTGGTGCCGAGGAATTCGGCCCATGCGATGAGCGCGACCGTGCCACCACCGACACCGTTGAACGCGGCCACCAGCTGCGGCATCGCGGTCATCTTGGTGAACCGCGCCGGTGGCACACCGAGCCCGACACCGACGACCAGGCCCGCGACGATGATGATCCAGTTGCTGGTGTCGCGCACCGCGATCAGGGTCGCGATGACCGCGATGCCCATACCGACCGCGGCGATCCAGTTGCCGCGCACCGCGGTCTTGGGACCCGTCAGGCCCATCAGACCGTAGATGAACAGCGAGAACGCGACGATGTAGAGGATGTTGACCAAGTTGTCCATGACGTTTACTCGCCCGCCTTCTCGACCGCGGCGACCGGCTTCTTGCCCTTGAACATGCCCAACATCCGGTCGGTCACCACGAAACCACCGATGACGTTCAGGGTTCCGAAGACCACGGCGACGAACAGAATGAGCTGGATGCCGATCGAGGGATCCTCCACCCGGCCCAACGTCACCAACGCACCCAACACCACGATGCCGTGAATCGCGTTGGTACCCGACATCAATGGCGTGTGCAGAGTGTTGGGGACCTTGGAGATGACGGCGAAACCGACGAACCCGGACAGCACCAGGATCGCGATGTTCGCCAACAACTCGGTATACATCAGTTCACCTCGCCGTCGATCGGGTTACGGGTCACGCAGGAGTCGGCCAGTATCTGATCACTGAAATCTGGTCGCAGCACGCCGTCTTTCAGCATGAGCTCCAGCAGAGCCATGATGTTCTTGGAGTAGAGCTCCGAGGCGTGCTCGGGCATCGTGGCGGGCAGATTCAACGGCGAGGCGATCGTGACATCGTGGCGCACAATGGTTTTGCCCGGCTCGGTGAGTTCGCAGTTACCGCCGGTCTCGCCGGCGAGATCGACGATGACGCTGCCCGGCTTCATGCCCTCGACAGCGGCGGCGGTGACCAGCCGCGGGGCCGGGCGACCCGGCACGAGCGCGGTGGTGATCACCACATCGAAACCTTTGATCGCCTCTTCCAACGCCTGCTGCTGCTCGGACTTCTCCTCGTCGGTCAGTTCCCGGGCGTAACCGCCTTCACCCGCGGCGTCGATACCCAGGTCCAGCCACTGCGCACCCACCGACCGCACCTGATCGGCGACTTCCGGGCGCACGTCGTAGCCGGTGGTGCGGGCGCCGAGGCGCTTGGCGGTCGCCAGCGCCTGCAGGCCCGCGACACCCACGCCGAGCACCAGCACCGTCGCCGGCTTCACCGTGCCCGCCGCGGTGGTCAGCATCGGGAAGAAGCGAGTGGACTCCGATGCCGCCAAAAGCACGGCCTTGTATCCGGCCACATTCGCCTGCGAGGACAACGCGTCCATCACCTGCGCACGCGAGATACGCGGAATCGCCTCCACCGCAAACGCCCGCACGCCCGCCGAATACAACGCCTTGATCTTGTTGTCCGGGCCGCGCGGCGCGAGGAAGCCGATCAGCGTCTGCCCGATCGGCATTCTCCGCACTTCGGCATCGTTGGGTGGCGCCACCTTCACCACCACGTCCGCTGACCACGGATTACCGATCGTCGCGCCGGCATCGACGTAGTCGTTGTCCGAGATCAGTGCTCCGAGTCCGGCGCCGGGCTCGATGATCACCTCCACGCCCTGCTTCAAAAGGCTCGGAATGACCTTCGGTACCAATGCCACGCGCCGTTCGTCCACGTTCGTTTCACGAACCACGCCGACGCGGGCTTTTCGCGACACTGCGGCATCCGCGGTGTGCTTCGTATCCATTGGTGAGGCTTCCTTACTTGCGCTTGCGGCACTAGTTTCGACGTGACCGCTGGCAACTCATTTCGGTTAATCGAGGTTATCTGAAATGTCAGTTATTGTCTACTAACTGATCTAGGTATGGCGCGGTGGCGTGCCGGGCGGGATGAGGGAGAGTGGTTGGGGGTCAGGCACAATGGATTCTGCGGATCCATCTCACGGATCGCTGATCAGGGAAGGGTCTCTGACGAAAGGGGGCTCATGTCTCTGGTCTGAAGAGGTCTGTAATGCTCAAGGGTGCGGGGGAGAGTGGGCGCCTGGGTGTCGTTGTGGCACAGATTCCGTCGAGGGTCAGGGCCAGGTAGCGACGCCAATTGTTCTGCTGCGCTGTGTGAGTGAGGGCGACCACGGGGCCTATCATGATGATAATGGTGTAGATGTCGGATGCTTCGACATCGGGCCTCAGATGGCCAGATTCTTTGGCGCGCCCCAGCAGCATTGTCAGGGGTTCGTCGATCGACTTCTGGATGAAGTCGAACAGTTTCGTTCCTTCCCGGACTCTGGACAGCAACTCGCAATAGGCCCGACTGTTCGCGACTTGCTGACCGGCGTACTCCAATAGTTGCCTAAGTCCTTGCCAAGAATCTGGATTCGCTGAAGCGAGTTCAATTGCCGCAGCGAATTCCTCGACATACTGCCGCTGCACCTGAGCGATCAGCTCCTGCTTGTTTGCGTACCGCCGGTAGATGGTTCCGATACCGACGCCGGCCAGTTGGGCGACCTCGTCCAGGGTGATGTCCACTCCGTTCTCGCCGAGTAGGCGATGTGCGGCGGCATAGATGCGTTGTTGGTTCAGTGCGGCGTCGGAACGTAATCGCCGAGGCTTTGTCGCTGCTGTACCACCCATGTGAATCAGTCTGTCGCTGACGCATGTTGGGGACCGGTCGTCACTCTCTGCCGCCCTTCCCGTTCGCGATCGGCGTTGCTGGCTCGATCGGTTGTTGCTTCGTATCCAGGAACACCGTTCCGATCCAATCGCTTCTGTTGGTGGGATGCTTGGGCCTCCGTCCGGTCGGGGCGGGTGGCGGAGCTGGCTCCTTGGAGTCAGCTTGGTTGTAATGGCGCATCGCCATTGGCGGTGTCGCAGGGTGCTGATCGGTCAGGCGCGGACGATGAGGGCGTCACCTTGGCCGCCGCCACCGCAGAGCGCGGCCGCGCCGATGCCGCCGCCACGGCGGCCGAGTTCCAGTGCGAGGTGCAGCACGAGGCGTGCGCCGGACATGCCTAATGGGTGGCCGATGGCGATGGCGCCGCCGTTGACGTTCACTTTCTCCGGAGCGATGCCGAGCTTGCGGGTGGAGGCGATGCCGACTGCAGCGAATGCCTCGTTGATCTCGACCAGATCCAACTGCGTGGGCGAAATACTCTCGCGGGCACAAGCTTTCGTAATGGCGTTGGCGGGCTGGTCTTGCAAGGTCGAGTCTTCACCGGCGACCATGCCTGTCGCGCCGATCTCGGCAATCCAGGTCAGGCCCAGGTCTAGTGCCTTGGTTTTGCTCATCACTACTACCGCTGCGGCGCCGTCGGAGAGCTGTGAGGCGGAACCCGCGGTGATGGTGCCGTCCTTGCGAAACGCGGGTTGCAGTTTGACCAGGGACTCGACGGTGGTGTCCGGTCGGATGCCCTCGTCAGCAGTGAACAGTAGCGGGTCGCTGTTGCGCTGTGGAATCGACACCGGCACGACCTCGTCCTCGAACAGGCTGTTCTTCCACGCGGCCGCGGCCTTCTGATGCGAGGCGGAGGCGAAGGCATCCTGGTCCTCGCGGCTGATCTTGTCCGCCTCGTTGCGCTGCTCGGTGAGGGCGCCCATCGGCTGATCGGTGAAGATGTCGTAGAGGCCGTCGTAGGCCATGTGGTCGCGCAGAGTGGCGTCGCCGTACTTGTAGCCCTCGCGGGAACGCTTCAGTAGGTGCGGTGCCTGCGACATGGACTCTTGGCCACCTGCTACCACGATTTCGCATTCGCCGGAGCGAATCAGCTGATCCGCCAATGCGATTGCGTTGAGTCCTGACAGGCACACTTTGTTGAGAGTGAGTGCGGGTACGGACATCGGAATGCCGGCGGCGACTGCCGCCTGGCGGGCAGGGATCTGGCCGGCGCCTGCGGTGAGTACCTGGCCCATGATCACGTAGTCGACCTGCTCCGGCCAAATCCCGCTCTTCTCCATGGCTGCCTTGATGGCGACGGCGCCGAGATCGGAGCCGCTGAAGTCCTTCAGCGATCCAAGCAAGCGGCCCACCGGGGTGCGTGCCCCGGAAACGATGACCGATTGAATTGTCACGATGTAGCCCTCTCTGTGGTTCGTAGTTGTCGCGCGGAAACGCTTCCCAGCGCTCAGACCCCGAGTTCGACCAGTAGGTCTCCGCCCTCGACCTGCTGT
>NZ_JBYIRW010000024.1:0-124282 GCF_057708325.1 Nocardia sp. bgisy134
CGCGTGCAGTCACCACTACACCGCCGTATCCGTACCGTCGCCAAAACCCTGGCGCACGAGCTGCACTGGCTGCCGGACTGACGCGCAAGAGGTCAAGCGAGACGGACACCTGCGGTGGCGAGGCCGAAGACCTTGCGCCCGGCGGACTTCGCGGTGATGACGACGACGGCGGTCTTACTGAATGTCCGACACGACCTCGCTACGCCGGCGGATCAGCATCCGATGATGGCCTTTGCGATCTGTTTGCCTGGAGGTCGGGTCGCTGCGCCCTGTATTCGGCATTTCAGGATGCTTACACCGACTTGGTGGTAGCAATGTGGTCGAAGACCGATCTGGGGACATCCGTCCGCGCCGGACCCCGTGTCCCGGGTCCGCGGACCGATGTTGGCGGTTCGACCACTGCCTAACCGATCAACCACGATCCGCGCTCTCGCCGCGCCGAATCATGGGGCTGCTGTAGGGAGAGGTGACATCGTCGTCTCCCTCCCCGTAGGCGGGCATTTGGGGAGTGTGTAACCGACATCTCACCCCGGCCACCTGGGCCAACTCCTCCCGGCGCAGACCCGCGACTCGGCGCACTCCGCCGTGGTCGCGTAATCCGACATCTTGCGGGCTCAGGCGAGCTCGGCGCGATTTGAGGAACCCGCTCAGCTCGGTCCGATCGTCCACTCGACAACCCAACGCGGGGTGCGCGGCGTCCATTCCGCTGGCGTGGTTCGAAAACGGCCGCGAGATCACGTTCGGCCTCGAGCAGGACTTCGCAGACTCGGCCCTGTTCAGCGCCGCACCCAGCCTTGGGTGATCACGCCGTGCGTACGCAGAGCACGGGGCTGGTCGTGCGGTCGACGCCGGCTGTCGAGCGAACAACCCACTCACGAACGGAGACGAACCGTGCCACAAACGCTCGGACTCATCGGCAGCGGAATGATCGGATCCGCTGTGGCCCGCCTGGCCGTCGAGGCGGGCCTCGACGTGGTCATCGGCAACTCGCGGGGCGCGGAGTCGCTCGCCGATCTCGTCGCCGAACTCGGCGCGACGGCACGAGCCGCCACACCCGAGGAAGCGGCACGCGTCGGAGATCTGGTCGTCGCGGCCATTCCGCTGGCGGCCTACCGTCAGCTGCCCACCGATGCGCTGGTCGGCAAGACGGTGCTGGACACGGCGAACTACTACCCCGAACGCGACGGCCACCTGCCCGAACTCGACGCGGGCGAACTGACCTCGACCGCGCTGATCCAGCGCCATCTCCCGGGGTCGCGAATGGTCAAGGCCTTCAACACAATCACTCCGCACCAGCTGTATTCGCTCGCCCGGCCCGCGGATGCGCCGGACCGCAGCGCCCTGCCCATCGCCGGTGACGACGCGGAAGCCAAAGCGGCGGCCACCGGGCTGCTGGATGCCCTCGGTTACGACGCCGTCGATATCGGCACACTCGCCGACAGCTGGCGCAGCGAACCGAACACACCGGCCTATATCGCGCCCTATCTCGGCGAAGTACCCGCCATGAACGTCGAGGACTTCCTCCGCTGGACACTCGGCACACCCGGCATCACGGTCCCCTCGGCGCGGGTCGTCGAGCTCGTCGAGACCGCGGTCCGCGCCCGTGCGGGCGAGGCCAGGCTCCCGAGCGCGGAGTGACCTCGCTCGCCTACGAAGCCGCGAGGTCCAGGGCACCGGGGCCCGACACGAGCGCTCGGACCGCGGCTCGGGCTGCCGGACGCAGCCGTGGTCGCGCTGACCTCGCCAGGGACGGTGCGGTCCGGCCTGACGCAGCAGCCGATCCGGTCGGATTCAGGCGCGCGTGCCGTCGGCGCTCTGCCGTGGGTGCGCCGACCGATCCCGGCCGCGGAAGAGCGCGACCGCTCTGCCGCGCAGACCGCGGGGGCCGACGCCGTGGTGCTCGCCCGTCCCGCCGGATCGCGCCGAATCCTGCTGCGCCGGGGCCGGGTCCTGCACGCGGGTCGCGGTGGCCTCGATCCATTGGGTGTCGGTCGACGAGTGGCGCGGGAGTTCCGCGCCGCGCACGGCGAGTTCGCAGCGGCGAGCCAGATCCTTGCGGTCGAGGCCCGGATACTCCGGCGTTTCCAGGGTGATCTCGGCGATCATGCCGCGGGAACGCAGCACGCGCAGGGCCGAGTCGCCGAAGGAATCCTCGCCGACGAAACTGGGCACGGTGCAGCGGTCGCCGTGTCCGTCCAGATAGCGCAGCCGCACGGGCTGCACGAAGGTGCCGGTGTCGATCGCGGCCTGGAACAGGGCGGGCCGCATGGTGCCGTAGGCGCGTCCGCACCAGGTGGTGCCCTCGGGGAAGAACGCGACTCGCTCACCCGCGGTGAGGCGAGCGCCGATCTGCGCGATGATCTCGGGCAGCTCACGCAGCCGCTCGCGTTCGATCGGGATGACGCCCATGAGCTTGGCGAGCCCGCCGATCAGCGGCCAGTCGATCAGGTCCGCCCGCGCGACGAACCCGAGCGGCTGCACCGCGGCCAGCGCGACCACATCGGTCCAGCCGATGTGCCCGGTCACCACGAGCACGCCGGTGCCGGGATCGGCATAGCGGACATCGGCGGCGGCAGCAGCTGCGGCGGCACGTTCGGCGCCCACGCGCGAGGCGATGGCGCGCTCGGCGGGCACCGGATCGGTGGGAATCCGGTTGTCCACCACCCGAAGCCGCATGCCGAGACAGCGCAGCAGCACGCGCGCGTATCCGCGCTGCACGTCCGCCCGCCGTCCCGCGGGGATCGCGAGGTGGCACACCGGATAGGTCAGCAGCAGCCCGGCGATACCGAGCGCGCGGGCGACCACCCGCGCCGTGCCGATCTCACCGATCGGCTCCATGCAGCCGGGCCCGCAGGGGCTCGACGGCATCCACGCGTGCACGGCCTGTGCGGGCGGCGCCTCGAAGACCACGGTCCTCACCGCCCCCCGTCGAGGGCTGCGGCCGCGCCCTGTAGTCGGTCCAGGTATCGCGTGTTGATGGTGTCCAGGCCGAGCAGCGCGACGAAGTCGGCGACAGCGAAGTCGGGATCGTGTGCGGGTTCGCCGCAGATCTCCGCGCCGAGCCGCAGGTAGCCGCGCATCAGCGGGGGCAGCTTGGGACGCGAGGGCGGGGTCAGCTCGTCGAGCGTCTTGCCGTCGACGACCACCGGACGGTGCGGGTGCACCCGTCGCTCGGGGTCGGAGGCGTGCCGCCCGAGCAGCATGTCCCGCACGCCGCGCACGTTCACGCCCGCCGGATCCTCCGGGGTGTCCTGCATCGGAACCGACACGCACCCCATCACCCACTCGTATCCGGTGAGCTGGATGTAGTGCAGGATGCCCGCCCACATCAGGGTGAGCACGGATCCGTTGCGGTGATCGGGAACCACGCACGCCCGGCCCATTTCGACGATCCGCATGCCTTCGGGATCCAGCTGGGCCAGGTCGAATTCGGTGGCCGTGTAGTACCCGCCCGCCGCGGCGACCTTGTCCGGCGGCAGCATCCGGTAGCAGCCGACGAACTGCTCGGTGACGTCGTCGCGGACCAGCAGGTGATCGCAGTGCTCGTCGAAGCGATCGGCGTCGCGTCCGGTGCCGTTGTCGGGGATGTGGAAGCCGGGCTCGTTGGCGAACACGCCGTAGCGCAGCCGTTGCGCCGCCTCCCGATGCTCGGCGTCGGACGAGACGACCAGCGAATAGCGCGACCGTTCCACCCCCGAGTCCGTCGGTCGAGCCGGGGCTGTCAGCACGGACGAAATAGTCATATCCGTGATGAAGCCAGTCCGACACTGCGCCGGGGCAACCTCGAAGTTGCGTGCCGATGCAGGCTAGGTTAACGAGACGCCGGTCACACCCAAGGTTCACCGATCCGACGCGCACCGTTAGCATCGACGCGTCGTGGAGTCGCCTTTTCCCTGCTTGGGCAAGATTTCAGCGTCCGGAGACGGCAATCGCACCGATGCGAGAACATCGGTGCGATTCGTTCGGGCGAGCTCAGGCGGCGACGCGTTCGGGTACCCGCGCTTCCGTCGGCGTCGGTTCCACCTCGTCGAAGCCGGGACGCCCCGACCCGATGAAGGCGATCAGCCACGAGGCCACCGCCGCGAAGCGGTTGCGGAAGCCGACCAGGTACAGCAGGTGCACCGCGAGCCACATGAACCAGGCAATCACGCCGCGGAAGGTGACGTGGTCGTTGAGCTTCACCACCGCGCTGAACCGGCTGATCACCGCCATGCTGCCCTTGTCCCAGTACTTGAACGGGGTGCCGGGCAGCTTCTTGCGACGGATGATGTCGGCGGCGTGCCTGCCCTCCTGCATGGCCACCGGCGACTGACCGGGGTAGCCGTTGAGCGAGGTCATGTCGCCGATGGCGTAGATGTCGGCATAACCGGCGACGGTGAGGTCCGGGTTGATCAGCAGTCGTCCGGCACGGTCGGTCTCGACGCCGGTGGCCTCGGCCAGGATCGCGGCGAACCCGCCCGCCTGCACGCCCGCCGACCAGACCACGGTCTCGGCGGCGATCTTGCGCTCCACGCCTGCCTTGTCCTTGATCGTCACCTTGCCGGGCTCGATGTCGGTGACGAAGGTATCGACGAGCACCTCGACGTCGCTGCCGGCGAGCGACTTCTTCGCGTATTCCGAGAGCCCACCGCCGAAGGGCGGCAACACCTCTCCCGCGCCCTCCACCAAGCTGACCGAAACCTCCTGGTGGTAGTACCTTTTCGCGAGCTCTTTGAGCTGACCGGCGACTTCCACGCCGGTCGCGCCCGCGCCGACCACCACGAAGCTGAGCAGCCTGCGCTTGGTCTCGGCGTCCGCGGTCGCGGCCTCGGCGAAGACCCGTTCGATCTGCGCGCGAAGCAGTTTCGCGTCATCGATGGTCTTGAGCGCGAAGGTCTTCTCGGCGAAATCGTCACGGCCGAAGTAGGACTGCGAGGCGCCGGTGGCCGCGATCAGCGAGCCGTACCGAATCTCCTGGCGCACACCGTCGGTGACGTAGGTCACGATCGCGCGATCCGGATCGATGGCGACGACCTTGCCGAGACGCACGTCGGCTTCCTTGTGCCTGCGCAGCACCGACTTGATGGGCGGGGCGATTTCGTGCGACGCCAGCACACCCGTCGCGACCTGATAGAGCAACGGCTGGAACAGGTGCTCCGGCGTGCTGGAGATGAGTACGTAGTTGATTCCCGACTTTGCCAGTTGCTTGGCGGCGGCCAGCCCCCCGAATCCCGATCCGACGACGACCACATCTGCGTGTTCCATGACAGCCTCCTTCTCTCATTAGCAACCGTCATCGGGAACGCAGATATTTCACGCGTTGAGGCGCATAATGAAGATGACTCTTATCTGGATCGCTCATGAATAGGAGATTTGTCGTGGAGCTCCGCCAGCTGGCATACTTCGTCGCGGTCTGCGAAGAACTCAGCTTCAGCAGGGCCGCCTCGCGATGCTTCATCTCGCAATCGGCGATCAGTCACCAGATCGCCCGGCTCGAACGCGACCTCGGCGTGCCGCTGTTCGAGCGCTCGACCAGGGCTGTCGTGCCCACCGACGCGACCACACGGCTACTTCCGCTGGCGAAACAAATGCTCAGCCTGGAATCCGCCATCCGCGCGGCGGTGCGCGCCTCCGGCCCGCGAATCCGGTTGGCCGCCAACATGTCCTTCGCGAGCCGCTCGCTGTCCGCCATCGCGGCCGCGCGCGCCGCACACCCGGACGCGGAGATCGAATTCGTGATCAAGCCCTTCCGCCAACGCATCACGGCCGTCGCGGACGGCGACTGTGATCTCGCACTCATCCGCGGCCGCGTCGACCAGCCCGGCCTGATGGTGGAACAGCTCTGGGTCGAGGACCTCGTAATCGCCACCAGCAGCGGTCATCCGCTGGCCACCCGCGACACCGTCACCCTCAACGACCTCAGCTCGTACCCGCTGCTGCTGCCGCCCGAACAAGAACAGGTGCTGCTGCACAACATCATTCGCAGCGCCTTCGCGGATCTGCCCGTCGGCCCCACCTTCGGCCCGCCGATCCCGCCCGACCACACCGCGACCCTGGAGCTGATCAACCGCCCCGAGGCATGGACCGTCCTCTACGCCCAGAGCCCCACCGAAGGACTCGTCGTCCTGCAACTCGCCGAGCACCGCCTGCGCATCCCGGTCTCCGCCGTCCTGCGCGACGACGCCCGCCGCTCCCCCATCCTCACCACCCTGCTCGCCACACTCCAGCGCAGCTGAGGCACCACGGACCACCGTCGGTCTAGGTCGAACGATCCGAAAGTCTCCGGTCCACGGTGATTTCGCCGGTCAATCGCCAGGCCCCACGTTCGAACGACAAGTCCCCGGCAACGACGATCGGCCTCTTGGACTGGTGTGCCGCGATCGCAAATTCGTAGTCGGTACCGGCCAGCGGAACGTGAACCTTCCGCTGGCGGCCGTCCACGTGCGTGGACAGGACGATGCTGGTGGCCTCCTCGTCTCCGTCGCCGAGATCGTCACGGTTGAGCGTCCGGACGATACCGAGCAATATTTCGTGCCGCGGCGGCTCCTCGTTGCGAACCAGGCGCTCACGTACCCGCGACAACCCCGCCATCGCATCGCGATCGATGACGATCCGTGAGCTTTCGAGCACCGGTGAAGGCTCGGCTGCTGCCCAATCGAACGACAGGTCCAATGCGCGCAGATCCTCCGGCTGAGTCAGCTCCAAGACCGACTCCACCAAATTGGCGCTCAATCCCAGCTCGCCGGTGCGCTCGAGAGCGCTATCGTCCCAGTGCAACGCCAGCTTTCGAGTCGAGTCCAAACCCTTGGCGAGCGTGGCCATCGCCGTTCGCGGAAACGGCACCTGAGGAATTCCGACGGTGTGGCCGGGCATCACATCGCCGAGCCGAGAGACGACGGTGAAAACGAAACTACCCCGCCTGGTATGTCCGAGACGGATATTCTCCTCGAGAAATTCCGTCACGATGGCCGATCTACGACCGCGGTGCGAGTGAGTCGGATCGTCCGCGGTCGTCGCGGCGGCCTTCATCATCCGGAACAGGGCTTCCAGAGTCGTTTCCGCCTGCCGGAACGGGATGGTGCCGTCGATCATCTCCTGGTCGAGTCGCACGAAGAACAGGTCGGCACGAGTGGCGATTATGCGTTCGACCAGTTGCGCCGGATCCCAGTCGTAGATGGTTGCGAGAGCTCGAATCGTTTCCTGAAAGCGCCGGGGAAAGTCCACGTAATCAGTGGCCAGCGGCAACATTATTCGTCCCAGCAGACCATTCTCACCCGGAAGTTGCCAGATCTCCCTGACGTCTTCGTCTCGAACCTCGAGTTCCCAGTCGTGTGTGGCGAGGTATTGAGATACAGCTGGTGGCGACAAGGCAAGCGCAACGTCGCGAAGGTCGCCGACAGGGATACTCTTCACCACTGGCCTCCTTCGCCGATTCTCTGCATGATGTTCTGGAGCCCAACTACATCGAACAGGTACTTCTGGGTAGGTGCACTGTCGTGCTGGACTTGCCGTCCTCGATCTCCCCCAGCTTCGCCGCATACTCCCAGCACATGCGGCTCGGGCTGGTCAAGCCATCCTCCGACAGGTCGAGCAGCTGATCAGGGTCCTCCGGTATGAGCAGGACACCGAGCAGGGCCGGAACGAACCGCTTCGGACTCACCAGCTTCAGGAACCGATCTCTTTCCAGGGGCCATGCCAAATGATCCGCCTTGAGCCGACTGTGTCGGGTCGTGCACTTGAGCTGTAGTTCGAGCTCGGGGCAATAGAATCTCGCATACTCGCGCGAGGCCACGATCGTGATATCGACTCCGTCGTAGTCGGTTTCGTGGCTCTTGATGGAACACCCCGCAGCGGCGGCGACCATGCGCACGAATGCGAGACTGAACTGTTCCTGTCGAGCGGTGATCGAAAGTCCACCGTCGCCGGGCATTTCAGTCGTCCGCGCTATCGGCAGACCACCATTGTCGTCGATTTCTATGCACCCCCCGCACCTCGAACCGGACCGGCACACGGTAGCGCATCGCTGAACCCGAGCACCAGCACCCCGCAACGCAGTTGAGGCACCAACGAAAAAACCCCGCCAAACCTGCTGCTACGCAACGCAACAACAGATCTGGCGAGGTCCGGGGTAACTCACCGGGTACGGGCTGGGCCCGCTACCGCTCAACGCGGGACGGCAGCGGAACCCAGCCCCGCACCCAAAGCAGCCGCCTTAGGCACGGAGAGCCGGAACAGCCTAGCCCTTGTGGGTCTTGACGGCCTCAGTCAGCTGCGGGGCGACGTTGAACAGGTCGCCCACGATGCCGTAGTCGGCGATCTCGAAGATCGGGGCCTCTTCGTCCTTGTTGACCGCAACGATGGTCTTCGAGGTCTGCATGCCGGCGCGGTGCTGGATGGCGCCGGAGATGCCGAGGGCGATGTACAGCTGCGGGGAGACCGTCTTACCGGTCTGACCGACCTGGAACTGGCCCGGGTAGTAGCCCGAGTCGACGGCGGCACGCGAGGCGCCGACGGCCGCGCCGAGCGAGTCGGCCAGCGCCTCGACGACCGCGAAGTTGTCGGCCGAGCCGACGCCGCGACCACCGGAGACGACGATGTTCGCCTCGGTGAGCTCCGGACGGTCACCGGCGACGACCGGCTCGCGCGAGGTCACCTTGACGACGCCCTCTTCCTGCGCGGGGACCTCGACGGTCACCTTCTCGCCGGCACCCGCCTGCGCGACGGCCTCGACCGCACCCGGGCGGACCGAGATGACCGGCACGTCGCCGGTCGCCTTGGCGTCGACGGTGAAGGCGCCACCGAAGATGGAGTGCACGACGGAGCCGTCGGCGTTCACGCCGATGACGTCCACCAGCAGGCCGGAGCCGATGCGGGCGGCGAGGCGGCCCGACACCTCCTTGCCCTCGGCGGAAGCGGACACGATCACGGCGGCCGGGGAGACCGACTCGACCAGACCGGCCAGCACGTCGACCTTCGGGGTCACCAGGTAGTTCTCCACATCGTCGGACTCGGCGATGTAGATCTTCTCGGCGCCCGCGGCGGCCAGCGCGTCGGCCAGCTTCTCGCCGGTACCCGCGGTGCCGAGCACGACGGCGGCCGGGGTGCCCAGGGTGCGGGCGGCGGTGAGCAGTTCGGTGCTGACCTTCTTGATCGCACCGTCGGCGTGCTCGACGAGCACGAGTACTTCAGCCATTTGTGTTCTCTCCTAGGAAGTCTCGTCAGCCGGGCGGATCAGATGATCTTCTGACCGATGAGGTACTGGGCGATCTTGGTGCCGCCGTCGCCCTCGTCGGCGATCTTCTCGCCCGCGGTGCGCGGAGGCTTCGGGGTGGACGCGGTGACGGTGGTGCCCGCGTTGGCGACACCCACGGTCGACGGGTCGACGCCCAGATCGGCCAGCGTGAAGACCTGAACTTCCTTCTTCTTGGCCGCCATGATGCCCTTGAAGGACGGGAAGCGCGGCTCGTTGATCTTCTCGGTGACCGAGACGATGGCCGGGAGGGTGGCCTCCAGCTTGAAGACGCCTTCGTCGGTCTCGCGCTCGCCGGTGATCTTCTCGCCGTCGACGGTCAGCTTGCGCAGGTGGGTCAGCTGCGGCAGACCCAGGTACTCCGCGATGATCGCGGGCACGGCGCCCGCGCGGCCGTCGGTCGCCTCGTTACCGGCGATGACGAGCTCGACACCCTCGACCTGGCCCAGCGCGCTGGCCAGCACCCACGCGGTCTGCACGGCATCGGAGCCGTGGATCGCCGGGTCGTTGATGTGGATGGCCTTGTCGGCGCCCATGGACAGCGCCTTGCGGATGGCCTCGGTGGCGCGGTCCGGACCGGCGGCCAGCACGGTGACCTCGCCGCCCTGGGCCTCCTTGATCAGCAGCGCCTCTTCGACGGCGCGCTCGTTGATCTCGTCGAGGACGGCGTCGGCGGCCTCGCGGTCCAGGGTGTAGTCACCATCGGACAGCTTGCGCTCGGACCAGGTGTCGGGAACCTGCTTGATGAGTACGACGATGTTCGGCATCGGTCTTCGTCGACCTCCTGTTCTGGGGGCGTGTATCTGGTGGTCGCACGATCGGGCCGTACGTCCTGTTGAGGTAGCTCAGGGCGTGACACTACCCTACGCTAAGTTACTCATGGGTAACTTAGTGGCTTCTCTCTCACTACACCGGTCCGGGCGATATCGTGCGCGACCCTTACCAGTAACGTCGGTGTGATGAGCGAGGCTGTGATCCCTGCCGCAGTGGGCGACCCGAGGGTCATGACTACGGAAAACGCCGGTGCCGTCGAACCTTTGCCGCTGACCGGCGAGCGCACCGTACCCGGCATCGCCGAGGAGAACTACTGGTTCCGCAGGCACGAGATCGTCTACGCCCGGCTGCTCGACCGGTGCGCGGGAAAGACCGTGCTGGAGGCCGGTTCCGGCGAAGGCTACGGCGCCGACATGATCGCCGGTGTGGCCACCAAGGTGATCGGCCTCGACTACGACGCGAGCGCGGTCGCGCACGTGCGGGCGCGCTACCCGCGCGTCGAGATGATCCAGGGCAACCTCGCCGCCCTGCCGCTCGACGACGCCTCGGTCGACGTCGTGGTGAATTTCCAGGTCATCGAGCACCTTTGGGATCAGAGCCAGTTCCTCCGGGAATGCCTGCGGGTCCTGCGGCCCGGCGGCGAGCTGCTGATCAGCACGCCCAACCGGATCACCTTCTCGCCGGGTCGCGACACCCCGCTCAATCCGTTCCACACCCGTGAGCTGAACGCGGACGAACTCACCGAGCTGCTGGTCGACGCCGGTTTCGAGGTCGCGCTGATGACCGGCGTGCATCACGGGGCGACGCTGAAAGCGCTGGACGCCAAGCACGGCGGCTCGTTCATCGATGCGCAGATCGAGCGCGCGCTCGCGGGCGAGCCGTGGCCCGCCGAGCTGACCGCCGACGTCGCCGCGGTGTCCGTCGACGACTTCGACCTGATCACCGAGGACATCGACGCCAGCCTCGACCTCGTGTCCATCGCGGTGAAACGTTGACCGACAACGCGGTACCCGGCCAGTTCACCCTGGTCCTGCACTCCCATCTGCCCTGGCTGGCCCACCACGGCCGCTGGCCCGTCGGCGAGGAGTGGCTCTACCAGTCCTGGGCAGCCTCCTACCTGCCCGTCGTCGAGGTGCTGAGAACCCTTGCGGCGGAAGGGCGCTCGCACTTGCTCAGCCTCGGCATCACGCCGGTGCTCGCGGCCCAGCTCGACGACCCGCACTGCCTGGCGGGCATGCACCACTGGCTGGGCAACTGGCAGCTGCGCGCCGACGAGGCCGCCATGGCGGGCAACGTCGCGCTCGGCAGGCACGAACACCGGCTCGCCGCCGCGGCGCTCACCGAGTTCGAGCAGCGCTGGCGGCACGGCGCGGCGCCGGTCTGGCGCGAACTCGTCGACGCGCAGACGATCGAATTGCTCGGCGGTCCGCTGGCGCACCCGTTCCAGCCGCTGCTCGACCCGCGACTGCGCGACTTCCAGCTGCGCGAGGGCCTGGCCGACGCCCGCAGGCGCTGGGGTCACACCCCCACCGGCATCTGGGCTCCCGAGTGCGGATACACCCCGCGCATGGAGCTCGGCTACGCGGCCGCCGGTGTGACGCATTTCATGGTCGACGGACCCGCCCTGCGCGGCGACAGCAGCCTCGGACGACCGGTGCGCGACTCCGACGTGGTGGCGTTCGGGCGCGATCTCGCGGTCAGCTACCGGGTCTGGTCGCCCAAGTCCGGCTACCCCGGCCAGGCCGCGTACCGTGACTTTCATCACTACGACCACGCGACAGGCCTCAAACCGTCCCGCGTCACCGGCAAGACGGTCGCCGGGCCCGACAAGGCGCCCTACGACCCGGAGCTGGCGGCCGGGGCGGTGGTGCGCGACGTCGAGGACTTCGTGACGACGGTGCGCGAGCGGCTGATCGCCGAATCCGAACGCATCGGCCGCCCGGCCCTCGTCGTGGCCGCGTTCGACACCGAACTGTTCGGGCACTGGTGGCACGAGGGCCCGCAGTGGCTGGCCCAGGTCCTGCGCGCGCTGCCGGAGGCGGGCGTCACCGTCGGCACCCTGGCCGACGCGCGGGAACGCGGCTACGTCGGTGCGCCCGTGCAACTCACCGATTCGTCCTGGGGCTCCGGCAAGGACTGGCGGGTGTGGGCCGGTGATCAGGTGCGCGATCTCGTCGAACTCAACGACGAGGTGGTGCGGCTCGCGCTGGACACCCTGGACAAGATGCGCGCGGGAAACACGTTCGCGCTGCGCGATCCGGTCGCGGATCAGTTGCTGCGCGAGGCGATCCTGACGGTGTCCAGCGACTGGGCGTTCATGGTCAGCAAGGACTCCGCCGCGGGCTACGCGCGGGAGCGGGCCCACCAGCACGCGCACGCCGTGCGGGAGATCGCGGCGGCCGTCGGCGCGGGTCAAGTCGCCAAAGCGCGGCAGTTGGCGGCAGGATGGTACGCGGCCGACGGATTCTTTCCCGGATTGGATGCGCGACGGGTCCCCAGTACCGACCCCACGGGGAACCTGGGCCCGGCCCCGGAAGGCCAAACCGCAGAAGGCCCTGACCGACAAGGCCCTGCCTGAGAAGGACTTGCATGAAGATCTTGATGGTGTCGTGGGAATACCCGCCGGTTGTGGTCGGTGGGCTGGGTCGCCACGTACATCACCTGGCCACCGAGCTCGCCGCGGCGGGCCACGAGGTGGTCGTCCTGTCCCGCCGCCCCTCCGGCACCGACTCGTCGAGCCACCCCACGCACTCGTTCATCGAGGACGGCGTGCTGGTTGTCGCGGTCGCCGAGGATCCGCCGTGCTTCGACTTCGGCGAGGACATGCTGGCGTGGACCCTGGCCATGGGGCACGCCATGGTGCGCGCGGGCGTCGCGCTCGGCAAGCCCGGCATCGGTGACGGCTGGACGCCCGATGTCGTGCACGCGCACGACTGGCTGGTCGCCCATCCCGGCATCGCCCTGGCGGAGTACTACGACGTGCCGCTGGTGTCGACCATCCACGCCACCGAGGCGGGCCGCCACAGCGGCTGGGTCGCGGGCAAGGTCAACAAGCAGGTGCACTCCGTCGAGTGGTGGCTCACCAACGAGTCCGACGCGCTGATCACCTGCTCGACCTCGATGCAGGACGAAGTGCAGCGCCTGTACGGTCCCGAGCGCATCCCGATGACGGTCATCCGCAACGGCATCGACGTGGGCGCATGGACCTTCCGCCCGCGCGCCCCGCGCTCCGGGCCGCCCCGGCTGCTCTACGTCGGCAGGCTCGAATACGAGAAGGGCGTGCAGGACGCCATCGCCGCGCTGCCCCGCATCCGCCGCGCTCACCCCGGCACCACGCTGACCGTGGCGGGCGTCGGTACTCAGTTCGAATGGCTGCGGGAACGGGCCAGGGTGCATCGCGTCGCGCGCGCGGTCACTTTCGCGGGCCAGCTCGGTCACCAGGAACTGCTCGGCTGGCTGCACGGCGCCGACGCCATCGTGCTGCCGAGCCGCTACGAGCCGTTCGGCATCGTGGCGCTGGAGGCGGCCGCCGCGGGCACCCCGCTGATCACCTCGACGGCGGGCGGACTCGGCGAAGCGGTCATCGACGGCGTCACGGGCGCGTCCTTCGAACCCGCCGACGTGGACGGCTTGGTGGAGGCGGTGCGCGCCACGCTGGACGACCCCGTCGCCACGCAGGACCGCGCCTACGCCGCGCGGGAACGCCTGACGGCGGACTTCGCCTGGGACGTCGTCGCCGCCGAGACCGCGCAGGTGTACTCGGCTGCCAAACGCCGCGTGCGCAATCCGCTCGGCAGGCCGGTCATCGTGGAACGTCCTCTGCCGGAACGGGATCCGAACAACCCGCTCTGAGCGGCGCTGCCGGACAGTCCGTCCGAAGACCGCGCATGGCCGGAGCGAAGGCGGAGGTACGCCCTACTCCGGCTGGAAGACGAAGACCTCGCCGATGCGCGTGGCCACCACCACCTCACCCTTGGGCCCGACCGAGGTGCCGGTGGTGGTGCCCTTCGCGCCGGGCAGCACATCGGAATCGATGGTGGCTCCGGTGCCGGTGTCGAAGGTGATCAGGTTCAGGCCGTCGCCGATCGCGGCGGCGGTGTAGCCGGTGTCGCCCGCGGTCTGCACCGGGGCGCCGCGCAGCGCGAGATCCTTGCGTTCCCAGGCGATCTCGGCGCTGTCACCGGTGTCGCGCAGGGCGAGCAGGTAGCCCTCGTCGCCCGCGGGGATGATCAGGCCGTCGCCGGAGACCGAAATCCCGCCGCTCGGCGTGAATCCCAGCGGCCGCACCCACTTGATGCGCCCATCGGCGGCGTCGACGGCGATCAGTCGCTCGCTGTTGTCGCCGACGTAGACGGTGCCGCCGTCGGCGGACAGGGCGGGGCCGGTGGCGCTGCCCTCGGTCAGGATCTCCGCGCGCCACTCCTGCTGAATCCTGTTGTCGGCGTAGCGCAAGGCGATCAGGGCGGCGCTCGGAGCGCCGGGCTGCCACACGGTGACGTAGAAGCGGCCGGTGGATCCGTCGATCGCCGAGATGTTCGCGATCGGACACTGCGGGCCGCCGGTGCCGCAGTCGTCGAGCCCCTGGCCCGAGGCGGGGCGGGTGAGGTCGGGGTTGCCCAGGAAGTCGGGTTCGCCGAGCAATTGAACGGTCGGCACCGTCCGCAGGCCCGTCTGCCGGTCCAGCACGTCCACCTGGCCGGACTGGGTGATGGTGAGCAGTCGGCTGTCACCGGTGAACTGCACCGAAACCGGAACCCCGGCAACGGGTGTGCGCCAGCGCGGCTGGCCGAGGTAGTTGAAGGAGTTCACCGCGCCGTCGTCGCCTGCGTAGACGTTGCTGACACCGTCGACCGCCGTCGGCGACGAGATCGCGTTGGGGCCGAGCACATCACAGAATCGCTTGCGGCCGGTCGGCATCTGGAACGACAGGATGGCGCACCCGTTCGCGGTGCGGGTGGTCAGGAACAGCTGCCCCTCGGCGCCGATGGTGACCGGCCGCTCGATGGGGCCTGCCGCGGGTCTGGACCAGCTCAACGTCAGTGAGCGCGCGCCGGTCACGGGGCTGACGCCGCTGTTGCGACCGTCGTGATGCGCGGCGGGCCATCCCTTGCCGGGGCCGACGGCGATGTCGTCGACATCGGTGCCGCAGGAGGTCAGGGCCAGCGCGCCGAGAGCGGCCAGCGCGGCTGCCGCACGCACCCGGGATCGCGGCTGTGTCGCGACAGCCCGCACGCTACCGGTTCGCACTGCTGTTCTCCCCTCGGGTCGATGGCCGCTCGCAAGACTAGCCGGTGTTGAATTTGCCGCGCCTCCGGCACGGCGTGTTCGCGGCCCCCTGGTGTCTCGCGCTCGAGCGGCCACTGCCGGGCGACGGTGTCGCATGCGCAGCGGCCGCTCGAGCGCGAGACGGGCCGCGAACGGCGCTCGTAAGACTCGCACCGGAGGGTGGTCGGCCTGCGTGGCGCAGGTTGCTACTCGGTGGACGCAGGGGGGAACGTCTCGTCCGGCGAAGGTGAGGGTAGAACCAGAGGTGATGCGGCACGAAAGTACGCTGTGTAGCCAATGACGGACCCTCGGGTGGCCGCCCGGGGAACACGACGGGAGAACGGTTCGTGACGAGCATGTGGGGCGCACCGTTGCGCTCGCGGTGGCGGGGTTCGCGCCGCCGGGATCCGCAGCAGGCGCGATTTCTGACCATGGCGTCGCTGCGCTGGGTGCTCGCCAACCGCGCCTACACGCCCTGGTATCTGGTCCGCTACTACCGGCTGTTCAAGTTCAAGCTGGCCAACCCGCACATCGTGCTGCGCGGCATGGTGTTCCTCGGCCGCCGGGTCGAGATCCACGCGACCCCCGAGCTGAGCCGGATGGAGATCGGGCGCTGGGTGCACATCGGCGACGGCAACGCCATCCGTTGCCACGAAGGCTCGCTGCGGATCGGCGACAAGGTGGTGTTCGGCAAGGACAACGTCGTCAACACCTACCTCGACATCGAGATCGGCGAATCGACCCTGGTCGCCGACTGGTGCTACATCTGCGACTTCGACCACAAGATGGACGACATCACGATGCCCATCAAGGATCAGGGCATCGTGAAGAGCCCGGTCCGGATCGGCCCCGACACGTGGATCGCCGCCAAGGTGACCGTGCTGCGCGATACTCGCGTCGGCCGCGGCTGCGTGCTCGGCGCGCACGCGGTGGTCAAGGGCGAGATCCCGGACTACGGCATCGCCGTCGGCGCGCCCGCGAAGGTGGTCAAGAACCGCAAGGCCACCTGGGAGGCGGGCGCCGAGGAGCGGGCGAAGTACATCGCCGCGCTGGAGGACATCGAACGCAAGAAGAACGGCGCCACCCAGCAGGCATAGTTCGCCCGCGTTGGACGCCGAGTAGTCGGTGCGCTCGAGTACGGTCGTCGGCATGAACAGGTACGCGGCGCTGCTGCGCGGGATCATGCCGACCAACCCGAACATGCGCAACGAGAAGTTGCGCGCGGTGTTCGAGGGGCTCGGGTTCGAGAAGGTGGCGACCATCCTGTCCAGCGGCAACGTGGTGTTTCGCTGCACCGACACCGATGCGGCTGCCTTGGAGGACCGGATCCAGGAGGCGCTGAACCGGGAGCTGGGGATTCCGGGCGGCACCATCGTGCGCAGCTACGAGGAGCTGCGCGAGCTGCTGGATCGCGATCCGTTCGAGGGGCTCACCCACGAGCGCGGCTCCTACCTCACGGTGACCTTCTTCAAAGACCAGAGCCCGGAGGTCGAGCACCCGGACACCGGCGACGAGTTGACCCGGATCATCGGCTACGACCCGGAGGCCCGCGCCTTCCTCACCGTCATCGACAACAGCACGCCGAAGACGCCGGACTTCATGGCCTGGCTGGACAAGACCTACGGCAAGGACATCACCACCCGCACCTGGCTGACGGTGCAGCGGGTCGTGAAGAAACTGGAGTCCTAGGCCCGGACCGCGCTCACGCCTGCACCTCGCTAGCGCTCGGCTCCGGCATGCGCGACGCGCGCTGCCACATGGTTCACTCACTTCGTTCGCTCACGACGCGGCGTGCGCGGTACACAGGAACACCGTCGCGGTGCGGCCGATGCGGGTGATCACCAGGGTGTAGGGCACGCTGCCTTTGAGCTTCAGTCGTTTGCGCAGCGCGTCCGGGTCGACGTCCACGCCGCGCACCAGAATCTCCAGCGCTCCGCACTCGCGGCGCGCCAGCTCCTGGCGCAGTGTCTTCTCACGCAGCTCGAGCCGGTCCTCGATACGGAAGCCGCGCAGGCCCTCGGGCACCGCGTCGCCCGTGAGGTAGGCGATGTGCGGATCCAGTTGCCACAGGGCGTGTCTCGCGGCGTAGTGCCGGACCAGTCCGGCCCGCACGATCGCGCCGTCGGGATCGATGATCCACTCGCCGGGCGGCCGCTCGGGCAGTTCGTCCGGCTCGGCGTCGGTGAGCACCTCCGGATCGCGGCGCGAACTCAGCACCGTGGCGCGGCGGGCGACACCGGCTTCGGTCAGGCCCGCCGACCACAGGCACGCCTCGCGCACCGCGCCGTCGAGCGAGACGACCTCGATCTCGCCTCGCCAGTCCAGCCGGTCGAAATCCAGTCCGGGCGCGCACTTCACGGCGATGTCGCGGCCCGCGTACGCGTCGAGCAGATCGGGCAGCGGAGGTTGCAGCTTGGCCGGATCGTGGGTACGGCGGCCGTCCGCGCGGCGGGCCGGATCGGCGATGATCACCGTGCCGGTGCTGCTGGGCACGACGGCATCGGCCTTGGCCAGCAGCACATTTCGCTGCCCGGCCCGATCGGCGCCGGACAGCGGCGCCCAGCGGGAGCCGAGATTGTGCGCGGCGATCGCCAACCGCACCTCGTCGAGGTCGCTGCCGACGACGGCGGGACACACCTCGGCCAGTTCGACGAGTTCGGCGCCGATGGAACAGGTGACATCGTGCACGGCACGGCCGGCCAGCCGGGCCGCCCGGTGGCGGGCGACCGGCGTCGGCGTCGCCTGCTGGAGCGCGTCGTCGGTGAAGAGCCAGTCCCCCGCGCCGTGCAGTTTGGCGGCGGCCTTGCGCCGCAGCCGCACGGTTTCCACGAGCGCGGCGGCGTGTTCGCCGTGATCGCGACGCACCCGCTCGAGATCGCGCAGGTGCGTCGCGGGGGTCAGCTCCAGCCGCTCCACCTCGGCCAGCGCGGCATGCCCTGCCGCGCCGGCGAGGAAGGCGATGTCCGCGCGGCCGAAGCGGTAGCCCACTACTTGGCGGACGCGTCCGGCTTCACGCCGGTGATCATGGCGTTGTAGAAGAACTGGCGCGGCACCACGCGGCGCATGATGTTCTCGTCCACCCAGCTCAGTCCGAGCCACGCCCGGTACATCGCCATCCGGTAGCCCATGCTGAGCTTCTCGGCGGGCACGGCCGCCTCGAAGGTGCGCACCGGCCAGCCCCACAGCGCGGCGGCGAATTCCTCGGTGCTCGCCTTGACCTCGACGGCGCCCGCGGACCGCGCCATCGCCTCGAGATCGCGCGGATCGAAGGTGTGCAGGTCGACGACCGCCTCCAGCGCCGCGGCGCGCGAGGACTCGTCGAGCTCCTCCTGCGGACGACGCCAGCCCGCCAGCACGGGCAGCTTCGTGACGGTGGTGGTGGCCTTCCAGGTGATGCGGCCGAGCCAGCGGGCGTAGAAGTTGCCCGCGGTGGTCGGCTCGCCCGCGAAGACGAAGCGACCGCCCGGCTTGAGCACGCGCAGGCACTCCTTGAGCGCCAGCTCCACATCCGGGATGTGGTGCAGCACCGCGTGACCGACGACGAGATCGAAGGTGTCGTCGTCGTAGGGGATGGTCTCCGCGTCGGCGACGCGGCCGTCCACGTCCAGACCCAGGTTCTCGGCGTTGCGCAGCGCGACCTTCACCATGCCCGGCGAGAGGTCGGTGACCGAACCGGACTTGGCGACGCCGCCCTGCATCAGGTTCAGCAGGAAGAAGCCGGTACCGCAACCGAGCTCGAGCGCCTTCTCGTAGGGCAGCGGCGCGGGGCCGACCGCGGCGTCGAAGCGGCCGCGGGCGTAGTCGATGCAACGCTCGTCATAGGAGATGGACCATTTGTCGTCGTAGGTCTCGGCCTCCCAGTCGTGGTAGAGCACCTGGGCGAGCTTCGTATCCTTGAGCGCTGCTTCGACCTCGGCCTCGGTGGCGTGCGGGTTCGGCGCGGGGTCGTCGGGACGTACCGTCATGGTCGCCTAGCCTACATAAATCCCCAGATGAAGCCCGCTGTCGGCCCGGGCATTCTGCGACCCTCTGGACGGATGGCCAGATGAGAACATGTTCCCATCAGGGCAATCTCCTGGCACACCCCGAGCAGACCGGACGGTCTGCGTGCGGGCGACCGCCCGCACAGCCTTGTCCGGAGGAATTCAGCGCCCGACGAAAGCCGCGGATCCCGGCCCGTCCGCGACGTAGGATTCCGTCCCGATCCGGCGATCCTCGGTGCCGAACAGCCCGGCCCACTCGCCGCGCGCGCGATCCAGGCCGTGCGGGCCCGCCTCGAACACCGCCTTGGCGGCGGCCAGCGCGCGTCCCGGTCCGTCGGTGAAGCGTCCGGCCCAGCGCAGCGCGGCGGCGAAGACGTCGTCCGGCGCGACGACCTCGTCGACCAGACCGAGCGCCAGCGCCTCGTCCGGCTCCACGAAACGCCCCGTGTACACGAGGTCCTTGGCCGGGCCGGGACCGACCAGCAGCGACAGCCGCCGGATGCCCGCGAGCGGGATCAGTCCCGCGTGAATCTGCGGCAGCCCGAGCTTGACGTTGTCGCCGATGACGCGGCGATCGGCGCCGAGCGCCAGTTCCAGCCCCGCGCCGAGGCAGTACCCGCTGATCGCGGCGACGGTCGGCTGCGGAACCCTGGCCAGGCACCCCAGCGCGGCTTGCACGTCGGCGGCCATGGCCGCGGCCTGGTCGGCGTTCAGCGTGGCCAGCTCGGCCACGTCGTCACCCGCCGAGAACACCCGCTCGTCCCCGTAGACCACCAGGGCCGCGACGCCGGAATGCGTCGCGACCGCCGCCGCGGCCTCGGCCACTTCCCGCACCACCTGAACGTTGATCAGGTTCATCGGCGGACGAGCGATCCGCAGGACGGCGACGCCCCGCGCGCCATCCCCTTCCGGCAGCTCCAGGGTCACGAATTCGGCCATGCCACGCACGCTACCTCCCGCCCCCGCCACGTCCCGCATCACCGATGCCGCAACAGGCCCTGACGCGCTCGCAGACCTTGTGCACGCCTCGCAGTACCTAGGGCCCCTACGAGGCGTGCGGTAGCCCTTGTCAGCGGGCCGAGCCCCGGAGCTTGGCGGTTTCGGGGAGATCGGCGAAGTAGCGGTCGTTGCCGGGGAAGCTGAGCGCCTTGGCGCCGCCTGCCTCGGTCAGCTCCGGCATGATCGGGTCGATCACCGGTTCGGCCGCGAAGATGTCCGCGGTCGAGGCGAAGCCGCTGAGGGCGTCGAGCTGAGACCAGGTCGGAGGGAGCAGGATGTCGGCGCCCGCACGCCAGCGGTCGAGTGCCTCGGCCGGGGTACTCCACTGCACTTCGGCGGCCTCGGAGGTCGCGCCGTCGGCCAGCTGGCCCTGCGGCAGGACCGCGACGAAGAAGTGGGTGTCGTAGCGGCGCGGCTCGACTACCGGAGTGATCCAATTCGCCCAGGGGCGAAGCAGGTCGGCGCGCAGCACCAGCTTCTCCTCGGCCAGGAAGGCGGCCAGGGACAGTTCGCGGCGCTCCAGCCTGCTGCGGGCTTCGCGGTACGGGGTGGTGTCGTCGACGACGGTGTCGGCCGTCGGACCCGCCAGCAGCACGCCGCATTCCTCGAATGTCTCCCGCACCGCCGCGCACACCAGCGCCTTGGCGCGCGATTCGGTGGCCGCGAAACGCTCGGCCCACCAGGCGGGATCCGGGCCCGCCCAGTCGATCTCGATGGTGCTGTCGGCGGGATCGACGCCGCCGCCGGGGAACACCGTCATGCCCGCGGCGAAGGCCATCGCCCCGACCCGTCGTTGCAGGAACACCTCGGGACCGTTCACCCCGTCGCGCACCAGCATCACCGTGGACGCGTCCTTGATGGGCGGGGGATCCTGCGGCCGATCACCGGGCGACGTCGTTGTCTCACTCACACCTGCACCATAACCGGCGCCGCCGGAGCCCGCCGCAGGCCGCGGCCACTCGCTACCGGGACCGGTGCTGGCCCGCTCGCCGCGCACGTCGCGCGAAGTAGCGGCCGTCGACGCGGTCCAGCGCGATGGACTGGCGGAAGGCGTCGCTCAGGTGCTCCGAGGTGAGCACATCGGTCAGCAGACCCTGGGCGACCACCTCGCCCTCGTTGAGCAGCAGGCCGTGGGTGAAACCGGGCGGGATCTCCTCCACGTGGTGGGTCACCAGCACCATCGCCGGTGCCTCGGGATCGGCCGCCAGATCGCCGAGTCGCTCGACCAGTTCCTCGCGACCGCCGAGGTCCAGGCCCGCCGCCGGTTCGTCGAGCAGCAGCAGCTCCGGATCGGTCATCAGGGCGCGGGCGATCAGCACCCGCTTGCGCTCGCCCTCGGACAGGGTGCCGTAGGTGCGGTCGGAAAGGTGTTCGGCGCCAAGGCTTTCCAGCATGTCGATGGCCCGGTCGGTGTCGACGTCGTCGTAGCGTTCGCGCCAGCGGCCGAGCACGGCGTATCCCGCGGACACCACGAGATCGCTGACCTTCTCGTCCAGCGGCACACGACTGGCCAGCGCCGCGGACGAGAGGCCGATGCGTGGCCGCAGCTCGTTCATGTCGACCTTGCCGATCACCTCGCCGAGCAGGTGGGCGATTCCGGAGGTCGGGTGCATTTCGGCGGCGGCCATGCGCAGCAGGGAGGTCTTGCCCGCGCCGTTCGGGCCGAGCACGACCCAGCGTTCGTCGAGCTCGACCTGCCAGGTGACCGGACCGACTAGGGTGTGCCCCGAGCGTCGGACGGTCACGTCGGTGAAATCAATGAGCAGATCGGGATCCGGTTGCGGCACGCGCTCCATCTTGGCCCACACGCGCCGGGTTTGCCCGACCGGCCCACATCGGTCGCGCCGAACGGGCCATCCGCCCGGCCAGCCGGCCGACGACGGTTCGCCGCCTGGCCCGTGCGGGACGCGGTCGAGCCGACGGCGGGCCATCGATCGGGCGGAACATTCTGGCGACGATCAGCGCCAGCGGCAGCGAAAGAAGCACCCATCCGGCGAGAATCAGCAGCAGCGTCGTCATGACATCCTCCGGAGACGGCGGGGCCGAAGCCCCGTTCCGTCACTGATACCCAAATACCCCTCGGCCACACCTGGGTGCGGTGCAGCCCGTCGGCCGTGCGCCGGTTCCGGCCTTTCCCGGACGCGGCTCACCAGGACTCGGGCGGCACGGCGATCACCGTCAGCGAACCTGGAGCAATCTCGGTGAAACCGGCATCGCGCACCGCCACCGCGCTGCCCGCCGCCACCCGATCGGTGTACGCCCGCCACTGCGCCGGGTCGGCTTCGCGTACCGCGCAATGAAATTCGCGGCGCGACCAGCGGTAGGCGTCCTCGGGACGCAGCGCGGCCGCGAGCAGCATGCTGGCGTGGCCGACCTGCGCCGCGCTCTTGCCGAGCGTCATACCGAGCGCCGAATTCACCCACAGAACAGGCAGATTCGGGTCCGGCGGACCGGGATCGTCGTGCTCGAGATCGGTGCCGCCGATCTGGAGCTTCTTGATTCGCGGGTCCACCTCGCCGACCGCGCTCGGCACGAACGCACGCGCCTGCGCGCCGCCGATCTCCACGGTGACGCCGTCGACCTCGCCCGCCGCCAGCCACTGGGCGCCGCGAGCGCGCCGCGCCACCTTGCGAATCCGGGAGCGCTTCCACGCGAGATACCGTTGCGCCCAGGGCCCTTCCGGGCCGACCCGCTCGTCCAGGCACAGCGCGACCGCCGAAGCCGCCGCGGCGGCGAGCAACGCGCTGCGCGGCGGCGGATCCGCCTTCGGCAGGTGCAGCACCATCTGCATGGCCTGGACCTGGCCGGGGTCGTCGGGATCGCCCGCGCCACCGTAACCGAGCGCGAGTTCCGCGTGCCGGATGCGGAATCCCTCCTCCCCCGTGGACAATTCGTCCACGGTACCGCTGTCCGGACTGCTCATTCACTTCACCTCGACCCTCAACGTGAACTTCTGCGCGGGCTCGACGCCGTGCTCCCACGGGCGCGCGTACTCCAGTGCAAGCTCGGTGACGCCCGGGGCATTCCCGACGAACGTCCACACCGCGGTGCCGCCGGAGCCGGGCGCGATCGGACGGTCGGCATCCGGCCGGTAATCCGGCTCGCCCGCCTGCCGGAGCACATTCTGGTCCAGTGCGGCGAGCCGCCAGCCGTACCCGGTCGACGGGTTGGCGGCCAGCGTCACGATCAATTGCCTGCCGACGCGGAGCGAGCGCTGCTGTCCGCTGTCGGCCTCGGTCACGTCCATGGCATCTCCCGAAGGCTCGACGTTTCCGGACGGTTCGGCGCGGGTGGACACGGTGGATGTCGCCGGTGCGTGCCCGTCGTGGCCGTCGTCGGTTCCGCACGCGGTGAGCGCGACGCCGAGCAGCAGCACAACCAGGGACTTCCGCACCGCATCCTCCGATCACCGAATGATCAATCCGCGACCAGCCTAATGAACACGGCCGCACCCGGTCCGTCGATCGCCCGCGCACAGCCGGAGCGAAGGCAGATGAACGCCGCCGGACGCGTTCGCGCACGACCGAGGCGACACCGCCTCGGTCCCGGCAGGCGAAATACGTTGCGCCGCGCGAACTACTGGATCAGCGGCACCCGGCGCATCAACCCGTCGCGCGCGTCGGCGGCCTCCACCTCATGGCGGGTGACGCCGAGGATGAACAGCACCGCGTCCAGGTAGGGGTGCGACAGCGCCGCGTCGGCAACCTCGCGCAGCGCGGGCTTGGCGTTGAAGGCGACGCCGAGCCCGGCGGCGTTGAGCATGTCGATGTCGTTGGCGCCGTCGCCGACCGCGACGGTCTGTTCCATCGGCACCCCGGCCTCGGCGGCGAACTTGCGCAGCGCGGTCGCCTTGGCGGCGCGGTCGACGATGTCGCCGACCACGCGGCCGGTCAGCTTGCCGTCCTTGATCTCCAGCGTGTTCGCCTGCACGAAGTCGAGTTCGAGCTCGTGCGCGAGCGGCTCGATGACCTGGCGGAACCCACCGGACACCACACCGCAGCGGAAGCCGATGCGGCGCAGCGTGCGGATTGTGGTGCGCGCGCCAGGGGTCAGCTCGATCCGGTCGGCGACCTCCTCGATGACCGATTCGTCCAGCCCCTCCAGGGTCGCGACGCGCTGGCGCAGCGATTCGGCGAAGTCGATCTCGCCGCGCATGGCCGCCTCGGTGACCTGGCGGACCTGCTCCTCGACGCCCGCGTGCGCGGCGAGCATCTCGATGACCTCGCCCTGGATCAGGGTCGAGTCGACGTCGAACACGATGAGCCGCTTGGCCCGCCGCGCCAGCCCGGCCCGCTCCACCGCCACGTCGACCTCTTCGGCGACCGCCACCTCGGCCAGCGCCGTGCGCAGCCTGGAGTCGGTGTCCGCGCCCGTGTCGGTCGCGGAGACCAGCAGCTCCATGCCGGTGACCGGGTAGTCGGCGATGCCGCGGATGGTGTCGATGTTCGCGCCGAGCGCGGCGAGCTGACGCGAGACCGCGCTGAACGCCCGCGCGGTCACCGGCGCGCCGAGGATGACCACCGCGTGCGTGGACATCGGTGCCCGCCCGATCGCGGCGCCCACCTCCACGTCGACGTTCATGCCGACGGTGTTCATCGCCTCCTCGAGCTCCTCTTGCAGCTCTTCGGGATCGTTCGGGCAGGTGACCAGGACACCGAGGGTGAGCCGGCCGCGGATGACGACCTGCTCCACATCCAGCAGGCTCACCTGGTGCCGCGACATCGCCGCGAGCAGCACGGACGTCACACCGGGCCGGTCGGGTCCGGTGACAGTGACAAGAACGGTGGTGTCGGCCAAGTCGATGCGCTCCATGTCTGTGTTCGATTGGCGGCGTCGCCCCTGGGCTCTACCGTATCGCCGCTGAAGCACAGCTACGGCAAACAGCAACGTACACAATGGGGCCACGATGTGGGGCCGTCGACGCCGCACTACCCAGGGCAAACGCGCGTGCACCCGCTGATTGTCAGCGGGTGCACACTCGTCGAGTTTCTAGTGCTTGACCAGCTCGCCCTCGTGGACGGCGGTGGCGTGCTTGCCGGAACCCCAGCCCACGTGCGCCTCGGCGCGCATGCGATCGATCATGTGCGGGTAGTGCAGCTCGAACGCGGGGCGCTCGGACCGGATGCGCGGCAGCTCGTAGAAGTTGTGCCGCGGCGGCGGGCAGGTGGTGGCCCACTCCAGCGAGTTGCCGTAGCCCCACGGGTCGTCCACCGTCACGACCTCGCCGTAGCGGTAGCTCTTGAAGACGTTCCAGAGGAACGGCAGCATCGAGGCGCCGAGGACGAACGCGCCGATGGTCGAGATGGTGTTCAGCGCGGTGAAACCGTCCGTGGGCAGGTAGTCGGCGTAGCGGCGGGGCATGCCCTCGTTGCCGAGCCAGTGCTGCACAAGGAAGGTGGTGTGGAAGCCGACGAAGGTCGCCCAGAAGTGCCACTTGGCCAGGCGCTCGTCCACCATGCGGCCGGTGATCTTCGGGAACCAGAAGTAGATGCCCGCGAAGGTGGCGAACACGATGGTGCCGAAGAGCACGTAGTGGAAGTGGGCCACCACGAAGTAGGTGTCGGACACGTGGAAGTCCATGGGCGGCGAGGCCAGGATGACACCGGACAGACCACCGAAGAGGAAGGTCACGAGGAAGCCGATCGACCACAGCATCGGCGACTCGAAGGTCAGCTGACCGCGCCACATCGTGCCGATCCAGTTGAAGAACTTCACGCCGGTCGGCACCGCGATGAGGAAGGTCATGAACGAGAAGTACGGCAGCAGCACGGCGCCGGTCGCGTACATGTGGTGCGCCCACACCGCGATGGAGAGCGCGGCGATGCCGAGGGTCGCGTACACCAGCGTGGTGTAACCGAAGATCGGCTTGCGGCTGAACACCGGGAAGATCTCCGAGACGATGCCGAAGAACGGCAGCGCGATGATGTAGACCTCGGGGTGCCCGAAGAACCAGAACAGGTGCTGGTAGAGCAGGATGCCGCCGGTGGCCGGGTCGTAGATGTGGCCGCCCAGGTGGCGGTCGTAGGCCAGGCCGAACAGCGCAGCGGTGAGCAGCGGGAAGGCGAGCAGGACCAGGACGCTGGTGACGGCGATGTTCCAGGTGAAGATCGGCATCCGGAACATGGTCATACCGGGCGCGCGCAGGCAGACGACGGTGGTCAGCATGTTCACGCCACCGAGGATCGTGCCCAGACCCGAGACCGCGAGGCCGAGGATCCACAGGTCGGTGCCGACGCCGGGCGAGTGCAGGATGTCGGTCAGCGGGACGTACGCGGTCCAGCCGAAGTCGGCCGCGCCACCCGGGGTGATGAAGCCCGCGGTCGCCATCGAGCCGCCGAACAGGTACAGCCAGTAGCTGAAGGCGTTCAGGCGCGGGAAGGCGACGTCAGGGGCGCCGATCTGCAGCGGCAGGACGATGTTGGCGAAGCCGAACACGATCGCGGTCGCGTAGAACAGCAGCATGATCGTGCCGTGCATGGTGAACAGCTGGTTGAACTGTTCCGGGGAGAGGAACTGCAGGCCGGGGCGCGCCAGCTCGGCACGCATGAGCAGCGCCATCAGACCGCCGACCATGAAGAAGCTGATCGCCGTCACCAGGTACATGGTGCCGAGCACCTTGGGGTCCGTGGTGGTGACCATCTTGTAGAGGAAAGAACCCTTGGGTCCGGTCCGGGCCGGATACGGTCGAGTCGCTTCCAACTGAGGGACTGGTCTGGGCTCTACCGCAGTCACTGATCCTCCTGAAGATGCCTTTAGGTCGCTCCGCGAGCTCCGCTGCTCGCCTTCGATCCCGTTCCCGAGACAGCGGACAGTTCGCTTGCGCTCCTGAGATCGTAAACGGTGCCGTCACGGCCGACAGCACGGGTCCTACTCTGCGTCGTATTTCGTTGGTCACCGGTCATCCGCAGTACACCGCGGGACCCCCGTGGCGTGCGCCGATGAGTTCTCGGCGCGACCGCCGTCTCTATCGATGACAACCGTTCGTCACCTGCGAGGAGACCGCTCATGACCACCCCGAAGCCGGGCGACCCCGTCTGGGTCGACCTCTACACCGCCGATCCCGAGCGCAGCATCGCCTTCTACGGCGACCTGTTCGGCTGGACCGCCGACCGCGCGGGCGCGGAATTCGGCGGCTACCTCACCTTCCGCAAGGACGGCAAGGCCGTCGCGGGCGGGATGGGCAGGATGGACGACGGCGACACCGGGCCGGATCGGTGGACCGTCTACCTGTCCGCACCGGACGCCCGGGCCACCGCCGCGGCCGCGACCGCGCACGGCGGTTCCGTGATCGTGGAGCCGATGGACGTGGGCGACCTCGGCACGATGGCGGTGCTCGGCGATCCGGACGGCGCCGGCGTCGGCGTCTGGCAGACCGGCACCTTCGGCGGCGTCGAGACCGAGGCCATCGTCGAGGGCGGCCGGTGGCGCAATCACGCGGGCGCGCCGTCCTGGTTCGAGCTGCACACCAGGGCGTACCAGGCGTCCCTGACGTTCTACCGCGAGGTGTTCGGCTGGTCCGACACCTTCGAGATGCCCGGCGCACCCGATTTCCGCTACACCACCATCCACTCGACCAGCCCGATGCTCGGCGGCGTGATGGACGCCTCGGACTTCCTGCCGCCGGGCGCACCCGCAGGCTGGACGGTGTATTTCGGCGCCGACGACGTGGACAAGACGGTCGCCCAGGTGGTCGCGCTCGGCGGCAAGGTCGTCTCGCCCGCCCAGGACACCCCGTACGGGCGGATGGCCACCGTCGCCGATCCGACCGGCGCGGTCTTCCATCTCGGCGGCGACGCCGCCTGAGGTAGCGGCTTCGTGCGCCGAGGTGCGGGCCGCCACCCGCGCCTCGGCCGCGTCTCCGGACGCCTGTACCCTCTCCGGCATGCCGGTGAGCGCCCTCGTTCGCACCCGAAACCGCACTGTCGCCACCCGTTACGGCACGGCCGCCGTCGCGGCCCTCTGCGCCGCCGCGCTGGTCGGCTGCGGTAACCAGACCGACGACGCGAGTTCGATCATCCGCACCACCACCAATATCGCGGGCGCCGGCGTGGTCGGCTTGGAGCGCGACACGACGAAGGCCTGCGCGCTGCCCAGCGCACCCGATCAGCCCTCGGGCACCCGCAGCGTCACCCACGCCGCCGGAGTCTCCGAGGTGCCCGCCGATCCGCAACGCATCGTCGTGCTGACGACCTCCGCGCTCGACGCCACCTGCGCGCTCGGTCTGTGGGAGCGCGTCGTCGGCGCGGTGACCGTGGCGGGCGAGCGCCCGCAACCCGAGTTCCTCGGCACCGGCGTGCTGAAGGTCCCGAGCATCGGCACCGCCGCGGCGCCCGATCTCGCCAAGATCGCGGAACTGCGTCCCGACGTCATCATCGGCGAACAGCCTTCGGGCGCGGCCACTTTCGACGCACTGCGGGCCATCGCGCCGACGGTGCTGGTCGGCGCTCCGACCAGCTGGCAGGCCGAGTTCGGCGCCTTCGCCGAGGGTCTGGACCGGCGCGGCGCGGCGACCACCGCGCTGGACAACTACCGCACCGAGGCCGCCGACATCGGCACCGCGATCGCCGCCAACCAGAGTCAGGCGTCGGTCGTCCGCTTCACCGGTGATGCCGTGCAGGTTCAGGGCGCCGACAGCTTCGCGGGCCAGGTCCTGGCCGACCTGGGCGTGCGGCGGCCGACGGCCCAGCGCGTCGCGTCTTTCGACGTCGCCCCCGGCGAACTCGGCACCAAGGTCGAAGGCGACATCGTCTACGTCGTCCTGGCCGGTGAATCGGGCAAGGCGCAGGCCGAGAAGGTGATGCGCGGCGACGAGTGGAAGGAACTCGGCGCCGCCGGCGACCGCCGCGTCTTCGCGGTCGACGACAGCGTCTGGCACGGCGACGGACTCACCGCGGCCCGCGCGCTCATGACCGATCTCCAGAAGACGCTCAACGGGTACGTCACCGACTGACGGCTCGTCCGTTCCCTGAATCACTGCCGATTTCGCTTGGCGCGGTGCATCTTCAGGCAGCCCGGCACGAGGCCCCTCAATCGAACAGCGACAAGACCGCCTCGCCGACCGCGGCGATGACCTCCTGATCCGAACCTTCGATCGTGACGGTCGGCGTCCACGTCTCGTCCGGAAATTGCGGATCGGCGAGCGACGGCAAATCCACGGGCGCGCCGAGCGGCAGATAGTAGGTGTGCTGACCGCCGCTCTCCGACCGATATCCCGTACGGTTCGCGACGGTGACCAGCGGATAGTTCGATCGATAGCCATTCCCGCTCGGATCGGGAACCGGCGGGACATCAGCAGGCGGACGCCCGGTGTCGTATTCGTACCCGACCGCGATCCGCTCGCCTCGGTACCGGAACCCGCACCGCTCTGGTCTCGACCACGAACCTTTCCGCCCGATTCCCAGTTCGGCGAGCACCGCGCAGGGATCCGCGCCGGTCAGCGGCGTACGCACCGTATCGGGCGAATCACCTTGGCGCGGATGGCGTTCCCACTCTCGCAACACGATCTCCGCGGCCCGGTCGGCCACCGAGCACGCGTCGATCCCCTTCGCGGAGTCCACCCGCAGGGCCACGGAACCGCCGGGCGGTAGCTCCACCTGCAGCGCGCAGTACCGGTAAGAACTGCGCTCGATCTCTTCGGGCGTGCTGTTGTCCACGTCGGACACCATCCAGGCGCGCGCCGCACCGATCCTGCGGTCGTGCCCGCCACCGCCTTCGTTGGGCGGCGATGAGACCAACACCCACCCGAGGTCGACGTGCCCTTCGGTGCGGGTCGCAATGCGCGCGTAGCAAGCCTGGATGCCGTTCGTGCCCACCACCCGGACCGGTCCGAACTGTTCGAGATTCGGCCGCGGTATCAGCGCACAGACGTCCACCACCCGCAGCGCCGCGGCGATTTCCCATTGCGGGTCGTCTTCGGGATACATCTGCGCGTCCAGATCCGGAATCAATTCCGGCATACCGTTATCCCCGCATCCGACGGCGCACACCAGCAATACCGCGACCAACGCCAACCATCGGCGCATCCGACACTCCCCCTCCGTGGACCAACGGAAAGAATAGAGCCAATAGTCTTTTCGCGCGGATCCGATGTCCTGAAGGAAGAACGGGACAGGCCGACAAGCTGAGAATCCTTCATCGAGCGACAAGCCCAGCACCGCCCGTGACAGCGCAACCTCTCCGCGCACCCCTCACAGCGAACTCCCAGCGATGTCCCAGATCGGTCCGAGCGCCGCCCCTTACCGTCGCTGTCGACGCGAAACGAACAGAGGAGAACGCGGTGGGTAGGAATGGCGAGGCGCACGAGCACGATCTCGGTCTGGCGCACGACCTGCGGGTCATGTCGCGGCGGCGGGCGCTGGTCTTTCTCGGAATCGCCGGGGCGGCGACGGCCGCGAGCGGGTGCGCGACGGCGACGCGGACGGGCTCGTCGAGCGCCGAGACCTCCGCCGCGACAACCGCCGACGCGGTGAGCGCGGCACCTCAGGAAACGGCCGGACCGTATCCGGGCGACGGCTCCAACGGACCCAACGTCCTCATCGAGTCCGGCGTGGTCCGCTCCGACATCACCACCAGTTTCGGCTCGTATTCCGGTGTCGCGGAGGGCGTTCCGATGACGCTCGAGCTGTCGCTGCGCGACCTCACGAAGGACGGCGCCGCGGGCTCCGGCATGGCCGTCTACGTCTGGCACTGCGATCGCGCCGGGAACTACTCGCTCTACAGCCCGGGCGTCACCGACCAGAACTACCTGCGTGGCGTCCAGGTCGCCGATGCGACCGGCACGGTCACCTTCACCTCGATCTTCCCGGCCTGCTATTCGGGCCGCTGGCCGCACATCCATTTCGAGGTGTTCGACTCGCTGGAGACCGCCGTCGCGGGTAGCGACGCCCGCCTCACCTCGCAGATCGCGCTTCCCGAGGACACGTGCGACGCCGTCTTCGCGCACGACTCCGGCTACGCTCAGAGCGTGCGCAATCTGTCCGGCGTCACCCTCGCCTCCGACAACGTGTTCGGCGACGGCTGGGACGCCGAATTGGCCACCGTCACCGGAACGCCCTCCTCGGGCCTCACGGTCACGCTCACTGTCGGAGTCGCCGCGAAATCCGAGAACCGTTCCGGCGGTGGCGGTTTCGGCACGCCGCCCGGCCGCCCGGGCGGTCCGCCGCCGGGCCGCTGAGCCGCGCGAACTCGGGGAAACGAATCGGGGCCCCGCGTCCGGCGGGGCCCCGATCAGGAGTGGCGAGTCAGAACTCCCAGTCCTCGTCCTCGGTGTTGACGGCCTTGCCGATCACGTACGACGAACCGGAGCCCGAGAAGAAGTCGTGGTTCTCGTCGGCGTTCGGGGAGAGGGCCGAGAGGATGGCCGGGTTCACCTCGGTCTCGTCCTTCGGGAACAGCCCCTCGTAGCCGAGGTTCATCAGCGCCTTGTTGGCGTTGTAGCGCAGGAACTTCTTGACGTCCTCGGTGAGGCCGACCTCGTCGTAGAGGTCCTGGGTGTATTCGACCTCGTTGTCGTAGAGCTCGAAGAGCAGCTCGAAGGTGTAGTTCTTCAGCTCCTCGCGCTCGGCCGGGGAGACCAGCTCGAGGCCCTTCTGGTACTTGTAGCCGATGTAGTAGCCGTGCACGGCTTCGTCGCGGATGATCAGGCGGATCATGTCGGCGGTGTTGGTCAGCTTGGCGCGCGAGGACCAGTGCATCGGCAGGTAGAAGCCGGAGTAGAACAGGAAGCTCTCCAGCAGGGTGGAGGCCACCTTGCGCTTCAGCGGGTCCTCGCCGTTGTAGTACCCCAGCACGATCTCGGCCTTGCGCTGCAGGTTCCGGTTCTCCTCGGACCAGCGGAAGGCCTCATCGATCTCCTTGGTGGAACACAGCGTGGAGAAGATGGAGCTGTAGCTCTTCGCGTGCACCGATTCCATGAACGCGATGTTGGTGAGCACCGCCTCCTCGTGCGGGGTCAGCGCGTCCGGGATCAGGCTCACCGCGCCGACGGTGCCCTGGATGGTGTCCAGCAGGGTCAGGCCGGTGAAGACCCGCATGGTCAGCTGCTTCTCGTCGGCGGTCAGCGTGTTCCACGAGGGGATGTCGTTGGACACCGGAACCTTCTCGGGCAGCCAGAAGTTGCCGGTCAGGCGGTCCCAGACTTCGGCATCCTTCTCGTCGGGCACCCGATTCCAGTTGATGGCCGACACCCGATCGATCAGTTTCATCCTGCCTCCACACCTTTCCCGAGCACGCTGCCGTCACGGAGTTCCTATTCTGAACACTACTCCTAGTGGATCAGAACTCCATGCAGCACAACACCTTGTGGCGCTGCGGTGCACGTCACGGACAACCGATTCGCCATGAGACCACCGCGCGCGGCACTTATTGTGCTGCACCCGCCAGCGGCCGAGTGCAGCGGTCCATCCGTAGAGCCGATCGATCGCCAGCAGTTAGCCATCGCCAGTAGTCACCGGTCGGCCGGTGCGACGAGCGCCCGTGGTCGACCCCACGGCGCCGGTTTGCCGGTATCGAGTCAGCACCGCGACCCGCCGATGCGGCCGGGATACGTCAGATCACCGACTCTGCACACCTCAAATGAAATCCGGCCGCCTCCACCTGGACCGTTTGGCCCGCACTGCACAGTCGGGCAGACTGCTGCAGCAGAAGTCGCGCACTCGGCGCGCGCCGCATAAGGGGTTCACGATGCTGCGCAGGTTCGTGACGGCCTTCGCCGCCGTCCTCGTCGTGCTCGCTGTCGCGGCCTGCCAGGACGAGCTACCGACCGTGCCCGCCGGGCCTGCCATCTCCTGGTCGACTGCTCCCACCTCCGACGAGGGGTACCTCGCGGTCATGGCCGCGGTGCGCACCATCGATCCCTGCGCCATCATCCCTCGCAAGGAGCTCACTGCGATCGGCACCGTGGTGAAGGTCGAGGCCCGCTCCACCGATACCTGCGAGGCCACGCTCGGCTCCGCCGAGTTCGGCAAGAGCACGATCTTGCGCTGGTCGCTGGGCGTCTCACGCGACCCCGTAGAAGGATCGGACACAATGGAGCCGCCGGCCCGAATCGGCCACGCGACGATGGTTGTCGACCGTGAGGCGGACGCCGCTGAGCAAGGTTCGATGACCCGGACGTGCATGGCCATAGGCCAGTTCCCTGCCACGGTCTTGCTCAATGTGAACGTGGTGACCCCCGCAGATCAGTTGCCGTGCGCGCTGGCGAAGAAAGTGATGCCGAACGCTCTCGATGCGCTACGCACCGCGCCGGCCGCGGGCACGTCGCCGGATACGCCGAAAACCGTTCTGTCCGGGGCGGATCCGTGCGAGATCCTGGATTCCCTCGGGACGACGACGCCCACATCCAAGCATTATCTGTTCGGGTGCGTATTCCAGTACAAGGGCTCCGATATCGATCTCCAGTACGCCTACGAGGGCGAACTGATCGCAACGGGCGGCACCCCCTTGGTGGAGGTGAACGGCCATCGCGGCTACGACCGGCGCAGCACCACCGAGACGTACTGGTACTCAGTGGTTGTCGGCCCCGCGTTCGGCACGGCGGATCCGAAGACGACAATGGGCCGCCAGCTGCCGGTGGCAAGACTGATGGGCCGCGATCCCGAGGTCCTACAGGAGGTCCTGCGGCACGTCGCCGAACTGTTCCCGGCGAGCTGAATCGAAGGGGTCCGCCACGATGCGCAAGTTCGCGCTGGTCGCGGCTACTGTCACCGTCGCGGCGATCTCGGCGGGATGTCTGGAGGAAATGCCTGCCAAGCCCTCGTGATCGGCTCGCATCGTGTCAGCGGCGGCGGCAGTGAACGTGCCCCCGTTGCGGAATTGTCAGGACGCATGCCGCACGGCAGACTGCTGCACCAGAAGACGCGCGCGCTGCGCGCCACACAAGGGGGGTTCACCGTGTTGCGCAAATTCGCGACAGTCGCCGCGGCCGCTGTCGCCCTGCTGAGTGTCACATCCTGTCAGGATGACCTACCGCCCGCGCCTGCCGGTTCCACTGGATACTGGTCCACCGCCCCGCAGACCGACGAGCAGCGTTGGGAACTGCTGAGCAAGGTTCGTGCGATCGACCCGTGCGCACTCGCCCCGCGCACCGAACTGGCCGAGATCGGCACCGTGAACTGGGTGGATGTACGCATGCCCAACTGGTGCGAAGCGCGAATGGGCCCGACCGAATCCGGCAAGGGAACCGCGCTGAGCTGGTCGTTGTCCGTCGCCACGCGCGGTATCCCACAGCCGGAGCGGGGTCGCACAACGAAGATCGGCGCTGTCACGGTCGGCACGGTGAGCGATCTCGACACCAACCCAGCACTCGAGGGCAAGCTGGTCGAGCGCAATTGCACCGCGACCGCGAGCTTCCCTTCGACCGCGGCCGTGATGATTTTCGCCACGACCCCGGTCGGCACCGAACCGTGCCCGGTCGCCGAGGCGGTCCTGCCGACCATCCTCGCCCAGCTCGACAAGGAACCCGCGCACGGCGCCTCGCCCGACACCCCGCGCACCGTCCTGCTCGGCAACGATCCCTGCGCGGTCGCGAAGGACCTCGGCGTAACTCCGGCGGTAGCCGACCAGCGCGACTGGAAGTGTTCCTTCCCGTACCACGGCGACACGATCGAGGTCCGGTACACCTATGACAAGGAGCGACTGATCGTGGAGGGCGAACCGATCTTCACCGTCAATGGGCATCCCGGATACGGCGATCCGAGCGCCGACGAGTTTCATTCGTACAACGCGATCGTGGGACCGCCGCTGCCGTCGTCCAGACCCGAGTCCTCCCTGGGACCGAAGCTCCCGATCGTCAACGTATTCGGCCGAGACGAGGCCGTGGTGGACGAGGTCCTGCGCCGGGCGACCGCGCTGTTCCCCGCCGCCTGACCGAATATCCACCCGACCGCGCACAACGCAATCCTCGTTGTGCGAGACGGATCGCCGGATCGATTGTCGCCGCCGTGACCGGCCCGCCGGACCGACGACGACATCTTTTCAGGCCGCCCGTCCCTGCGGTCAGAGTGCCGAGCCGCGGGGACGACGCGCTGGAAGAAGTGCTGCGGCAGGCGCCGGTAGTCCTGCCATTAGCGGCGGCCCCGCCCGTACCGGAGCGCGCCTGCCCCGTTTTGCGGACCAGCGACGCTACGGGCACACTCGGCGGCGATAGTTCGCGGAAGTAGATCGTTCCGCGCCAATCCGATCCATGCGACGAAGGGGAATCGATGCTGCGTCGACTGCTGCTGGCGGCCGCGCTCGTTCTGACCACCGCGGGCTGTCAGGACGCACCGGCGTCGGATTCGACGTCGACCACGGACACCGCGACGGGCGGATTCTGGTCCGCCGCGCCGCAGACCGACGCACAGCGGCTCGAGATGCTGCGCAGGGCGCGCAATATCGACCCCTGCGCACTGCTACCGAATCAGAAACTGCGCGAGGTCGGTTCGGTGGTATCCGTGGACAATACGCAGCCGTCCACCTGCAAGGCGATCATCGGTTCGGCCGAGCCTGGCAAGGGAACGACCCTGGTGTCGCATGTGGTGGCGCCGCCGGCGAGCATGCCGTGGGAGGACAGGGACGCGACGATCGAACGGGTGGGTGACGTCACCGTCTCGCTGTTGGACGACCGGAAGGTGATGACCGACGAGCAGTTCCGCGAGCAGGGCCATCACACCTGCTACGCCGAAGCGCGCTTCCCCGCCGCCGCCGAATTCTGGCTCGACGTCCAGAGCCCGATCGGCGGCGACCCGTGCGCCGTGGCCCGTTCGCTGGTGCGAACGGCGTTGACGGAGTGGCGGATCGAGCCGCCGCATGGCACCTCTCCCGTGACGGCCCGCAGCATCCTCACCGGACTCGACCCCTGCGCGGTGGCGCCCACTCTCGGCATCTCCGTGCCCGCGGGTGAACAGCAGCTGCACAAGTGCGAGTTCAGCTTTCGCGGCAGCAACGTCGTGATCAACTACGAGTACCAGGACGGAGACCCGGCGGGACCGGGCGAGCCGGCGTTCACGGTCGGCCCCCGGCCCGTGCACCAGGTCGCCGCCGCGGCCGGTGACTCGCGGGTGTACTCCGCACCGGTCGGTCCCCCGCTTCGCCCCGCCGTGACCGGTCAGGCGCTGCCGACCCGGATCCCCGTCGTCTCGGCGGTGGGCAAGCGCGACGCCGTGGAAGAGGTCATGCGCAAGCTGCTGCCGATGCTGCCCTGATCCGTGGCCGGGGCCTCGGCCCCTCGAGCCCCTGATCCGCTCGCTTCCCGGGTGTCGGCGCGCAGCCGATCCCGGAAAGCTTGCGGCGGAACCGAATTCCTCAGATCCCCAGGACCAGCTTCGCGGTCGTGAAGTAGATGATCAGCCCGGTGGCGTCCACCAGCGTCGTCACCATCGGCGCCGACACCACCGCCGGGTCGATGCGCAGCTTCTTGGCGAGCAGCGGCATGGTGCCGCCGATGGTCGCCGCCCACCCGCAGATCAGCACCAGGGTGATCGCGACCACCACCGCGATGCGCGGGCCGACGAACACCGCGCCGATCACCAATCCCGCACTGGCCAAAAGGGATCCGAGCACCAACCCGACCCGGCATTCGCGCCAGATCACCTTGAACAGGTCCGAGACGCGCACCTCGCCCACGGCGAGCGCGCGCACACAGGCGGTGGCCGCTTGCGCACCGGCGTTGCCGCCCGCGCCGATCAGCAGCGGGATGAACAGCGCGAGGTGCGCGGCCTGCTGCAGGGTGCCTTCGAAGAAATCGGTGACGCTCACCGTGAGCGTCGCCGCGAAGAGCAGCAGCATCAGCCACAGCGCGCGGTAGCGGGCCAGCTGGAAGACCCCGGCCGCCATGTAGTGGCCTTCCCACGGCGCGGAACCGGCCTGGCGGGCGACGTCCTCGCTGTCGGCGGCCTCGATGACCTCGACCGCGTCATCGATGGTGAGCAAGCCGACGAGGCGGTCCTCGCTGTCCACCACAGGGAGGTTGATGTCGTTGGTCTCGCGCATCAACCGGGCGGCCTTCTCCGCGGAGTCGGTGGCGCGGGCGAACGCGGGCTCGGTGACGACCAGCTCGGACACCATGGTGTCCGGCCCGGCCAGGACCAGTTCGCGCAGTTCGACGACGCCGGTGAGCCTGCGGCCCGAGTCGACGACGGGCAGTGTGTACACGGTCTCCGCACTCGAGCCCTTGGCGCGCACCATGGCCAGCGCCGCCGCGACGGTCAGGTCGCGCGGCAGCGCGACCACCTCGGGCGTCATGTACTGACCCGCGGAGCCCTCGGGATAGCCGAGCAGGGCGGCGGTCATCCGGCGCTCGCGCGGGCTCAGTCCGGCCAGCACCTTCTTGGCGACCTTGGCGGGCGCTTCGCGCAGCATGCGCGCGCGGTCGTCCGGGGCCATGCCCTCGACCAGCTCGCGGAAGCTCTGGTCGCGCAGGCCCTGCAGGATCTGCTGCTGGTCGACCGGATCGAGCTCCTCGAATACGGCCAGCGCCAGATCCTTGTCCAGCAGCCGGAATGCCATGCCCGCTTGGACGGCGTCCATTCGGGCGAGCTGGTCGGCGATGAAGTGTGGCGGGTGGTTGTCGAGCCAGTCGAGCGCGGCGTCGACACGGTACTCGGCGACGAAGTCCGGCAGGGACTCGGACGGCGCCGGGCGTGCTTCGATCAGATCGGTCTGCGACATGGGAGGTCCTCAGCACAGCGTGGGGTGAAAAATGCACGAAGTTTCACACCGCGAGGCGCCCACCCGGGCGACGCAGACCTACCAGGTATGCGAAGGGGCGGCGCCGCGCGGCCTTCGACTGGGAGGTTCACTGCGCATGGCAACCCACCTCCTGATCGTTCCCGCCGCGACCGACCGGTCGCGCGCCGTCTACCTGGTCAACAGAATTCGGACGCGAATGCGTCCTCGTGAAGGATACATGTTTCAACCCCAGGTTTCACGGCGAGCGGCGTGTCGTCACCGTTCCGCGGGTCGCGGCGTGAGTGAACGCAGCGAGCGAACCATGTACCAGCGCGCATCGGCGCACGCCGGAGCCGAGCGCTAGCGAGGTGGAGGCGTGAGCGACGCCACCACAGCGAGTTCCGTTTCCGGCCAAGACGGGACGTGCTCTACCCACTCCGGGACCGGTTCGGCCTGGAGGCCGAAAAGGTACAAATACGGCACCAGACCGCGTAGTGCCCGGTGCACGTCCAGGCGATCGTCGATCATGTGCGTGATGCCGAGTTCGGCGCAGTGCACCGCCTTGTCGGCCCGCGCCCGGCAGAACCGGAGGTTGTCGCGCGGCACACCGGTCCGCTCGTAGAAGTCGTGGCGATCGAGCCACTGCCTGGTGCGCTGCTCCACGCGCGGGCCGCATTTGGAGATGACCCAGGCGCGACCCTCGAACCGCGCGACCAAGCGCGCCAACACCTCGAAAGCGTTGGGGCTCGGCGGTGTTCGCATGGCGTCCTCGATGCCGCCGGCGAGGAAGACAGTGTCTTCGTCGCCGGAGGGCAGCGTGGCGCCCTGGATGACCCGGCCGAAGTCCACACCGAGTCGATACTGTCTTTCATCGTTCATCGCACTCAGCATGGCCGCGCCGGGGCCGCTCGGCCAGCGAATTTCGTTCCGGCTCCGCGCTTTTCCTCAACGCCACGTGGCGGTCTTGCGCCACGGATCGGGCGCCTGGTCGACCTTCTCGCGGGACCGGATCATCATCCGTTCCAGCATCGCCAGCCGCTTGCGTTGCGCGATCACCTCGTGCAGTGCCGCGTTCACCGTATCCTCGGTGCTCGTCGTTCCCAGCAGCACACCCACCACCGCCAGGGCGGCATCATCCACATCGATCGATGTCTGCGACATGCGCACCTCCCACAATCGCCCCCTCTTCGAATCGTAGGCCGAATTCCCGCACCGCGGACAGTGGTGTGCGCGTGCGCAAATCCCGACTGCGGTTGTCCGCGCGCTCGGGGGCGCCCTATAGTCAGGCCAGTTTCTGACGAAACATGCTGTGTCCGTGCGAGACACGCCGCTAGGGGGAGTTGTGAGCGAGACGATCGATGCTGTCGCGGCGCTGCTGTGGCCGTTGCTGGCGGTGGCCGCGCTGGTGATGTTTCGCGGGCCGCTGGCGCGGGTGATCCGTTCGGCGGAGCGCAGGCCGTTCACCTTGCGCATCGGCGGGCAGGAGCTGGATATGAAGCAGGTCAGCGAGCAGCAGGAGACCATGATCGAGGATCTGCAGATCCAGGTCCGCAGGCTCCGCGAACAGGTCGATCAGCTCACTGCCGAACGCGCGCTCGTCCCTGACACAGGCCAGGTCCGCAGCCTGCCCGCCGCCGAGGACGATCACCGATCCGAAGCCACGGCGTACGCGGGCAGCTCCCAGGACCGCGGCCCCGCATTCGGCTCGGCCCCGTCGCCCGGTTCCCTTCCGGAATCGCCTGCCGCAAGCGCGATCCTGTGGGTCGACGACCACCCCTCGAACAACGCGTTTCTCATCGACCGCTTGGAACGCAACGGAATTCGCGTTGACACCGCTCTCACCACCGCGGCCGCCACCGACCTGCTCGCCACCCGCCGCTACGCCGCGATCCTCACCGACATGAGCCGCACCGAAGACGGAGCCTCCGTCCCCGACGCGGGCCTGCGCCTCACCGAAACCGCCCGCGCCCGCGGCCTCACCACCCCCATCATGATCTTCACCAGCACCCACGCCACTCACACCGACAACAGCGACCGCGCCCTCGCCGCAGGCGCCCTCACCGTCACCTCCTCCCCCACCGACCTCACCGGCGAACTCGCCACCCTCGGCCTCCTCCCCAGGTAATTCGCCAGATCGGCGAAGAACCCATACGACGCGGTCAGCCGGCGCTTGTGTCAACTTCTGAAAATATTCAGAATAGTTCCATGGTGACCGAGGTGCAGTGGAGCGAGCTACAACGCGACCCGAAGCAAGTGGCGCAACTCGCCGATCGAGGCGCCGTGCGTGTCCGCCGCCGCGACGGCGCGCCGCTCTTGCTGATCCGCGAGGACCGCGCACAGTCGGAGTCGGAGGGCTCGATCACAGCAGCTCGCGCCCTGCGCAACGTGCTGGTCCACCTCCCCCACGATGTCGCCGCCCGAGCTCTTGTCGACGAGTTTCCGTGGGTGGACGTGCTGCCCGAAGAGGCGCAAGCCCGTTTCGTCGCCGATTTCGCGCGCGCCTTCCAGGCCTCGGCCGAACTCGGCGAGTGGTCCGTGCTGGAGCGAACTGTGCACGAATGGCGCAGCACCGCAGCGGTTTACGCCGACCCCTCGCTCGCCCGCGAGCTGTCCGGACCACTGGACGACGATTTCGGCCCAGTGTCCGAACCAATGGGGGAATGAATGGCGCCGAAAAGGGTGACCGAGTCGCGCCGCCCGCACGACCCGGGATGTGGGAGGCGCGGTTCGCTACGTCGGAGGCGGCCAAGGGATAAGAAGACCTCTGCCGCACAGCGCAATCCGACACGTGGGAGGCGTGGATCGTCCTCACGGAACGGCCGCTGGCACCGGAGAACCCGGCCCGCCAACACCGGCTTCGCGACACCTTCCGCACGCGCGTGATCGCCGGCCGGTAGCTGGAACAGTGGCAGTACGAAGTGACCGCGGGCAGCCGGATCTGGTTCTGCCCCGACCCGGAACGTCGAGTCGTCTGGGTGGTGCTGGCCCGCTCGGGTCATCCCAAACAGACCGACTGACCCGATAGCAGCGCGCGGTCGACCGCACCTTCGGCTGTGACGCTGGAGAAGAGCCGGGGCGCAATTGGATTCGTGGTGCGCTAAGGATTCGGCAAGGTTTTGGGGTGGGCTCGGAGATACGTTGCCGAGTATGGACGAGAGGGTGGAGGGGCGGCGCGGGGATGGCGCTGTAGCCCGGTTCGAACGGCATCCGGATGGCACGTTGCGGTACGTGCGGCCGGAGGAGCCGAAGGAGGACGAATTTCCGATGGTGGGGAGCGGTCGGCACGAGGACGAGAAGAATGGCGTGCAGGCGGCCGTGGCCTTCGTGATCGATCTGGCATTGCACGCCGCGATCGGGGTAGGCGTCTGGTATGCGGCGAATCGGTACGGGCACGCGGAACAGGCGGTGTTCTTCGGTGTCCTGGCCGGGATCGGGTGCTCGTTCCTCCATCGCACCGTGGTGCAGCGACTCACCCGGACGACGCTCGGAAAGGCTCTGTTCGGGCTTCGTCTACGCAAGACCGACCGCTCCTACCCGACCTTGTGGGAACTCGTCCGGCAGTGGTTCCAAGGCGCCATCGCCTGCATGTTTCCCTTACAGTTCCTGGGCTGACGCGCCGGTCGAATGGCGGCGAGTATTCGGCGCGTGGCGCGTGGAATGGTTGATCTCGGTGTGCCGTCCGGGCAGGGTGGGGCGGGTTCGCGGCAGGATTGCCGGGGACAGGTCGTGCTCGGATACGCGAAGGAGAAGTCTGTGCGCTTCGGATTGTTCGTCCCGCAGGGCTGGCGGCTGGATCTGGTGGGCATCGAGCCCTCCGCGCAGTGGGAGGTGATGCGGGACCTGGCTCGACGCGCCGACGCGAACGACGCGTGGGAGTCGATCTGGGTGTACGACCACTTCCACACCGTCCCGGTGCCCACCGAAGAGGCCACGCACGAGGCGTGGACCCTGATGTCGGCGTTCGCCGCGACCACCTCGCGGGTGCGGCTCGGCCAGATGTGTACCGCGATCAGCTACCGCAATCCGGCCTACCTGGCGAAGGTCGCCGCGACCGTAGACGTGATCTCGGGCGGCCGGACCGAGATGGGCATCGGCGGCGGCTGGTACGAGCACGAGTGGCGCGCCTACGGCTACGGCTTCCCCTCCGCCGGCGCGCGCCTGGGCCGTCTCGACGAGGGCGTGCAGATCTTCCGGCAGGCGTGGACCGAGGGCAAAGCCACGCTGGACGGCAAGCACTACCAGGTCGACGGCGCGATCGTCCGCCCGCTGCCGTTGCAGGAGGGCGGGATTCCGCTGTGGATCGCGGGCGGCGGTGAACAGAAGACCCTGCGCATCGCGGCGAAGTACGCCAACTACACCAACTTCACCGGCAACTTCGACGAGTTCGCGCGCAAGTCGGAAATCCTGCGCGGGCACTGCGCCGAGGTGGGCACCGATTTCGACGCCATCGTCCGCTCCTCGAACTTCAACGTCGCGATCGGCGCCACCGAGGCCGAGGTCGAGGACCGCCTGGCCGCCCTGCGTGACCGGCTGACCCCCTTCGTCGGCGCCGAGCAGGCCGCCAAGCAGGTCGACGACCTGTTCCGCGGCACCGCCGCCGTCGGCACCCCCGAGCAGATCGTCGAAAACCTGTCCAAGGTCCGCGATCTCGGCCTCGGCTACACGATCCTCAACTTCCCCGAGGCCGCCTACGACACCTCCGGCATCGAACTCTTCGAACGCGAGGTCATCCCCGCCCTGTCCTGATCAGCCGCTACCGAGCCGATCGGCAGCGAGCCTGCCGATCGGCCGGAGCGGCGGCGAACCCGGCCCAGCATCCGAAACACCCGAACCAACGGCGACTCCACCACCGCGGAGCGAGCCCTACAAGCGACATTCGCGGCCCAGTGCGTTCGAAACGCTCACACCGAACCGCCAACCCCCACACTCATGCAACCGCGGAGCGAGCCCGACGAGCGACATTCGCGGCCCAGCATGCTCGAAAACGCTCACACCCAACCGGCAACCCCCGCACACACGCAAAAGACCCGCGAGCGAACCCGCCGCGCAACATTCGCAACCACTACCGAAACGCTCACACCGAACCCGCAACCCCCGCACTCACCCAACCACACCGGAGCGAGCCCGACGAGCGACATTCGCGGCCGTCTCGCGGCCGAGCGATCGAAGCGCATGCGCCGAAGGCGCGAGTCTCGATCGCTCGGCCGCGAGACATAAAGGGCCGCGAACACGCGGCGCCGCAGGCGCCGCCAAAAACTACAGCATGCAGCTCACGCAGCCTTCGACTTCGGTGCCTTCCAACGCCATCTGGCGCAGCCGGATGTAATACAGCGTCTTGATGCCCTTGCGCCAGGCGTAGATCTGCGCCTTGTTCAGGTCACGGGTGGTGGCCGTGTCCTTGAAGAAGAGAGTCAGCGACAGGCCCTGGTCCACGTGCTGGGTGGCCGCAGCGTAGGTGTCGATGATCTTCTCGTAGCCGATCTCGTAGGCGTCCTCGTAGTACTCGAGGTTGTCGTTGTCCATGTAGGGCGCCGGGTAGTAGACGCGGCCGATCTTGCCTTCCTTGCGGATCTCGATCTTCGACGCCACCGGGTGGATGGAGCTGGTGGAGTGGTTGATGTAGGAGATCGAGCCGGTGGGCGGCACGGCCTGCAGGTTCTGGTTGTAGATGCCGTGTTCCATGACCGACGCCTTCAGCTCCCGCCAGTCCTGCTGGGTCGGGATGTGCACGCCCGCGTCGTCGAACAGCCGCCGCACCCGGTCGGTCTTCGGCTCCCACGCCCGGTCGGTGTACCTGTCGAAGTACTCGCCGCTGGCGTACTTCGATTCGGGGAACCCGCCGAAGTAGCTGCCGCGCTCTTTGGCGATCAGGTTCGACGCCCGGATCGCGTGGTAGACCACGGTGTAGAAGTAGATGTTGGTGAAGTCGATGCCTTCTTCGGATCCGTAGTGGATCCGCTCACGGGCCAGGTATCCGTGCAGGTTCATCTGCCCGAGGCCGATCGCGTGGGACTGGTTGTTGCCCTGTTCGATCGACGGCACCGAGTAGATGTGGGTCTGGTCCGACACGGCGGTCAGCGCGCGGATCGCCACCTCGATGGTCTGCGCGAAGTTCGGCGAGTCCATCGACTTGGCGATGTTCAGCGAACCCAGGTTGCAGGAGATGTCCTTGCCGACCTTCGAGTAGGACAGGTCGTCGTTGAACTCCGACGGGGTGGAGACCTGCAGGATCTCCGAGCACAGGTTGGAGTGGGTGATCTTGCCCGCGATCGGGTTGGCCCTGTTCACCGTGTCCTCGAACATGATGTACGGGTAGCCCGATTCGAACTGCAGCTCGGCGATGGTCTGGAAGAACTCGCGCGCCTTGATCTTCGACTTGCGGATGCGCTTGTCGTCGACCATCTCGTAGTACTTCTCGGTGACGTCGATGTCGGCGAACGGCTTGCCGTAGATCCGCTCCACGTCGTACGGCGAGAAGAGGTACATGTCCTCGTTCTTCTTCGCCAGTTCGAAGGTGATGTCGGGGATCACCACGCCGAGCGAGAGCGTCTTGATGCGGATCTTCTCGTCCGCGTTCTCCCGCTTGGTGTCCAGGAAGCGGTAGATGTCCGGGTGGTGCGCGTGCAGGTACACCGCACCGGCGCCCTGTCGCGCGCCGAGCTGGTTGGCGTAGGAGAACGAGTCCTCCAGCAGCTTCATGATCGGGATGACGCCCGAGCTCTGGTTCTCGATCTTCTTGATCGGCGCGCCGTGCTCGCGAATGTTGCTGAGCAGCAGGGCGACACCGCCGCCGCGCTTGGACAGCTGCAGTGCCGAGTTGATGGAGCGCCCGATGGACTCCATGTTGTCCTCGATGCGCAGCAGGAAGCAGGACACCGGCTCACCGCGCTGCTTCTTGCCCGAGTTGAGGAAGGTCGGGGTGGCGGGCTGGAAACGCCCGTCGATGATCTCGTCGACCAGCTGGCGGGCCAGGACCTCGTCACCGGCGGCCAGGGTCAGCGCGACCATGCACACGCGGTCCTCGAAGCGCTCCAGGTAGCGCTTGCCGTCGAAGGTCTTGAGCGTGTACGAGGTGTAGTACTTGAACGCGCCCAGGAAGGTCGGGAACCGGAACTTGTGCGCGTAGGCCTGCTTGAACAGGCTCTTGATGAACGCCCTGCTGTACTGCTCGAGAACCTCGGCCTCGTAGTAGTTCTCGTCGACCAGGTAGTCCAGCTTCTCGTCCAGGTTGTGGAAGAAGACGGTGTTCTGGTTGACGTGCTGCAGGAAGTACTGGTGGGCGGCCTCGCGGTCCTTGTCGAACTGGATCGTGCCGTCCGGTCCGTATAGGTTCAGCATCGCGTTGAGGGCGTGGTAGTCGAGTACTTCACCCGTGGCGTCGGCGCCGCGCACCGGGGGCTGCTCTAAGCGAGCTGTCTTTCCGGCAGGCGCTGTCGTTGCTGTTGCCAAAACAATCCCAATCCCTCTCGGACGCGGTCGACGTCCTCAGCGGTTCCCATGAGTTCGAAGCGATACAGGTACGGCACCCCGCACTTGCGCGAGATCACCTCTCCCGCAAAGCAGTAGGTATCGCCGAAGTTCGTGTTTCCCGCCGCGATGACGCCGCGCAGCAGCGCGCGGTTGTGCGGGTCGTTGAGGAACTTGGCGACCTGCCGCGGCACGAAGTCCTTGTCGGACCGGTTACCCCCCAGAACGTGCCGACCGCCACCGTAGGTCGGGACGATCAGCACGTAGGGTTCGTCGACGCGCAGCGAATCGGCGGTGTGCAGTGGTATGCGAGTCGCCGGGAGTCCCAGCTTCTCGACGAAACGATGCGTGTTCTCCGAGGCGCTGGAGAAGTAGACCAGCGCGGTCCCTGCGGACATCGCTTCTCCTCTCCCATCGGATGAACAGGAAGATCTTGCGCCTATCAGGCCGCCGCGACCGCGAGGGCCTTGATGCGGTCGGGACGGAAGCCGGACCAGTGGTCCTCGCCCGCGACGACGACCGGAGCCTGCAGGTAACCGAGGGCCATGACGTAGTCACGCGCCTCGTCGCTCTCGGAGATGTCGATGACCTCGTAGTCCACCCCGACCTTGTCGAGGGCCTTGTAGGTGGCATTGCACTGGACGCAAGCGGGCTTGGTGTACACGGTGATGGTCATAGAGTCCCTCTCTCCTGTGCCTGATGCGCGGTGTTCGCGGCCTGGTTACGCGGGCTTCCGCCTGCGGGCCTGAGCTCACACCGCGAGCCTGATCCACGGCCGGTGATCCGTATGCAGTGCGTGATCCGACGTATGCTGCGCAAACTCCTGGATCCGGTCTCGAAACCCCTGCTAGCGCCGCCGAGGGCGGTAGCTTTTCGCGGTGGGTCTCGTACCGCCTTCCAGCACCGAAGACACTACACCTAGTGGCCGACAGATTGAAACAACACGACATGTTGCGAGTCGCACAGGTGTAATTCCACCGGGAGAAGTACCAGGACGCTCGATTCGCAACCCGACACGTCCGTGGTGCAGATCACAATTCCGTACCGTAGCGCCCTTCCAGCAAACTCTTCTGTCACATCCGCCACGGCTGTCTCGTCCACCCCTTGTGCGACATCGCGACACACTGGAAACACGAAACCGCCCCCACCTCGGAAGAGAGCGGGGGCGGCCACGGAGGACGGCGCGCGGCGCCGGACAACGGTCAGGCGGACACCAGCTGCCCGCGCGCGGCCTCGGCCAGTTGGTGCACCGTGGCGCCGAGCTGAGTGAGCGCCTCCGCGTCCTCGCGCGGATGCACGGCGCCGAAACGCTCGCCGATCACGCCGAAGTGGGCGTGCGCGGCCTCGACGATCTTGCCGCCCGCGACGCCGATCGCCTTGACCGCGTCCCCGTGCGCCCACTGCGCCGCGTTCGCGCTGATGGACGCGCTGACGACCGCGACGGCCTTGCCCTGGAGGGCGCCGACGCCGTACGGCCGCGAGGCCCAGTCGATGGCGTTCTTCAGCACGGCCGACAGCGTGCCGTTGTATTCCGGGGTCACCAGGAGCACGCCGTCGGCGGCGGCGACCGCGTCGCGCAAGCGCTGCGCGGCGGCGGGAACGGCGCCGGGAACGTCGATGTCCTCGTTGTAGAACGGAATGTCGGCGAGACCCTCGTAGATCGTCACCTCGACGCCGTCCGGCGCGGTCTGCACGGCGGCCTCGGCGAGCTGCCGGTTGATCGACGCGGCGCGCAGGCTTCCGACGAGAGCGAGGATGCGGGTCTGAACCATGGCGACTCCTGGTGTACTGAATGTGGTGTCCGAACTTTCACCAGACACTAACCGGACTACGGTCCGATTACTTCCCACGAGACCGTGAGAGGGCTGTGAACTACCCCACACCGTCCCCCGGCGAACCGACGCGCGAGCGACCGCTGCTGCGTATCGGCGCGCCCTTGCCGGGGACCGCCGAGCCCACCGAACGCGCAGACGCGGCCCGCAATCGGCGGTTGCTGCTGGACGCCGCGCAGGACTTGGTCCGCGACCACGGCGTCGACGGCCTCACGATGGACGCGCTGGCCAAGCGGGCCGGCGTCGGCAAAGGCACCGTGTTCCGCCGCTTCGGCAGTCGCTCCGGACTGATGCGCGCGCTGCTCGACCACTCCGAGCAGAAGTATCAAGCGGCCTTCATGTTCGGGCCGCCGCCACTCGGGCCGGGCGCGCCCCCGGTGGACCGGCTCATCGCGTTCGGGCGCGCCCGGATATCGGACATCGAGGTCGAGGGCGAACTGCATCGCGCCGCCGAGGTGAGCGAGGCAGGGGACCGCTACACCGGAGCGCCGTACAACCTGCTCAAGGCGCATGTCTCGATGCTGCTGCGGCAGGCGGGCGCGACAGGAGAGGTACCGCTGCTCGCCGACGGTCTGCTCGCCGTACTCGGCGCGCCGCTGCTGATGTACCAGTTCAATGTCCTCGGATACAGCGCGCGGCACGTCGGGGACAACTGGGAAGCCTTCGTTCGCCGGGTTGTCCCGGCGGGCGCGCCAGTAGAGTGACGTCTCATGGCTAGTCTGCGCGAACAGATCATCACCGAATTGGGCGTCCAGCCGACGATCGAACCGAAGGTCGAGGTGCGTCGCCGGATCGATTTCCTCAAGGACTATCTGCGCGCAACGCCCGCAAAAGGTTTCGTGCTCGGCATCAGCGGCGGCCAGGACAGCGCGCTGACCGGGCGGTTGTGCCAGCTGGCCGCCGAGGAACTGCGGGCCGACGGCTTCGACGCCACCTTCGTCGCGGTGCGACTGCCCTACGGCGTGCAATCCGACGAGGTCGACGCCAGGATCGCGATGACCTTCATCGCGCCGGACCGCGCCGTGGTGGTCAACGTCCGTCCCGGCGCCAATGCGGTGGCGGCGGAGACCGCGTCCGCGCTGAAGGTGAGCAAACTGCGCGATTTCGTGCGCGGCAACATCAAGGCCCGCGAGCGCATGGTGATCCAGTACGCCATCGCTGGTGAGGAGAACCTGCTCGTGGTCGGCACCGACCACGCCGCCGAGGCCGTCACCGGTTTCTTCACCAAGTACGGCGACGGCGGCGTCGACCTGACCCCGCTGACCGGTCTCACCAAGCGACAGGGCGCGGCGCTGCTCCAGGAACTCGGCGCGCCGGCCAGCATCTGGTCCAAGGTCCCGACCGCGGATCTCGAGGACGACCGGCCCGCGCTCCCCGACGAGGAGGCGCTCGGCCTGCGCTACAGCGAGATCGACGACTACCTCGAGGGCAACGACGTCACGCCCGAGGTGGCCGAGCGGGTGGAGAGGATCTTCCGCAACACCAGGCACAAGCGCACGGTGCCGGTGACTCCGCTCGACACCTGGTGGCGCTGAGCGCATTCCGGCACGGCGAATCCCGGCACGGAACGTCTCCGGCACGAAGGCGGCGGCGCCCGGTCCCGAAGACCGGGGCGTGCGCCGGGATCTACTCGGCCGCCTCGACTTCGGTGAGACGGCGCGCCAGGAAGCGCCGCACCTGCTCGTTCTCGGCGATGTCCAGGGCGGCCCGGTAGCTGTCCGCGGCGTCGCGCCGCCGTCCCGCTCTGCGCAACAGATCGGCCCGCGTGGCCGGGATCAGATGGGTCCCGGCCAAGCGGGGATCATCCGCCACCTCGTCGAGTGCGGCGAGTCCCGCGTCGAACCCGCGGGAAAAGCCAACGGCCACAGCTCGATTCACCCGGACTGCGGGCGAGGCGGAATACCGCAGCAGCTCGTCGTAGCTGTCGGCGATGGCGCTCCAGTCGGTGTCCGCCCAGCTCGGAGCCGTGGCGTGCGCCGCAGCGATGCGCGCCTGCGCGAGATACGGTCCGCCGCCGTCGGCCGCCGCCGAGACGAGGCAGGCCAACCCGGCCCCGATCGCCGTGTGATTCCACGCGGACCGGTCCTGGTCCTCCAACGGAACCAAATCGCCTTCCGCAGTGCGCCTTTGCCCGCGCCGACTGTCCTGCAACAGCATCAGCGCCAGCAGTGCCCGCGCCTCCGGCTCGCCCGGCAGCAGCCCGCACAGCAACCGGCCGAGCCGAATCGCTTCGTCGCACAACTCGTCTCGCACGGCCGACGGACCCGATGTCGCGAAATAACCCTCGGTGAACACCAGATACACGCACGCGAGCACCGGGGGCATCCGCTCCGACAGGAGGTGCGCCTGCGGCACGCGCAGCGGGATACCGGCCTGCCTGATCTTCGCCTTCGCACGGGAGAGGCGTTGCGCCACAGTGTGTTCCGGTTGCAAGAAGGCCCTGGCGATCTCCGCGGTGCGCAAACCGCACACCAGCCGCAGCGTCAACGCGACCTGCGACTGCTGCGACAGCGCGGGATGGCAGCAGGTGAAGATCATGCGTAGCTGGTCGTCCAGCACCGGCGACACGTCGGCCTCCTCGATCGGCGCGCGCGCCGCGACGGCGTCCTGCTCCTTGCCCGCGCGCGCCGATTCGCGCCGCAACCGGTCCAGCGCTCGATGCCGGGCGGCGGTGGTGATCCAGGCGCCCGGATTCGCGGGTGCGCCGTGCTCGGGCCAAGTGCGCAGCGCGTCGGCGAACGCCTCCTGCACCGCGTCCTCGGCGAGCGCGATGTCACCGACCATCCTGGCCACGGTGGCGAGGGCCCGGCCGAACTCGGCGCGATAGACGGCGTCGATCCCGGTGGCCGGGCCCGCGGTCACCGTCAGTCCAGTTCGACGATCTGACGCACCTCGGTGCGCCCGCGCTCGCCCAGGGGAATCGCGGCCGCGATCTCGGCCGCCTCCGCCCGGCCCGCCGCCGCGAACAGATACACGCCGTCGATCACCTCCGCGAATTCCGCGAACGGCCCGTCGGTCAGCAGCAGTTCACCGTCGCGGACCCGCAGCGTGGTCGCCGAGGACGGCGGCTGCAACGCACCACCGCCGCGGATCGCCGCCGCGTACTTCGCGCCGAATCGCTCGTGCTCGGCCATCCCCGCGTCCCACTCGGGCGAGCCGGGCGCGATCACCGCGTCCGGCGCTTCCCACAGCAGCGCCAGCCACCAGTCCGCGCGCGGCGTCTCGTGCGCCGACCACATGACCATCGGCCGCACCTCGATCTGCCCGTCCTGCGCGGCGGGCAGCTGCCGCGCCAGCTCGATCACCGCATCCAGGTCGGCGGCCTCGAACACATAGAACCCGCCGACGACCTCCGCCTGCTCGGCGAACGGTCCGTCGGTGATCAGCGTCCGTCCGTCCTCGCGGCGGATCTGCATCGCGGACGCGGACGGGTACAGCGCCGCGCCGCCCGCCACCGCATCGCCCGCGCGCTCGTCGAACGCCGCGTACTTCGCCACCTCGGCGTCGAACTCCGCCGTACCGGGCTGCACGCCGCCTTCGCGTCCCACCAATGTCGCCAGGTAGTGCATCGCGTGATCCTTCCTCGTCTCGAGGGGTCCGATACCCCTTCTACTCGGACGACGAACCGCGCGCCGGGTTCTCTACATCGCGGCGGAGAAAATCTCCGGCGCACTCAGCACACCGGCCCGCCCTCCGTGGCCGCCGTCGCCCGCAGCAGGTCCCGGACCAGGTCGAAGTCGATCAGCTCGGGCTTGCGAAAGCGCAGGCAGCCCTTGCCCATGTCGTGGCCGGCCAGCCGATCGGCGAACGCCGCGCGCACGTCGGTGCGCAACAGATAGAAAGAGATGTACTGCTTCTGGTTCGCGAAGGCGATCTCGCCGACGCCCTCGCGTTCGTAGCAGGGCATGCTGTAGGCCATGACCTCGGTGAACCCGCTCAGTTCCGCCTGGCACAGCTCCCGCAGCCGGTGCACCGCCGGACGGCGGGCCTCGGGCAGCTCGGCCAGGTAGCCGTCCACATCGCTCGCCTTGCTCTGCACCACGGCTCGACTGTAACGACGCCGCCCGTTATCCGCCCGCGAACGGCGGGAGCACGTCGACTCGGGTGCTGAGCGCCGAGGACGGGTCGCGGGTGAGTTCGTCGCCGATCAGGTAGGCGCAGACCCCGAGCATCTTGTCCAGATCGGGGCCGTACGCGGCGGCCAGGCTGGTGCGCAGATCGGCGACCGTGGCGCCGGCGGGCAGGTCGATCCGCTCGGAATCCTTGCCGACGGCATCGGCGATGGCGGCGAAATAACGGACCTCAACCACCGATGGCTCCCATCGTGCGTTCCGGCGGGACGAAATCCTCGGCGTCGATGCCGTGTCCCGCCCATTTGTTCCACATCGCGCCGCGCCAGATGGTGGCCAGTTCGGCGTCGTCCGCGCCGGACCGCATGGCCTCGCGCAGATCGAACTCCTGGTCGCTGAACAGGCAGGAGCGCAGCATGCCGTCGGCGGTCAACCGGGTGCGGTCGCAGGTGTCGCAGAACTTGCGCGTCACGGTGGCGATGATGCCGACCGTGGCCGGGCCGCCGTCGACCAACCACTTCTCGGCGGGCGCGGAGGGATCGGCGCGACCGGCCTCGGTGAGCGTGAACCGGGCGCCGAGCACGTCGAGCAGTTCGGCAGCGGTCACCATGTTGGCGCGCGCCCACTCGTGGTCGGCGTCCAGCGGCATCTCCTCGATGAACCGCAGCTCGCACTCCTCGCCCAGGCACCACTGGAGCAGATCCGCCGCGCCGGAGAGGGTTTCGCGCATGAGCACGGCGTTCACCTTGAGCGGAGCCAGCCCGGCGGCGCGGGCGGCGCGGATGCCTGCCAGCACCGAGTCCAAGCGGTCGCGGCGGGTCAGCTTGGCGAAGCCGTCGCGGTCCACGGTGTCCAGCGAGACGTTCACCCGGCTCAATCCGGCCGCGGCGAGCCCGCTGGCGCGATGTTCGAGACCGACGCCGTTGGTGGTCATGGCCAGCGGGATGCCGGGCAGCCGCTCGTGGCAGCCCGCGATGATCTGTTCCAGATCCCGGCGCAGCAGCGGTTCGCCGCCGGTGAACCGCACCTCGCGCACGCCGAGCTGTTCGACGGCGAGCACCACCAACCGCGCGATCTCGTCGACGGTCAGCAGTTCGTCCTTCGGAATCGGCGGCAGCCCCTCCTCCGGCATGCAGTAAGTGCAGCGCAGCGAGCACTTCTCGGTGATCGAGACCCGCAGATCGCGGGCCACCCGCCCGAAGCGGTCGACCAGCCAAGGCGTGTCGGGGCGTCCGTCGAGCGAGGGGCGCCCTGATCGCACGGCGGGCATGCCCATCTCGACCAATGTCACGCTTCCAGTATGACCCGTCGGGCGCACGGAACCACGGGCAGCGCCCGGTTCGGCCGATCTCACAAACGAGCATGTCAGGGCGTGAGATGAAAAACCCCCACTAAGCTCTCCGCTATGAATTCTCGGCCAGCCAGCGCCTCGGCACGGTCCGTCGACGAGTATCGCGACAGCATCGAACAGCTGCTGCGCCCACTCGCGGCGCGTCCGGTCGACTCCGTCCCGGTGCCCGCCGCGCTGGGCCGCAAGCTGGCTACCGACATCCGCTCCCCGATCGACCTGCCGGTGTTCCGTAATTCGGCGATGGACGGCTACGCGGTGCGCGCCGACGATGTGGCGGTCGCTCCGGTGACGCTGCCGCTGGCCGGTGTCGTCGCCGCGGGTCAGCCGGGACAGGCCCCGCTGCCCACCGGAGCGGCGCTGAAGGTGATGACCGGCGCGCCGATCCCGCCAGGCGCGGACTGCGTCGTCCCGGTGGAGGACACGCGGACCGACGGCAGCATCGTCACCATCGAACGCGGCCGTGGCGCAGGCGAATTCGTCCGCGAGCCGGGCACCGACGTGCGCGCGGGCGCGCTTCTCGTGCCCGCGGGCGTCGCGCTGACGCCGCGGCACATCGCCGCGCTCGCGGCGGTCGGGGTGCCGACGGTGCCGGTCTTCCGGCCGGTGCGCGCCGCGGTCGTCACCACCGGCGACGAACTGGTCCCCGCGGGCAAGCCGCTGCGGCCCGGGCAGATCTACAACTCCAACGGCATCGCGCTCGCCGCGGCGCTCGCGGCCAACGGAGTGGCGGTCGTCTCGGTCGAGCACAGCACCGACGATCCCGCGGTGTTCCGCCGCTTGCTCTCCGCCGCAACGCGTTCCGCCGATCTGGTGTTCACCTCGGGCGGGGTGTCCAAGGGCGATTTCGAGGTGGTCAAGGACGTGCTCGCCGCGCAGGGCGGGCTGTTCGGTTCGGTCGCCGTGCAGCCGGGCGGGCCGCAGGGGCTGACGGTGCTGGACGGCGTCCCGGTGCTCAGCTTCCCCGGCAATCCGGTGAGCACCATGGTGTCGTTCGAGGTGTTCGCCAGGCCGATGCTGCGGCACCTGTCCGGTTTGCCGCCGGTGCGCACGAGCGAGCTGCCGCTGCGCGCTGCGGTGCGCTCCCCCGCCGGTCGGCGGCAGTTCCTGCGCGGACGGCTCACCGAGGGCGGCGTCGAACCCGCCTCCGGCGCCGGCTCCCACCTGATCGCGGGCATGGCATGGGCCGATGTGCTGATCGACATCCCCGCCGAGACGACCGAGCTGGCGGCGGGATCGCCGGTGCGGGTGCGCGAATTGTGAGCAGGTGCGCGCGGCGCCTCGGCACTGTGCCAGGCTGGATCTCATGAGCGAGCGAATCATGTGGCAGCGTGCCTCGCGCATGCCGGAGCCGAGCGCCGGCGAGGCGCAGGCATGAGCGAGTTGTCCCATGTCGACCGGGAAGGTCGCGCCCGCATGGTCGATGTGAGCGCGAAGTCCGACACCGCGCGCATCGCCGTGGCGGCAGGCGTGTTGCAGACCACCGCGGAGGTCGTCGCGCTGGTCAGGGCCGACGACCTGCCCAAGGCCGATGTGCTGTCCACCGCGCGGATCGCCGGGATCGCGGGCGCCAAGAAGACCTCCGAACTCATTCCGCTGTGCCATCAGCTGGCGCTGTCGTCGGTGAAGGTGGAGTTCGGGTTCACCGACACCGCCATCACCATCGAGGCGACCGCGAAGACCAAGGGGCCGACCGGTGTGGAGATGGAGGCGCTGACCGCGGTCGCCGTCGCCGGGCTCACCCTGCACGACATGGTGAAGGCGGTCGACCCGGCGGCGACGCTCGACGGCGTCCGGCTGCTGACCAAGGAGGGCGGCAAGCGCGGTCACTGGGAGCGGCCGCGCACGCCGGAGCCGAAGCCGGAGACCGGCATTCGCCCCGTCGAACAACCCGGAGGCGACGATCGGTCCGCGGTCGTGCTCGTCGCGTCGACCCGCACGGCGGCGGGCATCTGGGAGGACACCACCGGTCCCGTGCTCGCGGACTGGTTGACCGGCCTCGGCTTCTCGGTGCGCGGACCGCTCGTCTACGCCGATGCCGAGATCGGCGTCGGCCTGGCCGACGCGCTGCGTTTCGCGCCGTCGCTGGTGATCAGCACCGGCGGCACCGGCGCGTCTCCCACCGACGCCACCCCCGAGGCGACGCTGGCCGTGCTCGACCGCGAATTGCCCGGCGTGGCCGAGGCGATCCGCCAGCGCGGCACCGCGAAGTTCCCGCTGGCCGCGCTCAGCCGCGGCGTCGCGGGCCTGGCGGGCCGGTCGGTCGTCGTGAATCTGCCCGGTTCGCCGGGCGGTGTGAAGGACGGTATCGCCGTGCTCGAACCGCTCCTCGATCATCTGCTCGCACAAGTAGCCGGAGGCGGCGATCATGACCACGTCTGAGACCACGGTGCGGGTGGCCCGCATCAGCGACCAGCCGCTCGACCCCGCCGAGGTGGAGGCCGCGGTCACCGGCCCGGAACACGGCGCGGTCGTGGTGTTCACCGGCAAGGTGCGCAATCACGATGGCGGTCAGGCCGTTTCGGCGCTGGAATACTCGGCGCATCCGGAAGCCGAGCGTTTCCTGCGCAATTGCTGCGCCGCGGCGGCCGCGTCAACCGGTCTTCCGGTGGCCGCGGTGCACCGGGTCGGCGCGCTGACCGTCGGCGATCTCGCCATCGTGGTCGCGGTGGCCGCCCCGCACCGGGCCGAAGCCTTCACTGCCTGCGCGGAATTGGTGGACCGGATCAAGCACGAGGTGCCGATCTGGAAGCGGCAGTTGTTCGCCGACGGCATGTCGGAGTGGGTCAACGCCTGCGGGTAATCATCTCGTGATGTGAATACGACGACGGATCGAACAGGTCGCCGTTAGCGTTCTCGCGCAGAGTTGTTCATCCGGATGTGCGGTTGGAGGACGCGTGGGGACCGACCAGGTTTTGCTGCATCGTTTCGTCATCTCGCAGCTCACCGCTGCGGGAGCCGATCGGGAGAAGCTGATCCGGGAGACCGGACTACCGGAATGGACGATGGCGGGCGACGACATGCACCTGCCGAGCCACACCTTCTCCCGGCTGTGGGAACTCGGCGCGCACGCGCTCGGCGATCCCGCGGTGGCGTTGCAGGTGGCCAGGCGCTACGAACTCACGAGTCTCGGACTGTACGACTACCTGTTCTCGACGGCGCCCACCCTGGGCGCAGGGCTGGCGACCTGCGGACCGTACGTCTCCGCGGTCACCACCAACCACCGGTTCGACCTGCGCGTCGAGAACGAGCACGAGACCACGCTCTACCTCGACATCATCGACGGCGAGGGCGTGGGACGTGACCTGACCCAGCTGTGGGGTCTGGGCGCGGTGCTGAGCAGGGCCCGCCGGGTGGTGCGCGAACCGCTCGCGCCGGTCCGGGTCGCGCTGCGCCAGCAGGCGCCCCCCGATCATCGCCCCTACGTCGAGGTATTCGGTACGGCCGCCATCGAATTCGACGCTCCGGTCGACTCGATGACCTTCCGCTCCTCCGACATGGACCTCCCGCTGACCACCGCCGACCCGGTGCTGGCGAAGATCCTGCGCCCCTTGGCCGACGCCCTCCCACCGCCACCGCCGCTGCCCTCGGCCTGGCCGCGGCGGGTGGCCGAGGCGCTGGCCGACGCGCTCGACGCGGGCGATGCCTCGCTGAACCGCGTCGCGCGGCGGCTGGCCACCAGCCCGCGCACCTTGCAGCGCAGGCTCATGGAGGCCGGGACGACGTGGCGCAAGGAACTCGACCGGGCGCGCGACGCCCGATTGCGGCAGGCGAGCGCGGCGGGTTCGCTGAGCAAGGCGCGGCAGGCGCAACTGCTCGGCTACTCCGACGCGGGATCGATGCGCCGCGCGGCGCGCCGCTGGGGCGTCGCCGAGCACGCGCACCGGTGTGAGCTGTTCGACTGATACCTCACACGCGCAGGAAGCTGGCCGCGATACGCCAGAAGGTGGCGTCCTCGATGATCCGGAAATCCCAGCTCTCGGCGATGTCTCTGGTGGCAGCGACGATCGCCGGTACGTCGAAATCGTCGCGGGTGGCTGTCCCCTTGCCCTCCAGCGCGGCGATTACGTAAGCGGTGGCGCTCTCCCACGTCTCGGACACCGAACTCTCCCCTCGGTCGCACAAAGATACGGTCGATCACGGTTCTGGACCGACGCCGTGCGCGGCGCATGGCGCCGTCCCCGACACGGCGGGCGTGCAGCCAGTCTTCCGACAACGCGGCCGCCGCGAAAGCGCCGAACGCGCCACCTTCGGGCAAAACGCGCCAATGTGCGGCGCCTCAGTGCGGGGTGTAGCGCCACACCCCGAGCATCGCCTGCTCGTCGAGGAAATCGTCATCGGTGTGCACGGTCTCGCGCAGGCGCGACAGGGCGGTGTCGGCGGGCATGCCCGCCCCGATCAGCACCAGCCGGCTGGTGCGCGGTTCGCCGCGACGCCACGCGCCCGGTTCGAAGACGATGTGCCTGCCGACCATGTGCAACACGAACTTCCTGCGCTCGGCCGCGACGCCGAAGGCCGCGAAGCCCTTGGCGCGGAACAGGCCGGGCGGCGGGTCCTCGAGGAAGCCGATCAGCCTGCGGGGATCCAATTCCCGTTCGCTGGTGAAGGAGACGCTGGTGTAGTCGTCGTGCAGGTGGCGGTGCTCGTCGTCGTGGTCGTGGTCGTGGTCGGCGAGCAGTTCGTCGAAGCTCAACTGCTCGGCGACGCGCGGGGTCGCGCGCAACGGCTCGTCGAACAACAGGCCGGGATCGATGCGTCCGCGGGTCGTCGCGTACACCGGCACCGCGCCGACCAGGTCGGCCAGCTCGCCGCGCAACGTGTCCAGCTCGGTCGCGGCGACCCGGTCGGCCTTGTTGACCACCACCAAGTCGGCCAGGCGCAGATGAGTCAGCAGTTCCGGGTGCCGTTCGCTGGTGACGGGGAACTGTTCGGCGTCGACCACCTCGACCAGACCGCCGTAACGGATGCGCGGATTGTCGCTGCCGACCACCATCCGGATGAGGTTGCGCGGCTCGGCGAGCCCGCTGGCCTCGACCACGATGACGTCGATGTTCGCCCGCGGCTGCGCCAGCCGGGTGAACAGCTCGTCGAGCTCGGTGACGTCGACCGCGCAGCAGACGCAGCCGTTGCCGAGCGAGACCATCGCGTCGACCTGCCCGGCGACGAGCATGGAATCGATGTTGATGGCACCGAAGTCGTTGACGACCACCCCGATCCGGGTGCCGCGATTGTTGCGTAGCAGGTGGTTGAGCAGGGTGGTCTTCCCCGAACCGAGAAAGCCGGCGACGATCAGCACAGGAATCCGGTCAGCCACCCGGACCACCCTAGTGTGGCGCGCGACGGCGCGAAAACGGCCGAACGCCGCCCGGTGAATCGGGCGGCGTCCGGTGGCGTGACGACTAGCGCGCGGGGCCGAACAGTTTGCTCGCCAGGGTGTAGGCCAGGTTGATCAGCTCCGTGGTGATCGCGGTGTTGTCCATGCCGAGCGCCCGGGCCAGCGGCATGAGCATTTCCAGCACGGTGGTCGCCAGGACGCCGAGAGTGCTGGATTCCGAGTTGGACTCGGCGTTCGGCGTCGACTGGGTACCGGGCAGCGCAGAGGTTCCCGGTGTCGCCGGGTTGTTCGGCGTCAGCTGGTTGCCCGGGCTCGTCTGGGTGCCGGGGCTCGCCTGGCTGCCCGGCATCGGCTGACTGCCCGGAGCGGACCTGACGCCGGGAGACATCCCTTGGAGGGTTTCCCCCTGCGGCGCGGTGGGGTCGGGAACGCTTTGCGCCGAGCCGTTGGGGGTGCCCGGTGTCGTTCCGCCGGGCGCGCTCTGTGCCGCGCCGTTCGGTGTCGAGCCGCCGTTCGCGGTCGAGCCGTCGGCATTCGGCGCGGACTGCGCCGGAACACCCTGACCGGGCACGGACGCGGGCTGGTCGGCGGCCGATCCGCTCGCCGCGGGCGGAGCGGCGAGCAGGTAGCTCACCAGGCCGGTGGTGATCGCGACGGCGTGCTTCAGCTGTCCGTCGGGACTCTCCAGCAGCGCGGCGTCCTCCGCGTTCGCGCCGTTGCCCATTTCGACGAACACGTTCGGCACGGTGGTCAGCGCCGGTCCCGCGATATCGGATCGCGTCTGGAGTCCGTCCTGCACCCCGGCGTAGGTCGCCGCGGGGAATCCTGCACCCAGGTACGCGTCGCGGACCGACCTCGTCGCGGCCAAGCCGGGTCCGGACTGGACCTGGTCGACCTTGGCGTCGGGCACCGGCAGCTGCGGGACGATCAGGTGGAAGCCGCGGAACGCGGACGGCGCGCTGTCGGCGTGAATGCTCACCGCCACCGCGGCGCCGGAGTCGTTGGCCGCGCGGGCCCGTTCGTCGATGCAGCCGCCCCAGCCGCTGTCGTCCTGGCGGCTGAGCACCACCCGCGCGCCGAAGCTCTCCAGCGAGGTCTTGACCAGCTGGGCGACGTTCCAGTTGATGGTGTGTTCCGGTACGCCGTTGACGGAGGTCATGCCGGTGGTCTGGCAGTCCTTGGTGCCGCCACGGCCGTTGACCACCTGCCTGCCGAGGTTCTCGGCGTGGTCCGCCCCTTGGTGGCCGGGGTCGAGGAAAACCGTTCTGCCTGCGAGCTTGCCCGTCACATCCGGTACGGGAACGGCCGTCGCGGTTCCGGGGACGAACCCGGCGAGCGTCGCGGTCACCGCGGCCGTGACGGTGGTGGAGATACCGGCCTTGATGATGCTTGGCTTCATGTTCGGTCGGCGCCCCGGGACGGAGCACCCCTCCCTTCCCATTAGTAACACCAAACCCAGTGGTCCACTCTTGCAACGCGCCACTCAGCGAAGCAAGGACAGTTATCGAACTGTTACCAAGGCCGACAAAGCAATCTCACCTGGTCAGAAGTATCAGCAATACCTTGTCGACCGCCGCGCAGACGGATACAGCTTCCGCGCAGCAGCGTTCGTCAGGCGGTGACGATGCGGTCGCCGTCGACGCGAACGGGGCGCGGCGCGAGGGGTCGTTCGGCGGGGCCGGTGGCCACGGTGCCGTCGAAGCGGAAGGCGCTGCCGTGGCAGCGACAAACGATGGTGTCGCGCTCGATTTTCGACACCGAGCATCCGAGGTGCGTGCAGGCGGCCGAGAATCCTTGGTACACACCGGCTTGCGGTTGGGTCACCACGGTGCCGCTCGAGATGACCGCGCCGCCGACCGGCACGTCGGCCACCTTCGCGACCTCGGTGCCTGGCGCGACTTCGCTCGCGGACGGCTTGGCGGGCGCGCACGCGGCGACGGTGACGGCAGCGGCGGCCGCACCGGCGCCCGCCAGCGCGGTCCGCCGATCGATGCGCAGCTCACCACGGTCTTCGGGTTTCATCGGTCGATCTCCCACCTGGTTCGGGCACTGCCGAACACGGTAGAGGGACCGGTCACCCGATCGCCGCCCGGGTCAGGCGCCCTGCGGGAGCTGCCGCAGCGATCGCAGCGCGTAGTGCACGCGCGTCTTCACGGTGCCGACCGGAACACCGAAGTCGGCGGCCACCTCCCGGTACGCGCGGTCGCGCAGGATCACCTCGACGACCGCCTCGCGCTGGGCCGAGGGCAGCCGGGACAGCAGTTCGGCGACCAGCAGTCCGTCGACGAGTCCGTCCACGAAATCGGGGTCTGCGACGGGCGTCGCGGCGATCTCGCTGAGTTCGTCCCACGCCGTGTCGAACGGCCGCGCCGCGCGGGCACGGGCGATATCGATGATGACGTTGCGCTCGATCGCCAGCAGCCAGGTGCGCACACTGCCGCGGCGCGCGTCGAACTGGGCACAGGAACGCCAGGCCCGCAGCAACGTCTCCTGCACCGCATGCTCGGCCACGCCCGCGTCCCCGAGACCACGGAGCGCACGCCAGTGCAGCAGGCCGCGATCGGCGGCAAGCACCTCAGCCAAACCGTCTTCGGTGCACAGGCCCGCGCAATGGGCGCCACACGTTCGCCGCCGCTCCGTGAGCGCGCGCAACGGCCGAATACCTCTCACACCATCGATATCGCGGCCGCCCGGTCCGATGACATCAGCGATCGGCGATTACGGCGGATTCATGCGAACAGCGCGCGCATCTGACGGAAATCGATCGAATACCCCCTCTCCGGCGGACGACTCTGGTAGATCTGGCCACGAAGATGCGGGGATCTTCGCAGGTCAGCCGTCCAGCCAGGGCGTCGATACCGAGGAGAAGAAGCGCATGCGCATGCTAGTGATCGCGGGGGCGATGGCGTCCGCCGCGACCCTGTTCGGAGCAGGAACCGCGGCCGCCGAGCCCGCCACCGTGATGCCGGGCGACGGCCTCTACATGGTCGGCGTCGACATCCTCCCCGGAGTCTGGGAAGCGCCGGGAACTCCCGACCTCGCCTATGGCTGCGATTGGCGCAGGCTGTGGAAGGTCGAGGGCGACAACACGAACATGCAATACATCATCGGCAACAACTTCACCCGGCTGAGCCCGGTCCGCGCGGAGATCAAGCCGACCGATGTCGCCTTCAAAACCGTGAACTGCGGCGCGTGGCGGAGGGTGTCGCAGCTGCCCCCGACCGGTTCGTCCGGCTTCTGATCCAAGGACCGAGGTCCCGCAGGCGGCGGACTCCTCGCGGTCGCCCGCGTTAAGGTCGGCCGCATGACGAGGACCAAGATTCTGATCACCGGCGCGAGCGCCGGCCTCGGCGCGGGCATGGCAAGGGACTTCGCGGCCAAGGGGCGCGATCTGGCGCTCTGCGCACGACGGCTGGAGCTGCTGGAAGACCTGCGCACCGAACTGACGGCCGCGCACCCGGGCATCACCGTCGCCCTTCGCGCGCTCGACGTGGACGATCACGCCGCCGTGCCGCGCGTATTCGGCGAACTGCGCGACGAACTGGGCGGACTCGACCGGGTGATCGTGAACGCGGGACTCGGCAAAGGCGCGGTGATCGGCAGCGGTCGCGCCGACGCCAACCTCGCCACCGCCACCACCAACTTCGTGAGCGCGCTCGCCCAGGTGGAGGCCGCGATGGAGATCTTCCGCACGCAGAATTCCGGACATCTGGTGCTCGTGTCGTCGATGAGCGCGGTGCGCGGACTGCCGAGGAAGAAGGCCGCGTACTCCGCCAGCAAAGCCGGGCTGGCCGCGCTGGGCGAGGGCCTGGCGGCGGAATTGGCGAAATCCCCCATCGCGGTCACCACGCTGTTGCCCGGATTCATCGCGACGGACATGGCCGACAAGGCGGGCGACGCCCGCATGCTCGCGCCGTTGGACAAGGGCGTTGCCGCGATGGTGCGGGCGATCGAGCGGGAACAGACGCGGGCCTGCGTGCCCGGCTGGCCGTGGCGGCTGGTGGATGTCGTACTGCCCCATCTGCCGAACGCGGTGGTCGCCCGCATGGGTTGACCGCCGCGCGAGACCGGAGCGCGGATTCCCGCCAAGCACACACGGATCGACGCCGATTACCCCTGAGGTAATCGACCGGCGCGCCACCGCCCGGCAGCATGGTCGCCATGATCGACGAGACCGGCACCAAGCTCTTCCACCAGTCCATGCCGTTCACCGAGCGCCTCGGCATCGAGGTGCTCGAGCACGGCCCCGAGCTGGTGCGCAGCCGGATCGCCTGGGACGAGTCGCTGTGCACGCTCGGCGGCATGCTGCACGGCGGCGTGCTGATGTCGCTGGCCGACGCGACCGGCGCGGTGTGCGCGTTCCTCAATCTGCCCGAGGGCAAGCAGGGCACCACCACGGTGGAGTCGAAGTCCAACTTCGTGCGCGCCGTGCGCTCCGGCCACGCCGTCGCCACCGCACGCCCCCTGCACGCGGGCCGCTCGTTCATCGTCGTCGAGACGGAAATCCGCGACGACGCGGACAAACTCGTCGCCAAGGTGACCCAGACCCAGGCCGTCCTATAAGCCCAGTTTCACCATCGTGAACTGCATGACGTCGACGTGCCCGCAGCGGAAATGCGCCCCGCAGCCGGTCAGGTACTTCAGGTAGCGGGCGTACACCTCCTCGGAGGTGAGCTGCACCGCGCGTTCGCGGTTGGCCACCAGCGCCGCCGCCCAGAGATCGAGGGTCCGCGCGTAGTGCTCCTGCAGCGGCTGGATTCGTTCGGTGCCGAGTCCGGCCTGCCCCGCGAACCGGGTGACCTCCGCTGGTCGCGGCAGCTGCCCGCCGGGGAAGATCTCCTTCCTGATGAACAGGCTGAACCGCGCGTCGTCCCGCGTGAAGGGAATATTCATCCGGCGCAGGTCGTTGAGCGTGAAGCCGACGATCGTATGCAGCAGCATCCTTCCCTCGTCGGGCAGCATCCGGTAGCAGCGCTCGAAGAACGCCGCGTACCGCTCCCGCCGGAAATGTTCGAAGGCGCCGATGCTGACGATCCGGTCCACCGGTTCGTCGAACTCCTCCCAACCCTGTAGGCGGACCTGGACCTCGGGCAGCCCGAGCCGCTCGATCTCGGCCACCACGTGGTCGTACTGATTGCGGCTCAGCGTCAGCCCGACGACCGCCACCCCGTACTGCTGCGCCGCGCGGAACATCGTTGCGCCCCAACCGCATCCGATGTCGAGCAGGCGCAGTCCCGGCCGCAGGCCGAGCTTGCCGAGCGCGAGGTCGATCTTGGCCAGCTGTGCCTGCTCCAAGCTCATACCGGGGCGCTCGAAGTAGGCGCAGCTGTAAGTCATCGAGGGGTCGAGGAACAACCGGTAGAAATCGTCGGATACGTCGTAGTGCGATTGGACGTCCCGGTAGAACGGCTCGAGTGCGGGCATGATGGACCTCCCGTCTGTGGCTGAGCACAAGGCCGGTCACAAACGGGTACGGAGCGCATGCCGGGCAGGTTCATCCTTGCGCTGATCGATGCGCGGCGGGTACCCTCGGCGCTGTCGCCCTCGTGGTTGTAGATACTCCTCCCACGGACGACTCCGAACTCCCCTTTTCCGCGATCTCGGATTCGCGACGAACGGGACCCATCACCCGAACCGGCCCGCCGCGCCGAACGGTATCGCGGTTTACCGGATCTCTTCCGCACTCATGGCTTTCGCCACCGCATCACTTATCCCAGTAAGGAAACATCATGAAAGACAACAACTCTCACCAGACCAGCGCCGAATACGCCGAACGACCGGTCGCCGGCATTCTCGACATCGTCGGCGCAACAGCCACCTTGCGCGTCGACGGATACCTCCCCGGGGACGACGACCTGCACGTGCCGCCCCGGCTCGTCCGCGAAAACGGCTTACGCCGAGGCGATTTCGTCACCGGTGCGGCACAGTCCGGGCAGCGCGGCGCGAAGCGCGACCCGCTCGTCCGCGTCGAGACCGTCAACGGCCAGAGCCCCGGCAGCGCGCGCAAGCGACCCGTCTTCGAGGATCTGATCCCCCTCTACCCCAATCAGCGCCTGCGCCTGGAAACCGAGCCGCACGAGCTGACCACCCGCGTCACCGACCTTGTCATGCCCATCGGCAAGGGTCAGCGCGCCCTCGTCGTCGCGCCGCCCAAGGCGGGCAAAACCTCGGTGCTGCAAGCCATCGCGCACGGCATCGCCAAGAACCACCCCGAATGCGAGCTCCTTCTCGTGCTCGTCGGCGAGCGGCCGGAAGAGGTCACCGACCTGGCCCGCACCGTTCCCGCCGACGTCGCCGCCGCCACCTTCGACCGCCCGCCCCGTGATCAGATCGCGCTGGCCGAACTCGCCGTCGAACGCGCCAAACGCCTCGCCGAAACCGGTCGCGACGTGGTGGTCCTGCTCGACTCGCTGACCCGCCTCGCCCGCGCCTACAACAATGCCGCCCCCACCTCGGGCCGCGTCCTCTCCGGCGGCGTCGACGCCGCCGCCCTCGCCCTCCCCAAGCGATTCCTCGGGGCCGCACGCAATTTCGAGAACGGCGGTTCGCTCACCATCGTCGCCACCACCCTGGTGGAAACCGGTTCGCTTGCCGACACGGTGATCTTCGAGGAGTACAAGGGCACCGGCAACGCCGAACTCAAACTCGACCGCGCCACCGCGGCCCGCCGCGTCTTCCCCGCCGTCGATATCGCCCAGTCCAGCACCCGCAAGGAAGAACTCCTGCTCACCCCCACCGAACTCGCCGCGACCCACCAGCTGCGCCGCACCCTCGCCGCGGTCGACGGCAATCACGCCACCGAGTTGCTGCTGGAGGGCCTGCGCCAGACGCAGACCAACGCCGAGTTCCTCACCCAACTCCCCCGCTCCCGCACCTAACCCCTTTTAAGTCCCCTTTAAGCCGCTGTCAAGACCCCCAAGGCATTGTTTATTTCAGCCCGGCCGGGCCTGTCCTAGGAGGGGGGGACAGGGTCGGCCGGGCGCTTTCGTCGGCGGGCATTCTCGAGGACCGCATTCTCACCCAAGCGCGAGACAGCTCACGCAGCTGGCGCAGATCGGCGTCGAAGTCCCGGGCGGGTAGCTCGAGTAGCTCTGCGCCCCTTGGGTTTCCGGGCTGCGCACCCGACTTGCGCGCGGCGGTCGCCAGCGCCAGCCGATGCGCGAATCGATCGAGTTCACCGTGGCCACCACGCAGGTCGTCCCCTTCATCGTGGACTGGAGGTAGGTATGGCCCGAGGTGGAGGATGGCATCGCGGATCTCCACGGTCATCCGGAACAACCGGCCGTGGCTGCCGGTGCCGACACCCGGCGGCATCACGATTTCGGGAACCGCCTCGGTCAGGTCGCGCCACAGCACGCGCAGCCTGCGGCGGGAGCGGCCCGCTGCGTCCAGCCCGGCCGCCTCACCCAATGCGGTAGCCAGGGGCAGTGCTAGCAGCACACCGTTGGCGGCGATGCACACGGTGAAGGTCCATTCGACACGGGGCAAGTGTGGCCCCAGATCGGGTCGCCCGAACACGAGCTGTGACACGCACAGCAGCTGACTCGTCCAGGAGAAGACGTCGACGGCGACCAGCGCGAGCGCGACCAGCTTCTCGACTGCTTCACGGCTCCCGGTTTGCAGCTCCCGAATCCCGCGGATAGCGAACAGGACCGTGTTGGCGGTGATCGGCACGCTGAAGGAGAGGAAGAAAAGGAAGCCCTGCCAACCGATTCCGAAATCCAGGGCCAGACCCTCCGCGTCGGCCGACCACCCGGCGAAGAGAATCGCCGCGGTACACGCCAGTGCGATCGCGCAGTAGCGCCGCTCGCGCCGCCGGACCCGGCTCATGTCCTCGTTCGGCCCCTCGAGACGCGCGATGCCGAGGAGATAGGTGGTCGACAGCACCACACATCCGATCGCGAGCTGCTCCACCACCCCAGCGAACGGCCCCGTCTTCGACCAGCGGTACAGCAGCAGCGTGAGCAAGCTGCACAGCAGCAACCGATTCACGAGGTAATCGATTACGGTGTCGCGGACAAGGAGGAATCTACCGGCGAGCACCAGGATCAGCGATCCGATGATCGCCCAGGCGACCCCATCGGTAATCGTGAAGGACATGGCTCCATCCTTCCTCGCGCCGCCCGGTCCGGCGCAGCCGGGCGGTGCCGCTCGAATCCCGCCGGACATCGGCAATCTCGGTCAGAGTCGCAGCGCGGCAGTGGAATTCGTACTAGCCGGCGATCACCAGGACGGTTGCGCCGAGGAACACCACCTGCACGAGGGTCCGCAGCGGCAGCGGCATCGTCTTGACGCCGACACCCCGTCGCGCTGCCCGCACATTGGCGGGGAACATCACCAGCAGCAACGCGGCGAGACCCGCCGCCGCCAGGTCCGCCGTAGCCGGGATCAACAGGCCGACAGCGCCCGCGATCTCCAGTACGCCGGTGAGCGTGACCAGCGCCGGGGCGGCAGGCAGCCGGGGCGGCACCATCTCGATCAGCGCCGAGCGGCGCGGTTGCTGGAAGTGCGCGCCCGCGGTCAGCGCGAACATGGCGGCGAGACCGAGACGAACGGCGTCGGACCACGAAGCGAGCCATGCGATCTCGCCGAGCAGGCCGATGAGGCGGGCCAGCGCGGTGACGACGGCGAGGACGACGAGGGGGGCCATGAGTATCTCCCTGGGGATTACGACGAACCAATCTTGACAGTGGCAAGATTAAGGACGACCGCCGAACTTGTCAACGACAAGATTGTCGGCCACTATCGGGGTATGGCGAAGAGCGGTTATCACCACGGCGACCTACGCACCGCGATCCTGACCGCGGCGGCCGAGCAGATCGCCGCGGACGGCGTCGACGCGATCTCGCTGCGCGGACTCGCGCGACGTGCGGGCGTCTCACACGCCGCGCCCGCGCACCACTTCGGCGATCGCGCCGGGTTGCTCACCGCGTTGGCGACCGAGGGCTACGACCTGCTCGGCGCCGAACTCGACAGTGCCGGGCCGGATTTCCGCGACGTCGCGGTCGCGTACGTCCGTTTCGCGCTGAACCATCCCGGACACTTCGACGTGATGTTCCGCCGCGACCTGCTGCGCGCCGACGATCCCGAGCTCCGCGCCGCGCGCACCCGCTCCGGCGCGGCGCTGCGTTCCGGCGTCGCCGACCTCCGACCCGAGCGCACCGACGGGCGCGAACGCGCCACTCAGCTGGCGGCTTGGTCGCTGGTGCACGGTTTCGCCGCACTGTGGCGGGAGGGCGCGCTCACGGACTCCACGCTGGCCGACTCGACGAACCCGGAGGAACTGGCCCGCGCCATGCTCGCCACGGTCCAGTTCGACTGAGACACTCGCGGGCGGCGTATCTTCTTGCACAGCAACGACGAAAGGAGCAGGCGGTCGATCGCCGCTCGATCCCGCCACCGCACCATGGAAGTCCACGCCTACCCCACCCGAACGACCACGCCGGTGGATCTCCCCGCTGCCGAACACATCGCCGCCGAATACCTGTCCTCTCCGGAAGAGCGCGCGACCGGAATCACCAACGTGGTCACCGAATTCGAGGGCGGCTTCGTCGTCGTCGCGATCCACGGTCCCGTGCCCGAGGGAGACTCCCCGCTGCCGCCACCGGTGATCGGCGGCTCGGTCAGCGTGATCGACAAGGCCACCGGCGCGGTCTCGTACTGGCCGACCTATCCCCCCGCGCTGGTCGCCGAGCACTACGACCAGATGCTGAGCACCGGCAAGCTGATCATCGCCGACGACTGGCCAGACCCGGACGAGGACACCGAGCCTGCCGCGGAATAGGCTCGCCCGCTACAGTTTCGGCGCCCGCGCGTCCCCGCCACCGCCGAGAACCGACGGTGCCCGACCACTTCGACCGACCTGTTCCGGAACACCTGGATGATGCGCTAGATGGTCCTGGAAGTCGGAATGCCGGAACTGATAGACCACACCGGCGGTGCGCAGCAGGCCGAGCCGGTGGGCATGCTGGCTACCTCGATTCTGCGGCGAGTGAACCGGCGGGTCGTCCCAGCCTGCCGCAGCTACAGGTGCCGGGCTGCGACAGCGCTGAATACGCGCCACCGCGTGGCGGGGCCTTTCCTCGGAGCTGTGATTCTGCGGACAGGATCAGGTCGCGGGCTGCACCACCGCGGGCAGCGGTTCGCGGTCGGCGTCCGGGACCGCGGTTCCGCGCAGCGACGTGCCCGCGGTCTCGCGCAGGAAGACCCAGGCGACCAGGCCGATCAGCGACGCGGCGACCATGTACGCCGCGGGGAAGAGCACCCAGCCGGTCGATTCGATCGCGGCCTCGTTCACCAGCGGCGCGGTGCCGCCGAAGGCCGCGGTCGAAACGTTGTAGGCGAAGGCGAAACCGGCGTAGCGCACGTGCGTCGGGAAGATCGCGGGGAAGGTCGAGCTGATGGTGGACAGCTGCGGCACGTACAGCAGGCCGAGCACGATGAACCCGACGATCGCCCACGCCGTGCCCTGCCCCATCAGCCAGTACATGGGCAGCGCGAACACCGCGAGGCCGATCAGCGAGAACAACCACATCGGCCGCCTGCCGACTCGATCGGAGAGCCTGCCGAAGAACGGCAGCACCAGCATCATCACCAGCTGACCGGTCAGCATCATCGCGGTGGTGGCCGACTCCGACATCCCGATGGTTTTCTGCAGGTAGGTCGGCTGGTAGGTGAGCAGCGTGTAGTTGACCACGTTGAGGGCGATCACCAGCCCGCCGAGGGTGAGGATCTCGCGCCGGTAGCCGGTCAGCAGCCCGCGCAGCCCGGTCGGCGGGTGCGGGTTCTCGGCGACCTCCTGGAAGACCGGCGATTCGTCGAGCTTGGCGCGCAAGTACCAGCCGGTCAGGCCGAGCGGGACGGCGAGCAGGAACGGGACGCGCCAACCCCAGTCGTGCATGGCGTCGGATCCGAGCGCGAGCTGGCAGGCGAGCACCACGGCCGAACCGCCGACGAACCCGGCCATCGTGCCGAATTCCAGGAAGCTGCCGAAGAACCCGCGCCGCCGATCGGTCGAACACTCCGCCAAATACGTTGCCGCGCCGCCGTATTCGCCGCCGGTAGAGAAGCCCTGCAACACCCGCAACGCGATCAGCAGCACCGGGGCGAGCACGCCGGCCGAGGTGTGCGTCGGCAACAGGCCGATCGCGCCGGTCGCCACCGACATGAGCAGAATCGTGGTGGCCAGCACCGCTTTTCGGCCGATCCGGTCGCCGAGCGGACCCCACACCATGCCGCCGAGCGGGCGTAGCACGAACGCGATGGCGAAGCCGAGCATGGTGCCGAGCGTCCCGAGTTCGCCGGGAAAGAACGCGTCGGTGAGATAGGTGGCCGTCGCCGCGTACACGCCGTAGTCGAACCACTCGGTGGCGTTGCCCATGGCCGACGCGGCCACCGAGCGCCTCAGTCGCGTCGGATCCTGTCCGCGATCGGTCATGACCGTCTCCTCACCGACCCGTCCCCTCGGGCCTCGATTCGTCCGTCCGGCCCACCTCGAAAAACGGGGGCCGGGCACGGAACAAACCGATACCCAGGTTTCACGCGGACCAAACGGCGGCGCACCCGCGCCACCGTTCGGCGAATACCCGGCCACCTGCACCACAACCGGTGAATGTGATTGTCGTCACACAGGCGACGAGGAGGCTCGATCGAAGCGGACACGGCCGAGCGCCCCGGACCGGCTCGATGACCCCGTCCGGGCGGCCGTGAAGCCCTAGATCGGCGTGACGTAGGCCCCCGAAATGCCGCCGTCGACCAGGAACTGCGAGGCGGTGATGAAGGAGGCGTCATCGCTCGCGAGGAAGGCGACCGCGGCCGCGATCTCCTCCGGCTGCGCGAAGCGGCCGAGCGGAATGTGCACCAGGCGGCGCGCGGCCCGCTCCGGGTCCTTGGCGAAAAGCTCCTGCAGCAGTGGCGTGTTCACCGGGCCAGGACACAGCGCGTTCACGCGGATGCCCTGCCTGGCGAACTGAACGCCGAGCTCCCGGCTCATGGACAGCACGCCGCCCTTGGACGCGGTGTAGGAGATCTGCGAGGTGGCCGCGCCGAGCACCGCCACGAAAGAGGCGGTGTTGATGATCGAGCCCTTGCCGCGCACCAGCATGTGCTCGATGGCGTACTTGCTGCACAGGTACACCGAGGTCAGGTTCACCTCCTGCACGCGGCGCCAGGCGTCGATGCCGGTGGTCAGGATGGAATCGTCTTCCGGCGGGGAGATTCCCGCGTTGTTGAAGGCGATGTCCAGCCCGCCGTAGGCCGCGACCGCGGCCTCGAACAGGTCCCTGACCTGAGCCTCGTCGGTGACGTCCACCTTCACGAACAGGCCGTCCACCTCCGCCGCGGCCGCCTCGCCCGCGGCGGCGTCGATGTCGGCCACGACCACCTTGGCACCCTCCGCCGCGAAGCGGCGCACCGTGGCCAGCCCGATCCCGCTGCCGCCGCCGGTGACGACGGCTACTCGATCCTGTAAGCGCTGCAACGCATCTCCTTCTCGGTGGATCACTGGGTTCGATGGATCACTGGGTGGCGATGAAGACGTTCTTGGTCTCGGTGAAGGCGAGCGCGGCGTCCGGGCCGAGCTCGCGGCCGAGGCCGGACTGTTTGAATCCGCCGAACGGAGTCCAGTACCGCACCGAGGAATGCGAGTTCACCGACAGGTTGCCGGCCTCGACGCCCCGGGAGACGCGCAGCGCCCTGCCGAGGTCGTTGGTCCAGAGGGAACCGGACAGGCCGTATTCGGTGTCGTTGGCGAGGCGCACCGCGTCGGCCTCGTCGTCGAACGGGAGCACCGCGACCACCGGACCGAACACCTCCTCGGTGAGCACCCGATCGGCAGGCCCGGTGGGCAGCACGACCGTCGGCGGGTACCAGAACCCGGGGCCTTCCGGGCGGTGGCCGGTGAAGGCCACCTTCGTCGACGGCTCCACGAATCCGGCGACCCGCTCGCGGTGCGCTGCCGAGATGAGCGGGCCCATCTCGGTGTCCTCCGCCCCGGGGTCGCCCACCCGCACCCCGCGCACCGCCGGCTCGAACAGTTCGAGAAATCGATCGAACACGCTGCGCTGCACCAGGATTCGCGAGCGTGCGCAGCAGTCCTGGCCGGCGTTGTCGAACACGCCGTACGGCGCGGTGGCCGCCGCCCGCTCCAGATCGGCGTCGGCGAACACGATGTTCGCGCTCTTGCCGCCCAGTTCCAGGGTCACCCGCTTCACCTGCTCGGCGCAGCCCGCCATGATCTGCTTGCCGACCTCCGTCGACCCGGTGAACACCACCTTGCGCACCGCGGGATGGGTGACGAACCGCTGCCCCACCACCGAACCCTTGCCCGGCAGCACCTGGAACACGCCCTCGGGCAATCCCGCCTCCCTGGCGAGCTCGCCGAGCCGCAGCGCGGTCAGCGGCGTCAGCTCGGCGGGTTTGAGCACCACCGTGTTCCCCGCGGCGAGCGCAGGCGCGAAACCCCAGGCCGCGATGGGCATCGGGAAGTTCCACGGCACGATGACGCCGACCACGCCGAGCGGTTCGTGAAACGTGACGTCGAGGCCGCCCGCCACCGGAATCTGCTTGCCGGACAGGCGCTCCGGCATACCCGCGGCGAAATGCAGGACGTCGCGGACGTTTCCGGCCTCCCAGCGAGCGTTGCCGATGGTGTGCCCGGCGTTGTCGACCTCCAGCCGCGCCAGCCGCTCCAGATCCGCGTCGACCGCCTCGGCGAAGCGGCGCAGCAGCCGGGCACGGTCGCCGGGCGCGACCTCCCGCCAGTGCGCCGCCGCGCGCTGCGCGCGCTCGATGGCGGCGTCGGTTCCCGCCGCGTCCGTCGGTTCGACCGTCGCCACGACCCGCTCGGTCGCGGGATTCACCACCTGGGTTACCGCCATGTCGTCCGCTCCTCTCACCCGACTCGTGTCCGCCGGTAGGCCGCGGCCGCGACCACCAGTGCCCGCATCAGACGATCATCGGCCGGATCGGCCTCGGGATGCCACTGCACGCCGATCAGGAATGGCCCGCCGGGGAATTCCGCCGCCTCGATCGACCCATCGCGCGAGCGCGCGCTGATCACGAGTCCGGGCGCGAGCGCGTCGATCGCCTGGTGGTGATGGCAGTGCGCCCGCAGCTCCGGCCCGGCCAGGTCCGCCACCAGCGTGCCCGGCTCGGTCAGCACCTTGGTGACGCCGAACGAGCCGCTGCCGCCCGAGTGCTCCTCGTGACCGACCACATCGGGCAGGTGCTGGATCAGCGTGCCACCCAGCGCCACATTCACCAGTTGCAGTCCGCGGCACACCGCGAGAATCGGCACACCGGCCGCGCGGGCCAGGCCGAAAAGGCCGAACTCCGACTCGTCCCGGTCGAGCCGCGTGTAGCCGAGTGCGGCGTCACCGAGCCGCGCGCCGTAGCGGGCCGGGTCCACGTCCGCGCCGCCGGTGAGGACAAGCCCGTCCAGCCGCTCCATCAGTTCCGGCCGCGCGGCGCCCGTGGGCGGCAGCAGCACCGGGATGCCGCCCGCGCGGTCGACCATGTCGACGTAGTCGTGTTGCAGCACCGCGCTTCGCGTGTCCCAGGTTCCGAATCGGGCTTGCTCCACGTAGGTCGGCAGGCCGATGACGGGGCGCGGGGCGCCGGGGTCAGAGTCGTTCGAATCCACGGGTTCGCTCCCAATCGGTGACGACGGCGTCGAAGGCGTCCAGCTCCACCTGCGCCGCGTTCCGATAGTGTTCCACCACCTCCGCGCCGAAGGCGGTGCGGGCCACGGCGCTCTCGCCGAACAGCTGAGCGGCTTCCCGCAGTGTCTTGGGCACCCGAGGGCGCTGCGAGCGGTAGGCGTTGCCGTGGAACTCCGGCTCCAGCGGCAACCGCCGCTCGATGCCGTGCAGCCCGGCGGCGAGCGAAGCCGCCACGGCGAGGTAGGGATTCACGTCGCCGCCCGGGACTCGGTTCTCCACCCGCAGCGAAGGGCCCTCGCCGACCAACCGCAGCGCGCAGGTGCGGTTGTCCCGGCCCCAGGCCAGCGCGGTCGGCGCGAAGCTGCCCGAGACGAAACGCTTGTAGGAGTTGATGTTCGGCGCCAGCAGGTAGGTGAACTCGCGCAGGCAGTCCAGTTGCCCCGCCACGAAGTGCCGCATCAGCGCGGAGGTGCCGTCCTTGCCGTCGCCCGCGAAGACCGGCTCGCCTTCCTCGTCACGCAGGCTCAGGTGGATGTGGCACGAGTTGCCTTCGCGCTCGTTGTATTTCGCCATGAAGGTGATACTGCGATCCTCCTGGGCGGCGATCTCCTTGGCGCCGGTCTTGTAGATGCTGTGGTTGTCGCAGGTGACCATGGCCTCGTCGTAGCGGAAGGCGATCTCGTGCTGGCCGGGATTGCATTCGCCCTTGGCCGACTCGACGTACATTCCCGCCCCGGCCATCTCGTTGCGGATCCGCCGCAGGAGCGGTTCGACCCTCGACGTGCCGAGCATCGAGTAGTCGACGTTGTACTGGTTGGCAGGCCGCAGGTCGCGATATCCCCGGTCCCACGCGGATTCGTAGCTGTCGTCGAAGACCAGGAACTCGAGCTCGGTGCCGACGTAGGCGCGCAACCCGTGCTCGGCCAGCCGGTCCAGCTGCTTGCGCAAGACCTGGCGCGGCGAGGCCGCCACCGGCGCACCCGCCGGATGCACCTGCTCGACGTCGCAGAGCACGAGCGCGGTGCCGGGCAACCACGGCGTCAGCCGCAGCGTGCTGAGGTCGGGGCGCAGCACGAAGTCGCCGTAACCGGTGTCCCAGGACGACATGGCGTACCCGTCGACGGTCGTCATCTCGACGTCGACCGCGAGCAGGTAGTTGCACGCCTCGGTCGCGTGGTCGAGCACCTCGTCGACGAAATATCGTGCCGCGCAGCGCTTTCCCTGCAATCGTCCCTGCATGTCGGTCATCGCGACCAGCACCGTGTCGAGTTCCCCCGTCTCGACCCGCTCCCGCAACTCCGCCAGCCCCAGCATCCCCGTTCGCATCCCACGGCCCCTCTCGGCGTCGACCCGTGATCACGCTAGAACAAAAACCGACCGCGCGTGCGGGGACACGCAAACCGGCGACGCGGCGGCGCCTACGCTTCCGGCGGACGGAACAGGGCCAGGGCGGACGGGCGGCTGGCGAAGACGAAATCGGTTCCGCGAAGATCGACTTCGCCGTCGGTGGCCAGCGATACCGAGTTCTCGGCGACGTGCACCGCGAGCGCGGGGACCTCTCTGCGCACGTAGGTGGCGGAGCTGCCGAGAGTGCCGGTCAGCGCGGCCCAGATCAGGCGGGTACGGGAGAAGCGAACGTCGGCGCGCAGGTAGCGGACGTCGAGGGTGCCTCGGTGCAGTTCGGGCCGCGACATCGGGACCTGATCGGCGGGGTCGTAGCGGCCGTTGCCGACGAACAACATCCAGATGGCCGTCGGAACCCGGTCGATGACGGTGTGCAGCGGCTGCGCGCCGAGCAGGACCCGGATCATCGCGACGGCCGCCGCGGGCCATTTGCCCACCCGCGGCTCCCACCGCTCGCGCAGCCGCACGAAGTCGGGGTAGCCGCCGAGGCTCGCGGTGTTGACGAAGATCCGCGAACCGCCGTCGTCGAACCGCACCTCCGCCGCGTCGACCCGGACGACCGTGCCGTGCTCGAGCGCGGCGAGGGTCGGCTCGGCCGCGTCGACGCCCGCGTCCCTGGCGAAGTGGTTGAGGGTGCCGTCGGCGAAGACCGCCAGCGGCACACCGCGCCGGACCGCCACCTCGGCCACCGAGGAGACCGTTCCGTCGCCGCCGGAGACGCCGAGCGCGCTGACGTCGGCGCGGTCGAGCCGCACGTCCAGTTGCGCCGCCAGATCGCGTTCCGGATCGATCTGCACGATCTGCGCCGCGGGCAGCCCGTCGCGCAGCTGCGCCGACGCCAGTTCGCCGTTGCCGCTGCCCGCCAGTGGATTGGTCACCAGCAGCAGTCCGCGCCCGTGTGGCGCCGGCTCTACCTGCTCGGCGCGGCCGAGCAACGCGGGTTCGTCGGCGCGCGCCGCCCACCACCGATGCGTGACCAGCGCGACCGCCGAGCCGAGCAGCGCGCCCGCTACCACGTCCGATGGCCAGTGCACACCGATGTGGACCCGCGAATAGCCGACCGCGAGGGCGACGGGCACGATCGCGGCGGCCGCTGCCGGACTCTCCAGCGCGACACCGGTCGCGAAGGCGGCCGCCGAGGCGGCGTGGCCGGACGGAAACGACGACGAGACCGGCGGCCGGACCAGACGGCGAACGAACGGCACCGACTCGTCGGGCGGCCTGCGGCGCGGGAACACCGGCTTGGCGATGCCGTTGGCGATCCCGCTGGCCAAACTCACCGCGAGCAGACCGCGCGCGCCCGCCCGCCGCAGCGGCCGGTTACCGAGCAGGATCAGGCCCGCGCCGATGCCGATCCAGAGCCGACTGTGATTGGCGCTCGTGCTCAGGCTGCGCAGCAGCCGGTCGGCGCGCGTCGGCCGCACCCGCGCGCTCCGGCCGATCAGCCAGACGTCGAGATCGCTGGCCAGTCCGGGCGGCGGCTTGCGGATCCGAGGCGGTCGCATCGCTCCAGCCTAGTGACGGCCCCGTCACTCGACGGTCAAGACGACCTTGCCCGGTCCGCGGCCGTGCTCCATCTCCCGCTGCGCCGCGGCCGCCTCGGCCAGCGAAAAGACGCGCGCCGGGCCGGGGAGACGGACTTCGCCGCGCGCGACACGCTCGGCGATCGCACCGAGCAGGGTGGCCGAACGCGGTCCCGGACCGGCCGAGAACACGATGCCGAGTTCGGCCGCCGCACCATCGGCGATGGTGACGATGCGATCGGTGCCGCCGCGCAGTTCGATCGCGGCGGGCAGCACGCCGTACCCCGCGGCATCGAACACGGCGTCGACACCGTCGGGAGCCAGTGCGCGCACCCGTTCGACCAGTCCGTCGCCGTACGGGGTCGGGATCGCGCCGAGCGCGCGCACCAGATCCTGGTTGGCGGGCGCGGCCGTGCCGATGACGGTGGCGCCCTCGGCGCGGGCCAGCTGCACCGCCATCGAGCCGACCGCACCCGACGCACCGTTGACCAGCAGGGTCTCGCCCGCCCGCGGCCGCAGCAAGTCGAGCACCTTCGCCGCCGTGCTCACCGCGACCGGGAGCGCGGCGGCATCCGCCCAGGCCAGGTCCGCAGGCTTGGGCGCGACCTCGGCGCTCAGCGCGTACTCGGCATAGCCGCCGCTCGTCCAGCCGATCACCTCGTCGCCGACCGCGACGCCGGTCGCGTCCGGTCCGAGCGCGTCCACCACGCCCGCCACCTCGGCGCCGGGGAACTGCGGAAAGCTCGGCTCACCGAAAACCAATGCGCCCGAACGGATCTTCCAGTCGGCGGGATTGACCCCCGCGACGCGCACCGCGATTCGCACCTGTGCGCCGGTCGGCTCCGGCAGGGCGATGTCCACCAGCCGCAGTACGTCGGGTTCGCCGAACTCGTAGAACGCGATGGCACGCATCCGGCCTGCCTCTCCCGGCCCGATCCGGCCGTGGTCGATGGAGACGAACAACAGCCGACAGGATATGCCCGCACCGAACCAGGCCTGGTAGGCCGCGATTCGCGGCACGGGCGTGTCGATCGGCGGTAACGGGGAAACCCTCCTGGTACGAGCTTCATCGCGAAACCTGGGCCGAGATCGGTTCGGCCGTCCACGAGTTGTCCGAGTGAATCGACCGTGCGCGCGGGCGCCGCCGCGTACGACGGGAGGTGCGATGTCTTTCTCGGCCCGGCCTTTCCGGCCGATCCTGCTCGCGATCGCCGTGGGCACGGTGCTGGCGCTGGTGGCGGCGGTGGCGCTGGTGGCCGGGCACGACGAGGCCGCAGCGGGACGCGATGAGGCGTGCCCAGGCATCGGCGTCGAGACCGCCGGATGGACACCGACGAACACCGACGTGGACGCCCCGATCGACGGTCATCCCTTCGTCGGCAACGGCTATCTCGGGCTGCGGGTGCCGCCGCGCGGGACGGGTTACGCCGGGACCGACGAGCCCACCGGCTGGCCGCTGTACACCCCGGCCTACGACGGCGCGTTCGTCGCCGGTCTGTACGGGCACACCCCCGGCGTGGCCGACGACCGCGAGGTGGCGGCGGCCATCCCGAACTGGTCGGGTCTGCTGGTCGGGGTCGGCGACGAGACCTACTCTCCCGCGACGCCCGCCGCGCGGATCACGAACTTCGCGCAGACCCTGCACCTGCGCTGCGGGCTGGTGCGCACCGAGGCGACCTGGACGACGGCCGACGGCCGGGCCACCGACCTGGTGTACGACGTGGTCGCCGCCCGGCCCGATCAGCATGTCGGCGCGGTGCGGCTGCGCCTGACGCCGCGCTGGTCCGGCGAGCTGGTGCTCACCGATCTGCTCGACGGAGCAGGTGCCCGACGGGTCGTACCGACGGGCGCGGGGCCGCGCGGCGACGCCGCTGTCGGCGTCGGATTCCGCACGGCGGGAACCGAATTCGCCGGTTCGATGGTGTCCGTTATGGACGCCGGGCCCGATGCGGCGATCGCGCCGTCACCGCCGCGCGACGACCTGAGCGCGAGCCAGCAGGCGCGAATCACGGTGCGGGACGGCCAGTCCTACACGGCCGCCAAATTCGTCGGCGTCGACACCGCGCGCACCGGAGCCGATCCCGCCGCTTCCGCCCTGGCCGCCGCGCGGCGGGCAGCGGACGGGGGCTGGGCCGCGCTGCTGGCGGAGACCACCGCGACGTGGGCGGGACTGTGGCGCGGCGACGTCGAGATCCCCGGCGAACCCGATGTGCAATCCTGGGCGCGCGGCGCGCTGTATTCGCTGTACTCGGCGAGCAATCCGGCACAGGACAACAGTCTTTCGCCGGTCGGGCTCAGCAGCGACAACTACGCGGGCGCGGTGTTCTGGGACGCCGACATCTGGATGTTCCCCGCTCTCCTGTATTTCGCGCCGGAGCTGGCGAGATCCGTTGTGGAGTACCGGTACAAGACGCTGCCCGCGGCGAAGGACAACGCCCGGCGACTCGGTTTCCCCGGCGCGTTCTACCCCTGGACCAGCGCGACGGACGGCGATCTCGACGAATGCCACAGCTGGGATCCGCCGCACTGCCTCGATCAGATCCACCTCCAGGGCGACGTGTCGCTGGCGGCCTGGCAGTACTACCTCGCCACCGGCGACACGGCATATCTGCGCGAACGGAGCTGGCCGATCATGAGCGCCGTCGCCGCATTCTGGGCCGCACGGGTGACACCGAATCCGGACGGCAGCTTCTCGCTGCGCGATGTCTCGGGCCCCGACGAGTACAGCAACGGCGTCGACGACAGCGTCTACACCAACGCGGTCGCGGCGCGCGCCCTGCGCAACGCGGTGCACGCGGCGGAGATTCTCGGCGCGCCGCACCCCGCGGAGTGGACCGCCGTCGCCGACGGTCTCCGCATGCCCTTCGACGCGGCGCACGGTGTGTTCGCCCAATTCGACGGCTACGCGGGCACTCCCATCAAGCAGGCCGACACCGTGCTGCTCATCTACCCGCTGGAATGGCCGATGCCGACCGACGTCGCGGCACGGGTGCTCGAATACTATTCCGCGCGAACCGATCCCGACGGTCCGGCGATGACCGATTCCGTGCACGCCATCGACGCGGCGGAGATCGGCGCGCCGGGCTGCGCGAGTCACACGTTCCTGGACCGCGCCGCCCGTCCCTTCGTGCGGCCGCCGTTCGCGCAGTTCGCCGAGGCGCGCGGCGCGAAGGCGGGCGCCCGCGATCCGCTGGCGGGCGCACCAGCGTTCACTTTCACCACCGCGGCGGGCGGCTTCCTGCAATCGCTCACCAACGGACTGCTCGGACTGCGGCTGCGCGGCGACGCCGTCGAGGTGAACCCGACGCTGCCACCGCAGTTCGAACGCGGCGTGACGCTGCGCGGCATGCACTGGCAGGGACGCACTTTCGATGCGGTGATCGGCGCGGAGCGCACGACGGTGACGGTGACCGGCGGCGATCCGATGCCGCTGCGGACGCCGAGTGGGACGCGCACCGCCACGCCCGGCGATCCCCTGACGGTCGAGACCCGCCGCCCTGACCGCGCCCCCACCGACAACCTCGCCCGTTGCCGTCCGATCACCGGCTCGTCCACCGAGCGGGGCCGCTATCCGAACGCCGCGGTCGACGGCGACACCGCCACCGGGTGGGCGCCCGACGGCGCGCACGCCAGCCTCACGGTGGATCTGGGCGACTCGGCCCGGGTCGAGCGGGTGTTGCCCCGCTTCGGCGAATTCGCGCCCGCGGCAGCGTCTGTCGCGGTGTCCGAGGACGGGCACGCGTGGTCCGCCGTCGCCGCCGACCCCTCGACCGGGGCGCTCCCAGAATCGGTCGCCGCGCGATTCGTCCGGCTGGAGGTGACCGGCGCGGATCCGGCCGCGCCGCCGAATGTCCGGGAGCTGGAGATTTCCGGCTCTCGCGACTGATCGATGCTCAGGCGCCCGAGGTCACCAAGGGCGTCTCGTCCCGACGAATCCTGCGGCTGATCGCCGTGCCCGCCAGGTAGGCGATGGGCAGCATGACGATGCCGTAGACCCCCGCGGGCACCGCCATCCGGATGTCGCCGAGCACGCTGATGGCGATGGTCATCGCCAACGCGCTGTTGTGGATGCCGACCTCCATCGAGCACGCGATGGCCTGGGTGCGCGTGACGCCGAACGCCTTCGGCACGAAATAGCCGACGCCCAAACTGGTCACGCACAGCAGCGCGACCACCAGCCCGACCGCCGCGAGATAGCCGGGCACGTTGCCTCGCTCGGCCACCAGCGCCGCCAGCGTGACCACCGCGAGGAACCCCACCGACACCACCCGCACCGGTCGGTCCATGCGGTCGGCGAAACCGGGCCGCAGCCGCCTGACGACGATGCCCGCGACGACCGGAATCAGCACCAGCGCGAAGACCTGGGCCACCTTGCCGAACTGCAGCCCGATACCATCGGCGCCGGGCGGCTCGAAGAAGCCGAGGGCGAAGTTGCCGACCAGCGGCATGGTGATCACGGAGAGCACCGAATTCACCGCCGTGAGAGTCACATTCAGCGCGACGTCGCCGCGGAACAGATGGCTGAGCAGGTTCGCCGTCGCCCCGCCCGGCGAGGCCATCAGCAGCATCACCCCCACCGCGAGCTCCGCGCTCAGACCCACCGCGAGCACCAGCCCGAACGCCAGCGCGGGCAGCACCACGAGCTGACAGCTCAGCGCGACCACCACCGCGCGCGGATACCGCACCACCCTGGTGAAATCGTTCGCCGTCAGCCCGAGCCCGAGCCCGAACATGATGAGCGTCAGCACCATCGGCATCGCGACGGTGACCGGCCAGCTGTCCATGAACTCCTCGTCATGTCGATGCGGCCCACCACCCCGCCGGCCACCGAACGTGTGTAGCACGATGCTACGGCCGGTCTCGGCGCCGCGCCGAACTCCCGGGACGCCGCGCAACGAGCCCTCGGCCGTTCCCCGTTCCGCAGCTGCGTGAATCCGTGTTAACTTAGTCGAGAATGGCAGTTAACTTAGTTGATCGGAGACAGCTATGAGGTCCGCCGTCATCGTGGATGTCGTCCGCACCCCCTCGGGTAAGGGCAAGGCCGGTGGCGGCCTGTCGGAGGTGCATCCGGCGACGCTGCTCGCGGGCGTGCTCGCCGAGCTCGTCTCGCGCAACGATCTGGATCCGGCGCTGGTCGACGACGTGGTGGGCGGTTGCGTCACCCAGTCCGGCGAGCAGGCGTTCAACATCTCGCGCACCGCCGTCCTCGCCGCGGGCTTCCCCGAGTCGGTGCCCGCCACCACCGTGGACCGCCAGTGCGGCTCCTCGCAGCAGGCCGCCCACTTCGCCGCGCAGGGCGTCATCGCGGGCGCCTACGACATCGCCATCGCCTGCGGCGTGGAGTCGATGAGCAGGGCGCCGATGTTCTCCAATGCGCAGGACAAGGACGCCAATCGTGGGCCCATCGCCCACCGCTACCCGGAAGGCTTGGTCCAGCAAGGCATTTCGGCGGAAGTGATCGCGGCGCGGTGGAAGTTCGACCGGACCGCGCTCGACCAGTTCGCGGCGCGCTCGCACCGGTTGGCGGCCGAGACCGCCGCCGCGGGCGGGTTCGACCGCGAACTGGTCGCGGCGGGCACGCTGACCGCCGACGAGACCATCCGCGCCACCACCACCGCCGAGGGCCTGGCGGGGCTGCGCCCGGCCTTCGTCGACGAGCAGTACAAGGCGCGCTTCCCCGAGATCGAGTGGTCGATCACCCCGGGCAACTCCTCGCCGCTCACCGACGGCGCCTCGGCCGCGCTGATCATGAGCGAGGAGGCCGCGACCAAGCTGGGCCTGCGCCCGCGCGCCCGCTTCCACTCGTTCGCCGTGCTCGGCGACGATCCGCTGCTGATGCTCACCGCCGTCGTTCCCGCCACCCGCAAGGTCCTGGACCGGGCCGGGCTCGGCATCGACGACATCGACGCCTACGAGGTGAACGAGGCGTTCGCGCCGGTGCCGCTGGTCTGGCAGCACGAACTCGGCGCCGACGCCGACAAGCTGAACCCGCGCGGCGGCGCGATCGCCCTCGGCCACCCGCTCGGCGCGTCCGGTACCCGAATCCTGGCCACGCTGGTCAACCACCTCGAGCAGACCGAGGGACGCTACGGCCTGATGACCATGTGCGAGGCGGGCGGCCTGGCGAACGCGACCGTCATCGAACGCCTCTGATGACGCTGCGACCCGGCTCTCGCGCAACGCGGTGATTCCCGACATCGTCCTCTCCCGCGTGGGCGACCTGATGTAGCGGGCTCGAGCCACGGCGATTGAGATCCGAGGGACCGGGTATGCGGCCAGTGTCAGCCGATAACCGAGATTTCGGAGGTAGACATCGTGTCGAAGCACGAAAGCGGTCCCCGCGAAGGTGTCAAGGGCGTCGTCGAAGACGCCAAGGGCAAGGTCAAGGAGGCCGCGGGCATCGTCACCGGCAACGAAAATCTGGAGAAGGAAGGCCGCGCTCAGCAGAGCAAGGCCGAATCGCAGCGTGAGGCCGCCCAAAAGGAGGCCGCCGCGGAGAAGGCGCGGGCCGAAGCCAGCGTCGACGAGGCGCGCCAGAAGGCGCACCAGCGCGGTAACTGATCGCTGACATACGACGAGTGGGCGGGTCCAATGGGCCCGCCCACTTTTGTTTGCGCTGTGCTCAGCGCGCGGTCAGCCGCTCGGCGACCGCGCCGAGGCCATCGGCGATCGCCCGCTGTTGGGCCGGAGTGAGGACATCGAGCAGCGCTCGGCGTACGGTTGCGACGTGCCCTGGAGCAACCTGCTCCAACCGGCGCCGTCCTGCCTCGGTGAGGACGGCGACCACGCCGCGTTCGTCGCATCGGGCGGCCGCGCGGCGGACGAATCCGGCCTTTTCCAGCTGCGCGACCTGATAGGTCAGCCCGCTCTTGGACGTGTAGAGCGCGTCGGCGAGATCGGTCATGCGCAGTTCACCGTCCGGCGCGGCGGACAGCCGGACCAGCGTCTCGTACTGCGTGTGCGACAGACCCTCTCGCTTCAGATGCTGTTCGATCTCGCGGTTGACGAGGGCCCCCGCCGCGAGGAATCCGTGCCACGCGCGCATCTCGCCGTCGTCGAGCCAGTTGGGTTCGTCCACACCGCCACCCTAGCGTTGTTGTTCAAATTTGAACTAAGAGGTACGGTCATGTCGTTCAAATTTGAACAAGCATCCGAGCGACGCAGTGGAGGAGCCATGGCCGACGGCGATGCCGAGCGGATGCCCGTGCTGTATCTCTCGCACGGCGCGCCCCCGCTCGCCGACCACCCGCACTGGCCGGCCGAACTCGGCGCATGGTCGGCCGAACTGCCGAAACCCACGGCGATCCTGATGATTTCGGCCCACTGGGAATCCGCGCCCATCGCGCTCGGCGCCACCACGACGGCGCCGCTGATCTACGACTTCAGCGGCTTTCCCCGGCACTATTACGAGGTCGTCTACCCGGCGCCGGGAGCACCCGAGCTGGCGGACCAGGTGCGCAAACTGCTCGGCGCCGAGGTGCACGAGGCACCGGGGCGGGGCCTGGACCACGGCGCATACGTGCCTCTCAAAGAGATGTATCCGGCCGCCGACGTGCCCGTCCTGCAACTCTCGCTGCCGACGCTCGACCCGCGCAGGCTCATGGCGATCGGCCGCAGGCTCGCGCCGTTGCGCGCGGCGGGCGTGCTGATCGTGGGCAGCGGTTTCTTCACCCACAACCTGCGCGCGATGACCCCCGACGACGAGCAGGTCTACTCGTTCACCGCGGAGTTCGACGACTGGGGCGCGCGAGCGCTGGCCGATCGGGACATCGACGCCCTGCTCGACTTCGAACACAAGGCGCCCGCGGCGCGGCGGGCGCACCCGCGCTCCGATCATTTCGCACCGCTGTTCGTCAGCCTCGGCGCAGGCGAAGAAGACCTCGACGACCTGCGAACCGTCATCGACGGCTACTGGTTCGGCATGGCACGCCGTTCCATTCAACTCGGCTGAGCACCGAAAACCCGGTTCGACAACCGAATCCACGACAGCAGACCGGCTGCACAGAGAGGACCTCGACATGACGACCACAACAGCAGCACCGACCACGACAACGGCCGCCAGCACGCTTCCCACCGATCTCGGCCTGCTCGTACTGCGCCTTGCCCTCGGTCTGACCATGGCCGTGCACGGCTCGCAGAAGCTCTTCGGCTGGTTCGACGGCGCCGGAATCGACCGCACCGCCAAGTTCTTCGAGTCGCAAGGCTATCCGGCGAGCAAGGCGGCCGCGATCCTCGCGGGCATCTGCGAAGGCTTCGGCGGCCTCGCGCTGGCCATCGGCCTGCTCACGCCGCTGGCCGCGGCCGCCGTTCTCGGCACCATGCTCAACGCGATCTCCGTCCGGTGGGGCGGCGGGTTCTTCGCCCCCAAAGGCGTCGAGTACGAGGTGCTGATCATCGCCTCCATCGTCACCATCGCGCTGGCCGGTCCCGGCCGCTTCGCCGTCGACAGCGTGGTGGGTTTCCTGCGTCCCTACCGCCTGGTGTACGGCTTCGCGGCGATTGCCCTCGCCCTGGTCACCGCGGGTGTGGTGCTGCTGGTGCGCAACTGATCACCGCAGCCGATGTACTACTCGTCGTAGAATCGCCGCCACCGAATCCAGGAACGACGAGGCGAGGGCACATGGTTGATCCGCGGGCGACCAACGAGGATCTGACCGCGAAGGCGCGGATCAGGAACGCCGCCATGGACCTCTACGCCCAGTACGGCGCCGAACGGGTGTCGTTGCGCGCGGTCGCGGCCGAGGCGCGGGTCACGCTCGGACTCGTCCAGCACCATTTCAAGACGAAGGCGGGCCTGGAGGCGGCGGTCGACCAGTTGGTCGTCGACTACTTCGGACACGCCGTCGCGTCCGTGCCGGTGGTGGGCGCCACCGTGCAGATCGCCACCGCTCGGGACGAGGCGGTACGGCGGATGCTGGCCGACAACCCCGCGGTGGTGAACTACGTCCGGCGCGCGGTGCTCGAGCCCTCCGGGACGCGGATCGAGCTGCTCGAGTCGCTGGTCGAGCTGACCCGACGGGAAGTGGTCGGGCTGCGCGAGGCGGGCGTGGCCTCCACCGATCGGCGCGAGTCGACGCAGGTCGTCTCGGTCCTCATCCGCCAGCTCGGCGAGCTGCTGCTCGCGCCGCTGATCGAGGCGGTGTGGGAGCGGGTCGCCGGGCCCGGCGACGCCGAGCGGCCCCGGTTGAGCATCACGGTCGAGGACTGAGGACGTACCTCCGTCTCGGCTCGGGCCGTGCGCGGTCCTCGGATGGACTCCGTTCCGCTGCGCCTACGATGCGTGTCATGTCGCACGATGCGGAGCTGGAGCGGTTGGCCGGGGTGCTGGCCGGCCGCCGGGTCGCGGTGCTGACCGGCGCGGGGATCTCCACCGACAGCGGCATCCCCGACTACCGCGGCCCCGATTCCCCGCCCCGCACTCCCATGACCTACCAGCAGTTCGTCGGGGATGCCGCCTTCCGCCAACGGTATTGGGCGCGCAACCACATCGGCTGGCGCCGGATGGACGCCGCCCGCCCCAATCGGGGACACCGCGCGCTCGCCCGGCTGGAACGCCTCGGCGTCGTCACCGGATTGATCACCCAGAACGTGGACCTGCTGCATACGAAGGCGGGCCACCGCGGGGTGATCGACCTGCACGGCGTCTACGCCCGGGTGCGCTGCCTCGGCTGTTCCGCCCTGATCTCCCGGATGACGCTGGCCGACCGGCTGGAGACGGCCAATCCCGGCTTCGCCGAGTCGGCCACCGCCACCGGCGTCGAGGTCGCGCCCGACGCCGACGCCGTGGTCGCCGACACCGACAGCTTCCGGATGGTCGACTGCGCCCGCTGCGGCGGCATGCTCAAGCCGGACATCGTCTACTTCGGCGAGAACGTCCCGAAGGACCGCGTCGCCGCCGCCTTCGACCTCGTCGACGCCGCCGACGCCCTCCTCGTCGCAGGGTCCTCGCTCACCGTCATGTCCGGCCTGCGCTTCGTTCGCCGCGCAGCGGCCAACGGCCGTCCCGTGGTGATCCTCAACCGCGGCCGCACCCGCGGCGACGATCTCGCCACCCTGACCATCGACGCGGGGTGCTCGGAAATTCTCGAAGCACTGGCTCGTCTCTACACGAACGAGCCCGCAGCCGCGGCGGTCGAGTCGAGGTAGCGTCCGCCTCGGCTACGCGACAGGTGGAAACCGTTGCCGCCGAGGCAGTCTCGGAGCTCGGCACGCCTGGATCGCCGCCCGGGAGCCCGCCTTCGGGTTGGCCAACCGATGGCGGAAGCCGTTGTCGCCGAGCCGGACTCGGAGATCGGCACGGCTCGCTCGCCGACGGGGACCGCTTTCGTTCGGCTAACCCGCGACAGAAGCCGTTGTCGCCGAGCCGGACTCGGATACCGGAGCGTCGGGCCCGATCGCACGGTCGGCGAGCCAGTGGAGCACGCGCACCACGGGACTCCAGCGCGCGGGCCGCCGGACCGACCCGGTGAGGGCGCGTTCGGCGCGGTCGAAGGAGTCCTCCAGGCACGCGTCGTGCATCCAGCGGTAGGCCAGTGGCCAGGTCAGGCGGGCCGGGCCGCGGGCGTGCATGGCGAGCAGGTGGATCAGGTCGACGCCGCCGGGAGTCGGCTGGACGGTGAATTCGTGGAAGCCGTCGAAGCCGCGCGGGCCGGTGAACCGGAAGCGCACCCACCGACCGGGTTCGTAGCGTTCCACCGTGTAGCGGACCGGACCGTGCCCACCGGCCGCGCCCACGCTCAGCGGGCGATCGAAGCGCATGGGTGGCCAAGCAGGCGCGGGCCAGAGCCTGTCGTCCTCGCTCGCGAGCGAGTCGAGCAGCGAGCCGGCCTCCGCCGCCGACGCGGCCAGGTGGCGAACGTGAATATTGATGACGGCCATGGTTTTTCGCTCCTTCTTCAGCCGTGCGCGGAAATCAGGCGGCGTGCGGGGTCGCGGTGGCGACGCCCGAGCATTTTAGAGAGTTGTCTCTAAAACAGAATTAGAGCATATCCTCCAATACATGGGAAGACCACCGAAGCACGACGCCGATCGGCTGCTCGACGCGGCCGCGGAACTGCTCGCCACGGGCGGGCCCGCCGCGGTCACCATGTCGGCGGTGGCCAAGGCGGTCGGCGCGCCGAGCGGGTCGGTCTATCACCGTTTTCCGGACCGGCCGGCGCTGCTCGCCGCGCTGTGGTCACGCACGCTGCGCCGCTTCCACGAGGAACTGCTCGCGGTGTTGACCATCGAGCGGCCCGAGGAGGCGATCCGCCGCAGCGCGCGGGCGACCCTCGACTGGGCACGACGAAACCCCCGCGATGCGGCCGTGCTGCTCACGGGGGCGAGGGAATTGGGTGAGCGAGACTGGAGCAGGCAGGCGCGCGAAGACACCGCGCGGGCCAACACCGCGATCCAAGACGCGCTGACCGAGCTGATCGCACGCACCGGCGACACGGGCGCCCAAGCTACCGACCAGGTGCTGCTTGCGATCGTCGACCTGCCCTACGCCCTGGTCAGGCGGTATCTACGGGCCGGGCAACAGATCCCGCCGCACGCCGCCGATCTCGCCGAGCGCGCCGCGGTGGCGCTGCTCGGCGCGACCGATTAGCGACCGAGAGCGCTCTGCAGCTGCCTCTTCGTCATCGTGGAGCGGCCCTTGATGTTGCGCTTCTTGGCCTCGTTGTACAGCTGATCCCTGGTCGGCCCCTTCGGACCGCTGCGGCCGGAGCGCTGCCCGCCGCGCTGCTGCGGCGACATGTCCTCGAGCGACGACCGGCTCGCGGTCTTGGTCTGGCCTGCCTGGGCGCGGTTCTTGTTGACGGTTCGGGCCGCGATCTCCTTGGCGCGCTTGGTACTCGCGCCGCGGTCCTGCGCGGAATCCTTGATGTGCTCGTACTGCCGTTCCTGTTTGCCGGTCCATTCCTTCGGCATGACACACACCTCCTCTGTCGATCGAATACCCGGGAAACGCGTCGGAAACCGGAAAAGCCCGCCTACCGCCACCACCCGGAGATCGGTGCAGCAATCCCGCCTGCCGCCACCGCCGCTCGTCGGTGACCGTCTTGGTCCGCTGCCTCGTGCGAGACTGGGCCGGTGAGAGTGCGTGAGCGAGTGGAAGGCATGTCGTGAGCGAGCCGGACAAGGCCACCGCCGGAACCGACACCGGCAAGAACGAGGCGCTCGTGCTGCGTGAGCGCGGCGGTGTGATCGGCGTCGGACTGCTCTGGCTGGCGAAGTGGTCGCTGTGCCTCGTCGCGATCGCCGCGGGAGCCTGGGTGCTCGGCTGGATCGTCGCGCGGCTGTGGGTGGTGGTCCTGCCGATGGCGCTGGCCGTCGTCGTCGCGACCGTGTTGTGGCCGCCCACCCGGTGGCTCACCAAACACGGCCTGCGGCCGGCTCTGGCCGCCGCGCTCGCGCTGCTCGGCTTCCTCGGTCTGCTCGCCGGTGTGATCGCGCTGATCGTGCCCTCGGTGGTGGATCAGGCCCCGGAGCTGGCCGACAAGGCGACCGAGGGCGTCAACCAGGTGCGCCGTTGGTTGCAGGGCCCGCCGCTGAACATCCGCGACGAACAGCTCGATTCCGCGGTGGACGCCATCGTGTCGCGATTGCAGTCCAGCGCCGAGCAGATCGCCACCGGCGTTTTCAGCGGCGTCACCACCGCCACCTCGGCGCTGGTCACGCTGTTCCTCGTGCTGGTGCTGGCATTCTTCTTCGTCAAGGACGGGCCGCGCTTCCTGCCCTGGCTGCACAGCGTGACCGGGACCCGCGGCGGCAGGCACTTCGAGGAGGTACTGCGCCGGGTCTGGTTCACCCTCGGTGGCTTCATTCGCACCCAGGCGCTGGTCAGCCTGATCGACGCGGTGTTGATCGGCGCGAGCCTGGTGATCCTCGGTGTCCCGCTGGCCGCGGTGCTCGCCGTGCTGACGTTCATCGGCGGCTTCATCCCGATCGTCGGCGCCGTCGTCGCGGGCGCGCTCGCGGTGCTCGTCGCGCTGGTCGGCAACGGCCTGACCACCGCGCTGATCGTGCTCGGCGTCATCCTGGCGGTACAGCAGCTGGAAGGCAATGTGCTGCAACCGGTGTTGCAGAGCCGCAGCATGCAGTTGCACGCGGTGGTGGTGCTGCTCGCCGTGACCGCGGGCGGCTCGCTGTACGGCATCGTCGGCGCGTTCCTCGCCGTGCCGGTCGCCGCCATGGTCGCGGTGGTGCTGCGCTACGTGGGCGAGCAGATCGACGAAGCCACCGCGCCGCCGCCGGAGCCCGAGGACGACACGGCCGAACCCGCGCGGTAACGCCCGCCCCGCATGCGGTTGTGGCAGTGTGGGTTTCATGAAGACGATCCTGATCACGGGGGCGACGTCGGGTATCGGTCTGGAAGCCGCGCGGCAACTGGGCGAAGCAGGCGATCACCTGATACTCGTCGGACGCAATCCCGAGAAGCTCGTCCACGCCGCGCAACTGGTCCGCGAGGCGGGCGCGGGGCAGGTGGACACGCTGGTGTGCGATTTCGCGAGTCAGTCCGCGGTGCGCGAGCTCGCCGCGACGGTGCTCGCGAGCTACGACCGCCTCGACGTGCTCGCAAACAACGCGGGCGGCTACTACCCGCAACGCTCGATGACCGACGACGAGGTCGAAGCCACCTTCGCGGTCAACCATCTCGGCGGCTACCTGCTCACCGAGCTGCTGCTCGACCTGCTGCGGCGCAGCGCCCCGGCGCGCATCCTGTTCACCTCGTCGGTCATGCACTACGGCGCCACCCTGGATTTCGACGATCTGAGCCTGGCGCGCGGCTACTCCGGCGAGAAGGCCTACAGCCAGTCCAAGCTGGCCAACATCCTGTACGTCCGCACGCTGGCGCGGCGGCTGGAAGGCGCCGGGGTGACCGTCAACGCCTTCCATCCCGGCGCGGTGGCCACCGGGATCTGGGACGCGATGCCGTGGTGGGGCAGGCCGTTCGCGGCGGTGGCCAAGCGCGTGTTCATGATTCCCGCCGCCGAGGGCGGGCGCAGGCTCACCTATCTCGCCTCCGCGCCGGAGCCCGCCGGGCACAGCGGACGCTACTTCCAGAACAACGAGCTGAAGACGCCGTCGCGCCGCGCGCAGGACGACGCGCTCGCCCAGCAGCTGGACGAGGTCAGCGCGCGACTGGTGGGACTCTCGAGCTAGGGCGTACCTCCGAGCCAGGGCGTACCTCCGGCCGTGCGCAGGGCCTGCATTCCGGCAGCGCGACTCAGCGGTGCACAGGCACCGCGCTCGCGAGGAATTCGTCGAGCACCGACCAGCTGGCCGCCTCGGGCCCGGCGACGAGCCCGAGGTGGCTGGTGCGCGGCACTTCGACGTAGCGCGCTTCGGCCGCGCCCGTCAGCACCCGCACGCCGGGCGCGACCGTGGCGGCGGGCGCGATGTTGTCCGACAGACTGCCGACGAGCAGCACGCGGCAGCTCACCTTGGCCATTTCGATCACGCGGTCCGCGTCGAGCGGGATGCTGCCCTCGGCCATATGGTTGCCGACGATCATCAGCCGGTAGTTCTGGCGGTAGAGCCGTCCGGGATAGCCGGGCATCCGTCCGATGAACCGGTCGATCGCCTCCATCCGGGCCAGCGCCTCGCTGCGGGCGAGATTGCGCGCGATGAACCACGGGCGCATGATCTCGCGCGGCAGCGCCATGCCGCGGAACCCGAGCTGCACGGCGAACGCCGGGATACCGCCGAAAAGCTCGGTGGCCCAGGCGACTTCACGTCCTCCGGTGACCCGCGCCAGCAGCCGGGACGGCGCAAGCATCGGGTGGTGGCGATAGTCGATCGGGGTGCCGAGCGCGGTGACCGAGGCGATCGGCAGGTCCGCGTGCTCGGCGGCGGTGAGCAGCGCCAGGGTGCCGCCCAGCGACCAGGCGACGACGTCGACCCCTGCTCCGCCGTGCTCGGCGCTGACCCGGGCGATCGCGGTGGGGACGATGTCGTCGATCCACTCCTCGAAGCCCATGTTCCGGTCCGCGTAGGTGATCCTGCCGTAGTCGACGATGTAGGGCGCACGTCCGGTGTCGAGCAGGAACCGGGCCAGGCTCTGCCCGGGGCGCAGGTCGAAGCAGGAGCTGTGCACGGCGAGCGGCGGCACCAGCAGGGCCGGGTTTCCGGAGCCGGACGCGCCCTCGTAGCGGCGCAGCTGCCGGTGCGGCTCGTCGTAGAGCACCGTCGACGGGGTCGGGACGGCGGGTTCGACGCCACCGCCGAAGGTGAGCGCCCAGCCGTTGTCGAGCGCATGCGCCAGATCGGTGAAGATCACTGTTTTCCTCAGTGCACGGACGGATTCGAGTCGAGCGCCGGCTCGGTACCAGCAGCACCGAGTGTAAATAACTGTTACTCGAAGTTACAATTTGGTGGCCGATCTCACCGGCCGCTCCGCGACGCCGCGACCGCCGCGACCTGAATCGCCCGCGTGCCATCGCGTGACGCGGCGGCGGGCGACGAGTTCGATGGTGACCGCAACCGCGCACGACTGGGCGAGCAACAGACCCGAGAGCACCAGGATCTGGACCGCGCCCGCCTGGACGGCCGAGCCGCTGGCGATCAGCACGCCGACGAACGTGCCCGGCAGCGTGACCAATCCGACCGTGCGGGTCTGATCCACGCCGGGCAACAATGCGTCGGCGGCGGTCGGGCGGATCACCTCCAGCCGCGCGTCGCGCTCGGTGAAGCCCAAGCTCAGCGCGGCTTCGACCTCGCCGCGCCGCTGTTCGACGGCGTCGAGAGCGCGGCGTGCCGCCAGCGAAGTCGCCGTCATGGCGCCGCCGAGCACGATCCCGCCGATCGGCACCACAGCCACACCTTCTACCGGGACCACACCGCTGAGCAGCATGGCAGGCAGCACCGCGCCGACTCCCGCGCCCAGCGCCAGCGCCAGCCACGGGCCGGAGTTCCCCGCGCCCGCGCGCCGCGCCGAGGTCACCACCGCGGCGACGAACATGACGGCGAGCACCAGGATCGCCGACCACAGGTGCGCCAGCGACGCCGCCAGCACGAGCGCGACGGCCGCCAACTGCAACGCACCGCGGACGGCCGCGCGCGGCGCCACGAACGGTGAGCCCAGCGACGCCACCCGATACACCGCTGCCGCCGCGATCGCCAGCCCGACGCACAACGCCGCCAGACCGAGATCGGGCCGGATCGCCGCGTTCATCCGCGCTCCGCCCAGGGACTGACACTCACCATCCGACGATCACACCACGACGCAGCCGTCGCGCATCCGCCGAACGGGGTCGTCCGCGGCCCTGCCACCGGCCGTCATCGCGGATTACCATGCAGTGAGGGCTCGAAGAGCACGCGCTGACACTTCGATCGCCCCTCCGCCGATCGGCGTCCGGACCGGGCAGCGTCGCCCCTCGCCGATCGTTCGTCCCGCTCCCGGAGGAGGACGCATGTCCTACCCGCTGCACGAGAAGGTCTGTCTCACCGGCGAGGGTTGCCGCTGCCCGTCGGTCACCCTGTTCCTCGTCCCTGAGCCGCTGATGCCGGGCGGGAACATCCTGCACCTGCTGGAACAGGCGACCGTCGACGATTCCGGCGCGCCGCCGCGGCCCGACGTCCCGCTCATCGAGTCGCTGGAGACGCCCTCGGTGCCCGGCCGCTCCGAACCGCCGATCCACGCCGAGCTGCGCCCGTGCACCGTGCACCTGCCCGACCCCGAACGCCTGCACGCGATCCTGCACGATCACCTGATCATCGATCCCTTCGGACTCGATCTCGGCGATCGCGCCGAGATCACCCGGCTGGCGCTGCTGCCCGAACGTCGCATCGGCTTCCGCCGCAGCGAGGATTTCCAACCCGAATCCATCCGCCGGGCCATGCTCGCGGTCTACCGGCACTTCGCTCTCGACCAGCGCGCACCGCTCGTCTACCACGGCTTCGCGGACCCGACCACCGGCTGGTTCGAGCTGCGCACCGCGGTCGCTTGACCTCACCGCGACCACCGGGGCGGTCATCGGGCGCGCGTGACCGCGGGCGTGATCGCGAAGTCGAGTCCGAAGTGGTCGAGAGTCAACGGAAGGGGGCGGTCCGGCGACAGCGCGGGGGTAGGCCGGGAGTGGAAGTCGGCGGCCTCGATGAGGTGCGCAAGCAGGGCGCTGGTGGTGAACAACACCAGGTTGCGGCCCGGACATCCGGCCGGGCCCGCGCTGAACGGCACCAACTGCGGGTACTGCTGCTCGAGTCCTTCCAACCAGAGATCCGGGACGAACCGGTCGGCGAACGGCAGGGAATCCGCATCGCGATGGAACGCGGGCACGACGATCATCAGGGCCGCGCCGCCCTCGATGGTGAATCGATCGGCGCCCGCCCGCCACTCGGTGTCCTCGGTGATGTCACGCAAGATGACCGGCGTCGTCGGCCACAGCCGCAGCGATTCGAGCACGCAGGCGCGCAGGTAGTCGCGGGACTGCGGGGTGTGCGGATCGGCGGCGTCGGCGGTCGCGCGAGCGTGCTGATCGGGGTGGGTGGCCAGCAGCGCGAGGGCCCGGCTCGCGGCGATGCCCGCCGCGTCGAAAGCGAAGAGCCAGTGCGGAATCTGGCCGACCGGATCGACCGCTCCACCGGCTTCGGTCGCGGCCAGCGCGCCGACGAGACTGTCCGGATCGGCGGCCTCGACATAGCGGTAGAGCCGTTCGGTGAATCGGTCCCTGCGCTTGCGGCGCGGTAGCGCCAGGAACGACCAGTTGGCGGCCGAGCGCAGCTTCCACAGCTCGTCGGTGATCGCGTCGTCGTCGCGCCCGCGCCTGCCGAGCACCAGATGACGGACGAGCCGCCACCAGTCGGCGGTGAACTGGTCCGCGTCGAGGTGTCCGCGGCGCAGCGCGGCCGCCGTCAGGTCGCGCGCCTCGTCGGCGATGATCTCGGCGAACGGTCCGGCGAGGCGGTGCAGCGGCGCCGAGGTGTCCAGCGCCGCCTCGTTCACCGCGCGCCGCTGCGCGCGCACCGGCCCTTCCGACAGCAGCACGCCGTGCGGCTGGAATTGGCGCAGCGCGGCCCGCTTCTCCCGATTGGCCGGATCGAACGGCCGCGGCGCGCCGTCCAGCACCATGCCGACGTCACCCGGGTCGAGCACGACCACGACGCGACGTCCCGGTAGCACCAATTCGACTGGGCCCGCGCCGAATTCGTCACGCAACCGACGCATGCGCGTCACCGCGCGCCGGTCGGCCTTCGCCCGTTCCAGCACACCCATGACGGCGCGTCTGCGAGCGATCACCCCCGAGGCGATCGATGCGAAACCCAGATCCGCCAACGTCGCGAGCGCTCGCGCGCCCACCAGCTGGTTGTAGTGATTGCCTGCCATACAGCCTCCTCCCATGTAGCTGCCCTCGTCAGGGCCGATGTCGTGCGCGTACCCGGCGCCGCCCGGCCGAAACGAGCAGGCCCACCGCCGCTACCCGCGCAACTCGGTGGAGATCGCGCCGACGAAATCGGCCAAATCTCTTGGGGCGCGCGAGGTGATCAGCGTCCAGCCGCCGTCGGACGAGCGGACCACCGGCTCGTCGACCCACGCGCCGCCCGCGTTGCCGACGTCGGTGCGCAGCGAGTGGTAGGAGGTCAGCGTCTTGCCCCGCACCAATTCGGCCTCGACGAGCAACCACGGTCCGTGGCAGATCGCGGCGATCGGCTTGCCCGCGCTCGCGAAATCCTTGGCCAGCGCGACGGCGCGGTCGTCGGCGCGCAGTTTGTCCGCGTTCACGGTGCCGCCGGGCACCACGAGGACGTCGAAGTCGTCCGCGTCCACCGCGTCCAGCGCGGCGTCCGGCGAGATCGCCTCGTCCTTGTCCACATCGTGCCGGAAGGTCTGCACCGGTTCCGATTTCGGCGCCGCGTGGGTGACCTGGGCGCCGCGCTTGCGAAGTTCGTCGCGCGGTACCAGCAGTTCGTCGTGCTCGACGCCGGTATTCGAGGTCAGCACCAGCACCCTGGCGTCGTCCAGTTCAGGCATGGGCGACTCCTCTCTCGATTCGACCACCCCCTCCCCCTGGTCGCATGCCGCGATTCGCCGCCGGTAAACCTCGATCCGGCTCACGCGGTCGCGGCGGGCTCGCTCCAGATGTCCGCGCGTACCACGCGCCTGCTGCGGCCGCGCGGGTCGAGGAGGTGCCCGAACAGCTTGTCGTGGCGCAGGGTGATGGTGCGTTCCGCGATGCGCAGGCCGGGGTGCACGCCCGCGAGCCCGGCCTCGAAGCGCGGTATGTCGGCGAGGCTGTGCAGGTTGGCCTGGATCAGCAAGTTGTGACCGCCGCTGATGGCGGCGCAGTTGCGCGTCTGCGGGAGCCGGATGATCGCGTCGCCGATCTCGGCCAGCCGATCCGGCGGCGCGTCCAGCCACAGCGTCACCGCGACCGGCCAGCCGCCGAGCGGACGCGCGAAATCGCAACGGAACTGGAGCAGTCCGAGCCGGGTGAGCCGGTCCAGCCTGCGCTTGACGGTCGAGGCGGAGGAACCGACAGCGGTGGCCAAGGACTGGTGCGAGGCCCGGCCGTCGAGCGCGAGCTGGGCGAGCAGCGCCCGGTCTCCGTCGTCGATGCTCACCGCCCGCGCAGGCTCCGTCGGCTGCCGCGGCGGAATGTCGAGTTCGGCGCGTTGGTCCGGCGCGAGCGCGTCGATGCGCCAGCGGCCGCCCTCGGTGAACATGTGCGTGACGATCCTGGCCCGCACCGCCGCGACGTGCGGGATGGCGGGCAGCACGTCCAGTGTGTAGTGCGACATGGTGGCCAGATCGCGCGCGCCGACGGTGGCCAGCAGGTTGTAGGTGCCCGCGCAGCGCTCCACGGTGACCATGTGCGGGTGCTCGCACAGGCTGCGGCTGACCGCGGCCGCGGCGTCGGCGGTGCAGCCGATCTCGACGTAGGCGACGGTGATCTGATCGAGCAGCCGCGGGCCCGGCGAGGGACTCACCCACGCCGCGCCCCGCCGCGTGAGCCGTTGCCAGCGGCGGGCCACCGTCACCGGATCGACCCCGAGCGCGTGCCCGAGCTCCGACCATGAACCGCGCGGCCGCAGCTGCAACGCGTTGATCAGGGCGAGCTCGTCTTCGCTCAGCAGTGCGGCGTCATCCTGCATTCGTGCTTCCCATCGTGCCTGATTCCTGCATTCTAGTGGCGTCGAGTGAACGGCGGCCCATGCTTTCTCCGGGCGGCGCGGTGCCGCGCCGACAGACGAAAGGGCAACCGAACCCATGGCCTTCGCCGACTACCAGAACGAGATCTACCTGCGCGGGCTCGGCGGCGTCCAGCCCACGCTGCCCATGTCGTTCGCCGAGCTGGAGGACAAGGCTCGCGCGGCGCTGCCGCCGTCGGTGTGGTCGTACGTGGCGGGCGGAGCCGGTGACGAGCGCACGCAGCGCGCCAACGTGACCGCATTCGACCGGTGGGGACTGGTGCCGCGGATGTTCGTCGGCGCGGCCGAGCGCGACCTGTCGGTGGATTTGTTCGGGCTGACGTTGCCCGCGCCGGTGTTCCTCGCCCCGATCGGAGTCATCGGGCTGTGCGCCCAGGACGGGCACGGCGATCTGGCGACCGCCCGCGCCGCGGCGCGCACCGGCGTCCCGATGGTGGCCTCCACGCTGTCGGTGGATCCGCTGGAGCAGGTGGCGGCCGAAATGGGCGATACGCCAGGCTTTTTCCAGTTGTACACGCCCACCGACCGCGATCTGGCCGCGAGCCTGGTACAGCGCGCCGAGCAGGCGGGCTACCAGGGCATCGTGGTCACGCTCGACACCTGGATCACCGGGTGGCGCCCGCGCGATCTCGGCGTCTCGAATTTCCCGCAGCTACGCGGCCACTGCCTGGCGAACTACTTCACCGATCCGGTGTTCCGCGCCGGGCTGCCCGGCCCGCCGGAAGAGCACCTCCAGGCCGCGGTGCTGCGCTGGGTTCAGCTCTTCGGCAACCCGCTCACCTGGGCCGACCTGCCGTGGCTTCGCGAACTCACCACGCTGCCGCTGATCGTGAAGGGCATCTGCCATCCCGACGACGCGCGGCGCGCGAAAGACGGTGGCGTGGACGGCATCTACTGCTCCAACCACGGCGGCCGCCAGGCCAACGGCGGCCTGCCCGCCCTCGACATGCTGGCCGAGGTGGTCGACGCGGCCGACGGTCTTCCCGTGCTTTTCGACTCCGGCGTCCGCGGCGGCGACCACATCGTCAAGGCGCTGGCCCTCGGCGCGACGGCGGTCGGCATCGGCAGGCCCTACGCCTACGGTCTCGCGCTCGGCGGCGTCGACGGCATCGTGCACGTGCTGCGCGCGCTGCTCGCCGAGGCGGACCTGATCCTGGCCGTCGACGGTTATCGAGGTCTCGCCGACCTGACCAGAGACGCCCTGCGCCGAGTGGCGGTCTGAACAGCCCTTGACTTCAGGTCGACCTGAACTCGCACGCTGAGGGTCGACCTGAAGAAGGGGATGAGATGACCGAGTTCGGAGAACAGGAAAGCCGCGGCTACGACCGGCGCGCCACCAAGCTGCTCGGCGGGCTGTACCGGCACATCGCCGACGAGGCGGCCGCCTCGACCGGCACGGGCGAGGCGGTGCTCGACGTCGGGACCGGACCGGGATTGCTGCTGGCCCACCTCGCCCGCAGGCGACCGGATCTGCTGCTGCACGGGGTGGACCTCTCGCCGCACATGATCGCGCTGGCCCGGGCCAATCTGACCGGGCACGCCGCCGAATTGTCGGTGGGCGATGTGGGCGCACTTCCCTACCCGGACAACAGTTTCGACCTGATCGTCTCGAGCCTGAGCATGCACGAGTGGCCGGATCCGGTCGCGGCGGCGGCGGAGTTGGAGCGGGTGCTCCGCCCGCGCGGGACGCTGGCCCTCTACGACTTCCGGTTCGTCCGCGACGCGTCGATACGGTCGGCGTTGGGCGCGCGCTTCGCGACGCCGACGGTGCGCAGGAAGGTCGTGCGTCCACGCGGGTATCCGATCGGGCTGTACGCCCAGTGGACGGCGCGCGCGGCCTGAGCGGCGCGGCCGGCGCCGAGTGACACATAGGGTGCTGATATGCCGGGTCCTGATATGTCCGAATCCGCCTTGACGATCGGCGAACTGGCCGCGCGATTCGGCCTGGCGACCCATGTGCTGCGCCACTGGGAGGACCTCGGCCTGCTCGCGCCGCGCCGCGATTCCGGCCGCCGCCGCGTCTACCGCGCCGACGACGCGGAGACCGTGGCCGTCATCCTGCTCGGCAAGCGGGTCGGGCTGTCGCTGGCCGAGATCGCCCGGTTGTTCGAGAGCGCCGCCGATCGCGACGCGCGCCGTGAACTCCTGCGCGCGCACCGCGATCAGCTGGCCGTGCGGATCGCGCGCGCCACCGCGGCGCTGGACACCATCGAGCACGCATTGGATTGCGGCGCACCGGATTTCCGCTCGTGTTCGCATTTCCGCGCCAAGGTCGACGAGGCCCTGCGGCTGGGCGTCGACGGGGTGGCGGGCCACCCCGTCGACGTTCCGCTCAGCGAGCGGTGACCGTGGTGGGCAGGCTCGCGAAGCCGCGGTTATTCGAGGAGTGGACGCGGCGCAGGTTCGCGGCGTCGATGTCGTAGTCGGCGATCGTGCCGACGATCTCCTCCAGCGCGACGCGCAGTTCCAGCTGCGCCAGGTTCGCACCGAGGCAGTGATGGCGGCCGCTGCCGAAGGACAGCGCGGCGCCGGTGTCGCGGTCCAGGTCGAAGGCGTCGGGGTCGGCGAAGACCTCGGGGTCGCGGTTGGCCGAGCCGGTCAGCAGCAGGATGCGCGCGCCCGCCGGGATGTCGACGCCGTGCAGGGTGATCGGCTCGGTGGTGCTGCGCAGCTGGGACTGGGTGGCGGGTTCGTAGCGCATACCCTCGGCGATCCACTCGTCGATGCGTCCGTCGAAGGCCTCGCGGCGCTGGTCGGGGTGCTGCCACGCGGCATGCCAGAGGTTGCCCAGCGTCAGCATGGCGGTCTCGATGCCCGCGCCGACCAGCAGGATCAACACCCCGACGATCTCCTCGGGGGTGAGCCGGTCGTCGCCGTCCGCGGCGTCCAGCAGACCCGAGAGCAGGTCGTCGCGGCGGGTCTTGCTGCGTTCGATGGTCAGCTCGGTGTAGTAGCCGACCAGCGTGCCGATGGCCTGCATCGCCTCGGGGCGCAGATCGGTGGATTCCTCGTCGGTGTACATGATCTCCATGCCCAGTTTGCGGAGCATGTCGCGGTCGGCCTCCGGGACGCCGACCAGTTCGGAGATCACGTCGGTCGGGAACGGACCCGCGAAATCGGCCATCAGATCGAAACTTTCGCGTTCCAGCAGCGGCCGCCACAGCCCGCGCGCGATCTCGCGTAGTCGCGGCTGCAATTCCTGCACCCGCCGGTTGGTGAACGCGCGGGCGACGAGACCACGCAACCGGGTGTGCTTGGGCGGGTCCATGGCGACGAAGGAAAAGAACCGCTCGGCCTGCGGTCCCCAGAACGCGGGCTCCATCCGTAATCCGTTGGCACTGGAGAACCGATCCGAATCACGCAGTGCGGCAACGATATCGGCATACCGGGAGAAGGCGTAGAAGTCGTCGGCCGGGTTGTGGAAGACGGGCGCCTCCGCGCGTAGCCTTGCGTAGTACGGATAGGGATCGCGGTGGACGTCGAAATCGTATGGGCTGTACTGCAACTGCATGACGGAGCCTTCCGGGGGCCGTGCGAGTTCTCACCCTCGCTACCGGTTCGCAACTCGAGCTGACATGATGAGCGTAGTCGAGATGAATTGAGGGCACGGTGGACTCGGAATCGGCAGCTGCCAGGGTGGATGTCAGCAAACCGCACCCGGCGCGCCGGTACGACTACTGGCTCGGCGGAAAGGACAATTTTCCGGCGGACCGGGACTCGGCCGACGCGGTGGCCGAAGCCTTTCCGACCGTCCGGCTCGCCGCGGTGGAGAACCGCAACTTTTTGCGTCGCGCGGTGACGTATCTGGCCGCCGAGGCGGGCATCCGGCAATTCCTCGACATCGGCACCGGACTGCCCACCGCGGGCAATGTGCACGAGATCGCGCAGGGCATCGCACCGGAATCGCGGATCGTGTACGTGGACAACGACCCGATCGTGCTGGTGCACGCCCGCACGCTGCTGGACAGCTCACCCGAGGGCGCGACCGCCTACCTCGACGCCGATCTGCGCGACCCGGATCGGATCCTGACCCACCAGGACCTCACCTGCACGCTCGATCTGACCGAGCCCGTCGCGCTGATGCTGGTGGCCATCATGCACTTCATCACCGACGACGAGGCGCCCTACGGCCTGGTGCGCCAGCTCTGCGAGGCGCTGCCCTCCGGCAGCTACCTGGTGATGACCCACGCCACCAGCGATCACCTCACCGACGAGGACCTCGCCGAGACGAAGCAGGCCAACAAGCGCAGCGGCGTCCCCTTCCAGCTGCGCTCCACCGCCGAATTCCGCCAGTTCTTCACCGGCTTCGACCTCGTCGCGCCCGGCATCACTTCGGTGATGACCTGGCGCCCCGAAGTCTGGCGCGCCCACCCCCGCCCCGAGGCGGTCTCCATGCTCGCCGGCGTCGCCCGCATCCCCTGACTCCCACACACCATTCCCGCGCCTCACAACGCCACCGGTTTTTGTGCGGCGTGCACTGGCCTTGTGGGACGGGTTCAGGAGGTGCGACGAGCCTTGGCGCGGCGTTTGCCTTCGTGCATGGCTTGGACCCTGGCGACGGGGATGGTGTGGCCTTCGGCGATCAGGTCGGCCGGAAGTTGTTGCGGGGCAGGCATTTCGTCGGCCCAAGGGTCGCGGTCGCCGAGGTGGTCCGGGGCGGTGCGGAGGGTGAAATCGGACGGCTTCGCGTCCGCGAGGTCGGCCCAGCCGACCGGGAACGACACCGGGACGCCGGGGCGGATGCGCGGGCTGTAGGTCGCGACCACGGTCGCGCCGCCCGCGCGGGTGGAGTCGAGGAAGACCTTGCCCTCGCGGTCCTCGCGGATGAACGCGGTGGTGGCCAGGCCGGGGTCGAGACGCTCGGCGCGGGCGGCGATCGCCCGGGTGGCGGCAGCGGCGTCCTCGACCGCGGTGCCCGCGACGACCGGGACGAACACGTGCACCCCTTTGGCGCCACTGGTCTTCACCGCACCCGAGAGCCCGTCGGCGGCCAGCGCCGCGCGGATCAGCTCGGCGGCGAGCACGGCGTGGCGAAAGGTCTGACCGGGCGAGGGGTCGAGATCGAGGACCAGATGCGTCGGCCCGGCGGAATAGTCGGCAGTCAGCAGCGTCGGGTGGTACTCGACGGCGCGCTGATTACCGAACCACAGCAGGGTGCGCACGTCGTCGCACAGGGCATAGGTCACCTCGCGGCGGGAGCTCTCGGCCCACAGCGTGGTCCGGGGCACCCACTCGGGGGTGTATTTGGGCAGATTCTTCTGCATGAACGGCTCTTGCCCCGGCCGGATGCGCACCACCGACAGCGGGCGGCCGCGCAGCTGGTTCACCAAGCGGTCGCCGATGAACTCCAGGTAGTCGACGAGATCCCGTTTGGTCGCCTCCGCCCCGTCGAAGAGCGGCTTGTCCAGATTCGTCAGCGTGACGCCCGCGCGCACCTCTTCGCTGCCCATCGCCCCACCCTGCCCGGCGGCCTCGGTGCGGTCAACCCTGTGGGTGGTCGGTGCGGCAGGCGCTGCCGCACGTCCCCGGCACCCCGCGACGAGGGTTACGTTTCGAACTCCCCAGAGAACTTCGTGCCGTCCGGCAGGTTCGCCGGACGGCACGAAACTCGTGTTCAGGAAGCTCCGCACCCACAGTGCGGAACGCTATCTCCTTGGCGGGCAAACAGAATCGAGCGGATTCCCCCGCCGCGCCTACCCCGACGCAGCGGACGAATGATCAAATTCCGGCAAATTCACTGCAATAGCGTGCAATCGCTGATGCTCAGCGGCACGTAGAATCCAGCCCCAAGGGGCAAGGCTGGCGCAGCGGCGAGCTACCGAGAGAATCAGGCGGCGGGCTTGGCCTGGGTCAGCTCGTTGACGCCGGTGATCGCGTCGATGATGTTGACGATGGCGGAGGTGCCGCCGTCGAAGGCCGAGCTGCCGGAGTCGAGCATGCTGGAACCGGCGGACGAGCCGCTGAACGAACCCGAGTCGGCGGAGCCCGAGGCCGAACCGGTGCCGGAGGAGCCCGTGGACGAGTCGGAGGCGACGGGGGTCAGCTCCAGCGGGACGGACTGATCGGCGGAGGCCACCGCGACAGGGCCGAAGAACATGGCGGCGGCAGCGGAGACGGCACCGGCGGTGGCGAGGGCCTTACGAGAGAACATGCGTGGAGCTTCCTTTCACAGATGGATAACGACGCCATCACAGGCGCGCATCAGCAACATTAGGAAAAAGAAAACCACAAATCCACTTTCAATATTGTGCCAATTATCACCGTTAATTCTGGGCTAACAGGGCATTGTGCCGAGGTAACACCATTTGATCTTCATATTCGTGCGAATTCGATGATCAAATTCGGTTGATTTCTCGAATGCGCCACGTATCAGCTTGCGGCGGAGCCGATCTCACAGTGGACCTTCGATTCCGGCACGGCGCGGCCCGAGCCGACGACGCTCTCGGGGTCGCGGCCACGACGACGATCCGGCTCGACTCACCGGACGAGGTGGCGCGCCGCGCGACGGCGCGACACACTCGTGACCATGAGTTCGATGTCATGGCGACGCGGCGCGACGGCGGGCCCGGCGTGACCGCGCTGGCTCGCGGCGAGAACCGGCCCGCACCCGGTGACCGGATGACGGTCACCGTCACCTGCACCGCGGCCGTCGACGTGTCCGCCCTGCTGCTGAACGCCGCGGGCCGGGTGCGCTCCGACGGCGATTTCGTGTTCTTCAATCAGCCGGTCGGCCCCGGCGTCACCTATCGGCACGGGCGCGGCGCGGGCGACATGGTCGACGTGCAGACCTCCGCGTTGCCCGCCGACGTGGACAAGGTCGTGGTCACCGCCAGCCTGGACGGCAGCGGCCCGCGCACCTTCGCGGGCGCCGGCTCGCTCACCGCGACCATAGGATCCGATTCCGGCACGATCACTTTCCCGGTGACCGGGCTCAGCACCGAGGCCGCCGTGGTGTGCGTGGAGATCTACCGCCGCGGCGGTGGGTGGAAGATCCGCGCCGTCGGCCAGGGATACGACGACGGGCTCGCCGGGATCGCCAGGGCGTTCGGCGTGAACGTCGACGACGAGCCCGCCCCGGCGCAACCCGCGCCGCCACCGACCACACCACAGGCCGCCCCGCCACCGTCGTACCCGGCCGGACCACCACCGTCCTACCCCGCCGCACCGCCACCGGCGCACCACCCCGGCGGCAGCCCCGCGCCAGGCGGCTACGGCGCCCCGTCCTCTCCGGCCCCCGCCTACCCGAGCACCCCGGCGGCCGGATACGGAACACCGCCCGCACCGGGTTATCCCCCCGCCGGGCAGCCACCGTCCGGCTCGTTCCCTCCCCCGCAGATGTCGACACCCCAGCAAGGAGCGCTGCCGATGCAGAGCGATCTGTTCAACCCGAGCCACGCCGAGGTCAGCGGCGTCGGGATCCAGAAACAGGGCGGCAAGATGATCAAGGTCGGCCTCGTGGGCGAGGTCATGGCACGCGCCGGATCCATGGTCGCCTACCAGGGCGAATTGCAGTTCCAGGCGCTGGGCTCGGGCGGCATCGGCCGCGCCATCCAGCAGCGGCTGACCGGCGAGGGGGTGCCGCTGATGAAGGTGTCCGGCCGCGGCGATCTGTTCCTGGCCAACTCCGCCGCCGACGTGCACATCATCGATCTCGACGGCAGCGATGGGCTGACCATCAACGGCAGCAACGTGCTCGCCTTCGACTCCACGCTGCGCTACGACATCAAGATGGTCCAGGGCGCGGCAGGCTTCGCCAGCAACGCCGGACTCTTCAACTGCGTATTCACCGGGCGCGGCCGGATCGCCATCACCACCCACGGCACACCGGTGGTGCTGAACGTCGACCAGCCGACCTACGCCGATCCGCAGGCCGCGGTGGCGTGGTCGTCCAGCTTGCAGACCGGCATCAAGCGCAACGACTCGTTCGGGCTCGGCAGGCTCATCGGCCGCAGCACGGGCGAGGGCATCACGCTGGCCTTCTCGGGCCGCGGTTTCGTCATCGTGCAGCCCTCGGAGCTGCCGCCCGGCGGGATGCTCGGCGGCACCGGCGGCGGCCAGCAGGCCGGGCAGAGCGGTGGCGTGCTCGGCGGCCTGTTCGGCTAGGCGCGAACCCTGCCCACCTCACGACAGCAGCGGACGCCCCTGATCCACGAGCGTCGCCCACACCACCTTGCCGACCGGCCAGCGCGGTGCGCACCCCCATGCCCGTGCCAGCGAGGCGACCACGTGCAGGCCGAACCGGGCCGGGTGCCCGGCGGCTGGTTCGCGCAACATCGCCTCGTGCGGATCGGCGTCGGCGACCGCGATCGTGAGCAACCCGTGCTGGAATTCCAGGCACAGCCGTAGTTCGCCGAAGGCGTGCAGCAGCGCGTTCTCCACCAGCTCGGTGGCCACCAGCAGCGCGTCGGTGCGCACCTGACCTACACCCCAGCGATCGCACATGCGGGTCACGAATCGCCGGGCATTCATCGAGGAGATCGTGCTCGGCGCCAGCTCGATCGACGCCTCCCGCCGCGGGGGCGCGTCGGGCAGCGACCGCAGCGCCGCCTCGACCGACTCGAAAGCCGGCACCCGGTGCCTGGCCGCGACGGTTGCCGTCGGGTTCGCGATCCCGTCGGCGACCAGCACGATCGGCACGTGCGGCCAATCGTCGACCCGCACCCGGGCGGACGCGCAGGCCGTCGCCACCGCATCCTCGACCAGGTCGAGGTCGTCCACCGCCACGATCACCGCGCGCGGGTGGTCGATGGCGTAACGCACCAGGTCGTCGCCGAAACGGCGACAACCGTCCCAGTCCAAGACCCCAGTAGGCCGGAGCACGGTGCAACCGGCCAGTTCGGATGGGCGCCACCGCAGTGCGCCGCGACGGAACCCGGACATTCGCTCTCCGCCCACACCGTGCCGCTCGGCGGCGCGCGGGCGGTGGCCTATCCCGCTCACGCCGCCGCGGGCTGCGCCCGCCGGATGCGGTGCGGCTGGTCGAGGCGCTCGGCGATATCGACGAACAGGTTCCGAGTCACGCTGGACTGAGTCATCGCGCACGCCTTTCTCGTCGTCGGTCCATGTCACAGATGGGCTACCCAGCTTCGGACCGTCGTATCGGAAGCCGCGCGTTTCACTCCGGTGCGATGCGCGGCCGTTCGGCATCCGGGTTTCCCGCCGAGTCCGCAGGGCACACGGTCGGCATGGACGACGACAACGAGAAGCGCCCCCACTCCACGGTCACCGAGGACGATCTGCGCCGGCTGCTCGCCGCCGGTCCTGATGCGTGCCTGGTCCTGCTCGAGGGGCGCGTCGAAATCACCGAGGGCGCCCCGGACGGGCTGACCATCGCCAGCCGCGACGAGGTGGCCGGCCGCACCGGAGCCGCACCGGACAGGACCCGGTTGAGCGAAGTGGCGGCGGAACTCTCCAGCGAGATCCGGCTCCAGGGCGCCTGAGGGCGCGGCCTTCCCCGCCGAGCGCTCGCCGCGCGGTCGGCGGACCAGCGCCGTGCGCGGCCCGATGTACCGTGACATATGGACCTGTCTCGTCGGCAGCTGTTGAGATTCGGCGCCGCGGGATCGGCCGCGGTGCTCGTCGGCGCCTCGGCCGCGAGCAGCGGGCGCTTCCGCACACCGCGCTGGTCGGAGGATCCGTTCACGCTCGGAGTCGCCTCGGGCGATCCGACGCCGGACGGCGTCGTCCTGTGGACCCGGTTGGCGCCCGACCCGTTCGCACCCGACGGCCACGGCGGCATGATGAATCACCCGGTGACCGTCGATTACGAGGTCGCCGACGACGAACTCTTCCGCCAGGTGGTGGTCCGCGGCTCCGCCGTCGCGACCCGCGAACTCGCGCACAGCGTGCACCCGGAGATCGACGGACTCGCACCGGATCGCTGGTACTACTACCGCTTCCGCGCGGGCTCGGTGATCTCGCCGGTCGGGCGCACGCGCACCGCGCCGCCGCCGGGGCGCCCGACCGCGCGCATGCGATTCGGCTTCGCCTCCTGTCAGTCGTGGAGTTCCGGCTACTACACCGCCTACGAACACCTGGCCCACGAAGACCTGGATCTGGTGGTGCACCTCGGCGACTACATCTACGAGCGCGCGTGGACCCAAGGCCGCCAAGGGCTTTCGACGGGACCGGAGTTTCAGGACGAGGCCGTCGACCTGCCCACCTATCGGCTGCGCTACGCCCTGTACAAGGCCGAGCAACCGCTGCGCGACGCGCACGCCGCGTTTCCGTGGCTGGTCACCATGGACGATCACGAGGTCGACAACAACTGGGCGGCGAACTCGCCCGGCCTCGGCATCGACATCCACCTCGTCCCCACGCTGTTCCGTCGCCGCCGCGCCGCCGCTTTCCAGGCGATGTACGAACATCAGCCGTTGCGGATCGCCCAATTGCCGCGCGGTTCCGGCATGCATCTGCACCGCCGCTACCGGTTCGGCGACCTCGCGGAGATCACCATGCTCGACACCAGGCAGTACCGGACGCCGCAGGCGTGCGGCGGCAACGTCACCGCCGACTGCGACGAACGCCTCGATCCCGACCGCACGATTCTCGGTGCCAGGCAACGGGATTGGCTGCTGGACGGTTTCGCCGCGTCACCCGCCCGCTGGCAGATCGTCGGCAACCAGGTGGGCATGAGCCAGACCGACACCGATCCCGGGCCGGATCTGAGCGTGTCCACCGACTCGTGGGACGGGTACGTGGCCGACCGCAACACCGTGCTCGGCGCGGCCACGGACCGCGGCGTACGCAACCTGGTGGTGATCACCGGCGACCGGCACCAGAACCACGCCACCCAGCTGCGTCGGGACTACACCGATCCCGAATCACCGGTGGTGGCTTCGGAATTCACGGGCACCTCGATCACCAGCGGGAGCGACGGCGCGGACATGAACGACATCGGCCGACGCCTGCTCGCCGCCAACCCCGACCTGAAGTTCTTCAATGCGCAGCGCGGCTACGTCCGCGTCGAGCTGGATCATGGTATGTGGCGCAACGACTTTCGGGTGGTGCCCTACATCCGGCGCCGAGGTGCGCCCATCCACACCCGCGCGAGCTTCGTCGTGCAGGACGGGGTGCCCGGCGTCCAGGAGGCGTGGCGGCCCGAGCCTCCGGTCGAGCCCGCCCCGGAATCCGACATCAGCGCGGGACCCACCAGGGGAACGCGCTGACCCTCACCGGTGGGCGGCGTCGTACCAGTGGTGCGGTATCGCCCAATCCCGGTGCTGCGCAGGGGCGTCCGCGCCGAGCCATTCGTCGTGGCAGCGGGTCGAACCGCCGACGCTCGCGCCGTACAGCAACAGCCCGCGTACCAGGTGCCGCCACAGGGCGGACATGCGCGCTCGCATCGTTACCTCCTCGGCAGGTGCGGCAGGGCCCGGATTCGGGCCAGAATACGTGCGCGCACCAGGCCGCGGAGGCGAATTCGGCGATCGCGTCCGCGCCGCGGATCAGCCGAGGGCGAGGGTGGTGATCGGCGTGGACGTCGGCTGCGGCGAGCCGTCGGGCGGTTCGATCGTGATCGCCAAGGTGTCGGTCGGCAGGAACCTGGTGACGAACGGCGCGTCCGGCGCGGGCAGTTGCGGCAGCACACCGGCCGAGCGCGGCGTACCGTCCGCCGGCACCAGCCACAGCTGATAGGACTGTCCCCGCACCGGTCCGGCGACCCCGTCGAAGTTGACCGTCGCCGCGCCGAGCTGCGCGGAGGTGGTCACCAGCAGCGCCCCGCCGCCTTCGACCGCCGCCGAGCGGGTCCTGGTGTCGGGCTGTTCGTGCACCAGCTGGGCCGTCACGTCGAGGGTGATCGGTCCGGTGTCGCGGCCCGCGAAGATCACGGCTCCCGTCCCCGCGCCCAGTGCGACGATGAGCGCGGCCGCCGCCGCCAGCCACCGCCACCTCGGACGACGCGACCGCAGATCCGTGGTCCCGTCGATGGCGGACAGGACGGCGATCTCCAGACCGGCGGCGGGCGTGACGCTGTCGACCACCGTCATCGCCGCGACGGTCTCGCGGACGCCGCGCACGGTGTTCTCGAAGGCGGCGGCGGTGGCCGGGTCCGCCGCGCGCACCCGCCGCTCGATGGCCGCACGCTCGTCGGCGTCGACGGCGTCCATCGCATACGGGAAGGCAAGATCGAGCAGGTCCGGGTCGGGAGACTCGGCGTCGATCAACCGGATTCACCTCCGCTCAGGCAGGTCGCCAATCGCCGCAGTCCGTCGCGAATGCGGCTCTTGACTGTGGGCAGCGGGATGTCGAGCTGGTCGGCGACCTCGCGGTAGGTGCGCCCGCTGTAATAGGCCAACGCCAATGCTTCCCGCTGGGTGCTGGTCAGTGTGCCGAGGCACTCGAGCACCGATTCTTCGTCCAGGCGCTGGTCGACCGCCTCGGCGACGATGTCGTGGTCGCGGCCGAGATGGCTGTGGCCGTAGACGATGTCCCGATCGGCGGTGGACTGCTCGGTGCGGACGCGGTCGACCGCGCGCCGGTGCGTGAGCATCATCAGCCAGCCGATCGGACTGGCCCTGGTGCGGTCGTACCGGTCCGCCGTCGACCACGCCTGGAGGTAGACCTCCTGGGTGATCTCCTCGGCCGCGGCCTGGCTGCGCGCGATGCGCACCGCGAGGCCGAAGACGCGATGGCTGGTCGCGCGGTAGAACTCGGTGAAGGCATCCCGGTCGCCCGATCCGATGTCGGCCAGCAAATCCGCGAGCCATCGACTGCGTTCGGCCGCCGCGCCCGCCTCTCGGGTGGAGCATTGCGGGGCGCGCGTCCCATTGTCCGCCGGGGACTGGCGCAGCCGGATCAGGCCGCGCTTCCCCGACTCATCGGACATTCTTCACCTTTTCCCGCATAAGAGGTGCTTCGCTGCCGATCGAAATATGGATGGGTGTGATGCGGGAAAATTTCGCAGCAGACGACCGCCTTCGCTCCTCACCCTCCGCACCTGGTCGGCAGCGGCACTGCCGTACCCCAGCATCGGGGGCGACGGCATTCACGTCGTGTGCGGCGGGGAGTCTCGCCGAGTACTCCGTGTCCATGATGAGAAAAACCATCGCGGGCCTGGCCATCTCCGCCGTGCTCCTCGTCCCTGCGGGCATGGCGTCCGCGGCGCCGCACCAAACGCCCGCTCCCGTAGCCGACAGCGGGTCGGCGTCCGCCGGATCGGCCACCCAATCCCTCTGCCTGCTGCTGCGCATGCTGCGCGCAGGCTACGTCGACAGCTCCGGCGGCGGACCCGCCTGCACCTTCCTGTGAACCTGCGTCCGGCGGGCGCCTGGCGGACCGATCCGTCGGCCCCTCGCCCGCCGGCCGCCACCACCGCAGGCCGCGGCTTCTCGGCACCAGTGCACAACCGACCGGCGCTACACCCGCAGCAGGTCCGTGTTTCCAGCAGCGGGTTACGGCCCTACTTCGACGCGGTGATCCGCGGGAAGGGGTTGTCCGCTTCGAGAAGGTAGCCGATCTCCAGGAGGGTGCGCTCGTCTCCGTATGCGGCGCTGCACATCACGCCTACGGGCAGGCCGTTGTCGCCGAGACCCATGGGCACCGAAATGGCGGGTGATCCGGTGACATTGTTCATCGGTGTGTAGCCGGCGTATCGACGCAAGCGGTCGATGAGTTCGTCGGCGGGCACCGTCGGACTGAGGTAGCCGAGCGGTGGGACGGTGTGGGTGGTGACCGGTGAGAGCACGATGTCGTAGTGGGTGAAGACGCGGTCGTAGACCCGCCTCGCCCGGCGCAACCGGTACAGCGCGGCAGGGCTGCCAACGAAACGTTCGCGGTGGTAGCGCGCCAGCCCCTTGGTCAGATCGTCGAGGGCGGAGCGATCGAACGAGCGGCCGTGCTGAAGCTTGCCGGTCAGCGCCGCCATATGCGCCAGCAGCGCCCAGTACAGCAGGAAATCGTCGGCCTGCTGCCGGGCGAACGGCACGCCCATCTCCTCGATACGATGCCCCGCTTTCTCCAGCGACAGCGCGGCCCGCTCGACGGCCATGCGGCTCTCGGCGTCCGGCTCGTCGCCGGTCCCCGATCCGAGCAGTACACCGGTGCGCAGTTGCCGATCGGCCGGACCCTCGACCAGTCCGATGGGAGCAAGTCTCGGGTTGTGCCAATAGCGTTCGGCCGCAGCGGTATACGCCGCGGTATCACGTACCGTACGGGTGAGCACGCCCTCCGAGACGAGCCTGATCGGCAGCTGACGAGCCTGGGCATTGTCCAGATGCCGGAACCGGCTCGGCTTCAGCGCCACCAGTCCCGCGCACGCAGCGGGAATGCGCAACGATCCACCGCCGTCGTTTCCGTGCGCCACCGGCACCACTCCCGCGGCGACCAGCGCGGCGGCGCCGCCGGAGGATCCGCCCACCGAGTAGTCCGGATTCCACGGGTTGACGGTCGGCACCGCGGTCTGGAACTCGGTCGTCGGGTTGAGCCCGAACTCCGGCATCCGCGTCTTGCCGAGCAGCGTCACCCCGGTACTCAGGAACTGCCGCGTGTACGCGTCGTCGCGCGCGGCGAGCCGGGGGCGGAACGCGACGCTGCCGTGGCGGGTCGGCATCCCGGCCACATCCGCGTTGTCCTTGATCAGCGTCGGTACCCCGTACCACACGCCCGAACGCTTCCGCGCGTAGCGCGGCGGATCGAAGCACTCGTGCTGGATGGCGTGCAACGTCGGCTCCACCCGCTCGGCGCGCACGATCGCCGCCCGGGCCAGTTCCTCCGGGCTCACCTCGCCGGACCGAATCGCCGCCGCCAGCGCGACGGCATCGTGGTCGGCCAGGACGTCATCGGTAAACGCGTGCACACGGTCAGCCATAACAGCGCTCGCAAGGTGGTCTAGGTTCACCGGACCTTAGGTAGACGACTGTCCAGTTTTGCGCCATGTTACGCCCGCACCACCGCGCGCGAGGTACTTCTGGCAGCAATCGCGACCGTACCTGCGGCGGTAGCGCCCGGCCGCAGGACACCGCACGGCCGGGGCTACGGATCGCAGCTACACCGATAGCCCTCGTCGTCGGCGACTTCTACTTCGCGCCGCACGGCGAGAGCAGGAAGACGCCCTATCCGAGATCCGAGGTCGGCGCGGCATGCGCCGTGGCGGGGCTTCGATCCCTCGACCGGGTCCGGTGCGGGGGCCACAACCCCGGTGCGGCCGGTGTCTCCATGTCGAAGTCGTCGACAGTAGGAGGAGAGATGACCGGCACGCCCCGTATCCCGAAGGCCGAACTCAGCGCCAGGCCAAGGGCACTACGAAAGTTGTTCGGCCCGATCAGGATCGGTTCAACGTCAGATCCAACGCGGCGATATGGAACCCGGCATCGGTGACGGCGACAGAAGTATCCGTGAAACGCTTCCCGCCCAGGATGTTTCGCGCGAAATCGCGCGCGGCGGCGGACTGCGCGTCCAAACCCGCGAGCGCATCCGGTGACAGTTCGATGGTCCCGTCGAAATGCCTCGGCTGATCGGTGATCCCCGGCTGCTGCGGCGTCTGGCGCAGTCCGTCGACGGTGTGCAGGATCAGGCCGAGCCCACCGCCATCGCCGAACTCGATCCGAAGCGGAGTCGGGGTCACGGCCACATCGAAGGCGCGCACCCGCGCACTCCATCCCTGCGGCGAGACACCCTGGTAGTCGTACGGCGACGGAGCCGCCAGCGTGTCCGTCGAACGGTCCGTCGGCGAGTTCTCCAGCACGGCCCCCACGAGGGGTCGATCGGTGGCGACGAACGTCCACGACGCGTCGGTGAGGCGCTTCGTCCAGAAACCGTTCCGACCACCGTCGCGACCTTCGACCCGCAGTTCCCGCGCCGACGAGCCGGGACCGGTCTTGTGGACGGAGATGCGGTCGGTGATCTCACCCGGCACCTTCGGCTGTCGCTCCCAGTCCGGCGCGGGCAGCTGAATGGCGGCGTAGCGGTTGTCCACCCGTTCCGCGAGCATGTCCGGAGCCTCGGGCAGTCCGCGCTGATCTTCGTAGGAGTAGCGGAAGAACACCTTGTCGGCGCCGGAGATGTCGAAATCGTAGAGACGCGTGTAGAAGTCGCCGAAACGGTTGACGACGAGGGAGGTCGACGCGCTCGTCGACAGCGCCACCGCCTGGAACCGGCCGCCGTACGGCGTGGCCATCTCGTAGCTGTGATCCACCGGCAGCCACGGGTCGACGTACTGGATGCGCTGTCCGCCGTGGGTGAGCGCGAACACGTGCGACACCTTCGCCCCGCCGACCGGGTGGTCATTGCCCGCCGTGTCCCGCCAGACGTGGTCCTCGTTGGGCGAGAGCACCGACCAGGACCAGGCGAGTGTGCCTGGTGGCAGTATGTTTCCCGGGCCGGTCCACAACGGCGTGCCGTAGCGGCTGCTCCAGTTCCAGTCTCGGGGCGCGCTGAGCGCGTGGTCCATGGTGAAGAACCGGCCGTCGCGGTCTATCGCCATCACCTCGTCGTCGTCGGCGGAGACACCGGCGACTCGACCGGCCAAACAGCCCGGCAGTTCTACGGTGCGCCAACCAGCCTGGGCGGCAGCCTCTTTCACGTAGACATTGCCCTCGCGAGTGGCGAATGTCCAACGCCGATTGAACGACTCCGCGGTGGTGCGGAACCAGACCTGCTCAGGCAGGTCGACGGCGGCCGGAGCCAGCGCCTCCAGACCGGCGGTGGATTCGTCGACCGCGACTTCCGGGCTCCCGACCGTGCCCACCGGCGCACAACCAGGGTCGGCCACGGTCACGGAATGCGTTGTCATCCCGGCGAATACCAGCCCGATGACGGCGATGACGGCGGTGCGCTCGATGGCGCGCCGGGACATCACAGCCACCCCGCAGCGCCGAAAGCGACGAGGGCGATGGCATCGATGCCGAAGATCGCGCCGACGACAAGGGCTTTGGACCGCACGGACGGCAGGTCGTGCACGTAGAAGCACGCCGCGAAGAACGGCACGTAGCCGATCAGCCAGATGAGGAACGGGAAACTCGGTTGCCACCAAGACCATTCCCAGGTGAGCACACCGGCCTTGTTGAGCAGCACCTCGATGCCGACCGCCGCGGCCGAGTTGGCCGCGATGAGAACCGGCCGGTTGGGCAGGCCGAAGATCCGGGTCTCCCGCGGCGGAAGCATCTTCGCCGCCGCGATCCCCATGATCGCGAACATGAAGCAGATCTCGATATTGAGACCGATGAGGATCTGATACGCGGTCGGCCCGGCCGCACCCCACACCGGTGCGCGATCGGTGAAGTGGAAGACCAGCGCGTTCCAGATCTCGTTGAACCAGTCCGCGCCCCACAACGCCAGCCCGGCGAACAGCACATTCCAGTTCCGCCGCTCCACTTCGACGGCGTAGACGTAGATGACGAGCAGCAGGAGCGGGATGACATACCACTTGAACTGACTCGTGAACTGACTCGCATCACGAAGACTCTCGAGCGCCACCCGGCCGGTGTCGGTCACCGACACACCTCCTGCCCATCATCATCGAACCGGGCGAAGTATGTTACAAATCAACACTGAACGTCAACATGTAATCCCGATTGCCTGGACTGGACCTGGTCGGATAACCCCGTCATGCACTGCGGCGAGGAGCTGTCCATGCCTCGATCGGGGACGATCTCGTCGCCAGTTCTGGACCGATCTCCGCTTCCACCAAGCTGTTTCGGCGGCTGCGGCATCGGCCATTCCGACTTCGACCGGAATGGCCGATGGACCGATAGGCCGCACTCGGTGGGAGGTCGCCGGCAGGCTACGGCCCGTCACTCACCTTCCGTACGCGCCAGAGCGGATTCGGAGGACCTGGCGACGTCCATGTCGATCTCCTGGATCTGGACCGTCACGCCGTCCGGATCGACGACCCGGAGGCTGCGGCCGAAGTCCTCGTCGAAGATCTCGTAGTCGTAGCCCCGCTCACGCAACCGGCTCGCGACCACCTCGAGCTTTTCGTCGGTCGCGAACCCCAATTCGACCGATCCGGCCGGGCGGCCCTTCGACACCGAGAAGTCGTGCAACCCGACCGCCCCGGCGCCAGCCGAAAGTTGCGCCCACACATTGACACTCGCGTCCTCGTCGAAAGCGAGACCGAGACCGGCGTAGAACTCGCGGCACGCTTGCACATCCGAGACGTACCTGATCGGCAGAACAGTCAGCATTTCTTTCTCCTTCTCCGGAACGGACGGACCAACTATGGGGCGACACCCGCTCACCACGCCCTCTTCCGCCGGACGAACGCCGGAATCCGACTCCTAGACGACCGACGCGGCGGAATCCGACAGACGACAGCTGCATCCCCTCCCGGCCGGGCCCCGGCTCGGTTACCTGCTGCGCGCGCACTCGCCGGCGGCACCACGTTATGTCGGCGGTGTGTCCACGGCCGGAGAAACACCTTGTAGGTGTCCAGCATTTGCCTGCGAAATAGACTGTCCACCAGCATGCTCCGCAGGCGACTACGCCCACCGCAATATCGGCATAGGTCACCGTGATCAACGAGGGAAGGCGTCATGGAGGATCTCGCCGCGCGATTCGAGGAACTGGGTCGCCTGGTACCGATCCCCCACCCATGGGACATAACGGAATACATCGCGCGGGTGGCAGAGTATCGGGGACGGCCGATCACGTTGTGCCCGATCGACGTCGGCGCACTCTCGGGGAACGGATGCGGCACCGGAAGTGGCCTGTGGATCGCCCGGGAAGACGACGACGTGATCATGTACGGAGCCGACACCGAATGGCATGCCGATCACATCATCGCCCACGAGATCGGTCACATGCTGCTCGGCCACGGGGGGACTGCGAGCCGTCCCGGTGGCGCCGCGGCTGATCTGTCGTTGCGCGAATTGATGCCCTCGCTGTCGCTGGAATCCATCCGCAGCGTACTGCGCCGCCAAGACTACGGCAGCGAGCGCGAGCACGCCGCCGAGACCTTCGCCGACCTGCTGCTGGTCGAAGCGATGCTGCCGAAGCGGTCGGCGAGCCGGTTCCGCTCGACGTTCTTCCGAAACCGGTACCGCTGAGATGACCTCCCCGATCCCGGGTCTGTTCGCCTGGCCCGTCCTGACATGTATGACGTTGGTGCTCGCCGGTCGGTGGTGGCTGTTGCGGGACAGCATCGTCGACCGGCTCATCAACCGCGCGCTCGTCGCCGGTCTCTTCGAATACCTGTTGCGGGAGGCATGGTTCGAACAGTCACTGGCTTGGCTGCTACCCGGCGACGACAGCGACGTGGTGAACATCGCCCGACAGCTCTCTCTGGGAGCAACCGTGTTAGCCGTCTCGAATATCTACGGCTTTGTCAAGTTGTGGGCCGGCGCCGATCCCGCCCACACGTGGCGCAGGCAGTGGCGCTATTACCTCGTCGCGATCACCGCCACCGCCGTCATCCTGATCGCAGGGACGCCCGCCCGCAACGCCGACCAGTTGATCGACCAAGCCCTCGGCTGGCCGGCTGTCGTGGTCTGGGTCGCGTTTTCCCTGCCACTCGGCGCTACAGCCCTGCTCGGCTGCCGGGTAAGTGTGCGCGAGATGCGCGCCGCAGGCGCCACCACCTGGCAGGAACGTGCACTGTACACAGCGCTCCTGGGCACCATAGTCGGCCTGGGGGCCATAGCAGTCGTGTACCCGCTCGAGGCCGCCATCAGTGTCATGACAGGCCAACCGTCATTCGATCCCGAGATGCACTGGAAAGCATGGAGCGGCTTCTTACTCTCGGCAGTCGGCGCTGCCGCCGTGGTCACGGTGCCGCTGATCAGCACCCTGCTCACCCACATCGGATGGGACCGCACCGGCCGATATTGCCGCCGCCTGCAGCCGATGTGGGCCGATCTCACCGCAGCCATACCCGAAATCGTCCTGGAGATGCGGCGCGACCACCACAGCCGAACAGACCCGGCCATCCGCCTGCACCGCATGACGGTCGAGATCCGCGACAGCCTGCTGCATCTCAAGCGCTACAGCGACAGCCCTGACGATCTGGCCGCCACAGCCGGGGACCCACATATCTATGCCCGCCACATCGCCGAGGCCATTGTCACCAAAGCTGCCGGGCACCCCCCGAGCACGAGCCGGTTCACGCCCCGACACCAAGTCCAGCCGGGCGCACGGGACCTCACCGCGGAGCTGCGCCAGCTACTCGCACTCGCCAAGGCATGGCCACACGCCCGCCGCCTGACCACCACCATCGACCATGGTCCCCAGCCGACTCGGCCGCTGACTGGATGCGCAGATCGAGCGGATTCCCCACCCGCCCGGTCACCGCACTCCGGCGATTCGGCGGTGTACCAGCGCTGTTGAGCTACACATCGACGCCCCGATGCATCTTCGAGCCACGATTCGGCAGTTGACGTCGATCGGCCTACCTGAAGCGTTCGTGCCTGCGCAGCAGGCAGAACCGGAGCCGGACCGCCGGCCTGCCGACGGTTCGGAACTGGAAACACCTCGGCCTCCGGTGTGGGACACGGGAGGCCGAGATGGTGGAGCTATGTGGTCATAGGTTCCGCTAGAACCTTTCGGTTCGGCGGCCGACCGGGCGGCCGCGGGATGCGCCACTCAGGACGCCGAGGACGCTGCCTGCGACGAGGGCGATAGCGCCCAGGATCGCCAGGGCGATGGGGAGGGTCTGGCTGAAGAGGGTGAGTCTGTCGAGACTTTCCTGGGTGACGGCCAGCTGGGATTCGATGGTTTTTTCGTCGAAGACGATGTGGGACTTGAGCGCGGTGACGTCGACCCGGTCCGCGCTGCGACCGTAGAACAGATGAATCTGCTCGCCGCCCCTGAGGACGGCTCCGGTCTTCGGCTCGACCCACAGGTCGCGGGTGTTGGTGTAGAAGCGGGTCATCGTGACCGGCTCCTCGCCTTCGAGGCCCCACTTAGTGGCGGGGAGGGTGAGCTTGTTGGTCGGCGCCTGCACGACGTCCCACATGTTCGTGACCGGGATGGTCTGGCGGAAGTGATAGACCGGCACGCCGTTGATCTCGGACTCGTCGACGTACTCGATGTCGTAGGTGGCGCGGGCGTTGAGATCGAAGTAGGGGTACGACTTCTTCTCGGTGCCGATCGGGAAGCGGTACTGCAGACCGGCGCGCCGCAACGGGTCGGCCACCGAGGCGCCCGTCCTGTCGACGGAGACGGCGATGGAACCGTTGGGAGACATCGGAACCGGCTCGCCCGTCTTGCGATCGATGGTGACACGGTCGATCGAGGCGGTGAGCAGGCCGGTGTCGCCCTCACGGTCGTCACGACGCAGCGTCTGGCCCGCCTGCAGCGTCATCTGGTCGGCGTCGGAGGGCTCTTCGACGGTGACGAAGCGCTGCGAGACGATCGGCACGTTCGTGTCGATCTTGGCCGAGCCCTCCGGCGAAGTCAGCGACCTCGAGTCCAGCACGAGGCTTTCCTCGCCAGGGACGCTCTTGGCGATCGTGGTGATCCGCAAGTCCAGCGGCGTCTTGGCCACCTTGCCGACGGTGTAGCTGGGAATCATGACCGCTGCCACGAGCAGCAGCGCGCCGAGGCCGACGAGGAAGCAGGCGATGGTCCTGCGCCCGTTCCTCATCGGCTGCCGTACGGCGTGTTGGCCAGCGACGAACCCGGGTCAGCGGTCGTCTCGCGCGACGGGATCGAATTCTGTTGCGCGCCAGTGGTGATGCCTAGCACGGCGATCACCCCCAGAATCGCGCCGGCCAGCCCGCTGACCAAGCCGGGAGCGGCGAATTTCATAGAACTAACTCCAATACGTTGCGTCGACTCAGGCGACGGTGAAGAACCCGAGGGTCGGCGCGAAGGTGCAGGTACGAGCGCCGGAATCGGCGGTCGTCGTGGTGAGCGAGCCGGAGATCACCGCGGCGACGCGCCCCGAGCCGGTGTCGGCCAGTGCCGACAGCGTGGCGGGACCGTCGGCGTTGAGCTCCGACTCGTTGGTGAGCGGCTGGACACCCGAACGACGGTTGTCGAGGTTGACCCACTGCACAGTCAGCGGCGTATTTTGCACGACCGCAGGGGATTTGGTGCCAAGCGCGGTGAAGACGAAGCCGGTCTGGCCTGCCTTCGGCCCCGGCGGCGGCAGTTCGGCCGGGCCGGGGACGGCCAGGGCGGCGCCGACGGAATCGGAGCTCGGGCCGATGCAGCCCTTGCCGATGGTCGGGTAGAGGAACTGGGCGATCCGCGGACCGTCCGACGGCGGGAGCTCGGGGCCACCGCCACCGCTACCGTCGAGGAACGTGATGACCCTCTCCAAGGTTGCCTTGACCTGCGCGGGGATGCCGGGCGTGGCGAGCAGGACCCGCGCCTGGGCAAGAATCGCGGCTTGTCCGCCGTCTGCGATGACGCCGGGGGCGGAGATGGCGCTGACGATCGTCGGCGCCAGGGCGGCCAGCGTCTCGGAGGGGACGTTCTCCGCGATCGCCGGAACGGCCTGCTGTGCCGCAGCAGGCCGTGGCGCTGCCATGGTCGGCGTCGGTGCGACGAGTGCAGCGCTCGCCGCTAATACGAGAGCAGACAGAGCGGTCCGCGATCCTCGGGTGGGCAGCATTGGTCAGCCGTCCTTCTTTCTGTGGGATAGGTGGAGCAACCCAGAAATGTCAGTGAGATCCCGGGCCACGCGCTCCCTCGCCGAGGTGCGCGGCGGCCGAACCGAAACGTCGACGGCTCGGCTCGATGGGTGGGGCGGACGCCGCGAAAGCGAGCCCACGTCCCGCGCGGGTGAGGTGACCGGCCGTACCCGACATCGTCGACAACGGCGCGGAATTCATTGTGGACATCTCGCCTTCCTTCCCGCCGCTGCTCGAGCCCCAGCGCACCATGATGAAACAGCATCCGACCCGTCTCGAGCCAGCGTTTCGTGCGATCCAGAAAGTTATCGGCAATACTTTGTGATTAACCACAGTCGCTGCCGATCTACTGACGGGTACGAACGGGCGCTGGCCGCGATGGGCTGTGACAACCCCGAACCGCGCAGAGAACCCCGAGATCAACCGGCATCGCCGACGCCGCCCGACCAACTCGGACCACACTGGGAACGTTCACAACGCCATCAGGTTCAGCCGACCTTCGGCAGAAGACCGGATCCCGGCTCAGTAGCCTCAGCGGCCCGCTGCCGGATCGCCGCCGAACGAACGCACCGGCCGGTGTTGCTGCCGCCGCGAGCGCGAGCATGCCTGCGGACGCGTGTGGCCGGCCGCGGCGTTTCCGGGAGTTGGGCACCGCTGGCCAGCACTTCTGGCAATCCGACCATTGAGCATCGTCTCGCTCGCTGTGCAAGACTGCTCCGGTGGCCGAAACCGCTGAACTAGTTACCAACGTTTCCGACACCGCCCGTTGGGTGGCCGCCTTCCGCGCTGTCGAATCCGCCCGCCCCGACGCCCTTTTCCGCGATCCCCTCGCGGACCGGGTCGCTGGTGAGCGGGGCCGCGCCATAGCCGGCCGCACCCCGCTCTTGATGCACAACGGCTGGAATCTGGTCACCCGGACCAAACTCATCGACGACCTGATCATGAAGACCATCGAGCAGGGCTGCGATCGGGTGCTCAATATGGCCGCAGGTATGGATACCCGACCGTACCGGCTCGATCTGCCCTCCGAATTCCCTTGGATAGAGGCGGATCTCCCCGCGTTGGTCGACGAGAAGAACGAGCTGCTTGCCGGGGAGTCGCCGCGCTGCGCGCTGACCCGCACGGCGGTGGATCTCGCCGATCCCGCAGCGCGGCAAAAGTTTCTGGACGAGGCCCTCGCGGGTGCGCAGCGAGCGCTGGTGCTCACCGAGGGTCTGATCTACTACCTCGCCGACGACGAGGTCATTGGCTTGGCTGCCGCGCTGGCTCGCCCTGAAATCGCTTGGTGGGCATTGGATGTCAATAACAAAGCGATCTTCAAGCGAATGAGTAAGGCGACCACCGAACTGCTGGCCAACGCCCCATGGCAGTTCGGTCCGGTCGATCCGCTGCGCTTTTTCGCCGACCTCGACTGGACGGCCGACGAGGTGGAAGCTCTGGCCTCGGCGGCGCACCGGTTCCACCGGCTGCCCTGGTTCATGAAGCCGATGACGCTCTTCCCGCAACCGGATCCCCGCAAGCCGATCCAAAATGCTTGGCAGCCTTGGAGTTCGGTGGTGCGGCTCAGGCACACACCGGCGAGCAGCTAGCTCGCGAGCCCTAGCCCTCGAGGCGCACCACCGCCGGCACCCGGCGGTGGTGCGTATCCGTGCCATAACGAAAGGCTTCCCGCCCCATGGGTAATAGCTGGCTACGTCGCCTGTCCCCCTCCCCCGGAGGTGGATCCCACAAGTTGTTCTGCTTTCCGCACGCCGGCGGCTCCGCCATCTCTTTCGGACCATTGGCCAAGTGCATCGGATCCGAATACGACGTTCTCGCTGTCCAGTATCCGGGACGACAAGACAGAAGGCATGAACCGCTCGTGGGTAGCATTTCAGGCCTCGTCGACGGCCTGCTTCCCGAGCTGAGAGAAGCTGTCGAGGACGCCGAGAATTTCTCCATATTCGGGCACAGCATGGGATCTGTCGTAGCTTTCGAGGCATGCAGGCGACTCGAGCGGGAATTGGGAGCGAGCGCGCGGGTCCTGTTCGCCTCCGGTCGGCGCGCGCCTTCGGCGGCGCAACCTGAACTGCGAATGCATCTGCTGAGTGATCGAGAACTCTGTGATCACCTACTGCAGTTCGGCGGTACACCAGCGGCGCTGCTCGAGGATCCCGAATTCCGAGAGCTGATCCTGTCCATCGTCAGGAACGACTACCGAGCCATCGAGACTTACGAGTGCAGTACGGACGCGATGGTCAGCAGCCCTATCGTCGCGATTGCCGGCGATCGTGACCCCGATGCGAGTCTCGCGCAAATCGAGGTATGGGGCTCGCACACCTCTGGAAGCTTCTCAGCGAGACCATTTCCGGGCGGTCATTTCTTCATCGATGCGAATTGCCAAGCAGTAGGGCAGCTGATCCGCGATCACTGCGCTCGAGCGCTGTCGAGCTGATCCAGCACGTCGACCGCACCTCTACCGCGTTCGACAGGCCCGACCGGGTGGGCAAGTCGCCCACCCGGTCGTTGTTCCTAGCTCTCGAGCCAATCCTCGATCGCTTCGGCGACATCCGCAGAGCCGTCCTCCAGGATCGTGATGTGGTCAGCCTGTACCGAAACAACGGTATGCGTCGAATCCCACGGTTCGGCCTGCCAGTTCACGCGATCCGATGAGCTCCCCAGGAAGTTCTGGGCGCACTGGATGAACAACGTCGGCGTGGCGACGGAGCCGGGCACCATCTCCTTCAGGAGCTGCACATACCGGCCCATCCCGGTCAGCCGGGCCTGATCGAAGCGACCGAACGTACCCTCCGCCGACACCATGTGTTCGAACATCGCCCGAAGCAGCCATTCACTGTCGTCGTTCACCTTGTAGGTGTCCACCATGACCACCGCGGCGGGCGCTGGGCCACCAGCCGCTTCCATGTGCTCGGTGACGAGGTAGGCCAACAGGCCGCCCGAGGAGTATCCGACCAGAACGAACGGATCTCCCTGCGCCGCCTCCAAGACGGAGCGCGCCACTGCTTCCGCCGCCGCCGCCGGCGTTGTCGGCAGTGGCTCTCCCGTCCGGCAACCGATCGGCGGCAGCGCCAAAACGTCACGGGCAGTTCGCAAGTGCGATGCGATCCGGGCGTACTGATGCGCGCCGCCGGTGGCCAGAGGCGGAGCGAGGCAAATGATGCGTGGCCGGGTGGAACCCGTGGCGATTCGCGTGGGCACCGGCAGTCGATCCAGTTCGTGGGCCGACGAGAACTGCTCGCGCAGCTCCGCCGCCGCCCGCAACAAAGCGAAACCCTTGTCGGCCTGGCCGGACGCTACCGCGCCACGGAACATCCCGTACAACGAGTCGTCCGCACCACCTGGTTCGTGGTCGGTTCGTGAGTCTGCGGTGAGCTCCTTCTGCAGGTATCGGGCCAGTGCCGCCGGCGTTTTGTGATCGAAGATCGCGGCCGTCGGCAGCGTCAGGCCGGTGGAAGCGTTGAGGGCGGTTCGCAACTCCATGGCAGCCAGGGAGTCGAACCCCGATTCGAGGAAGTCCCGCTCGGGATCGAGTGCCTCAGCGCTCTCATGTCCCAGCAGTCTCGCCGCGTTCTCGAGGATGTGCGCCCGGAGCCACTGTTCCTGTTCTGGCTCGGACAGTTGTGCCAGTCGCCTGCGGACCGCACTCGCATCCTGTGTTCCAGCGCTCTGCCGCCGCCCGGTCCGCTTGGCCAAGTCGCGCAGCAGCGCGGGCACCGCGTCCTGAGCACGCAACGTGGCAAGGTCGATCTCGACCGGAACGTGCACCGGACGGTCCGTGGACAATGCCGCGTCGAACAGCTCGAGCGCCTTGTCGGCAGCCAGTGGCGGCAGACCTTGGCGGCGCATACGCTGCCGGTCGGCCTCACTGAGCCACTGCGAGAGTCCGGTTTCGATGTCCCACAGACCATAGGCGAGCGAGGTGGCCGGCAAACCTTCGACACGACGGTGGGTCGCGAGCGCGTCGAGGAACAGATTGGCCGCCGCATAGCCGCCCTGACCTGCGGGCAGTATCAAGCCTGCCACCGAGGAGATCATCACGAAGGCGGACAGCCCGGCGTCACGGGTGAGCTCGTGCAAGTACCAGGCGGCGTCGGCCTTGGCACCGAGGGAGTAGTCGATCTGCTCCGGCGTCAAGGTATCGACCAGCCCGTTGTAGGCAACACCAGCCACGTGGACGATCGCGCCGAGCGGATGCTCCGCGGGTATCGAGGCCAGCAGGTCTCGCAGCGCATCACGGTCCGTGACATCGCAGGCAACTACGCGAACCCGGGCGCCGAGAGCATCGAGTTCCTCGATGAGATCCTCGGCGGCTGCTGGTCCGCGCCTGCCTGCCAGCAGCAGGTGCCGCACACCGTGCGCGTTCACCAGGTGCTTGGCGAGGTGGCTACCGATCCCGCCGGTACCACCGGTGATCAGCACGGTCCGCTCGGAATCCCAGGGTGCCTGCCGCTCCGATTCGGGCGACGCGGCACGAGTGAGCCGCGGCACCCGTGCCCCATCCGTGTGGACAGCCAGTTCCGGTTCGCCCGACATCGCCGCGGCGACAAGATGATCCGTCGCTGTCTCCGCGTGAGCCTCGATGAGCACGATCTGCCCTGGGTTCTCCGCCTGCGCGGCGCGCACCAGACCCCACACCGCGGCCGCGGCCGGATCGGTGGAGTCGGTGATCACCGCCAGAGTGCTTGCGGCATAGCGTTCTTCGCGCGCGAACTCCTGGATGACGCCGAGCGTGCGGTGCAAGGCCGTGCGCAGCCGGACCGGCACTTCCACGCCGTCGACCGGGGGCCGGAAGAGCGAGACCGAGGCCGACTCCGCCGCACCCCACTCGGCCCAGGAGACGCCTGCCACGGATCGCAGCTCCGGACCGGGCCGCCAAGCGACCTCGTACAGCGAGTCCCGCGAAGACCGGGTCGCGGCCGAGAGCAGGTCGGCGGACAACGGGCGCAACGCGAGGGACCCTACGGAAAGCAGTGGCGCGCCATCGGAATCGGCCATCGCCAGGGCAACTGTCCCCTGATCCGACCAGGTCAACCGAACCCGCACCCGCCGGGCGCCGTCGGCGTGCAAACGCACCGAAGACCAAGCGAAGGGAACGAGCGTCGGCCGCTCGGTGTCCTCGTCCACGCCCCGCCGAAGTCCGAAGGGCAGTGCGTGCATGGCCGCGTCGAGCAGTGCCGGATGTATGCCGTAGCCCTGGGTAGCGGTCTGCTCGGGCAGAGCAATCTCCGCGAAGAGATCCTCGCCTCGGCGCCAAAGTGCCACCAGCCCTTGGAAAGCCGGCCCGTAGTTGTATCCGTTGTCGGCGAGCTCGTCGTAAGCGCCTGCCAAACCGATCTCGGAAGCACCGGCCGGTGGCCACTGAGCGAAGTCGGCCAAGACTTCCGGTTCGTCGGACTCTCCGCTCGGGCTCACGGTGCCTTGCGCATGGTGCGCCCACGGGACCGACGGATCGTCCTCGTCACGGCGCGAGTAGATGTCGAGCCGTCGGCGACCGGACTCGTCACCGTCACCGACGATCACCTGGATCTGTACTCCGCCATGCCCTTGGAGCACGAGCGGCGCGAGAAGAGTGAGCTCCTCCAGTTCCGGACAGTCGACCTGGCCTCCGGCGTAAACGGCCAGCTCGACGAATCCGGTGCCGGGCAGCAGCACGGTACCGAGCACGTCATGATCGGCCAGCCAGGGATGGGTGACCGTGGACAGGCGGCCGCTGAATCTGGCGCCCCCACTCTCCGGCTGCGCCATCAATGCGCCCAGCATGGGGTGCTCGGTGGACCGCAGACCGAGCGCATGTGCCCCGCCTGTGTGCAGCGGGCCCGTGACCCAGAAGCGGCGGCGCTGGAAGTTGTATGTCGGTAGGTCTACCTTCGTGGCTCCGGCGCCGGCGTAATAGCTCGTCCAATCCACCGCCGAACCTGTGACGTGCAACCGGGCGAGACCCGTCAGCATGGTCGCGGGATCCGCACTGTTTCGTCTGGTCAGAGCGATTGTGGTCGCGCTGTCGAGGGTCTGGGCGATCATCGGGGTCAGCACCGCGTCGGGCCCGACCTCGGCAAACCGGGTCACACCCATCCCTGCCATCGTGGCGACCGCATCGGCGAAG
>NZ_JBYIRW010000025.1:0-93926 GCF_057708325.1 Nocardia sp. bgisy134
TTCCAGGGGGGGGGACCGCTCGCCCCCACCACCGGAACGAGATGTCAGGAGCTCGGCGGCGAGCTGGACGCCGATGCCCTGCGCGCCCGGCGGCGGATCAAGAGCCATCCGCCGCCCGCGACCACCGCACCCACACCGACACCGGCCGCGACGAGCAGCACCGAAGACGTGCGGTCGTCGGCGTCCTGCGGCACCGTGACGGCCACGTTGGTTGTCGCGTTCGTCGCCTTTGCCTGGACCGTGGTCTTGCCCGACGACGGCAGCGCGACGTACGGGAAACTGCTGGAGAACGACGCGTCGTTGACATCGACCGCGTCACCGGCAGCGAGCGCCTCGACCGGTTTGCCAGTCTGCGCCGCGCCCACCATCGCCTGCAGCGCGATGTCGACCACGTCGTCGCTCAGCCGCCGGCCGTTCGGGAATCCCTGGAGATCGCCGCCGATCACGCCGAGCCGGTTGGGCTGGGCGGTCACCGGCACCGACATGTTCAAACGCAACATCTCCGAGGGCTGGAACGCGGCCGCCTGCGCGTCGGCGTTGAGGATCTGCGAGTTCAGGTCGGCCTGGATGGGCGGGGCGCTGCCGTCCAGGGTCGGCGCCTTCTTCGCGATCCCGGTCAGGAAGATCTCCACGAGGTCGTTGCGCGGGGCCGTGGGTGCGGGCACCTTGTACAGCGACTCGATCAACTTCGGCAGCTCGGGATCGGTGACCCGCTGGACGACCTCTGGAATCGTCGCGTCCCTGCTCGGTGACAACCCGTTGAACGCGTCCTTCAGCCCGACCGGGACGACAACTTCGTTCACCAGCGGGTTGCCCAGCCGCGACACCTGCACGAAGTCACCGACCGAGGTCGCGGCGCCCGGGCTCAGTTGCAGCGAGCGGCGCTCGGTGTCGCTCCACACCCCGACCACAGGGTTGCGCGCCGGGTCGCCACGCAGCGCGAGATCGCGCTTCGGCACCTGGAGGACGACGGTGTTGACGTTGTACCCGGCGAGCGTGTCGGTACCGACCTCGGACAGATCACCGCCGTAGAGCAGGTCGAAAACCCGCAGATCGAGGAAGAAGGGGTCCTCCGCGGCGCCGACGTAGACCGAGCCGCCGCCCGGCAGATTCGCGGTCGCCTCCTTGCGCAGCCGACCGTAGTCCGGCATCGAAGCCGGACCGGTGAACGACGGAGCCGCCTGACCGTGCGCGATCGGCCGCCAGTCGTTCACGCCCTGACTCACCGACACCGTGTAGTTCTGCCGGAACAGCAGGTTCTCGTCCTTCAGTCCGGTGACCGGGCCGTTGTTGAACAGGAACGTGCTGCCACCGCGCCGATCCTCGGTCGCGAAGGTGATCCGATAGGTGATGTCCGGCTTTCCGTTGCCGTCGTTGTCGATGTTGATGTCGTAGTTGGCGTCGGTGGCCCACGGGTAGAAGTTCGGGCCACCGTTGGGCTCCTGTAACCCGAACCAGTTGGCGACGAGCGTCACCGTGTCCGGATTGTCGGGGCTGACGAACGCGTAGACGTCCGTGTTGTCCACCGCCGGATCGGCGGCGACCAGGGGAGCCTCGCGGTGGCTGGAGGCGCCCGCGGATTGCAGCGCGGGGCCTGCGGCCGTGCTGAGCGCGATAGCACCTACACCCACGAGAATGCCTGCGGCACGAGCGCCGCGGCGGAGTGGACGGGACATGAGTTTCCTTCGACGAGTGCGATGATGCTGCGCCGGAGCGCAATCGGACACGGCTCGACGATGAATCGGCAGTCGAGGCAACGCATTTCACGTGAACCGCCGATGACCGGTGTTCGTGTTCGTCAAGACCGTGCCGTCAATGGTGCGCGCCGACCCGTCCGGGCCACATCGGTCGATCGACCTATCTCGGATGGCCTCGCCTGCGTCCGGCCGCCGAAGCAGAACCGCCACTGCGCCGCGACCGACCGGCCAGTTCGGCGCTGCCCGCGCGCAGGGGCTCGGTCCCGGTGTCCAGCTGGGCCGCCCCGGCCACCAGCTGATCGATGTCGGTGGCCAGGGCGCGGGAGCCGTCGACGAGTTGCACGGCTCCCTGCCCGGGCCTGTGCGGAACCGGCGGCGAGACCGTCGAGTCCGGTGGCCAAGGCCCGAGCCCCGTCGTTCAGCTGCGTCGCGCCGCCGGACAGCCGTTGCACGTCGGGTCGCGCCGCGCGAGCTGCCCTGCCGCCGAGCCGAGCCGGTCGCTCAGGATGCCGAGCTGCCCGTTGACCGAGGCTTCCTGGATGGGGCGCCCAGCGAACGGGAGATCGACCGGACCGAAGCCACACCGGGGAGCCGGGAGATCCCGGTGGCGAGCGTTTCCAGCCCGGCGTAGTCGCGAGAGCTGCGCATGTCGTGGTCGGACCGGATGTACACGGAGATCGGCAGCAGCTCGTTTGCCGGGCAATGCCCCGCAGTGGCGGCATAGCCGCGGTCGCTCGGAGTGTCGGACGGCTGGGTGGCGCGCTCGTCGTAGCTGATGGCCAGTCGGCACCATCGCGACTCGTCGGCGAACGTGGCGCTCGGCTCGGTTAGGTCGGCTGAAAGCCCCTGCGGTCGTGAAATATTCGCCACAGTGGCACGCAAGGCGTCCACCGAGCGCGTGTCCTGGGTGGTGCCGGTGTCGCCGACCAACCGGACCTGCCTGCTCATGTCGAGCAGCGCCCTGGACACGGGGGTATCCTGCGGGACCATCGGGTACGAATGCTCGAAGATTGCTAATTCCAGCTGCGGCACAGCGAGATTCAGGATGCCAGCAGTTAGCAGCCAGATCGCCGCCACAGGGTGGCGGCAGCGCAGCACCAGTGCGCCGAGTCGGTCGAGTAGGCCGGTTCGCATCCGACTCTCTCCACACATCCGCGACGACCATGTGTCGAGCTGGCTCGAGAACGAGAGTCTCGTATTACCAACCCTTTTGAAAGCCATTGCGAATTCGATAGTACGCCTGGAGTTAGAACATCCTGGACCGCAGGCCAATTGGCGGACGATAGCGGCAGCGAACGAGCCGCGCAGAGGATTAAGGGCGACAAGCCAACTCTCCTCATCTCGAGGAGAGTTCACAAGACTTGAAGAACGTGCATGTAGCACTTAAAAGCTCTGTGCTACTTAGAGATTCATGTTAGGTCCGTCCCAGCCAGCAAGAACCCTCGCCGGGAGATCGCTCCACCAGCTCGGAGGCGATCCCCGCCCGCCCAGACGCGCGATCAACCAGTGTCTGTCTGGGTTGCGTTGTCTTTCAAGCTGTTACATACTTGCCCACCTGTATCGATCGCCATGAAAAGTTCCTGTCATTTTCAACGAGCGCTCAGTTGTGTTGTGGGGTAGCCTCTTCCGCTATGTCGAGGGATGAAGATCTGGTTGCGTTGATGGGAAAGCTGAACGACGGACGGGACGCATCGGCGGTGGGGCAAGACTGTGTGGGACGACTACGTATTGCGTGACGATCCACGCGCGTACGCGGACGAGCACCCGAGCGATCCGGACGGGATGCTGGTTGTGGATGGGACCGGATACTCGAAGAACGGAATGAAATCACCTGGGGCGCAACCGTCTACCTCAGGAAGAGCCTCCATGCGCGTCGAGTACTGTCGGCTCGACGTTCTGCGCACAGGAGGCGTGGCCGCTACGCCGCGCAACCGGCCCAACTCGACGATCACCGGCTGCCCATGCGATGATTACCGTGTCGCACACACCGTTTCACACGCATCGACACAGCTCGGCCGCGGTTTCGGAGCCGAACGACCGCGGATGTCCGAATGGGCGGTAACCCCGCCACCGACCGGCCCGTGGACCACTCCCGGCGGCTGGAGCCGCCCGCAACTCGCTCGGCGCGCACTGACGCCGAATCTCAATGGCGAGCACGAAATCGCTACTACCTTCGCTGCACATCCGCCCGGACAAGCGACGACGACCGCACGGCGTCACGGTGGCAGTGTCGCCGCACGCTGCCGGACAGCCACCTCGTAAGTAACTCGACGCCCGCCAGGCCGCTGGTGCCTGTCGCATGCCCGACTCCGCCGCCGTTACGACACCGAAGGAGCCCTCCGCCCATGGATAATCCCACGTCACCGTCAGGACATCAGCAGGAAGAGCGCTTGGTGGCGGCCGTGTCCGGACGGTCCGGCACCACGCACGCGGTCGTGGACAGCCGGGCGCGTGGCACCGCCCCGGCGTCGAACGGACATGCCGGCACCACCGACACCGTGGCCCAGGATGTGGCGGTGGACCAGGTCGACGCCCAGCTCATCGCGCCGACCTATCAGCCAGCGATGGTCACCGAGCGCATGCGCGAAATCCTGGTTACCGGAAGCGATTTCGACGATATCTACCGTCATGTCCTGGCCGCTCCCGGTAAACGGGTCCGCGCCCGCCTGGTGCTGGACTGCCACCGCCTGTTGCCCTCGGCCGAGTCCACATCCGTGCCCGACGCCGTCGACCTGGCCTGCGCGATGGAGATGTTCCACGAGTCGTCGCTGATCCACGACGACATCTGCGACAGTTCTCTGCTGCGCCGCGATTCCCCCTCGGTACCGGCATTGTTCGGCATCCGGACCGCCGCCCGCGCCGGATTCCATATGGCGGGCACCGCATTACAAGTGTTGGCGCGGGTACTCGAGGACAATCCCGTGGTCTGCGCACACCTCGGTGAGGCTCCCGGCGTCACCTATCTGGACCGCATCTCGGATCTCTCGGCCGGGCAGCTCGTGGAGATCATGGCGCCCGACGTCGACGATGCCGCGCTGCGCAGGCACTACGAGGTCGTCGCGGGCGCGAAGACCGGCACGCTGTTCCGGCTGGCCTGCACGTACGGCGGCACGGCGGGCGGCGTCGACCACGACCGGCTGCGGGTCCTGATGCAGTACGCCGAGCAGTTCTCGCTGGCCTTCCAGATCATGGACGACGTGCGCGACGTCGAGGGCGATCCCGCGCTGGGCAAGGAGGCCTGCGGCGACCTCGACCGCCGTGTGCCGACCTGGCCGGTGATCGAATGGCTGGCGATCCGGCCCGATGCTCGCGAAATGTGGCTCTCCGAAGAGACTTCCAGCGCCGAACTGCAAGCCGACCTGGTGCGCAGCGGAGCGACCAAGGCCGCGCACGACGCCGCGATCCGTGCCGCCGAGACGGCGTGCGAAGCCCTCGAAGTGTTCCCGCCCACCCCCGCGCGGGACGACCTGCGCGACCTAGCGCTACAGGTGGTGTCCCGATGATCGGACGACGACTCGGCATTCTCGCCCACGGGCTGCGGAATCTGCGCCGCGCACCCGACCTCGCCGCGCTGCGGGCAGCAGGCTCACCGGACGAACTGGCCCGGCTGGCACTGATTCCTGCGGCCAGGAACATGGGCATCGCCATCGGTTTCCTCACCCCGGAGCTGCGGGCCGAGGCCACCGCGGCCCTGCTGGCCTGCCGGGTGCTCGACGCCTACGAGGACCTGATCGACCGTCCGCTGGCAGGCAGCGCGGTGCGGACCGCGGCCGAGTATCTCACCGGCAGCACCGACACCCCGCCGCCACCGCCGGACCGGGTCACGGTGCGCGACAGCGAAGCCGTGGATTTGGTACTGGCAGAACGTATTCGGGACATTCGGGCGCTGGTGGCGGCGCTTCCCGTCGCGGGACGAGAACGGGTGGGCAGGCTGCTGCTCGATATCGGCGATGTCATGGCCCGCAACCTCGATTCCCCCCTGTCGCGGGTGGTCTACGGCGAAGGCGTGCTCGGCCGGGTGACGCACTACGCGTGTTCGCTGGCCGCCCCGGAGGCCTGTGCCGAGGACGATTTGCGCGAACTGGCCGCCTGCGTCGGTGTCATCGCCCAGTCCGCCAACGACCTGCGCGACAACGAAATGGCGCTCTACGGTGTCGCCGACCGCAAGGAACTGACCCAAGTGGTGATGCTGCGGCTGCTGGCGCCCGCGCTGGGTGGGTTCGCCCTGCTGGCCCGGCTCGGTCCGCACACCCCGAGCGCGGGCGCCCGGGCGGCGATGGCGTACATGACCATCACCACAACCGGTTTCCTCTGCACCGCCGTCGGCGCCCCGGTGCCCTACCGGCGGCCGGTCGGCGCGACCGCGCTGGCCGCCTGCTCACCCGCCTACTGGACCAAGATGGTCGAGCGGGTGCAGCGAGCCGCCGACGAGGCGATCCACCGGGTGCTCGACGCCTCGCCCGAACTCGGTACCGGTTCCGACGCCGCGGCGGAGTTGCTCGGCTCGGTCGACCCGCGTTCGCTGTCGCCCTCGATGGTGCCGCTGATCGTCGACACCACCTTCGCTCTCGTCCGGTCGCTGCCGGAAGAACCGCTGACGGGCAGGCTTTCCGCCGCCGACATCCGCACCATGATGATCGCCGACCACTTGGCCTTCGGCGCACTGGAGCGGCTGCCACCCCACAGCGCCGACGCGATGCGGGCGCTCGCCACGAATTTCCAACTCGCCGCCCTCGAAACGACAACCCCTGGAGATCGCCCGTGACCAGCGCGTCAACCCATTCCGCAGGAACGCCCGACACCGATACCCGAGGAGATCGACTATGACCACCGTGCCCACCCGTCCCGGCGACGGAACGCCAGCGGCGTCCGACCAACCGCCGTTCAGCCGCCGGGTGCTGAAACTCGAGCACCCGGCGAATGTCGGCCCGCTGCTGCACATCGTGGCCTGGGTCGTGCTGCTGTCCTTCGGCCTGTTCGTCCCCGCCGCCACGAACTGGTACCTCGCCGTCCCGCTGATCATCCTGCTGACCCTGCTGAACTTCTCGCTCACCATCGGCGTGATGCACATGCACACGCACCGTGCGCTGTTCGTGTCGCGCAGGATGAACCGGTTCGTGGACATCATGTGCTGTCTGCCCGCCACGCTGACCTCGGCGGAGATGCGTGAGGTGCACGTGCTCAACCATCACCGGTTCAACGACGGACCGGGTGATGTGACCTCCACCGAGGGCATGGAGCGCGGGCTGGGCGCCGTCTGGTACTGGATCAGATACGGCACCATCGTCAAGAACCACACGATGCGAATGATCTTCGCCGCCAACCCGTCCGAAGGCAGGCGCAAGCGCCGCCACCAGTTCGTCTTCGACCTCACGCTGGCCTTGGTGCTGCCGGTGGGCATCTGGTACGCCGCGGGCTTCGAACGCTTCGCGCTGTTCTGGGCCCTTCCGTTCCTCATCACCCAGGTGAACTCCGGATACTTCGCCTGGCTGACGCACGCCCCGGCGCGGGTGTTCGAGGACGACCCGAGCAAGTCGCTGAACACGGCGGGTAACTGGCTGAACTTCTTCATCTTCAACCAGGGCTACCACAGCGTGCACCACCGTTACCCGGGCGTGCACTGGAGCCAGATCCCCGACAAGCTCGACTTCATGCGGCAGGTCGACGCCGCCGTCATCGTGCCCTACTGGATGACGATCAACTCGGCGTGGCGCCTGGCGCGCACTGATGGCTTCCTGACCGCGCCTTACGGTGAGCGGTGGAAGACCAAGCTGGACAAGCGGATGGAGGAGGGCACGGTCCGCATGCGGTTCCTGCCCTGGTTCGCATGGATCTGACCACCACGCGGCATTCGGTTCGGGGCGCGCTGACGGACCGCCGCCGGCTCGTCCCGTTCCTGCTGGCCTTCGGCGTGTACGGCGTCGCAGGGGTGACCGTGCCCCTGATGCTGCTGTTCGCCGGAGGCTGGTGGCTGCCGAAGACCGTCGACGACGGACCGCACCTGGCGACCGGTCCCGCGCTCGCGATCGACGTCCTGCTGATCGCGCTGTTCGGCTTGCAGCACTCGGGCATGTCGCGGCCCGCGTTCAAGGCGTTCATCACCCGCTGGGTGCCGGAGGCTTTGGAGCGGACCGTCTACATCGTGATGGTCTGCCTGGTCATGTGGTTGCTCTGCCTGGCTTGGCAGCCGCTGCCGCAACGGATCTGGTCGGCCGACGGCGTCGTCGGGATCGCGCTCGACGCCGGATTCTGGCTCGGCTTCGTGCTGGTCTACGCGGCCACCCTGCTGCTCAACCACTTTCACCTGCTCGGCATCAGCCAGGCATACCGCCACTACGTGATCCAGGTGCCCGACGCGACCATGGACCGCCTGCAGGTGCACGGGCCCTACCGCCTGGTGCGCCATCCGCTGATGACCGGCCTGCTGCTCTCCTTCTGGTGCGCGAGCGACATGACGGCCGGGCATCTGCTGTGGGCGGTGGGAATGACCGGCTACATCCTGCTGGGCACCTTCCTGGAGGAGCGCGACCTCGTCGCTCGCTTCGGCGCGGCGTACCGTGCCTACGCCGCACAGGTACCCGCCTTCTTCCCCTCGCCGCTCGGCCCCTCGGCGCGGGCAAGTCTCCGCCAGACCCTTTTCCGCCGTTCGGATCAGCAGCTGTGACGGCCGATTCGCCCTCGGCCTGAACGGATTTCGCACTACAGCGCAGACCGTCCACTGTCGCCGCACGCCGAAGTGTCCAGCGGCTGCGCACCGTCCGCCACCGCGTGTCCCCATCCGGGAACACGCCGGTGGGCCCTGCTCGAGTTTGGAGATGAACCGACGTGAACAGCGATCGCGTTCGCGAGGACAGCAGACCCACGGCCGCGGGGCCGGGGGGAGGGCGCGGCACCGGTCGCGCCCATGGCAAGGCGATCCTGCTCGGCGAGCACACGGTGGTGCACGGCACGCCCGCCATCGCGTTTCCCTTGCCCGCGCTGTCGGCGCGCGCGGTCGCTCGCCGGGCGGATGCGTCGCAGGAGGGCGAATCCTCTGCGGGACAGCACTTTCGATTCGTCGCGGGTGACGTCGTCACCCCGGAGCGCGCGTCGTCCGGTGCGCACGTCGCGGTCGAGGAGGCGTTGCGGCGGTGGGGTCTGGCCGGTGCGGCGGTCGAGGTCGCGCTCGACTGCGAGATCCCGCCCGCACGCGGCCTTGGATCCAGTGCCGCGTGCGCGGCGGCCGCGGTGCGGGCGGTCGCCGACCTCTACGACCGGACCATCGACTCCGAAGCGCTCTACGAGTTGGTGCAGTGCGGCGAGCAGTTCGCACACGGCCGGGCCAGCGGCGTGGACGCCAGCACCGCGGTGGCGACCGGACCGATCTGGTTCCGGGCGGGTGCGGCGCGCGGGCTGGCCGTCGGACTGGACGCCACCCTGGTGATCGCCGACACCGGGGTGCGGGGCGCCACGCAGCATGCGGTCGCGGCCGTCCGCGGCAAGCTGGAGGCCGATCCACCGGCGGCCCGGCGGCTGCTGGAACGCGCGACGGACCTGGTCGAGTCGGCCACGGCGGATCTCGCGGCCGGTGACGCCGCGTCGCTGGGCAAGGCGCTGCTCGAATTCCAGGATCTGCTGGCCGAACTCGGCGTCAGCACACCCGAGATCGACACCCTCGTCTCCGCGGCACACGATGCGGGCGCGTACGGCGCGAAACTCACCGGCGGCGGCCTCGGCGGATGCGTCCTCGCCCTCACCGACACCGGCGACGCCGCCGCGACAGTGCGTGCGGCGCTGCGCCGGGCCGGCGCGGCGAAGACCTGGATCGTCCCGGTCCGAGACGCACAGCAATGACCGATTCCCGATTCCCCTCGATACCGGAGTTCGAGACACGCCAATGACATTCACACCTGGAGCAGAGCTGGCCGATCCGCTCGCGGATCGACGCGGCGACGACGCGGCGACCGCTGTCGCGCATCCGAACATCGCCTTGGTGAAGTACTGGGGCAAGCGGGACGAGTCGTATTTCCTTCCCGTCACGGGAAGCCTGTCGATGACACTCGACATCTACCCGACCACGACAACGGTGCAGTTGAGTGCGGAACCTGCCGACACGGTCGTGCTCAACGGCCGCCAGGCGGTCGGCGAGGCGTACACCAGGGTGGCGCGCTTCATGGATCTGGTGCGCGCGCGGGCAGGCCGCGAAGAACACGCCGCGGTCGTCTCCACCAACGCCGGGCCGACGGGCGCGGGTCTGGCCTCCTCCGCGAGCGGCTTCGCGGCGCTGGCCGTCGCGGCGGCCGCCGCCTACGGGCTCGACGCGGATCCCCGTGCGCTGTCGCGGCTGGCTCGACGGGGGTCGGGATCGGCCTGCCGGTCCCTCTTCGGGGGCTTCGTGGTGTGGCATGCGGGGGAGGGCGACGGCGACGCGGGGGATGCGACTTCCTACGCCGAACCGATCGACGGCGACGCGCTCGATCCGGCTCTGGTGGTCGCCGTGGTCGACAACGCGTCGAAGGCCGTGTCGAGCCGGGAGGCGATGCGGCGGACCTGCGACACCTCGCCCTTCTACCTGCCGTGGGCCGAGGCGTCCAGGGTCGACCTCGAGGAGATGCGCAAGGCGATCGAGCGCCGCGATCTGCCCGCGGTCGGGGAGATCGCCGAGCGCAACGCCCTGGGGATGCACGCCAGCATGCTGCTGGCCAGGCCGTCGGTCCGATACCTTTCGCCGCAGTCGGTCGCGATCCTGGATCGTGTGCTGGCGCTGCGCGCGGACGGCATCGCCGCGTACGCGACCATCGACGCCGGACCGAACGTCACCGTGCTGTGCGCCCGCGCCGACGAGCAGCGGGTGATCGCCGCCCTGCGGGAAGCAGGCGACGTCATCGACCTTCCGGTGGCGCATCTCGGTCCCGGCGCGGCCCTCGTCCCGGATGGCGAACGATGATCATCTGTCGGGCCCCGGGCAAACTGTTCATCGCAGGCGAGTACGCCGTCGTCGAGCCGGGGCGCCACGCGGTGCTCACCGCGGTCGACCGCTACGCCACCGCCGCGGTGGTGGCGGCCGGCGCCGAGGGCACGACGCTGCATTCGGATCTCGACGGTGGCGTGACGCTGTCCTGCGGGCGCGTCGGCGGCCGACTGGTCCCGTCGACCGCCGATGGCATTGTGCCGCCGAACTTCACCTACGTTTTCGCGGCGGCCGCGATCATCGAACAACTGCTCGTCGAGCGCGGTATCGGGGCGCGTTCCTACCGGCTGAGCATCGGCACCGACCTCGCCGACGAGGATGGCAGAAAGCTCGGCCTCGGTTCCAGCGCGGCCGTCACGGTGGCCACCGTCGCGGCGCTGGGGCGGTTTCACCGGCTCGATCTGAGCCCGATGGACCGCTACCGACTGGCGATGCTTGCCACCGTTTCGATCAACCCGCGCGCCTCCGGTGGCGACGTCGCGGCGAGCACCTGGGGCGGCTGGATCGCCTACTGTTCCCCCGACCGGCAACGGGTCTCCGAGCTGGCGAGGGAGAGCGGGGTGGACGCCGCACTCCGTGCGCCATGGCCCGGGCTGTCGGTGCGCCCGCTGCCCACGCCGACGGGACTCGCGATGCAGGTCGGCTGGACCGCCAAGCCCGCGTCGACACCGACAATGGTCGCCGGGCTCGGCGACAGCCGCCGGAAGCTCGGCGCGCACGCCGATTTCGTGTCGCGCAGCGACCATTGCGTCCAACGGCTCACCGCCGCGCTGGAGGCCGACGACTCGCTCGGCATTCGAACCGAAATCGACTGTGCCCGACAGCTTCTCCTCGACCTCGACGCAACAGCCCAGTTGGGCATCATGACGCCGTCGTTGCGTGCGCTGTGCGAGGCGGGCGAGGCGGTCGGCGCTGCGGCCAAACCCTCCGGCGCGGGCGGCGGCGACTGCGGCATCGCGCTCATCGACCGCACCCGCCGCGCGGCGATCACCGAACTCACCGGCCGCTGGGTCGCCGCGGGCATCCGGCCGCTGTCGCTGCGGACACATCCATTCGAAGGGGATCGCCGATGACCGCGAGCCGCAAGGACGATCACGTTCGCCACGCCGTGAGTCAGCAGCGCGACGCGGGCCGCAACGACTTCGACTCGGTGACCTTCGTGCACCACGCCCTCGCGGGCATCGACGGCGGCGACGTGTCATTGGCCGTCGACGTCATCGGCAAGCGGTGGGACACACCGCTGTTCGTCAACGGCATGACCGGAGGCAGTCAGCACACCGGAGAGATCAACCGGCAGCTGGCCATCGCCGCCCGGGAGACCGGAATTCCCATCGCGTCCGGGTCGATGAGCGCCTACTTCCGCGATCCCTCGGTCGCCGACACCTTCCGTGTGCTGCGTCAGGAGAATCCGCACGGCTTCGTCATGGCGAACGTCAACGCCACCGCGACGCTGGACGAGGTGCGGCGAGCGATCGATCTGCTGGAAGCCGACGCGCTCCAGATCCACCTCAACGCGGTCCAGGAGATCGTGATGCCCGAAGGGGACCGGTCTTTCCGGTCATGGGGGCGCCAGATCGAGCGGATCACCGCCAATACTCCCGTGCCGGTGATCGTCAAAGAAGTCGGGTTCGGTCTCAGCAGGCCCACCGTCGCCTGGCTGCGTGAGGCGGGCGTGGCCGTGGCCGATGTCGGCGGCCGCGGCGGCACCAATTTCGCGCGCATCGAGAACGATCGGCGGCCCACGGCGGACTTCTCCTTCCTGGAGAATTGGGGTCAGTCCACGCCCAACTGCCTGGTGGATTGCGCGGGCATCACCGGCATCGATCTCTTCGCCTCGGGCGGCATCCGCTCACCGCTCGACATCGCCCGCGCATTGGCGTTGGGCGCCAACGCGACCGGGGTGGCGGGCCGCTTCCTCGAGACGCTCGTCAGCCACGGCACCGACGCCTTGGTGGCGATGATTCGCACCTGGCTCGATCAGCTGCGGCAGATCCTCACCGTGCTCGGCGCATCCACGCCTGCGGACCTGGTCGGTAGCGATCTGCTGATCACCGGCGACGTGGCCGCGTTCTGCCGGCTGCGCGGTATCGACCCGGCCTCCTATGCCCACCGGAACCTCTGGTGGAACGAATCGGACAGAAGGAGTCACCCATGAACGACTCGGAATTCGCGGCGGTGCCGCTGCGGTGGGTCGGCCCCCTGCGCATTACGGGCAACACCGTCGACGACAGTGTCGACGTCCCGCTGGCCACCTACGAATCGCCGCTGTGGCCGTCGGTCGGTCGCGGCGCGCGGATTTCCACGCTGACCGAGAAGGGCGTGGTGGCGACCCTCGTCGACGACCGCATGACGCGCTCGATCCTGCTCGAGGCCGACGACGCCTACACCGCCCACACCACCGTCACGCAGATCGAAGCCCGCTTCCCCGAACTACAGGAGGTGGCCGCGGGCAGCAGCCGGTTCGCCCACCTCATCGACCTGCACCACCAGATCACCGGCAACCTGCTGTTCCTGCGCTTCGAATTCACCACCGGCGACGCCTCCGGCCACAACATGGTCACTCTCGCCTGCGACCACCTGATGAACCACATCCTGGTCACGCAGCCCGGCATGCGGTATGTCTCGATCTCCGGAAACTACTGCACGGACAAGAAGGCGACCGCGGTCAACGGGATCCTCGGCCGCGGCAAGAACGTCGTCACCGAACTGCTCATCCCCCGTGAAGTGGTCGAGAAGCGACTGCACACCACCGCTCGCCAGGTGGTGGAGCTGAACATCCGCAAGAATCTCATCGGAACCCTGCTTGCGGGCGGAATCCGTTCCGCCAACGCGCATTACGCCAATATGCTGCTGGCCTTCTACCTGGCCACCGGCCAGGACGCCGCGAACATCGTGGAAGGGTCCCAGGGCATCACCCACGCCGAGGACCGCGAGGGCGACCTGTACTTCTCGTGCACACTGCCCAATCTCATTCTCGGGACGGTGGGCAACGGCAAGCACCAGAGCTTCGTCGACGAGAACCTGACCCGCCTGGGTTGCCGCGCGGATCGCGATCCCGGCGACAACGCTCGGCGGCTCGCCGTCATCGCCGCGGCCACGGTGCTGTGCGGCGAACTGTCGCTGATGGCGGCACAGACCAACAGCGGCGAATTGATGCGCGCCCATACCCAATTCGAACGGTCCACCGTAAGCAACGGAGTACAGCCATGACCATGACGCCGGTAGGAATCCACGACCTTTCCTTCGCGACCACTCACTACGCACTCGACCACGGGGTGCTCGCCGAGCGCCTCGGCGTCGATCCCGACAAGTTCTACCTCGGCATCGGCCAGGAGAAGATGAGCGTCGCCGCCGCCGACGAGGACATCGTCACCATCGCCGCGGCCGCTGCCAAGCCCATCCTCGACCGCCACGGCATCGACAACATCCGCACCGTGCTGCTGGCCACCGAAAGCGGTGTCGACCAATCCAAGGCGGCAGGCCTCTACCTCCACCCGCTGATCGGCCTGCCGAACACCGCCCGCGTCGTCGAGCTCAAGCAGGCCTGCTACGGCGGCACGGCCGGGCTGCAATTCGCCGCCGGGCTGATCGCCCGCGATCCGTCGCAGCGAGTGCTCGTCATCGCCGCCGACGTCGCCAAATACGAGCTCGACACCCCCGGTGAACCGACCCAGGGCGCCGCCGCGGTCGCGATGCTCGTCAGCGCGAATCCGGCGATCCTGCAACTGGAACCGCAGTCCGGGATCTACAGCGCCGACATCATGGATTTCTGGCGGCCGAACTATCGCACCGCCGCCATGGTCGACGGCAAGACCTCCGTCAACGCCTACCAGAAGGCCACCCAGGAAGCCTGGACCGACTACCGGCGCAATGGGGGACGCGATCTGACCGAGTTCGCCGCGTTCTGCTATCACCAGCCGTTCACCAAGATGGCCTTCAAGGCGCATCGCCACCTCCTGGAAAGCCAGGGGCACACCGCCGAACCCGCCGAGATCGACGCCGCGATCAACGCCACGACCATCTACAACCGCACGGTCGGCAACAGCTACACCGCGTCGCTCTACCTCGGTCTGGCCTCGCTGCTCGACCACGCCGACGACCTGACCGGGCAGCCGCTCGCCTTCATCAGCTACGGATCGGGCAGCGTCGCCGAATTCTTCAGCGGCACAGTGCAGCCCGGCTACCGCGACCACCTGCGCACCGACGCCAACCGGGACGCCATCGACACGCGCATCGCGCTCGACTACGACCGCTACCGGGTGCTGCACGAAACCGAGTCGCCGTCGGACGGGATGTATCACGCCATTCCGGAGGAGACGGGTCGCCCGTTCCGGCTGGCCGCGATCTCCGGCCACAAGCGCATCTACGAAGCCCGATGAGGTCCGGTATGAGTCAGAGCATCACCAATGGGCACACCCAGGACACTTCTCGGCGGCACGCACGTGTCGTCATCATCGGCAGCGGGCTGTCCGGGCTCGGCACGGCCGTGCGGCTGAGCCAGGAGGGATACACCGATTTCCTGGTCCTCGAGCGTGGCGAAGACGTGGGCGGCACCTGGCGGGTCAACACGTATCCCGGTGCGGGCTGCGATGTTCCGTCCCAGCTGTACTCGTACTCGTTCGCGCTGAATCCGGAGTGGTCGCGGTCGTTCTCGCCGCAGCCGGAGATCCAGCGGTACATCCAGGGCATCGCCGACCGGTACGGGGTGCGCGACAAGCACATCTTCGACTGTGCGATGACGGCCGCCCGGTGGAACGACGCGGACAGCCGATGGGAGATCGACACCACGCGCGGCGCGTTCACGGCCGACATCGTCGTCTCCGCGGCCGGGGTGCTCGCGGAGCCGAAACTCCCGGACATCAAGGGAATTCACACCTTCGAGGGAGAGATCTTCCATTCGGCGCAGTGGGATCACGACGCCGATCTGGCGGGTAAGCGGGTCGCCGTCATCGGCACGGGCGCCTCGGCCGTGCAGGTCGTGCCGTCCATCGCGCCAGAGGTCGCGCACCTCGACGTGTACCAGCGCAGCGCCGCATGGGTATTCCCGCATCTCACCCGCACGTACCTGGCGCCGGAGCGATTCGCCTTCAAACACGTTCCTGGGCTACAGCGGTTGATCCGTGGGCTGATCTACGCGAACCGCGAACTGTTCGTCATCACCCAAGCCAAGTACCCGGCGACGGCGCGGCTGCTCGAGGTGATCGCGCGCGTGAAGTTGTGGTGGGAGGTCCGTGATCCCGCGCTGCGCAAGCGGCTCACCCCCACCTTCCGCGCGGGATGCAAGCGCCTGCTGGTCTCGAACAAGTTCTATCCGGCGCTGACGCGCGACAATGTCGACCTCGTCACCGACGGCATCGAAGAGATCCGCGGGCGCTCGATCGTGTCGAACGACGGCACCGAACGCGAGGTCGACGCGATCGTGCTGTGCACCGGCTTCCACGTCGCCGATTCGCCGACATACAGCATGTTCACCGGCCGGGACGGGCGCACCCTGTTCGAGGAGTTCGAAACCGACGGACTGCAGGCATACAAAGGCACGACCGTCGCAGGCTTCCCGAACGCCTTCACCATGCTCGGCGCCAACTCCGGGCTGAACTACACCTCGCTGATCTATGTCATCGAATCCCAGATCGCCTATGTCATCGACGCTCTCGCGACGATGGACAAGCAGGGCCTGCGGACGTTCGAGGTTCGGCAGGACGTGCAGGACGAGTACAACCGCGCTGTGCAGCGGAAGATGGCCCGCGGCGTGTGGCTCACCGGCGGTTGCACCAGCTGGTTCCTGGACCGGCACGGAAACAACCCTGTGCTGTGGCCGGATTTCAGCTTCCGGTTGCGGCAGTTGCTGCGGAAGTTCGATGTGGAGAACTACGAGACGACTGATCGCGTTGCGGCACAGGATGCTTCGACAGTCGTCACCGCGCCCGCAGAGATTTCCGCCAACGGGAACGGTGTCCACGATCCGGCGGGTCAGAAGCTGGCGTAGTGACGCCGCGGTTCGCCGAGCGCGCCTGCCCGTAGGTTTTTCGATACGGGCGGCCGCGAGGTGAGTCGACGTGGGGTCGGCTCCGACCGTGTGCGTGCGATCGGCGGGAAGTCGCGCGGTCAGTGCTTGGACTTCTTCGGCTTCTTCTTGTACTTCGGCTTGTCGTGGTCCGGTTCCCACTCGTAGCCCGGCACACCCTGTTCGCAGTACGAGTTCTCGACGACCACGTCACCTCGGTCCAGCTCGCACCAGCGTTCGGTGCGTGAGCAGGCGGTGGCGCTCGCGCCGGCGAGCACGGTGAGCGCGAGAACAGCGGCGGCGGTGGAAGTTCGGGTGGTCATTCGTCCTCGTATCCACAGGTCGGGGTGTGCATGGTCCGTGGTTGCCCTCGGCGCCGATCAGCCGGCGCCGGTCGAGCACGTTCCTCACGGTATTCGATCGGCCGGACTTGCACCCTTCGCGTTGCCTGATTCGCTGAGCAGATAGGCGCGAAATACGCGCGGGGCGTAGTAGACGGCGCTTTGCTCGGTGCGCCGATGCCGAGCCGCCCGACGGCGTCACTCAGAACGCGAAACGGTTCAGCACGTCGTAATTTCTGGCCGATGTCGCGGACATCAGCCGGTACAGCAGCCGCAGCGGCGCGGAGGGGATCCTTGTGTAGTTCGCCAGCGCGGCGGTCTGTTCGAGGAAGCGAAGTCGCGGGCTCCAGCGCTCCAATTCGCGGACGTCACGGATGCCCCAGGTGACGATGCCTTTGCTGAACACCTTCGACAGGCGTGGGCCTGCCGACGACAGTGTGTCGAAAAGGAGCTCTCCGTTCGAGAATCGATCCGTCAGGCGCTTGATCAGCGCGCGCACCTCGTCCTCGTGCAGGTACATGAGCAAGCCTTCGGCGACGATCAACGCGGGCCGGTCGGGCGGAGTCTCGTCGAGCCAGCCGGGGTCCGTCACCGAAGAGCCGATCATCCGGTAGCCGTCGCGATCGTCGTACAGCTTGCGCCGCAGCTCGATGACCTTCGGCTGGTCCACGTCGAACCACTGCACGTCCTGCGGCGGATGCAGCCGGAACGCCCTGGTGTCCATTCCGCACCCGAGATGCAGCACCACGGCGTTCGGATGGCGGCCGAGGAAGTCCGCGCTCCAGTCGTCCAGCGTGGCCGCTCGCAGGGCGACCAGCCACTGGTTCGCCCACGGCTGCATGTACCGGCGCATCTTGGCCCAGTCGTAGTCGATTCGGTCCACCGCCTCCGCCGCCGCGTCGTCACCGAGAATTGTTCGCGACGAACGACTTTCGCAGGCTCGCAGATAGAGTGTGGCGAGGTTCGTCCACTCCACCGACCCCCACCGCACGTCGCCGAAATCGAGCTTGCCCTCCTGCGTCATCAATGCCTCCTTGGTGTGCTGTACTCGATCGTGTCCTGACCTGTCGTGAACGAGCTGATGTTTCGACCGAAGGGTTCTTCCACATGAGCATTACCACCTGTTCCCTTCACCCTGCCGGACCGGCGCGGCACAAGGTCACCGGCGATGTTCATCTGTTGCTGTGCGTAGAGAACGGTTGCGTCGGTAAATCGAGTGACGACTTGCCCGTAGGGTCCTAGCCTTACCGGCATCGGACCGTGCCACGGTCCGGTCGTACCGTTGAGGACACACCGAATGATCACCGAAACGATTCCCATGTGGACCTCCCAGCGAACGCTGGTGTCCCTGCGCGATGTACTCCAGTTGTTCCCGCCGAACAACTGGCGGTGGACGGTCGAGGACTTCGACGGGGTGTTCGGATTCCCCACTGACATCACCCGGGCCCAGTTCCAGGAGATGGTGGCCGCCGGGGCAGTGGCATTCGACTGGAACGGAATCCAACAATTCGCCGACGGCGTAGATCAGATGATCGATGGCCGGATCGTCGCGACCGATGAGAACGACACCGCCGTGGTACAGCTGGACGCGTTCGACAGCACCGAATACGAGATCGTCATCGATCCTGCCTGGAGCGGCGCGGCTGCGCTGGTTTCCGCTGTCCGTTCCGGACTGGTGCCCCACCGCCGAACACCGTAGGGCGTGCCTCAGCCCGCGACCCGAACCCCCACAACGCCGTGGCCTATGGGCGTTTTCGCAGGTCCACACGACCCGGCAGCACCATGGGGATGTCGTTCTTCCAGTCGATCTTCCGCTTGGCGGCGCGCACCACGCGACTGCGGGCAGCCAGATCATGCACAGCACGGCGCTTTCCGACAGGAACCGCCGCGAGGAAGAAGCTCGCGATCAGCGTGAGCAGGCCGAGCACGGAGATCACCTCGAGGATGTCCGATTCGGGATTCGACCCGGACAAGGACATGAAAACGAACGGCAGGAAGATGATCAGCATGCGAGACGCCGCTGGCAGCAACTCCAGCCTAGGCCGAGCCCACTCCCCAGCAGGTACCACCCGCAGCCCGAGAAGCCCCTTGCCCAGAGTCTGCCCTTCGCGGCGGATCAGCAGGAAGACCTCCAATCCGACATAGGCGATGAAGTAGCACAACCACGCCGCTGCCCCATAGATCACCCCTTCGTTGGCTTCGGTCGTCACCAAGGTAATCGGGATCAGCAGAATCCCGACCGGTATCGCAATGACGAACGTGAGTAGCAGGCAGAATGCAAGGTCGAGCAGCCTGGCGACGAAGCGCCGGAAGAATGGTGCGGATTCGTAGGGCACGTGACCTCCTCTGCGAGGTTTCGCCGACGGCGAGCTGCTCTCGGCAAGGTCGGCTTCGGGTACTGTGGCGCAAATCGCCAAGCGCGTTCTGCGCGTTACTCATACGGGGAGGGCGGCTCGGCGTTCGGATTCGGTCGGGGTGGTGTGGGGACGAGACCGAGACTGTGTGCTTTCCGCAGTGCCGAGACGCGGTCGTGCACGCCGAGCTTGCGGTAGAGGTTCTCGGTGTGCTTGGTCACGGTCGCCGGCGTGATCACGAGTCTGGTGGCGATGGCGCGAGCGGTCAGGCCTTCGCACAGCAGGGTCAGTACCGCCAGCTCGCGCGGAGTGATCTTGTATTCGGCGGGGTCGCTTGCTCCCCGGTAGGCGAATATCGCTGTCTCGTGGGCTTCGACGGTATCGAGCAGGGATCTGGCGAGCGCGGCGTATTCGAGGTCGCGATCGTTGAAACCGAGACCGCTGCGGCTCATGATGACACCGCGAATTCGTCCCGGCCCAGCGGACAGCGGCAGGGCGAGCTGGCGGTCGATGCCGATGGCTTCCTTGCCCGCTCGGTAGGCTTCGCCTTTCCACCAGCGGTCGTCGGCGACCTCGTCCATGGTCAGCGGTGTCTTGTCCCGGGAGTGCGCGTAGTGCCGCAGCAGGGGATGGGATCGCATGTGCGCGTGGATGAGTGCGTCCAGCGGGGCCTCGTGCAACCAGTCGGGGGACCCGGTCAGCGCGTGGCCGGTGCCCGCGTTCCAGTCGAGGTCGATCAGGACGGCCAGGTCACACGGTAGGTCGGCGGTCAACCTCGCCATCAGCAGCGGCCACACCCGCACCGGCTGCTTCTCGGTGATGATCTCGAGCGCGAGATCGTGGATCCTCTTGGCGTCGCCCCCTGGCAAACCCTGCACTCCAGCATTGTGCCCCAACGGATTCCGCATATCAGCCGAAAGACCGGACCGCCATACGAGGTTCTGCGTATGGCAGCCGATGCGGCGTGAAATCTACCGTTGATCTGCATGTAAGCAGTTGGCCGACAAACACTTTCGAAGCAGAGGCGGGTCGGCCACTACCACGGAGGGTGTCTCATGTCCGAAAACGCACGTTTCCGTCGCCAGCGGGGCAAGGGGTGGGTAGCTGCGCTGCTCGCCGCTGCCGGATTCGCAGGCGCGATCATCGCTGCCACACCCGCCGCGCACGCGGACATACCGGTCCTGTACCCGCTCTACACCTGGTGGAATCCGGACCGCGGCGACAACTTCACCACCGGCAACCTCAACGACGAGAACAGCGCCGTAGCGGCCGCCTATCTGCCCATCCGCAAGGAGGCGTTCGTCTACGAGACCCAGCAGCCGGGCACCGTGCCGCTGCATCTGTTCTGGAACAACGCCCGCCAGGACAACTTCAGCACAGCGACACCGGTGGGAATCGACTCCGCCTACAGCGCCGGCTACACCTACATCGGCGTCCAGGGATACGTCCACACCGCCCAGGCGCCCGGCACCCGCCCGCTCTACCTGTTCTGGAGCGAAGCGCGCCAGGACAACGTCCTCGCCGTCGATCAGACCACCATCGACTCTGCCTACAGTGCGGGCTACGTCCTCATCCGCACGGAAGGCTACGCGCCGTACGCCTGACGCACAGCTGGACGGCATCCAGCCGCGCAAGCCCGATCGGTCGTCGCGACAGAGCCCACCCGATGTCCGGCTCTGTCGCACGAGTTCTCCTTCGAATCATTCCCCGCCCGACACCGAACGCCAGGACGAACAGTTGGCGCGCCGCCTTCGCGATGCGTGCACGGGTCAACCGCTTCTGCCCGGGCGGGCAGTGAGCGGCGGCGGACTCGTTCTCCAGGGACGCCGTCACACGCTAGACAAGCAGTCACTCACTAGACACGGTGTCAAGCCAGTGCTAGCGTGTGCCACATCACGCCCGGCCCGGTCCTCGTCGACCGTCAGCCCTACAGGAGAGTGACCCCCGCATGCCGGGCAATCACAGTGAAACCGCTGCCGCGCAAGACAACCGGCCGCCTCGCCCGGGGCGAGATTCCGATTCGCGGCGTGGCCAGCGCGGTGACCGCAGGCTGTGACCGAGGGGAGTAAGGAGAAATCCCATGTACGACGGCATCATCAAAGGTGGCCGCTGGTTCGACGGAACCGGCGCACCCTCGGCGATTCGTCACATCGGCATCCGCGACGGGCGGGTGGCGATCGTCTCGGCCGAGCCGCTCGACGAAACCGGGTGTGGCACCGTCGTGGACGCCAACGACAAGTGGGTGATCCCCGGCATGGTCGACATCCACACCCACTACGACGTGGAGGTGCTCCTGGACCCGGCGCTGTCGGAGTCGGTGCGACACGGTGTCACCACCGTTCTGCTCGGCTCCTGCTCACTGTCGGCGGTGCATGTCGACCCGGAGACGGCAGGCGATCTGTTCGGCCGGGTAGAGGCTATTCCGCGCCCGTACGTCATCGAGGCCGTGGCCGATCACAAGACCTGGCGCAGCGCCCAGGAATACGTCGAGGCGCTGGAGCGGTTGCCGCTGGGCGCGAATATTGCCAGCTTCCTGGGACATTCGGACATCCGGGCTGCCGAACTCGGGCTCGACCGCGCCACCCGCCACGACGTGCGGCCCGAGGCCGGCGAACTGGCGGCGATCGAACGCAGGCTGGTCGAGGCGCTCGACGCGGGATTCGTCGGAATGTCCTCCCAGCAGTTGCTGTTCGACAAGCTCGACGGAGAGCTGTGCAGGTCCCGAACGCTACCGTCGACCTTCGCTACCAGCCAGGAACGGAAGCGGCTCAACGCGATCCTGCGCGAACGCCATCGTGCCCTCCAGGGCGGCCCCGACGTGGCCCGACCGCAGAGCCTGGTCTCCATGGCGGCCGCCACGCTGGGCATCTGGCGCAAGCCGCTGAAGACGAGTCTGCTCTCGGCGGCCGACATCAAGGCGATTCCCGCGATCGCCACCCTCTTCCCAGTGGTCGCGCGGTTGCTCAACGCGCTGGGCGGCGACTTTCGCTGGCAACACCTGCCGGTCCCGTTCGAGGTGTACTCCGACGGCATCGACTTGCCCGTGTTCGAGGAATTCGGGTCCGGCGCTGCCGCATTGCACCTGTCGAATCAGCTGGACGAACGCGGGCAGCTGATGCGCAGCGAAAGTTACCGACGGCAGTTCCGGAAGGACTACGACAAGAAGTATGGGCCGAGGGTGTGGCATCGCGACTTCTTCGACGCCGAGATCGTCGAATGCCCCGATCGGGCGGTGATCGGCAAGACCTTCGGGCAGGTCGGGAGGGAGCGCGGCGGCGTGCATCCGGTGGATGCGTTCCTGGACTTGGTCGTCGAGCACGGTGGCAAGGTGCGCTGGCGCACCACGATCTCCAACCACCGTCCCCACGTGCTGGACCGGTTCGCCGCCGATCCTGGTGTGCAACTGGGATTCTCGGATGCCGGCGCGCACCTGCGCAACATGGCTTTCTACAACTTCGGCCTGCGGTTGCTGCGCCGGGTGTACGAGGCCGAGCTGGCGGGCCGGCCGTTCATGACGGTAGAGCACGCGGTGCACCGAGTGACCGGCGAACTCGCCGACTGGTACGGACTGGAAGCCGGGCACCTGCGCGTCGGCGATCGGGCCGACGCGGTCGTCATCGACCCCGCTCACCTGGATGGCAGCCTCGACGCCTACGCCGAGCATCCGGCACCGTACTTCGGCAACCTGGCGCGGATGGTGAACCGCAACGACGACACCGTCACCGCGGTATTCATCGGAGGCGCCTACGTATTCGGCAACGGAAAGGCTGCCCCGATCCTCGGCGACCGGCGCACCGGCCAATTCCTCCGCGCCGCCTGATCGGCTCGTTCGTTCAACTCCACAGTGTCACATGCACTTTCGGTCGGAACCGGGTGACGCCCACGCCGGAGCCGCGGATCATCGCTTGAATGCATCGAGGGGTGGTGATGAACCGCAGCAGTTCCGACGCCGCGGGCTGGCGGGAATCGGGCGGCAATGTGGTGGCGCACCATTCGTCGGATACCTGAAGCCTGGGTCCCTTGATATGGATCAACCGACCGGCCGCGAGGTCGGAGGAGACGGCGAAACCGATCGTCAGGGTGATGCCTCCGACCCGGCGGACCTCTTCCAGGGCGGCAGCGTCGCTCTGGAAGATCCGCTGGTGTGATTCGGGAACGGCCAACTCGCGCAGCATCGTCGCGATGTGCCCGTCGACACTGCCCGCGCCGGGGCCCAGCATCCACTGTTGCTCCCGCAGCAGCGCCGGATGTGGCGCGGCGCTCGCCAGCGGGGTGTCCGGGCGCGCGACCGCAATGATCTGATACTTCAGGAACGGCCGGGCGGCGAGGGCCGTGTCGGCGCCGTCCGGCCCCGGTCCCAGTGCGATGTCCACCGCACGGGTCTCGATCAGACCGCGGAATTGGCTGGTGGGATGCACACTCAGCTCGACGGACAGATCCTTCGCACGCGCCGCGAACAAATCGATGAGGCCGGGCGCGGCGTGTTCGGCGAACGCGCTCGACGCCGCGATGCGGAGCAGCCGCCTGCCGTGCGCCGCCTCGCTGACCTCGACAGCGGTTTGATGTTGCAGTCCGAGAATCTCGATAGCCCGGCTCGCCAGGCGCAATCCGCCGGGAGTGAAGGCCAGCCCCGCCGCCGCGCGGACGAACAGCGGGTCGTCGAGCTCCTTGCGCAGCTGGGCGATGTGCAGCGAGACACCGGCGTCGGACATCCCCAGCTCTCTGGCCGCCGCATGGACGGAGCCGAGCCGTACCACGGTCGAGTAGGCCCTAAGCTGGGCGGGCGTCACGATCCGAGTCTAGTTTGGTGGTGGACGCAGTGCCTACAGTCGCATCGCGCCTGGAGGACGCATCATGCGGGACGTGCTCACGGATCTGATGACAACCTGGAAGGGCGGGGGTACGGCTGGGGTCGCGACGGTCGTGCGGACCTTCCGTTCGGCACCGCGACCGCCTGGCGCGTCCATGGTCGTCGCGCCGGACGGGACGGTCGGCGGTTCGGTTTCCGGTGGCTGCGTCGAAGGCGCGGTCTACGAACTCGCCACCGACGTGATGCGGACCGGTCGCCCGGTGCTGCAGCGGTTCGGCTTCTCCGACGACGACGCCTTCGCCATCGGCCTCACCTGCGGCGGCATCATCGACATCTTCGTCGAATCGATCTCGCGGGAGACGTTTCCGGAACTCGGCGAGGTCGCCGCGGATATCGCCGCGGATCGTCCGGTCGCGATCGCGACCGTCATCGAGCACCCCGACACCGCCAGGGTGGGGCGACGGCTGCTGATCCGGCCGAGCGCCGCGCACGGCACGCTGGGGTCGGCGCGCGCCGACGACGCGGTGATCGACGACGGACGCGGCCTGCTCGCGACGGGCCGCAGCGAGGTGCTGTCCTACGGCCCGGACGGGCAGCGCCGCGGTGAGGGCATGGCGGTTTTCGTCGCCAGTCATGCCAGGCAGCCGCGGATGCTGGTGTTCGGGGCCATCGATTTCGCCGCCGCCGTCGCCCAGCAGGGATCGTTCCTCGGGTATCGGGTCACGGTGTGCGACGCGCGGCCGGTCTTCGCCACCTCCGCCCGGTTCCCGACCGCCGACGAGGTCGTCGTCGACTGGCCGCATCGCTATCTGGCCGCGCAGATCGCGGAGGGCGCGGTCGATGCGCAGACCGTCGTCTGCGTGCTGACCCACGATCCCAAGTTCGACGTTCCGCTGCTCGAGGTGGCGCTGCGCGCGCCGGAGATCGGCTATGTCGGCGCCATGGGGTCGCGCCGCACGCACGACGAGCGCCTGTCTCGGCTGCGCCAGGCAGGCCTCACCGACGAGCAGCTCGCCCGGCTCGCCAGCCCGATCGGGCTCGATCTGGGCGGCCGGACGCCCGAGGAGACGGCGGTGTCCATCGCGGCCGAGATCATCGCGCGGCGCTGGGGCGGACACGGCCGCTCGCTGACCCGAACCGGCGGCAGGATCCACCACGACGGGGGCGAACAGCGAATTAAGTGATTCCTTAATCCGGTCTTGACGGCGGCGTCAGCGGGGCAGAGGCTTGGTTTCTCCCCAATGATGTGAGGTAGATCACATGCAAGTCCCTGGGCCATTCGAATACGAGCGCGCGACGGGCGTGGATCACGCCATCGGACTGCTGGACCGGCTGGGGGAGGAGGCGCGCATCATCGCGGGCGGGCACAGCCTCCTGCCGATGATGAAGCTGCGGCTGGCCAATCCGGAATATCTCATCGACATCAACGACCTGGCCGCCGAACTGGGCTACATCGTCACCGATCCGACCCTAGTGCGCATCGGTGCGATGGTCCGGCATCGGAACCTGCTCGAATCGGACCGCCTCGCCGCGGTGTGCCCGATCTTCCGTGACGCCGAGCGCGTGATCGCCGATCCGGTCGTGCGCAACCGCGGCACGATCGGCGGCTCGCTGTGCCAGGCCGATCCCGCCGAAGATCTCACCACGGTGTGCACGGTCCTCGGCGCCACCTGTCTGGTGCGCGGACCGTCCGGCGAACGGGAGATCGCGATGGACGACTTCCTGGTCGGTCCGTACGAAACCGCCATGTCGCGCAACGAACTTCTGATCGAGCTCCGAATTCCCTTGCGGCATCGGACCTCGAGCGCCTACGCGAAGGTGGAGCGGCGGGTCGGCGACTGGGCGATCGCGGCGGCAGGCGCGACCGTGACAGTGCACGGCGGGACGATAGCGGCCGCGCGAATCGGTCTGACGGCGGTCAACCCCGATCCGTCGGCGGTCACCGCCGCGGCGGACGCGCTCGTCGGTCAGCCGCACACCGAAGAGGTCTTCGCGGAGGCGGGCCGCCAGGTGAGCGCAGCGTGCTCACCTGTCTCCGATGCGCGCGGTAGCGCGGACTACAAGCTCCATCTCGCGTCCGAACTGACGATTCGCGCGCTGCGCACGTCGGTCGAGCGCGTACTGAACGAATCTGCCCTGAAAGGGAATTAGCCATGCAGGTCACCATGACCGTCAACGGCGAGCCGGTCACCGCGGAAGTCGAGCCGCGTACCCTGCTCGTGCACTTCCTGCGAGATCAATTGCGGCTCACCGGAACCCACTGGGGCTGCGACACCAGCAACTGCGGCACCTGCGTGGTGGAGGTCGACGGCGAACCGGTGAAGTCGTGCACGATGCTGGCCGTGATGGCCGGCGGCCATTCGGTGCGCACCGTCGAGGGACTCGAAGTGGACGGCAAGCTCGATCCCGTGCAGGAGGGCTTCATGCAGTGCCACGGGTTGCAGTGCGGATTCTGCACGCCCGGAATGATGATCACCGCCCGCGCGCTGCTCGACCGCAACCCGAATCCCGACGAGCAGACCATCCGGGAGGCGATCTCGGGCCAGATCTGCCGCTGCACCGGATATACCACCATTGTGCGGTCGATCCAGTGGGCCGCGGCGAAGCAACGCGGCGAAGCGGCGGAGCCCGAACCCGCTGCCAGCCCGACGCCGGTGGGGAGCACATCATGACCGCCGTCGAGTCCCGGCCCGAAGACCGGGTCGACAACGACCACAAGCCCTGCGGTCACGGCAGGATGCTCCGGAAAGAGGATCCGCGGTTCATTCGCGGACGCGGCAACTACGTCGACGACGTGCAACTGCCCGGCATGCTGCATATGGCGATCCTGCGTTCGCCGTTCGCGCACGCGCGGATCGTGAGCATCGATGTCTCCGCGGCACAGGCGCATCCGAAGGTCAAGGCGGTCGTCACCGGCGCGGATCTCGCGGCGAAGGGACTGGCCTGGATGCCGACGCTGTCCAACGATGTGCAGGCGGTGCTGGCGACGGACAAGGTCCGGTTCCAGGGGCAGGAGGTGGCCTTCGTCGTCGCCGAGGATCGCTACTCCGCGCGTGATGCGTTGGAGCTGATCAACGTCGAGTACGAGATGCTCGATCCGGTGATCGACGCCCGCACCGCGCTGGCGCCCGACATGCCGGTGATCCGCGATGATCTCGAGGGCAAGCGGGACAACCAGTGCTTCGAATGGGAGACCGGCGACGCCGCCGCGACCGAGGCGGTGTTCGCGCGCGCCGACGTCGTCGTCAAGCAGGAGATGGTCTATCCGCGAGTGCATCCCGCCCCGATGGAGACCTGCGGCGCCGTCGCGGATCTCGATCCCGTGACGGGGAAGCTCACGCTGTGGTCGACGAGCCAGGCGCCGCATGCCCACCGCACGCTCTACGCGTTGGTGGCAGGACTGCCCGAGCACAAGATCCGGGTGGTCTCACCCGATATCGGCGGCGGGTTCGGCAACAAGGTGCCCATCTATCCGGGATACGTCTGTGCCATCGTCGGGTCGTTGTTGCTGGGCAAACCGGTGAAGTGGATGGAGGATCGCAGCGAGAATCTCACCAGCACCGGGTTCGCCCGCGACTACATCATGGTCGGTGAGATCGCCGCCGACGCCGACGGCAAGATCCTGGCCATCCGGTCGACCGTGCTCGCCGATCACGGCGCCTTCAATGGCCAGGCCGCGCCGTTGAAGTATCCGGCAGGCTTCTTCGGAGTCTTCACCGGTAGCTACGACATCGAGGCCGCCTACTGCAAGATGACCGCGGTCTACACGAACAAGGCCCCCGGCGGCGTAGCCTACGCGTGCTCGTTCCGGATCACCGAGGCCGTGTACTTCGTCGAGCGGTTGGTGGATTGCCTCGCCTACGAACTGAAGGTGGATCCCGCCGAGCTACGGCTGCGGAATCTGCTTCGCCCTGAACAGTTCCCGTACACGAGCAAGACCGGCTGGGTCTACGACTCCGGCGACTACGAGAAGACCATGCGCCTGGCGATGGACATGATCGGCTACGACGCCTTGCGAAAAGAGCAGCAGGACAAGCGCGCCCGCGGCGAGTTGATGGGCATCGGGATGTCCTTCTTCACCGAGGCGGTCGGCGCGGGTCCGCGCAAGGATATGGACATCCTCGGACTCGGCATGGCCGACGGGTGCGAGCTGCGTATCCATCCGACCGGCAAGGCCGTGGTGCGCATCTCGGTTCAGACCCAGGGGCAAGGGCACGAGACGACGTTCGCCCAGATCGTCGCCGAGGAACTCGGCATACCGCCGGACGACATCGACGTCGTGCACGGCGACACCGATCAGACTCCGTTCGGTCTCGGCACCTACGGCACCCGGTCGACACCGGTCTCGGGCGCCGCTGCCGCACTGGTGGCGCGGAAGGTGCGCGACAAGGCGCGGATCATCGCCTCCGGCATGCTCGAGGTCTCCGTCGCCGACCTCGAGTGGGAGAAGGGCTCGTTCCACGTCAAGGGCGATCCGTCCGCGGCCGTGACGATCCAGCAGATCGCGATGCGCGCACACGGCACCGGTGACCTGCCCGAGGGCATCGAGGGCGGACTCGACGCGCAGATCTGCTACAACCCGGAGAATCTCACCTACCCGTATGGTGCGTACTTCTGCGTCGTCGACATCGACCCGGGGACGGCCGTGGTCAAGGTCCGGCGCTTCCTGGCGGTCGACGACTGCGGCACCCGTATCAATCCGATGATCATCGAGGGCCAGGTGCACGGCGGTCTCACCGACGGCATCGGCATGGCCCTGATGGAGATCATGGCCTTCGACGAGGACGGCAACTGCCTCGGCGGATCCCTGATGGACTACCTCATCCCGACGGCACTCGAGGTTCCGCACTTCGAGACCGGGTACACGGTCACCCCGTCGCCGCACCACCCGATCGGCGCGAAAGGCATCGGTGAATCGGCCACGGTCGGATCACCGCCTGCCGTGGTCAATGCGGTGGTGGATGCGTTGGCGCCGTTCGGAGTTCGGCACGCCGACATGCCGCTGACGCCGTCGCGGGTCTGGGAAGCGATGCAGGGGCGGGCCACACCACCCATCTGAGCAGGTGCGAGCGATGGGATCATCGATGAAGATGACCGAGCGTGCACAGCAGTTGGTCCGCACCAGGACGCCGTTCGTGCACGCGACCGTCGTACGCGCGCAGCAGCCGACCTCGGCGCACGCCGGGGACGAGGCGATTCTCTTGCAGGACGGGACGATCGAAGGATTCGTCGGCGGCCAGTGCGCGCAGAACTCGGTCCGCAAGGCGGCGCTGGGCGCCCTGCAATCGAACGAGAGCGTGCTGCTGCGTGTGCTACCCGACGGCGATCTGCACTTTCCCGAGGCGCCCGGCGCGGCGGTGGTGGTGAATCCCTGTCTGTCCGGCGGCGCGCTGGAGATCTTCCTCGAGCCGCAGATCCCGCCGCCGCTGGTGCACATCTGCGGCGCGACGCCTATCGCGGACGCCCTGGCCGACTTGTGCGAACTGGTGGGATTCACGGTGCGGCGCAGTGTAGCCGGAGCCGACCCGCTGGAGTCACCGTCCGACACGACGGCGATGGTGATCGCGAGCCATGGCGGCCCGGAAGCCGAGATGATCCGCGTCGCGCTCGATGCGGGCGTGGGGTATATCGGGTTGGTTGCCAGCAGGATTCGGGGCGCGTCGATTCTCGACGAACTCGAATTGACCGACGCCGAGCGGGCTCGCGTGCACACCCCGGTGGGATTGCCGATCGGCGCCAAGACGTCCGCGGAGATCGCCGTCTCGATTGTCGCGGAAGTGATCCAGGCGATCCGCAAGGGTGGCTTGGCCGTCCCGGCCCGCCCGGCGAGCGTTGTCTTCGAGGCGCTCGATCCGGTGTGCGGTATGACCGTGACGGTCGGGCCGGACACACCACACCTCACCGTCGACGATGTCGACTACTGGTTCTGCGGCTCCAGCTGCCGCAATTCCTTCGCGGCGGCGAAGGCGGGCTCATGACCATCGGATTCGTCACCGGAGTCGTACTCGCCGCGGGATCCTCGCGGCGCCTCGGCACCGCGAAACAGGTACTGCCGTATCGAGATACGACGGTTCTCGGCGCCACCCTCGACGTGGTTCGATCCTGCGCCCTCGATCAGATCATCGTCACGCTCGGGGGTGCCGCGGAAGCGGTGCGCAGGCAGGTCGACCTCACCGGGGTGGAGGTGGTCATGGCCGACGACTTCGGTTCGGGCTGTTCGTCGTCGTTGCGTTCGGCCCTGAGCGCGGTGCATCCGCGGGCCGCCGGAATAGTACTGATGCTCGGTGACCAACCGGGACTGTCGGCGGCAACCGTCGACCGGCTGGTCGCCGAGGGGACAACCGCCGCTCCGATCACCGTCTGCCGCTACCGCGACGGTGTCGGGCATCCGTTCTGGCTGAACCGCAGCACATTCGGCGAGCTGGCCCGGTTGCACGGCGACAAGGCCGTGTGGAAGCTCATCGAGTCCGGCCGCGTCGCGGTGTCGCGACTCGACGTCGACGCACCGGCGCCCTTGGACGTCGACACCTGGGACGACTACGAGCGCCTGCGCGCCTCGACGTTGCCATGATCGCGCCGTTCGACGATGTCGAGGAGGTGGTCCGGCGATTCGACGCCGACGACTACCTGCTCGATACCGGGACCGCCGCCGCCTTCTATCTGGCCACCACGTTGGGTCGGCCGCTGCTGCTGGAAGGCGAACCCGGAGTGGGCAAGACGACGGCGGCGAAGACCCTGGCCACGGTGCTGGATGCACCGCTGATCCGCCTGCAATGCTACGAGGGCCTCACCGTGAGCGAAGCGCTGTACGACTGGAACTACCAACGTCAGCTGCTCAGCATCCGGCTCGCCGAGGCGCGCGGCGCCGACCTCACCGAGGCGGACCTGTTCACCGAGGCCTACCTGGTCGACCGCCCCATCCTGCGCTGTGTGCGATATCGCGGTCCGACGCCCCCGGTGCTGCTCGTCGACGAAATCGACCGTGCCGATGACGAATTCGAGGCACTGCTGCTCGAATTCCTCGGTGAGGCCACGGTGACGGTTCCCGAACTCGGGACTTTCGTCGCCGAGCACCCGCCGCTCACGGTGCTGACCTCGAATCGCAGTCGCGACCTGCACGACGCGTTGCGGCGGCGTTGCCTCTACCACTGGATCGACTACCCGGATCCGGCCCGCGCGGTCGCGATCGTGCGACGCACCGTGCCCGGGGCAACCGATGTGCTGATCGAGCACGCCACCCGATTCGTCGGCCGCGCCCGCGATCTGGATCTCGACAAACCGCCCGGCGTCGCCGAGACCATCGACTGGATCGCCGCGTTGGCGACGCTCGACGTCGCCGATCTGACCGCGCCGGAAGCGGTCGCCGCGCTCAGCGCACTGGCGAAGACACCCGACGACCGTGCCACCTTGCACGGGGAATTCGTCGAATACACCCAAGGCATGGCTACCGGATGAGAGGGATACTCCGATGAAGATCGCCAATGAGTTCACCGTCAACGCCCCGGTCGAGCAGGCATGGGAGGTGCTGTCCGACCTCGAACAGGTGGTCCCGCTCCTGCCCGGCGCACAGATGGTCGGCTGGGAGGGAGACGATTTCCTCGGCAAACTGAAGGTCAAAGTCGGCCCGGTGACAAGCGAATTCACCGGAAAAGCGAACTTCGTCGAGCGCGACGAACACGACCATCGCGCCGTCATCGACGGCCGCGGCCGGGACACCCGCGGATCCGGAAACGCGGCGGCGACCATCACCACCCAACTGCGCGAGGAAGGCGATCGGACCCGGGTCATCGTGGACACCGACCTCAAGATCGTCGGCAAGCTCGCCCAGTTCGGCAGCGGGATGCTGCAGCAGGTGTCCGAGAAGATGATCAGTCAATTCGTCACGTCTCTGGAAGCGAAACTCGCAGAAGGGGATTCGGCCGCCGCGCAGCCGGTGGCCGGGCCGGACAGCCGAGCGGTGCAACCCGTTGCCCAATCCGAGCCCGCGCCGCTCGACCTCGTCGATCTCGTGGGGCCCGCGATGATCAAAAGGTATGGCCCCGCGATCGCCTTCGTGCTCGCGGCCGTGCTCGCAATCATTCTGGTACGCAGGCGGATGCGCGAGCGGTGATGACGGGAACGGTGCTGCTGCGCGGCATCGATCTGGCCGCATTCGCCGTCGCGGTGGTCGCGCGGCTGCGGCGCGGTGGCGTCGCCGTGGCGCCGAGCGGACCCGCCCTGTTCGTACAAGCTTTGCGGCGCATGGCGCCGCGGTCACGCACCGAGCTCTACTGGGCCATGCGACTCACGCTCGTCGATCGCATGCAAGATCTCGCCGCCTTCGACACGGTCTTCGCGACGGTGTTCGCCGACGCGACGCTGGGTGTGGACCCGCCGAGCCGGACGCACGGGCTGCCCACCGAACGCGCGTCGACGCCGGGCACCGGCGGTCAGGGTCAGTCTCGAAACGGTGGTGAAGTCCCTTGGGCGACACTGCAATCGGCAACCGGCTCCGACCGATCCACCGACAAGAGCGTGGCGCTCCCGGACGTGCTGCCGAGCCGGTTCGCGGCACGGGAACAAGAACCGTTCGCTCGCTTCGATCCGGACGACCTGCGGACAGTCGGCGCCTGGCTGGAGCAGACGTCGGCGCTGTGGCCGCAGCGCAACAGCAGGCGCTACGAAAACCATTCGCACGGCAAGCGGATCGACTTCCGGGCGACGATGCACAACTCCCGCCGCACGGGCTGGGAGCCTGCGGTGCTGGTTCGCACTCGTCCCCGGCGCCGACCGCGCCGAATCGTCATGATCTGCGACGTCAGCCGCTCGATGCAGCCGTACTCGACGATCTACCTGCACCTGATGCGGGCCGCGATGCAGCACCGTTCGCCCGGCCGACCGGAGGTTTTCGCCTTCTCGACCTCGCTGACCAGGCTGACTTCGGTACTGGCGCACCGTTCCCCGGATATCGCGGTAGCCAGGGCCAACGAGAAGGTCGCCGACCGCTACGGCGGCACGCACATCGGGCGATCCCTCACCGCGCTGCTCACAACCCCGTCCGGCAACGCGGTGCGCGGCGCCGTCGTCGTCATCGCATCGGACGGCTGGGACAGCGACACCCCCGATGTCCTCGCCCGCGCGATGGCCCGCATCCGCCGCCGGGCTTGGCGCGTCATCTGGCTCAATCCCCGTGCGGGCGAATCCCGATTCCAGCCCGCCACCGGTGCGATGGCGGCGGCCCTGCCGTTCTGCGACATCATGATGCCCGCGCACACACTGGCGGGGATCCACGCGTTCGTGCAAGTTCTGGCATCGTCGGTCGTCACCTGACGCGCGACCGGCTTCCGGCCGACGGGTAGCGATTCCGACTCGGCTACCTACGTCTCAGCCGAACCGACAAATATCGCCGCAGATGCGGCAAGAATTGCAGCCACTACTTCACCTCTTGTGGGAAACCGCCAACTGTGCGCGGCTCGAGGCTCCGGCGGAGCATGCTCTATTCCCGATTCGAATGCCAGCAGGGCACTTTGCGCCAAGAGGACGAAGGTACCGACGCCCACGATGACCCAACCGACCGCGGGGGAGATATGAGCGGCTGGATCCGTATTGGGAAGCGATACCGACCAGGGCCGACCACAACAGCCTGGCGACGCTGACCGACCATGCGAAGGCGCTCGAGGATCACGGCTGGAAGGGTGCATTGCTCGGCACCGGTTGGGGTCGCCCCGACACATTCACCGTCGCCGCGGCGCTCGCCGCCAGGACGACGACCTTCGAACCGCTCAGCGCGATCCGACCCGCTATTGGCATTCGTCCTCGAGGATGCGCAACTGTTGTTTTCGCCGCCGGTCCCGGTTCACGATCATCGGCCCCGGCAAGGGTCGAGGAAATGCTTACGATCAGGGCGATTTTGTGCAGGACTGCTTGCCTGATCGATCAGAAGCCGGCCGGACACCGCGCCGCTCCGGAAGCGGAGGCAGAGGCTGGTCGCGGATGGATCGGGGGCGGCCAGCAAGAACCGCCGCACACCTAGCAGCGCTAGAAAACTGACACCGGCCACACCGCGTATGACGTGAGTCGTAGCCCCATCGATTCGCTCGGTGGCCTGGTGAAAGAGATTCGCAACTACGCCGGCGAGCGCTTCGGAGTTATCGTGGAAGTCCTGCCGGACGCCGTGGTGGCCTCAGGGGACACGATATGCACACGCTGATCGAGTCGCTCACCGAGAACCTCCGCATGCTGCTTTCGAAGCCGCTCGCGGCGGCCGATGGCAGCGCGATGGTGTGCCCATGACGGCCGGAGCGGATGGCGCGTTCCCGCTGTCGGCGGCGCAGCGCGGAATCTGGTTCGCCCAGCACATCGCGGGCGACATCCCGATCTCCATCGCCCAGTATGTCGACCTGGCCGGGCCGATCGATGTCGACCGGCTGGCGCCGGCGGCGCGTCAGGCCGGGCGCGAGTTCGGCACCGGCTATCTGCGCTTGATCGAAAGCGACGGGTATCCACTTCAGTGCGTCGACACCACCCTGGACGACAGTGCGCGCATCGTCGACTTCCGCCATGAGCGTGATCCGGTGGCCGCCGCGCACGCCTGGATGCGCGACGAATACTCGGCACCTCTCGATCTGCTGAACGATCGGTTGGCCTGTGCGGTCATGCTGCGGATCGCCGACGACCACTGGTTCTCCTACTGGCGGATGCATCACATCGCGCTCGACGGCATGGGTGTCTCGGTGATGGCCCGGCGTACCGGCGAGCTCTACACCGCGGCGATCGAGGGAAGGCCGCCGCCCGCCTCCCGAGCCGAGAACCTCAGGAAGATCGTGGCCGCCGATCTGGCGTACCGCGGCTCCGACCGTTTCGCGGCCGACCGGGAGTACTGGCTGCGGCACCTCGACGGGATGGCCGACCCGGTGAGCCTCGCCGGCCGCACCGCCGACATCGACGCCCACCCGCGGCGCGTCGAGGGCGTGCTGGCGCAGGAAACAGCGGAATTGCTGGAGACGGTCGCCACGGCGGCGGCCTCCGGTGTGGCACCCACGGTGGTCGCGGCGTTCGGCGCCTATCTCGCCGCGACGACCGGTGCGCCGGAGGTGGTATTGAGTCTGCCGGTCTCGGCGCGCACGACGGCAGCCATGCGACGTTCCGGCGGCATGATCGCCAACGTCGTCCCGGTGCGACTCCGGGTGGCTCCGACCATGACCGTCGGTGAGCTGATCAGCGCCGCGCAGGGCGAGCTGACCGGTGCGCTGCGGCGGCAGCGTTACCGTCAGGAGGACATCTTCCGTGACCTCGGCTGGCCGATGGACGAGGTCGCGACATTCGGCCCCTCCGTGAACTTGATGATGCTGGACACCAGGGTTCAGCTCGGCCCGGTCACCGGACGAGTGCATGTGCTGACCCCCGGGCCGATCGAGGACCTGTACCTCAATCTGTATCCCGGTGTGGGCGGCGAGAGCACCCACATCGACTTCCAGGGCAATGCGAACCTGTACAGCGACACCGAATTGGTCACCCACCACAGCCGATTCCTGCGGTTCCTGCGGAAACTTCTCGCCGCAGGCCCGGACGCGGCCCTGTCCACGGTGCCTGTCGTATCCGACGACGAGCTTGCCGAGCTGGCACCGGCACGAGGACCGGCGAGCGTCACGCCTCGTACGCTCCCCGAAATACTCTCCGCGGGTGCGGAAATCAACCCTGATGGGATCGCTGTTCGCGACGGTGCCGCCTGTCTGACCTACCGCCAGGTCGACGAATACACCAATCGGCTTGCGCGCGTAGCGATCGCCTCGGGTGCGGGCCCGGAATCCAGTGTGGCGATATCGATTCCGCGTTCGATCGATTCGGTGCTCGGGATGCTCGCGGTGGCCAAGACCGGTGCCGCCTTCGTGCCGATCGACCCGGACTACCCTGCCGACCGGATCGCGTACATGATCGACGACAGTGGAGTCGTCGCCGGGATTACCGTATCGACCGCGCGAAGCCTGTTGCCGGACAGGGTGAACTGGCTGGTTCTCGATGAGGACAGGACCGGTCGGCGGATCGCCGAGCAGGACTCGGCAGCGGTGGATGACAGTGTGCGGCATGCCCCGGTGCACCTGGATCAGGTCGCGTACATCATCTACACCTCGGGATCGACCGGATCGCCCAAAGGCGTGCTGGTCACCCATCGGGGTTTGGCGAACATGGTCGCGAGTTTGGCGCATGCCTTCGGTGTCGGTGCCGATTCCGTCATGGCACATGCGGTTTCGTCGAGTTTCGACCTCTCGGTCGAGGAGATCCTGGTGACCTTCGCCGCCGGAGCGATGCTCTCCGTTGTCCCGCCGTCGGCGTACGCCGGCGAGGAGATGGCGGACAGTCTTCGCGTGCAAGGTGTTTCCCATCTGGATGCCACGTCGGCAGTGGTGGGGTCCCTCGACCCGGCGACGCTGCCCGGCCTGCGCACTGTCATCGTCGGTGGCGACGCCTGCCCTGCCGAACTGGCGGCCAGGTGGTCCGGCCATGCTGTCCTCAACGGGTACGGACCCACCGAAACCACCGTCACGGCGACGTTGAGCGACGCGTTGACACCCGCTGCGCCGGTCACGATCGGTGGCCCCATCCGCGGTGTCTCCGCAGTCCTGCTCGATTCATGGTTGCGACCGGTCGCTCCGGGCACGATCGGTGAGCTGTACCTCGCGGGTGGGGGAGTAGCGCGCGGCTATCACCGGCGCACGGGCCTCACCGCGGGCCGATTCGTCGCGAACCCGTACGCGTGCGGCGAGCGGATGTACCGCACCGGGGATCTGGCGCGCTGGACCAAGAGTTCCGGTACGTTGGAGCTGGACTATCAAGGCCGCAACGACTTCCAGGTGAAGGTGCGCGGCTTCCGGGCCGAGCTCGGCGAGATCGACGCCGTCCTGCAACGGCACCCGGACATCGACTTCGCGATCACCCTCGGGATCGATACCGATTCGGGCACCACTGTCCTGGTCTCCTATGTGCTGCCCGAACCGGGCATCGAGGTGAGCGTAGAAGCACTGAAAGCGGCTGCTGGCGAATCGCTTCCGGCGTACATGGTGCCCGCCGCGATCATGCCTCTGGAGAGCGTTCCGCTGACACCGCTGGGCAAGATCGATCGTACGGCGCTGCCCGAACCCGATTTCGCTTCCCACGCACTCATGAGCCGACCACCCTCGACCCCGCGCGAGGAGGCGCTGGCCGCGTTGTTCGCCGAAGTTCTCGGGCTGGATTCGGTGGGCGTCGAGGAGAGCTTCTTCGCGCTCGGCGGCGACAGCATTTCCTCTATTCAACTGGTCTCCAGGGCGAAGAACGCCGGGATCGGCTTCAGCGCACGCGAGGTATTCGAACGCAAAACCGTTGCCGGGCTGGCGGCGGTGGCCACCGAGGCGCGCGCCGAAGTTGTGCACGAGTTACCCGGCGGGGGAGTGGGCGCCGTCGAACTCACGCCGATCGTGCGCGCGATGCTGGACCAAGGAGATACCTGGCGCCGGTTCGGCCAGGCCGTCTTGATCGGTCTTCCGGCCGGCGTCGACGGCGCTCGGCTGATCGCTGCCGTCCAAGCGCTCCTCGACCATCACGATCTGCTGCGCTGTTCGTTGCGAAGCACCGATCACGGCTGGGAATGGAACGTCGCCCGCCAGGGTTCGGTCGTGGCAGGCACTCTGGTGGACGTCGTGACCGCGCGCCCCGATCGGGACCATAGCGGCGAATTCGAATTGCAACGTGCCGCAGACCAACTCGACCCGGAGGCGGGAATCGTCGCGCGCTTCGTGCTGATCGAGCGCGCCGACGCTGCTCCACTGTGCTGGATCGTGCTGCACCACCTCGTGACCGACGCCGTCTCGTGGCGGATCCTGCTGCAAGATCTGGCGACCGCCGCCTCTGGCGGCGCCCTCGCTCCGGTCGGCACATCGTTCCGACGTTGGGCGCGTGGACAGTTCGAGCACGCGACTGACCGAAATGTCGAACTGCAGGTCTGGCAACGCATCCTGGCCACACCCGACCCGCCGATCGGCACGGGCACCTTGGATCCGGCCGTCGATGTCGCCGCCACGAGGGCGATCTACCGGACCGCTATCGCCCCCGACGTCGCGCACGCAGTGCTCACCACGGTGCCCGACCGATTCCATTGTGGCGCTGATGATGTCCTGCTGACCGCGTTCGCGATGGCGGTGAGCCGTTGGCGCGGTCGAAGGTCCTCACTCTTCACGCTGGAGGGCCATGGTCGCGAGGAGGCCATCCTGCCCGGCGCCGATATCGCGCGCACGCTGGGCTGGTTCACCGCGGTGCATCCGGTGGCCATCGACCTGACGGGCATCGATCTCGGTGACGCGTTCGACGGCGGCCCCGCGGCGGGCGCCGCGATCAAGACTACGAAGCAGCAGCTGCGCGCGATGCCCGACAAGGGAATCGGTTTCGGCATGCTTCGCTATCCGAACGCCGGCACCACCGATCCGTTCGCGGATGCGCCGACACCGCAGCTGAGCTTCAACTATCTCGGCCGAGCGCCGACCGGCGGCGAGACCGGAGCCTGGCTGCCGCAACGCTTCGCGGCAACGCAGGACGACCGAGCGCCGTTGGCCGCGGTCATCGATCTCAACGCCGTGCTGACCGAGAATGGCTTGGAAGCGGCCTGGGCCTACGCTTCTCGGCTGCTCGATGCGGCCGAGGTCGGCGAACTCGCCGGTCTCTGGGCGCACGCACTGCGGGCGCTCGTCGACCATGCCACGACCGCGGGAGCGGGCGGGCACGCGCCCTGCGACTTCGACCTCGTCGCGGTCACCCAGCCGCAGATCGAGGCTTGGGAGCACGACTATCCGAATCTGGTCGACATATGGCCGCTTTCACCGCTCCAGTCCGGCCTGTTCTTCCATGCGATCTACGACCCTGATGCCGCCGACGGCTACACAGTGCAATCGGTGTTCACGCTGGCGGGCACGATCGACGACGCGCGACTGCGCGCTGCCGCGGAGGCGGTGGTGGCACGGCACGACATCCTGCGGGCCGCGTTCGTGGCGACCGACGACGGGCCTCGCCAAATCGTGCTGTCGGACGCCGACATCCGCTGGCGGGAGGTCGACCTGAGCGGAGTCGCCGATCCCGAGGAACGGGAGCGGGAGCTCGATCGAGTGATCGCCCTGGACGCAAGAACCCGATTCGAGCTGACTCGTCCGCCGCTGATGCGCTGCACACTCATACGCAGCGGCCCCAACCACTACCGGTTCGTGCTGACCAACCATCACCTCGTGCTGGACGGCTGGTCGACCTCGCTGCTCGTGCGCGAGTTTCTGACGCTGTACGCCACGGGCGACGCGTCCGCGCTATCGCCCGCGCACTCCTACCGCGAGCTTCTTTCGTGGCTGCGCGAGCAGGACCACGCCGCGTCGACCACGGTATGGAAGCAATACCTCGCGGGCATCGATACCCCGACACGGGCCGTCCCGGCACTGGCCGGTATCGAAACGACCGAGGCCGGGACGGTTTCCGTCGACCTGGTCCGGGACACGGTCGACCAGCTGGAAACGACCGCCCGCAGTTCCGGCACCACGGTGAACACGATGATGCAGGCGAGCTGGGCGATGCTGCTGGCCGTACTGACGGGCCGAACCGATGTGGTGTTCGGCGCAACGGTGTCCGGCAGGCCACCGGAACTGGCCGGTGTCGAGGAGATGGTCGGGCTCTTCATCGACACGCTGCCGGTGCGAGTGCGGCTCGATCCCTCGGAGACAGCGGCCGACCTGCTGGCCCGCCTGCAGAGCGAGCAGGCGCGGCTGATGGACCACCAGCACGTCGGCCTTGCTGCGATCCACAAGGCTGTGGGCCTCGCCGAATTGTTCGACACCCTCACCGTTTTCGAGTCCTACCCGATTGACCGTGAGGCTTTGGCGGCAGCAACGGACATCGCGGGCATGCGTGTGCTGGACGTCGAGGGCACCGACGCGACGCCGTATCCGTTGAATCTCGTGGTTGTTCCACTCCGCGGCAGCGATGGGCACAACACGCTGCGCATCACCCTGAAGTTCGCGGCCGACCAGGTCGCGCCGGAGGCGATGCGACCGCTGCTGGATCGCTTGGTCGGGTTGCTGACCCAGCTCGCGAACAACCCGCATGCCCTGGTGTCCCAGCTCCAGTACTGCGACGACGTCGAACGCGCCGAGCTGCTTCCGGTTCGTGGCGCGGAGTCGGTGCCGCCGCGGACTCTTCCCGAGATCCTCTACGCCGGAGCGCAGATCGATCCCGGCGCCATCGCGGTGAGCGCGGGCGAGCTCACGATGTCCTACGAGGAGCTCGACGCCTGGTCCAACCGCCTCGCCCGGGTGTTGCTGCGCCGAGGTGTCCGGCGGGAGATGTGCGTCGCGCTCGCCCTCGGTCGATCGCTGGAGTCGGTGGTGGCGGTGTGGGCGGTGGCCAAGACAGGGGCGGCTTTCGTGCCGCTGGATCCCCGCAATCCGATCGCGCGGATCGAGCACATGCTCGCCGACTCGAAGGCGCCGATCGGCCTGACAATGACCGCGGCCCGCGAGGCGCTGCCCAGCACCATCGACTGGCTGCTGCTGGACGATCTCGAGACGATCCGCCGGGTCGAGAAGGTCGCCGACGCGCCGATCACCGACGAGGAGCGTCGCGGTCCCATCGACATCGATCAGGCGGCCTACCTGATCTACACCTCGGGATCCACCGGCACACCGAAAGCGGTGCTGCTCGGTCATCGCGGCATGGCGAATCTGGTTGCGGACCTGAAGAATTCATTGGATCTGGATTCGACCGCCAGCGTGTTGCAGGTAGCCTCCCCGAGCTTCGACGCGTCGGTGTTCGAGCTGCTCGCCGCGCTGAGCGTGGGCGGCAGGCTCGTGATCTCGCCACCGGATGTCTGCGGTGGCGCCGACCTGACTCGCCTGCTGCGCACCGAACGGGTCACTCACGTGGCGATCACGCCGTCGGTGCTGGCCACGATGGAATCCGCGGGCCTCGATCGCTTGCGAGTGCTTGCTGTCGAGGGTGAGGCCGCGACACCGAAGCTGATCGAGCAGTGGTCGGGCGGGCGGCGGATGGTGAACCTGTATGGTCCGGCGGAGTTCAGCATCTGGGCAACCTGTCGCGGCGAACTCGAAGCGGACGATCCGATCACTATCGGCGGGCCGATCCGTGGGGCCGCGGCCATGGTGCTCGACACCTGGCTGCGTCCGGTGCCGATCGGCGTCGCCGGTGAACTGTATGTGGCCGGTCCCGCACTGGCCCGCGGCTATTTCAACCACTCCGCGACGACCGCGGGACGGTTCGTCGCCAACCCCTGCGGCGAGCCGGGGGAGCGGATGTACCGGACCGGCGACATGGTGCGCTGGGTCATCGGGAGCGACAACACGTACGAGCTGGAGTATCTGGGCCGCAGCGACTTTCAAGTCGAGATTCGCGGCGTGCGGATCGAGCTCGGCGAGATCGATACCGTGCTGTCTCGCGACGAACTGGTCGACCATGCGGTGACGATCGGCCGCACCGGACCGGCGGGGACGACCGTGCTGGTGTCGTACATAGTGCCCGCCGAGGGCGCCGAGGTCGACGGCGAGCATCTGCGCGCGGTAGCGGCCGACGCCCTGCCCGCGTACATGATCCCCTCCGCCTTCGTCGTGCTGGATGCGATCCCGCTCACCGCGGTCGGCAAACTCGACCGGGCAGCGTTGCCGACACCGAAATTCACCGACGGGCAGACCGAGTACCGAACACCCTCGACACCGACCGAAGAAAGTCTCGCCGATATCTACGCGGAGTTGCTCGGCCTCGACAAGGTCGGCGCCGACGATTCCTTCTTCACCCTCGGCGGCGACAGCATCACCGCCATCCAGCTCGTGTCCAGGGCGAAGCAGCGGGGCGTGCACTGCACCCCGCTGCAAGTGTTCGAGCATCGCACCGTCGCCGCGCTGGCCGCGGCCGCCGACACCGCGCGGGCGACGCTGCTTCCCGGCGAGCTGCCGGTGGTCGACCGCGGACCTGCGCTCGACGTCGTGTTGCCGATCCGGCTCGGCGGCGACGAACCCGCGCTGTTCTGCGTCCACCCCTCATCCGGATTGTCCTGGACCTACCTGGGATTCGCGGATGTGCTGGCCCCCGGCAGGCCGATCTATGGACTACAAGCGCCGGACCTGCGCGGTGCCGAAGCGCCGGCACGCTCGATCGAGGAGCTGGCCGATAGGTACATCCGCGAGATCCGCGCCGTGCAGCCCGCAGGGCCCTACCACCTCCTCGGGTATTCGTTCGGCGGACTCATCGCCCACGCGATCGCCACGAAGCTCGAGAACGCCGGTGCCACGGTCGGCGTCCTCGCGTTGCTCGACGCCGATTGCGCTGATATCGACGGTGGCAGTATCGAGCAGCTGTCCGCCGGCGCTTTCGTCAGTACCTTCGGCCCGATCGTCGGCATCCACGATGTGCCCGCCGATGCGTCCGCCCAGGAGGCCGCCGATCTGATCCGAGCACGGCTGGGCGGCGCTTCGCCGATCGACGCGGGCGCCATCGAGCGGATGGCCCGGTCGTACAACGCGACGGCGCGGACCCGAACGGGATACCATCGTCCCGTATTCGACGGTGACATGGTGTATTTCAGCGCCACGGTCGATACTTCCGACCTCTTCGGCCCGGTCGGCTGGCAGCCCTATGTGACCGGCGAAGTCGTCAACCACGACGTAGCGGCCACCCATGACGAACTGACCTCGCGACACGTGCTGCCGACCATCGCTCGTCTACTCGACGAGCATTTGGCAGGTCGGCGATGAGTATCGCAGCGATGCGAACGTCCGCCGAACGTCACGCGGAGATCCTGCTCTAGCTCGCTGTCGGTGTCAGGGAGAGGTTCCACATATCGGCGTAGCGGCCACCGCGGCGCAGCAGCTCGTCGTGGCTGCCCGCTTCCACGACGCGGCCGCGGTCGACGAAGACGATGCGATCGGCTCGTCGCACGGTCCGCAACCGGTGCGCGACCATCACCACCGTCCGGCCCGCCATCAAGTGCTCGACACCCTGGTGGACGGCCGCCTCGTTCACCGGGTCCAATGCGGAGGTGATCTCGTCCAGCAGGACGATGGGCGCGTCCTTCAGCAGTGCCCGTGCGATCGAAACACGTTGTCGCTCACCGCCGGACAGCAATGCGCCACCCTCGCCGACTTTTGTCGCCCAACCGTCGGGTAGCCGCTCGATCACCTCGTCCAATCGCGCCGCGGTGGCTGCTGCCCGCACCTCGGCGTCACCGGCGTCGGGACGGCCGAGGCGCACGTTCTCCTCGATGGTTCCGTCGAAGAGATAGACGTCCTGGAAGACGATGGCGATCTGCGCCATCAACTCCTCGTCGCTGATCCCGCGCACGTCCACACCGCCGATGCGCACCGCTCCCGCGTCCGCGTCGTAGAACCGCGCGAGCAGTTGCAGCACTGTGCTTTTGCCCGCACCCGACGGACCGACGATGGCGAGCCGCTGTCCCTGCGGCACGGACAACGACACGTCGTCGATCACGACGCGACCGCCGTGCCGGAAGGTGACGCAGTCGAACTCGAGGTCGTGGCGTTCCGGCCGGATCGATTCGCGAGGTTCGGGCAGCGGCTCGGTGCGCAAGACCGCATCCAGTCTCGCCAGCACCGAACGCGCGCCGCGAAGTTTGCCGCCGATATCGGCCAGCGACAGTAGCGGATCGGCGCAGCGAGCGGCCAGCACCAGGATCGCCAAAACCTCTGCCGCGCCGGTATTCCCGCCGAGCGTAAGGTAGGCGCCGAGGGCCAGCAGCGCGCTGAACATCGCCTGCACCGTGAGGGTCAGGCCCACCACGCCGGGTAGTGCGGACACGGTCGAACGGCGGGACGCGCGCTCGAGCTCACGCAGCGAGTCGTCGAGCAACCGGAAGCGCTCCGTGGTCCGGCCACCGGCCCGTAGCACCGGCTGCGCTTGGAGATACTCGATGACCCGCCCGGTGGCCTCCTGTGCGCGTTCGGCGCTTTCGGCGTCGCTTGCGGCCGTCGACCGTCGCGTCCGGACTTGAACCGCCGCCACGAGCGGGACGGCGAGCACCGCGGCCAAGCCCATCTGCCAGTTGAAGGCCAGCATGACGACAACGATCGTCAGCGGAGTCACCGCGGCGGCGATGAACGGCGCCAGCAGATGCGCGATCACGCTCATCGCCTCCAGCACACCGCGACTGGCCAGGACGGACACTTCCCCGGTCCGGCTCGCGCTGTACCAGCCGAGGGGCAAGCGGGCCAGGTGATCGCCGAGCCGGTGATACATGCCGCGCAGCAGCGTGGTCCCGGCGCGGAAACCGGACAGGTCGCTGAGATAGCGCAGCACCGCGAAGACCGCGACCGCGACCCCGAACGCGATCAGCCAGGGCCGGGCCTCCGCGGGCGTGCTCCCGAACAGGGCCCGCAGCACCGGAACCAGCAGTGCGTAGGACAGACCCTCGGCGACGGCGGTCGTCGTCATCAGCGCCACGGTGCGGCGCACCGGACGGGCGTACTGGGGCCCCAGCACGCGCAGCAGCATTCGAATCATCGGTACTCGTCTCCTTGCAACGCACCGGAACGGGTTTCGACCTCGTCCGCGATCGCCGATCGATGGGATTGCCAGAACGCGGCGAACTTTCCGCCGCGTGCCACTAGTTCGGCGGGCCTGCCGCGCTCGACGATCGACCCGTTCTCCAGCACCACGACGGTGTCGGCGTCGGCAACCGTCTCGAGTCGATGGGCGATGACCAGGATCGTGCGATCAGCTGCCAGCGTCGAAAGGGCTTGGCGCACCGCCTGTTCGGTCTGCGGGTCGGCGAAGGCGGTCGCCTCGTCGAGCACGAGCACCGGAGTGTCGGCAAGCAGTGCTCGGGCGAGCGAAATCCGTTGTGCTTCACCACCGGACAGTCCGGCATCCGCACCGATCACCGAATCGTATCCGCGTGGCAGCTCGAGGATTCGATCGTGAATATTCGCCAGGCGGGCGGCGCGAACCACGTCGTCGAGGCCGGCATGCGGTACCGCCAGCGCGATATTGTCCGCGACCGACGCGCGCAGCAGTCGAACGTCCTGGAAGACGAAGGACACCATCCGGTAGAGCTCCCGGCTGCCGAGCTCGCGCAGATCGATGCCGCCCACGGCCACCGAACCGTGGGTCGGGTCGAAGAACCGCGGCAACAGCTGCACCAGCGTGGACTTGCCACTTCCCGAAGGACCCACGAGCGCGGTGACGGTGCCGGGCTCCAGCACCAGGTCGATTCCGCGCAGCACCTCGCGCCCTGTGTCGTAGCCGAATCGGACGCCACGCAGTTCCACCCGGTGACCCTCTGGTGTGCGCGGATGCTCGGGCTCCGGCAGCGACGGCACGGCCAGCACATCCCGGATCCGGTCGACCGCGCGCCGGGCGGCCTGCATCTCGTCGAAGCCGTGGCCCAGCGCCGCCACCGGAGCGGTCAGGCCGAGTCCCAGCAGCAGAAACGGGAGCAGATCCGTCGGGGCCAGCGAACCGTTCGTGATGAGAACCGCGCCACCGACCAGCACGATCAGCAGCACGAACGGCGGCGACAGCACCAGCTGCATCCCCGCGGCGATCGGGGCGAGACCGCGCACCCACCGGAAGAAGGTGCCGACGAAATCGTCCACGGCCGTGCGGAATGCGCGATGGGCGCGCCCGGACCCGCCGAACGCCTTGACCACCGCGATCCCCTGCACGAACTCGACGACCGAACTCGCGACCCGCCCCATCGCGACGTCGAACTCCTCCTGCTCACGAAGCCGGGTCGGGGTCATCATCAGCGGAACCAGCGCCACTGCCAGCACCACCGGAATCAGCGTGATCAGCGTCAGCCGCCAGTCGACGGTGAACAAGTAGATCAGCGACACCAGCGGCACCACGAAAGCCGAGACCAGCTCGCCAGGGGTGTGGGCGATGAACGGGTGCACGGCGCTCACATCGTCGCCCACCAACTGCGCCAGCTCACCCGTTCTGCGGCGGGAGAACCAGCCGATCGGTACACGCCCCAGCTGCGCGGCCAGTTGCCGACGTAACGACAGTTGCACCCGGCCGTCGAGTAGATGCCCGATCCCGGACGACGCGGCGGTGAACAGCAACCGGACGAACAAGCCGCCCGCGCCCGCGAACACGACAGTCCAGACATGGCCGTCATCGATGGGACCGGCCGACACCAGGGTTCGCCCCAATTCGACAACCGCCAGCAACGGGGCCAACCCCGCGACAGCGCCGATGACTTGCAGGATCACCACGGCGGCGAAGCTGCCCAGATAGGGGCGCAGGAGTCGGGAAATGCTCTGTCCAGCAGCGGAATCCGCCTCAGGGCGCAGCGGGGGCAGCACCCTCGCCTCGGCGATTTCGGTGGTAGTCATGGCCGCCGCGCCTTAGCCGTCCCCGTCGCCACACTGTCCGAGCGCTCCAGCAGGTGGCGGCGCAGAAAGGCGAGGATCTCGGCGCGGGCGGGCCGGGCCGCCGGGACCAGTCCGGGCATACTCAGGAAGGCGTGCACCGCTTCCGGATAGCGAGTCAGCGTCGCCTCGACTCCCGCGTGCCGCAACCGCTCGGCGTAGGCCGGTGCCTGATCTTCCAGCGGGTCGGTACCTACGGCTTGGACGAGGGTAGGGGCGAGTCCCGCGAGGTCGTCGCTGTGCACTGGTGAAATCGCACGAGGGTCGAAGGATTCGGGAAGCGCGATGCGTTGCACCGCACGGCAATTGGCCGGTGTCGCGGTTGGACTGTCCGCGTTCTCGGTGAACGAGGGGTATTCGAAGACGCGCTCGGTCCAATCCAGCTGCGGATTGATCAGCACTTGGGCGCGCACCGGCAGTCCCAGTTCGACCGCCCGGATCGCGGTGAGTGCCGCGAGCGTAGCTCCCGCGCTGGCGCCCAGCAGGGCGATCCGAGTGGGATCGGCTTCCCACCGCGCGGCCTCGTCGACGATGTGCGATACGGAGTCATAGGCGTCCTCCACGGGCGCGGGCACGGGGTGCTCGGGCGCCAGCCGATAGTCGACCGAGACGACCACGGCCGGACATTCGGCCGCGAGGTGACTGAGAAGCCAATCGTCCTGGTCCGGTGCGCCGAGAATCAATCCGCCGCCGTGGAACGCGACGATCAGCGGCAGCGCCGAGCCACCCTGCGCGGGCCGGTACACGCGCGCACTCAGCCGACGCCCTGGCAGGGGGAGAGTGTGTGTCGTGATCAGCGCGCCACGGTCGGGCCTGCCGGTGACGATTTTGCCCAGCGCGGACCGGCGCTTGCGGTGCTGCGCTTCACGCACCTCGATGACCTGGGCCGGGGTGATCGAATCCCAATCCGGTTCGGTCGAGAGCGCGGACAGAATCCGCACCCCCAGGGGAACTTTACCTCGCATGACTGTCTCCAGACTCCTCGTCGACCGCCGGGTTCCAGCGGCCGTACCGATACCCTGGCAAGCGTGACCATCGACGCGCTTTCGGAAATCTGCGGTCCGGCACGGACGCCGGTGGCGTGGGTGCGGCCCGGTCACGTCGGCTACATCGGGCCGGATCTCGGCGTCGACCCGCATTCCCCCTCGGTCGCGATGCTCAGCGTCGGCCTGGACGCGCCGCTCGTCCTGCACACCGCGCACGGGCCGAGACACACCGGCAGTTCATTCGCCCCCGCCCGCACGACGCAGCGCATCGTCGCCACCCGGGGATGGATTCTGGTGCTGTTCGTCGACCCTGCGGGTGCGCCCGCCACGGCTATCGCCGACGAGATGACCACTGCCGCAGGCCCTTTCGGCCTCAATCATCGCCGAGAGCGTGAGCTCGTCGAGCTGTGCCGTAGCCCCATCGTGGACCCGGACCGCATCTACGCCCGCGCCATCGCAGGCCCCGCACCCGTCACCGATCCACGCATCGAGCAGATCGCCGCCACCATCCGCAGCGACCCTGCCCGCCCCTTCCGCGCCGACCACATCGCCGCGAACCTGGGCCTGTCCACCACCCATTTCCTCCGCCTGTTCACCCAGCAGTGCGGCACCACATTCCGCGGCTATCAGCGGTGGAACCGCATGATCCACACCGTCCGCGGCGCCGTCGGCGGCCACGACCTCACCCGATCCGCCCTGGACGCCGGCTTCGCCACCCCTTCCCACTTCAGCGAAACCTTCCGCGACATGATCGGCCTGTCCGCCACCAAAATGCTGCGCGCCGGCATCCACTTCGATCTCGGAACCTCGCCCGCGCCATAGGATTCGCGATCTCCCGGCTGGCCACAACGCCCTGATGTGGTTGGAGCAGGTCCGGTTCGACGGACTGCGTTGGGAAACAATCAGCAGATCTCGCTGCGCACCAACGAGTATTCGGTCCCGGTCCGGTTCATCGACCGTCAGGTCCGGTCCTGCTGCGCGCCTCGGGACTGGTCGTCTACGACGGAAAGACCGAGATCGCCCGCGACGAACGGCTGCTGGCCAAAGGTGGATCCCGGCTGGAACTGGATCACTATCTGGAAGGGTCGCTGCGCAAACCCGGAGCCCTGCCCGGGGCAATCACCGAGCGCGAGGAGAAGAACAGTGTCGCCATCGCATCCAACGACAGCTACTCCGGATGGACGAAACCTTCACCGACCCGCGGCTCTGCGCGGCGATCATCGACAGGTTGACCTTCGGCGGGCACATCATCGAAACCGGCACCGACTCCTACCGGCTCGCCCATACGCGCGCTGGCAAAGCTGATCCCTCAGTGCCGCCGGTGATTCCGTGAACAGGATCCGACGCCATTGGAATACGAACCGCCACAAGCTCTCGAGCCGCAACAGGTAACAGTTGAGATCCGCGGAGCGACAGCATCGTCGGCGGGTGGAGCGGCATCACTGGATGATGCTGGCGACGTTGTTCGCGTTGGGTCTACCGATCAGCCGAGGTGAGCAGTCCAGACCAGGATGGTCTGGCGGGGAGGACAACAGTTATGGCGCAGGACACCGATGCATGGCTTCGCAAGGTCAAGAGGTTCAACAAGGTGATCATCTGGCTGCAGAAAATGGGGATCGCCCTTGGCCCTCACCACTTGATCACCACGACCGGACACCGCACCGGCCAGCCCCGGATCGCGGCGATCGGGGTGATTCCTATTGCGGGGCAACGCTACATTTTCCAGGCATACCCGAAGGCCGCGTGGGTCGCGAACGTTCGCGCAGCGCAGACTGTCACCCTCTCTCGCGGCCGCCGATCCTCGGTCGTGAAGTTGGTCGAGTTGCCCGTCGAGGAACGCCGGCCAATACTGCGTGACCACATCGCGAACAGTCATGCACGAGTCGGCAATCTGTTCGTCACGACCGGCTTGGTCGAGGATCCGACCCCACAGGCTGTTGCCGACGCCGCGGATCGGATCGCCGTATTCCGCATCGCGGCCCAGCCCTAGTTCGAACTCGACGGCGCTGGGCGCCAGAATCCGCACACGCACGTCACTGCGACACAAACAGCACCGTTCGGCCGACACGCTGGCCGAACGGTGTTCATTTTCGCGACCAGAATCCGACGCCAAGCCGTCCGACTGATTCCAGGTTTCACGACCAACCGGCACCACAATTCGGTTCTGGCCCACTTTCCGTGACGAAAGGTGTTGTGCCGCAGAACCCCAGATCTGGCGTCATCGTTGCGCGGCCGTGGGAAGCACGCGTTTTCGTAGCAGTGGAAGGCCAGCCCTGCCGAACATCTGCCTCTTGATCATTTTGATGTGATTGACCGGGCCCTCGACCGGACCGGAGTTCCAGCGCATGGTCAGACCGGCACCGTGCGCCGGTGTCGGAGCGAGGCGGGCGCAACCGGCCAACGCGCGCTATTCGAACCAGTGAGACCGTGATCCGGCTGGATGTCGTCCTGCTGGCGGCCCTGCTGCAACCGCTCGGGCCGGGCTACTTCAGTAGTTCGATGACCGGTGCGAATCTCTCCATAGCCGGTTCCTGCACAGTGAAATACGTGATTCCGTGGCGCTCGCGGAATTCGCGCACGTTTTCGGCGATCTGCCGAGGAGTGCCGATCATGACCGTGGGGGTGGCATCGATCTGGTCGTCGGTGAATCCGGGCAGAAACGCGCGCACCTGTTGGCCAAGGGTGTCGCGTTCGGACGGGGAGGCCACGCCCCAGATGGCGACGTTGATTTCCACCTGATCGCGACGCTCACCGAGCAAGCCGCGCACGTACTCGGCGCGTTCGGCGAGCGTGTCCGGGTCGGCGGCGGTCGGCAGCCCGGATTTCGCGGGCACGGCACCGGACAGACTCACCACATCGGCGTGCTGAGCGGCCATGCGCAGCAACCGTTTTCCCCATCCGGCGATCAGCACCGCCGGGCCTTCCGGACGCGTGGGCGCCGGCCGGTAGCCGGGGTCGGCGTAGAGCTTGCGCATGGTGAGCACAGTCTGCTCGACATGGTCGATGCGGGCGCCTGCGCCCGCGAACGGTATTGCGGCGGCGTCGAATTCGCCTTCTACGTATCCCGCGCCCAGCCCCAGCTCGACCCTGCCTCCACTGAACTGGTCGAGTGCGGCGATATCGCGAGCGAGCAGCACCGGATTGTAGAACGGCGTGTTCAACACGAAGGTGCCCAGCCGAATTCGCTCGGTAGCCTGCGCCGCCAGCAGTAACGTCGGCAACGGAGCCAGCACACCGAGGTGATCGGGCACCGCGAGTACGTCGTAACCGAGCATCTCCGCACGGCGAGCTTGACTTACCCACTTCGAAGGCGAATTCGGGAACGCAATGTTGACCCCGAAGCGAAAACCAACCATGTTTCGTTTCTACCACCACCCGCGCAGTCGACACTGCACCAGCGTCTCGTCGGCAGCGGACCCGGACCACTCGGCAAGGCGGACACCACGACGCACTGCCATGCCGCTGGGCGCTCGTTGGTCGACTGTCCGAAATCTGGCTCGGATCGATTGGGTGGCAAGGACCTTCGCTCGCAGCCATGGGGTTGCGGCGGGTACTCGCACGGGGGCCGCGGCTCCAGACCTGATCACGGAAAGTGGGCCAGAACCCAAAATTCCACGACCAAAGCCACCTGCTGATCGCAGAAGGACATCTGCTCGGTCCCCGAGACTCGAAGCGGCAGTTTCAGCCCGGTGTTGGCCGTCCAATACGGCTCCCAGCCGGGTTGGCCGTACCAGGGCGAGGACTCACTGGCGAGCAACAGCAGGGGCCGGTCTGTCCCCTCGACAGCGACCGAGCCCAGGACGGGGCCGTCCAGGTTCACGCCCGCACTGATGCGGGAGTCATCATGCAGGGCTTGGATTGTGGTCGAACCGCCTAGCGAGTGGCCGAACATCCCGACCCGCGACAGGTCCATGCTCTCTGCCAGACGGGCCGGCAGGACGCGACCGTCTCGAGTTGTGGGCGCGGCGAGTCGATCCAGCACGAACCGGGTGTCGGCCACGCGTGTCGGCAGGAGGAGATCCCGCAGAACCTCCTGGGGTGAATCCAGCGGAACCACCGTGTTCTCGACCCTGCCGTCGGGGAATTCGACGGCGAAGGCTTCGTGTGTGTGATTGAGTGCGACCACGATATAGCCGTGGCTGGCCAGATCTTCGGTCTGGGCGGTACTCCAGCCGGTGGTGTCGCCCATGCCGGGTGAATTCAACAGGACCGGAAAACGACCGCCGTCTGTGCGGGCGGGTTGATCCCGGTAGCTGTGGCTCGGCGCGAGTTCCCAATGCTCGGAAACACCGAGACTGGTGAGATAGGTGTGCTGGGCCTGCCTGCCACCGTGCGGCATCCAGGGATCGACGGGCACCCCGGTCGCCATATCGGCCGGATACCAGATCTGCACCATCAACTCGCGTCGGCGACTGGTGTCCCACGGGTCGACGCGGCTCGGGTCGACCCTGTGCAGGTCGGTGACTCCGACCGGATATGGGCCGGTCGGGGCCGGAATCGAGAGTGTCACTCAGCATCGCCTAGCGCCACTGCGGTCGTTCAGACGCGCAGCAGGAGGTAAGCGGCGGTTCCCGAGCCGATGACGGCGGCTCCGTAGCAGACCAGGATGATCAATGTACTGAACTGCTCGAGCCGCAAGCCGTGCTGCAGCGCGTACCGGAAGCGGTGTGCCCAATGGAACAGAGCCAGCGCACAGAGTCCGAAAAGGACCAGCCGGGTGACAGGATGACGCAACACCGAGAGCAGGTGTGCGTGGTCCGGCACAGAAAGCCAGTCCAACGGGAAGGCGAGGCCGAACAGAAACAGCAGCACCGGTATGAGCAGCGCGGCGGCCATCCCACCGACGCCGAACAGTATCCACGCGAACGGTTCCAGGGATCTCTTGTTCGTCATCGCAGCACCACCACCAGCACGAGCGCCGTCAGCAGACCCCACAACAAATAGTGCAGTCCGACGATCACGACCGGTGCGACGCGCCGGTTCCGTACCCGCACCGCCATCGCTTTGGGCGCGAGGTCGAACCAGGTGACCGTGTGCAGCAGCACGAACAGCAGGGCGACCGTGTTCAGTGCAACGACCCACCAGTTGGCGCTCCAGCTCAGAAACCGTTGGTATTCCTCGCTTCCGGAACTGACCGCATGGATCAGAAGCAGGAAATACACCACGAACCAGGCGACGAACACGCTGCTGAGTTCGCGCAGGGCGAAGAACAGGTATGAGCGGCGTCGCGCCCACCAGAAGGTGGAGACCGGCTTTCGGTACAACTGGGGTGTCGTGGTCATCGTGCCCGCCAAGGCATGAGGAGATCTCGGAGCGATTGGGTGGCCGCCGTCAGCTTGTAGCGCTGGATCGCACCGGCCGGGTCGACCCCCTTGGGGCAGGCGGTGGTGCACTCGCCGACGAACGTGCAGGACCATACGCCCTCGGCGGAGGCGAGCACGTCCCGCCGATCCTCGGCTCCTTCGTCGCGCGAGTCGAGGTTGTAGCGCTGGCCCAGCGCGATCGCCGCCGGACCGATGAACTCGGGCTCGAGCGCGAAGACGGGACAGGCCGAGTAGCAGAGCATGCAATTGATGCACATGCTGAATTGCTTGTAATCGTCCATTTCGGACGGTGTTTGCAAATACTCGCCGTCATCGAGTGGCCGGTGTTCCTCCCTGATCAGCCATGGCTTGACCGCGGTCAGCTTGTGCATGAAGTCGCTGATCTCTACGACGAGATCCCGGATCACCGGGAAGTTGCGCAGTGGCTCGACCCGCACCGGCCCCGGTGCGTAGTCGGTCAGGAAAGTGGCGCAGCTCAGTTGTGGGTCGCCGTTGACGGTCATGCCGCAGCTGCCGCAGATGCCCATCCGGCACGACCACCGATACGACACGGTTCCGTCGAGATAGTCCTTGATGTAGTTGAGGCCGTCGAGCACCGTCCATTCCTTGCGCAGCGGAACCTCGTACGACTGCGGTACCGGTTCGTCATCTCGATCCGGTCGGTAGCGTGCGACCTGCAGGGTTATCCGGTCCGCCATCGCCATCACCTCCCATATACGCGTTCGCCCGGAGGCCAGCGAGTAATCGTCACCGGGAGGTACGAGACGCGGCTCGAACCGTCCGGCTGCCGATGGATCATCGAATGGGCCAGGAACCGCTCGTCGTTCCTGGCGGGGAAATCGGTCCGCTGGTGCGCGCCCCGGGATTCCTCCCGTGCCAGCGCGCAGGCGATGATGCATTCCGCCACGTCGAGCATGCACGAGAGTTCCAGCACCGCAACCAGTTCGGTGTTGAACGCCCGGCTGTGGTCATCGAGGCAAGCCCTGCCGAACCGATCGCGAAGCTCGCGCACCTTGTCGGCTCCCTTGGCGAGGGAGTCGCCGTCCCGGTAGATCCCGGCACTGGTCTCCAGCGTCTCTTGCATTTCGGTGCGGATATGCGCGATGCGTTCGGATCCCTCGGTATGTCGCGTGAGATCCCGTTCCAGCCGGTCCTGTTCGGCGCGGCCGAGCGCGAGAACCGCCTGCGTCTCGCGGGCAGTGGCCGAGCTCGCGTACTCGGCGGCGGCGCGACCGGCTCGCGCACCGAAGACCAGCAACTCGGGCAAGGAGTTCGACCCGAGCCGGTTCGCGCCGTTGATACTGACGCAGGCGACCTCGCCGACGGCGTACAGGCCCTCCAGCGGTGTCGCGCCGTGGATGTCGGTATGAATACCGCCCATCATGTAGTGGACTACGGGACGTACCGGGATCAGCTCCCGTACCGGGTCGATGTTCTGGTACTTCGTGCACAGCTCGCGTACGAACGGCAGTTTCGTGTCGATGAGATCCGCACCGAGGTGGCGTATGTCGAGATGGACGACGTGCCCGTACGGTGTGCCGATGGTCCGGCCCTTGTCGAATTCGTGCACGAAGGCCTGCGAAAGCCGGTCGCGTGGCCCGAGTTCCATACTTCGCATCACCGGCTTCGGTGAGGGGGTCCCGAGGTCGTAATCCTGCAGGTAGCGATAACCGTCCTTGTTGAGCAGCCAGCCGCCCTCCGCGCGCGCTGCCTCGGTGATCAGGATGCCCGTGAACGGGAGGCCGGTCGGGTGGTACTGAACGAACTCCATGTCCTTGAGCGGCGCGCCTGCCCGGTACGCCAACGCCATTCCGTCGCCGGTGTTGATATTGGCGTTGGTGGTGAACGGATACACCCGGCCGCAGCCGCCGGTGCACACGATGACTGCGCTGGCGAGAATGGTTTCGACACGGCCGGTGGCGAGTTCGATGGCAACGACGCCGCGTACCCTGCCGTCGTCGACGAGCAAGGTTGTGGCGAACCACTCGTCGTACCTGACGATGTCCCGATACGACAGTGCGGTCTGGAACAGGGTGTGCAGCAAGTGGAAGCCGGTCTTGTCGGCTGCGAACCACGTGCGGTTGTTGGTCATACCGCCGAACGCCCGTACCGCGATGTGCCCGTCCGGCCGACGGCTCCATGGGCAGCCCCAATGCTCCAGTTGGAGCAGCTCCCGCGGCGCCTCCTCGACGAAGGCCTCGACGGCGTCTTGGTCACAGAGCCAATCGCTGCCGGAGACCGTGTCGTAGGCGTGCTCGTCGAGGCTGTCGCCTGGACCGGCGACAGCGGCAGCCCCACCTTCAGCGGAGACGGTGTGGCTGCGCATCGGGTAGACCTTGGAGACGATCGCGATACTCAGGCGCGGGTTGTGTTCCGCGATGGCGATGGCCGCACGCAGGCCCGCGCCGCCCCCGCCAACGATCACGACATCGTGAGAAGCGGTCATGGTGGCACCACCCGGGCGTCGTCGGTTCAGGCCTCGAAGTCGGCGCTGTGCTCGTCCATCAGGACCTTGCCGTCATGGCGGACCGTTTTGATCCGAACGCTGCCGTCGTGGTATTCGTGCCGAATCCGGCGGCAGCCGCAGTCGTAACGCAGATCGTCGATCACCAGGCCCGCTTCGTCGTCTTCGCGGTGGCGAGCCCCGCCCCGCTGTTTCCCGCATGGGGCGCGTTCGGTGCTGAACTGCTCGGTGATGCTGAGCACGTCCACCTCCCGGCTAACCGGTGGCACACCTTACTGATCGGTGTAAGACACCTAAGCGTACGCGCCTTGCGCCGAGGCCGCAGGAGGCGTTCTGGGTCTCGCGAAGGTGCTCACCTGCGACGATGCGTTGTCGACGAACCGATTCGGGTTCCGGCCCCATCTGCTCGACGTGACAATTTCGCGACCATTTCGTAATGTATCGGTGATCATCTTCCCGACAGTAGCCGGTAACCGACATCATGCCTGGTCAACATCGAAAACAGACCGCAGCCTGGAAGCGCACCGCCCTGGCTGTGTGTGGCGCTGTGGCGACTGTCGCCGTCGTGCTGTGGGTGGCGATCCGACTGAGCCCGGCCGCCCAGCCCGCCGCCTCGGTCGATTCGCCGCCGTCGTCCGCCGCCGCAACCCCGGTCCCGACCGCTGTGCCACCGCCAGCTCAGATAGCGGCGGCGGCGGTCGCCGCCGAGCCGCCACTCCCGTCGGAAAAGACGGCCCAACAGCACCCGCCCTCCCTCCCGTGCTCGACGGAACTCGCCGGCGCGCAACCGCATGTGGCCCAGGTGGGCAACCTGCTCAAGAAGACGTTCGGCCTCACCGATATCGGCGGCGCCATCGGCCGGGGCGACGGCGACCACGGCGCCGGGCTGGCGCTCGATTTGATGACATCCGATTCCGCCCGCGGCGACGCGATCGCCGAATTCGTGCTGGCCAACAAACAGCGCTTCGGTGTGACCTATGTGATCTGGCGGCAGCGGTACAACGACGGCAACGGTTGGTCGTATATGGAAAACCGCGGCAGCCCGACCGCCAATCACTATGACCATGTGCATGTGTCGTTCGCTCAGGCTGCCCATGTGGACGTGACTTGCTGATTGCGCGCCATGCCGATACCTTCCCGGATCGAGCATCGGCGTGGGGGAGTCCGGCCCCTCTGCCGGACGCAGACTTGTTTACTTGCCGTGCATTTGAAGCATCGCGCCATGCCAGCCCTCGCCTGGACTGCCGCTAGCCGTCGAGACGAGGTCACAGCGCGAAGGAGCGCCGCTTCGGACGATGACGTTCGAAGCAGCGCTCTTGCCGCGGCAGTCGGCGTGTGATCAGGCGTGCGCTGCTGCCAGGCGGCGTGGCTCGAGGATCGCGGCGAGCAGGTAGCTGCCTCCGCCGGCCAGTGCCAGCAGCCAATACAGGTTGGCGCCGTGGAAGAACAACGCGGCGCCCGACATCAGGGCGAGCCACGCGCCGAGGGAGTACTGCAGGACATCGCGGTAGGCGACGCCGCCAGCGAGGTGGAGCAGACCGACAACCACACCGGAACCGGTGGGCCAGAGCAGAGTCTGGATCGCCGGGTCGCCGATGACCGAACTCAGCGCTGTGATGACGACGAAGAGCGCGCCGAAGCCGATCACCCACGACGCAGCGAGCAGGCCGGAGACAAGGGGGTCGGCCGTGGCAGTGCGACGTGCCCGCCCGGCGGCGGCGCCGGTGATGGCCAACGCCGCGAGCAGACCCCCTCCCAGCAACAGCATCGGCACAGGACCGGGCAGGTCGACGAGCGGGTCGTCGCCGTGGGCCAGGGCGAAGGCGCCGTGGCCGACGAACCAGGCCGCACCGAAGCTCAGATAGGAGGAGCGGTTGTCCAGGATGGTGCGCGCGGACGCCGCGATGAGGTGGGACATGACAGTTCTCCAATGATGTGGGACGAAGACGGTTTCAGGCTTCGAGGGCGGGAACGAGCACGACCTTGCCGATGACCGTGCCGGATTCGGCCAGTGCCAGCGCACGGGCGGCTTCGGTCAGCGGAATGCGGGCGGCGACCTGTGGACGCACTGTTTCTTGCACGGCGAGCGCGAACACCGATCCCAGGTCTTCGGCGATCCGGTGACGGAAGCGGCCGGCATTGCGCTTGCCCGCCCAGATGTTGAAGAAGTGGGCATGGCGGCGGTTGGGCAGCGCGTTCCACCACAGCAGCCTGGCGAACAGCTTCAGCACCGGCAGGCGCGAGTCTCCCGCGACATCACGAGTCGAGGCGGTGCCATAGGAGACGAGGGTGCCGCCCGGGGCGAGCAGTCCAAACGAGTCCACGATGCCGGAGCCGCCGACATGGTCGAACACGGCATCGACCCCGCCCGGGGCCAGCGCCCGTACCTCGGCGGCCACGTCGCCGCGGTAGTCGATCCAGCTCGCGCCGAGCGCCTCGACCGCGGCGCGGTTGCGCGGCGATGCCGTGCCCAGGACTCGGATCCCCGCCGCACGGGCCAGCTGGACCAGTGTCGAGCCGACGCCCCCGTTGGCGCCGTGGACCAGAATCGTCGCACCACGGGGCACCGCAGCGGTGCGGTGCAGCATCTGCCAGGCCGTAATCCCATTCACCACCAGGGTTTCAGCTTCGGCGGCGCCCAGACCGGCGGGCACGGGGACAACGTCCGCGGCGTCGAGCAGGATGTGACTGGACCAGCCCCCGATCTTGGTCAGCGCGGCGACCCGCTGTCCGATCAGCGCGGGGTCGACCGACGCACCCGCCGCGGCGACGATGCCGACCAGGTCGTAGCCGGGCACGAACGGGAACGGCGGCTGGTCGTAGTACTTGCCCCGCCGCATTTGCTGCTCGGCGAAGGAAACGCCGGATGCCTCCACCGTGACGAGCACCTGCCCGGCGGCGGGCGCGGGCAATTCACGTGTAGTGACGAGCAGGCCGTCGGGATCGACGGTGCCGGGGAGAACGATCTCGGTGGCGTAGACGGTGGACATGGTGGAACCTCCTTATCATGAGTGACTGTTCACTCACTCTGGCTGTCAAAGAAATGCCCCCGAAGGGGCAGGGTGGTCGTTGCGTGGTCGCGCCGGCTCAGCGGGCGGCTGGGTGGCGGATGCCTGCGGTCAGCAGGGCGGCCCAGTCGCTGGTGTCGCCGTCCAGCCCTAGCGTGGTGATGAGGTGGCAGAGCTGGCCGTAGGCCATGAAACGCTGCACCTGTTCGTCGGTGGCGTCGGATCGTTGTTTGGCGAAGCGCGTCGTGCGGGCCAGGCCGCGGCGCATCGCGTCGGCGACCTCGGGGATATCGGCAGCGGACTGGGCGTGCACCTGCAGCATCAACAGGTTCTTGTCGCCGATCAGTTCGGCATAGGCGCCACCCATCTCGTGCAGGATCTGCTCCGGGCTCACCCCTTCGGCGCGGGCGGCCCCGGCCGACAGCGCCTTCTCGACGAGCTCGAAGCAGCGATCCAGGGCTGCGACGAACAGTGTGGTTTTGCCGGGGAACAGCTTGAACACATAAGCCTGCGAGATCCCCGCCTTGGTGGCTACCGCGCTGATCGGCGTGCCGTGAAATCCGGCACGGGCGAATTCCGCGATCGCCGCGTCGATCACCACGTCGCGTCGAGCATCCGAGGTCGAGAGGGTGGCACCGGGCTTCGTCATGTGAGTGACTGTACACTCACTCTCGGATGATGTCCAGCCACAGGCACGAAACCCCGATTCCGTTGTGGGCGTACACCTCTACCGCTCGGGCGTAGACGAATTCGGCAGGTCGGTCACTCGTGTCGGTGAAAACCACCTACGCGATTCCCGCGATGCGAATAGGTAATTCTCGCCGACGCGAAACACACTGTGCCACTGGAAGTCTCCCTCTCGTCACCGAACGACGAGGAGGAACGATGACCACCGCCCGGCACGCACCCCCGCGGGTGGCCCAGGCGACGCTGCTGGCCGCGGCCACGCTGACCATCATGGCCGCGGCCATCATCGCGCCGAGTCTGCCCGCGATGACCGAGGTCTTCGACACGGCGGATGTCATGGTCAGGCTGGCCCTGACGGTCACGTCGCTGGCGATCGCCATCAGTGCTCCGCTGAGCGGCACGGTCGCCGACCGCGTCGGGCGGCGACCGTTGCTCATCGGCAGCTTGGCGCTCTACGCGGTGGCGGGCACCGCAGGCTATTTCGTCTCCGATCTGGCCGTGCTGCTGGCCACCCGGGCGCTGCTCGGCGTCGCAGTCGGCGGGATCATGACCGCGGTCAGTGCGTTGATCACCGACTGGTTCGACGGACCACGGCGTGCCTCGTTCCTCGGGATGCAGCAGGCGGCGGCGAGCTTCGGCGGAGTGGTGTTCTTGCCACTGGCCGGTGTGCTGGCCGGCCTGGACTGGAAATTGCCGTTCTGGATCTACGCCGTGTCCGCACTGATCCTGCCGTTCGCCGTGCTGACGATCGGTGAGCCCGCCCGCGCCGCCACACCCACCGCGGCGTCCGGCGCGGCGCGGAAGTCGTTGCGCATCTACGGAATCTACGCACTCGCCCTGGTCGCGACACTCGCGTTCTACATGGCACCGACCCAATTGCCGTTCCTGCTCACCGATTTCCACGTCGGCCCCGCGGTCACCGGAATCGTGGTCGCCGGGAGCACACTGACCGGCGTCGTGGGTGCGCTGGCCTTTCCGGCCCTGCGCGGCAGGCTCACACCCACCACCATCACCACCACCAGCATCGGCCTGCTGGGGCTGGGCTGGCTGGTGATCGGCACCGCGGGATCTGTCGCGCTGATCGTGGCCGGACTGCTCGTCGGCGGCATCGGCGTCGGCCTCGTTGTGCCCAACCTGAACCTGCGCCTTGCCGACCTGGCAGCCCCGGAGCGGCGCGGCCAAGTCCTCAGCGGACTCGTCACCGGGATCTTCCTCGGCCAGTTCCTGTCACCGCTGGCCGTGCAACCACTCATCCAGACCATCGGCGTCGCTGACACTTTCGCTCTCAGCGGTGTCGCGATGACCGTGGGCGCGGCCCTGGCCGCGCTGTTCGCCCTGCAACAGAACAAGAACAGGAAAGTCGCATGATCTACCACGGCAACCGATTCACCATCAAGCCCTCCGCCACCCCCGAACAGGTCGAAGAGGCGCTCGAGAGCCTGCGCAACCAAGGCCGGGTCATCCCGTCGGTGAAGTCCTTCGTCGTCGGCCCCGACTACGGCGGCGAATACCACTACGGCGCGGTGTTCGCCATCGAGGACCTCGAGGGCTACTGGGAGTACCTCGTGCATCCGGCCCACCTCAACACCGACCGGGTCGGGCTGCCCCTGGTGGACAAGTTCGTGTCGTTCGACATCACCGACGACGAGGACCCGCAGCTGGCCGACAAGATCGCCGAGCTGCACCAGCGCCGCTACGACACCATGCCCGACATCGGCAAGCTCGTCTCCGAGCTCGGCGAATACAGCGGCAGCGCCGCCCCCGGCCAGCACGGCGAATAGCCCCGCCACCGACCGCTGACCGAACGAAGGAGGACCAGAACAATGTCCTACGACAAGATCGCCCAAGCATGGACCGACATATGGAACGGTGACCTGTCACTGATCGAAGGCACCGTCCACCCGGATTTCGTCTCCCATGCGGCACCGCTGCTGGGCGGACCTCCCGCAGACGCTGCCGGCCGCGACAACCTCGACACCTGGGTCGGTGGCATCCGGGCAGCTGTCCCCGACCTCCGCTTCACCGTTCAGGTCGGGCCACTGGTCGACGATCCCTATCTGGTGCTGCGTTGGCTCGGTCGCGGGACCTACCAGTCCGGTTTATCCGGTGCGGCGCCCGGACCGACTCCGATCGAGTTCTTCGGCACCGACATCCTGAGGGTGACCGACAACCTGATCAGTGAGTACTGGGCCAACGCCGACAGCATGTGGGTTGTCCAGCAGCTGGGCATTTCCTAAGGCTTCAGGTCGGGCATCTCCCGCAGCTGCCTGCGGGAGGTGATGCCCAGCTTGCGGAAAATGTTGCGCAGGTGGGCATCGATCGTGCGAGGGCTCAGGAAGAGCCGGTCGGCGACCTCTTTGGTCGTCGCACCGGCGGCCACGAGCCGCGCGATGTGCATTTCCTGCATGGTCAGCTCGTCGTGGGTGCGGGTGGAACGGCCGCCTGCCTGGGCTCCGGTGGCCCGCAGTTCGTCTGCGGCACGACGGGCGAACGCTTCCATCCCCAACTCCGACAGCCGGTTGTGCGCACTACGGAGCCGTTGGCGTGCATCCAGCCTGCGGTTCTGGCGGCGCAACCATTCCCCGTACAGCAGCTCGGTCCGGGCAAGGTACGGCGCGAGCCGGGTTCCGTCGAAGATCTCGATGGCTTCCAGATATGCCGGTTCGCCCCCGGTGACGAGAGCGCGGGCGCACGCGGTGACTCCGGTGGCCCACACCGTGCCGCTCGGCTGGGTGCGTTCGGTCAGTGCCGCCAGCGCGGCCTCGGCTTCGGTGCTGCGGCCGCAGTGCACGGCCGCCTCGATCAGTTCCGGCAGGGCGATGCCCGCGAGGAACAGGTCACCACCGGCTGCGGCCTGCTGAGCGGCGGCCAGCGCCGCCGGATAGTCGGCCAGACCGTTGCCCAGGACCGACTGGGCCCAGTGGATGTTGGCGATGAGCTGCCCGGCGCCGCGCGCGTCAGCCGCCGCTGCGGCCGCATCGAAGAGTTCGCGCGCTTCCTGCCGACGGCCGCGGACGGCGGCCAAATGCAGCCGCGGATACATCATCGGTGGCGCGCCGACGGCGTCGGCGATCGCTTCCTCTTCCGCGATCGCCGACATCGCCACGGCGAAGTCGCCGGTGTGCACGGCGCCGGAAGCCACCTGGGCAAGGCCGAGCCGCAGCATGACCGGCGCGCCGGAACCACGACCGGTTTTCATGATCCACTCGGTGATCACGTTGTGCGCGTCGATGTCCCACAGTTCGGCCGCGACCATCGTGGCCAGTGCGGGACGGGCAGCGAACGCGCCGACATCGGTGACGACCGACCGCAGTAAGGGCGCCGCCGCCCGGTGCCCCTGGGTGGTCAGCATGAGCAGCGCGTCGAGGATGTCCGGCGGTGCCGGAGACTGTGGGGCAGAACCTGCTTCACGTATCACCGAGTCCATCACCCCGCTGGCGTGGCCGACTGCCAACGCCATTTCCAGCGCGTCGAGGTAGCAGTCGCGCGACCATGCCGGATCCAAAGCGGCCAGCCGCTGCGCGGCACGGAGCATGAAACGCGGGCCGTCCCCGTCGCCGTGCCGACTGAACGCGATCTGCCCGCGCAACAAATCGACTCGCGCGAGCACCCCGTCGTCCAAGCCGCTGGTGTCCACGGTGGTCAGCAGATCCGAGGCTGCTTCGACAGCGCCTGCTTCCAGCGTGACCCGCACGGCCGTGAGTGTGCGCCCTGTGCGTTTGGCAGGGTCCAGCGACAGTGCTGCGGCGCGTTCGAGGAACGCTGCTGCGGCCGCGACGCCGCACCGGGCCTGAGCCCGGGACGCGGATGCTTCCAGTTCAGCGGCAACGGCTTCGTTCGGCCCGGCACCGGCATGAGCTCGGTGCCAGGCGCGGCGGTCGGCGTCGGTGACCGGATGGGTTACCTCAGCGAGCGCTCGGTGCACCGTATGCAATTCCGTTGCGTCAGCAGCCCGGTAGACAGCCGACCTCGCCAGCGGATGACAGAACCGCACCCGCGTGCCGAATTCGATCAGGCCCGACACTTCCGCAGCGCTGCTCACATCGACATCGATGCCGAGTTCGCGGGCCGCCGCCCACAACAGGGCGGGGTCGCCGGTCGGCTCGGCACTGGCGAGTGTCAGCAGTAACTGCACCGCGGCAGGCAATGCCGCCAACCTGGCCTGGAATCCACGCTCCACCCGGTTCGCCACCGACGACGTCTGGGGGAGAGCGAATCCATCGGTGCGCGGCAACTCCAGCAGCGCCAGCGGGTTACCGCGCGCCTCGGCGAGGATCCGGTCACGCACCCGAGAATCGAGCGTGGACTGCAGCAGCCCACGCGCCTCGTCGTCGGTCAGACCCTCCAGTTCCACACCGGGAAGCTCATCGAGCCCCTGGCGAGCCGCGAGGACCATCGCGACCGGTTCCGAAGCGATCCGGCGGGCAAGAAACATCAACGCCTTGGTCGATGCATCATCGAGCCAATGCGCGTCGTCGATCACACACAGCACCGGGCGATTACGCGCAGCCCCGCCGATCAACTCCAGGACCGCCAACCCGATACGAAACATCTGCGGCGCGCCGGTGGCCTGGCCGAACGCAACTCGCAGGGGCTCCGGCATCTCGTCCACCCGCCCCAACACCGGCACGCACAGCTGGTGCAGTGCAGCGAACGGCAACTCGGATTCGAACTCCGACCCCGATGCCTGCAGCACGAGAAACCCAGGCGCTCGGCCGATCTGCTCGAGCAGGGCGCTCTTACCGATGCCCGCTTCTCCCCGCAGTACCAGCACCCCGCCCCGGCCCGCGGCAGCCGAGCGCGTCAGCCCCTCCAGTCGGCCGATCTCGTCCTGTCTACCGACCAACGCCGAACGATTCTGCACAGCGCGCAACCTACTCGACACCGCAGTCGACTGCCGCCGGGGCCGATTCAGTGTTGAGCACTGGTGTCCGAAGGGGGACTCGACCACTACGCACACGACGAAACCACCGGTGCTCGCTGAACGAATGTGATTCCGTCACAACCCCATACAACTAGCCGAACCGTCTCCAGGTGATGTTCAGGCGCGCGAGTTCGGCTGACTCTCCGGTGGACAGCGCGGCGCGGCCGCTGGCTTTGGCCAACGCCGTCCGGCGGTCCCAACCCAGATGGGTAGCGGCGGGCTCGATCTGCAAGAAATCGCCCACGACCGCGGCGGCTTCGTGTGTAGTCCATGCCGACTCGCCGAGTGCGATGGCCATGTCGAGGCCGTGCAGAACCAGTTCGACAACGCGGGTGATCATGAACTCGCTCAACAACATCCCGTCGCCCCATCGGGTGGTGATCAGGCGATCGGCGGGTTGCCCCGATATCGCCGTGTCGGTTCGTCGCCAAGTGTCGTCGAATGCCGCGGTGATCGCGGCCGCGTTCGGATAAGCGGCGGCGTCGCGTTGGGCCATGCGCACCCGCTCGGCATTGGCAGCATCGTCGAAGATCGCCGACCGGTAGTAGTCGGCGGCGGCGATATCCGCTCGAGGTGGCGCGGGCGCGGCGAGCCCCGCGGGGACACGGGCAACAGCGGAGGTGATGTGCACCGCCAATTCGGCGACATTCCATGGCGGGCACGGAGTCGCCAGGGCGAATTGCGCCTCGGTCAGCTCGCCGAGCACCTCGCACAATCGAGAGCTCTCCGCACGGAAAGCCTGCGGCACACCATCTTCACCGGTCGTGTCGGACATGGCAGCACGAGGCCGGTCAGCATTCATGATCAACAGTGCTCCTGGTCATTGCACAACTATCGCCTGGGCAGTTCACCCTTCTCATCTTCGCCTGCGAACCCCTCATCTTGGTCGCGAGCCAGCCCGATCCTCGCGGCCCGCATGGTCTCGGCCACACGACGTTTCGACGCAGCAGGCGGCGACGGCGGTTTGGATCAGGCGGGATTCCTGGCGGTGGGGACTCCCGGACCGCTGGGGCGGTCGGGCTGGTTGCGAGTCCCGAGGAGGCGGGCGCACGTCCGAGTGGATGCGCGCCCGCCGCGGAACGATCTACGACGCCAGCGACTCTCTTTGGCACGTCGCGCTGATCGCCGCACTGATCGGGGCTGTCATCGCGCTATGACGTCGGCGGGATGACACTTCCGGTCGACGTCGAACATCAGTCGGCCCGCCGCAGGCCGACCGTGGGGAAGTCGACCGGGACTGCGAGGGCGATATTGATGTAGTTGGTGAACAGGTTGAGCGCGACCTGCCCGATAACCTCGACGATGTGCTCATCGCTCCAACCCTGATCACGCAGCGCCTGCACTTCCTCTGCCGTGACCTGGCCGCGCCTCTCCACCAGTTTCAGCGCGAAGCCTAGCAGTGCGGCCGTGCGAGGGTCATCGGAGTGGCCGGTCTGCGCGGCCTCCAGCGCCGCACGGCTCACCCCGGCCTTGCGTCCGAGAGCGGTGTGCGCGGCCAGGCAATACTCGCACGAGTTGCGGTTGGCGACGGCCACGGCGATCTGCTCGCCGAGCGCCGGCCCGAGAGCGCCGCCGCCGAAGGCGCGGAACGAAGCCCACATGCTCGTCAGAGCGGCAGGCGAGTTCGCGACGGCTCGGAACATCGCGGGCACGGTGCCGAACGCGGCATGGATCTGATCGAGCTGGTCCTCGACGGTTCCGGTCGCGGACTCACGCTCGGCAAGGGGGACAAGAGACATGGGCATTCCTTCAGTCGTGTTTCCAATGACGACTCCCGCAGGTTCCCGGCGGGCGACGCACCCTCAGACTGTCAGGATCAGCTGGACGAATTAATGCATATCATCTTGAATTCGTACCATATCGTCCGGCACACTTGATCCGTGTCTTCCCTCGACCGGCTCTCGCCTCTGCTCGAACGGTTCCGGGTGCGGACCCGCCTGTTCCATACCGGACCGTTGTGTGGCGTGACGACCTTCGACGCACAACCGGGACGAGGCTTCCTCCACGTGCTCCGGCACGGTGAGATGGAAGTGACACACCGAGGCGTCAGCGGTCGGCTGGAAAAGCGACGGATCGACAAGCCCAGCCTGCTGTTCTATCCACGCCCGCTGGAACACGCCTTCCGCAACGCACCCACCGAGGACTCCGACTTCGCCTGCGCAACACTCGACTTCGACGGCGGCCCGACCCACCCCCTCGTACGCACGCTCCCGCCCGTGATCGTGCTCCCACTGGACGCCGTCAGCACCCTCGAACCAGCACTCGATCTACTGTTCGCCGAGATCGACGATCTGCGATGCGGCCAACGACTGCTGGCCGATCGGCTCTTCGAAGTCGTCCTCATCCAGCTCTTCCGCTGGATTCTCGACCACGTCGACGAGCTCGCCCTGCCCACCGGCCTGCTGACAGGGCTCGCCGACGAACGCCTCGCCCGTACACTCGTCGCCATCCACGAGTCACCTGGGCGGGCCTGGACGCTCGCCACAATGGCGCAGGAAGCACGTATGTCCCGCAGTTCCTTCGCCGCCCGTTTCAAAGAGATGGTGGGCCAGCCACCCGCCGAGTACCTGACCGGATGGAGGATCACGGTCGCCCAGGATCGGCTTCGCGCCGGTGCCTCGATTGCTCGCATCGCCACGGAACTCGGCTACGCCAACCCACCGGCGTTCTCGCGGGCTTTCACACAAAGACTGGGATGCTCACCGCGCGCATGGCTGGCTACCGCACTCTGAGTCGGCGTCGGACATCGGCGCCGCCACTCTGCAGTCGGCACACCAATGATGCTCCTACCTGCGGAAATTCGCAGATCAGTGTGACGCGGGCGGGATGCTCTGCTCGTACTGGAAGACGTTGTGGGGGTCGTACTTCGCCTTGATCCTGCGCAGCCGCTCGAAGCGCTGGCTCCCCCAGTAGGCGGTCTCCCACTCTTGCATTCCGATGTTCGGCACGTTGACGTAGGCGCCGTCCACGTATGGCCGCAGCGCCTGGCTGAACTCAGCGGTCCATGCCTGGGCCTGCGAGGTCAGCGGGTCGCCGACGCCTGGTTGTGTCGAACGAGTCCCCCAGGCCGCGCCGATCTCGCCGTAGAAGAGCGCGTCGCGATGCGCGAACGCCGTGCCGCCGGGGGGCTCCCTCTTGATCGCCCCGCCGAAGGCATCGACGAAGTAGTTGCTCTCCTCTGTGGGAGCGTTTCGCATGAAGTCGCCGATGATGTCGATCGCCTTCTTCGGGAACCGCTCTTCGACGAACTCCGAGAAGAACTTCCAATTCGCGGGCTCTTGCGCGAGCGGGACCTGGGCTCCCGCGAAGATATCGCCCCAGTTACCGACCTGCACCGTGACATCGGGCGTGCCGACCGACAGGATCGGAGCCAGCATCTCTCTGGCCTGTGCCGCTGCCCCGTTCACAAGCCACGCGGACAGCAGGATCTGGGACTTGTGGATCTCGAGCTCGGATCCCAGACGGCTGTCGGCAGACGGTACCGCACGCTGCCACGCTTCGAAGACCCCGTACAGGTCCCCGAGTCCATCCCATACCGCCTGCACAGAGGCGAGATGCTCGAGCGGATGCACCTTATAGGTGAGTTGTGTGACGATCCCGAAGTTGCCGTTTCCCGCCCCGCGAAGCGCCCAGAACAGGTCCGAGTGGTGCTGTACGTCCGCGTTGATCACCTCGGCACAGTCGTGACCCGACGGGACGACGACCTCGGCCGCCATCAGGCTGTCGCAGGCCATGCCGAGCCAGCGGTTGAGGGGCCCGAGGCCACCGCCGAGCGTTGCGCCACACAGGCTCACGCTGCCCTCGCTCCCGGTTGTGACCGCAAAGTTCTGCTTCGCGAGCGTCGTCACCGCTTCCAGTTGGTTCAGCCCAGCACCGACCGTCGCGATACGAGCGCCAGGGTCGATCTGGACCGACTTCAGCTGGCTGACGTCGATTACGACGCCGTTGTCGATGTTCGACCAGCCTTCGAGGGCGTGGCGGCCGCTCCGCACCCGCAGCGCGATGTCGTGCTGCCGCGCCCACGTCAGGGCGTTCACCACGTCCTGGGTTTCCTGTGCGAAGGCGATGACCAGCGGATAGTGAGAAAAGAGCTGGTCCCAGCCGAGTCGCGCATCCGTGTACGACGCGTCACCCGGGCGGACGATGTGGCCGGTCAGCGTCGCGGGCGGGCATCCCGGGCTTTTGCTCGGGTGGTCCGCGGCCTCGATTCCCGGGGAGCTTGCGTCCGCAATATCCGGCGTGTCTGCGGCCGTGAGGCCCGAGACGACGACTGCTCCAACGCCAGCGGCAGCCGACGTCCTGAGCAGGTCACGGCGAGAAAGATCGCCCAAGGTTCAGATCCTCTCCATCGATCTACGCCAGTACCGGGCTGCCAGGGGAACTCCTTACCCGCTGGCCGCCGGGCAGTCCTGTGGTCGACCCCCGCACTGCGTTCTCGATCGCGGCACTGCTGCGATCGTGGTAGGCCGGGTTCAGCTAGCCGGGAGTTTCACCACCGGATCGGGGCCTAGATCGGTGATGTATACGTCGCCTGCCGAGTCGACCGCCACACCCTGGGGATTCTGCAGACCGGTGAACGGCAGCGGGGTCGGCGTCGACGCGCCGGCCGCCAACATCACCACCGATTTGTTACCCCAGTCGACGACGTACACGTCTCCCGCCGTGTCGACCGCCAAGGCCTGGGGATCTTTTAGCCCGGTGAACGGCAACATGGTCGATGCCGACGCGCCCGCCGCCAACATCTTCACCTGCTCGGTACCCAATTCGGTGACGTACACGTTGCCCGCCGGGTCGACTGCCACACCATCGGGACCTTGGAGCCCCGTCAACGGCAGCGGGGTCGGCGTCGCCGCGCCGGCCGCCAATTTCAGCACCCGATCATTACCCCGGTCGGCGACGTATACATCTCCCGCCCCGTCGACCGCCACACCGTGGGGATCCTTCAGGCCGGTGAACGGCAGCGGGGTCGGCGTCGCCGCGCCGGCCGCCAATTTCAGCACCCGATCGTTACTCGTGTCGCTGACGTATATGTTGCCCGCCGGGTCGACCGCCACATCCTGAGGATTCTTCAGGCCGGTGAACGGCAGCGGGGTCGGCGTCGACGCGCCAGCGGCCAATTTCAGCACCCGATCGCTACCCATGTCGGTGACGTATATGTTGCCCGCAGTGTCGACCGCCACACCGGTGGGCAGGCTGACGCCGGTAAACGGCAGCGGGATCTGTGACGAGTAACCCGAGGCGATGGATGTGGGCGACTGACCACCGCCGCCTGATTCCCGTTGGACACCGAGGACGACAGCCACGACGGACACCACCGCGACCGCGACCGCGGCGGCGAGCAGCCCGGCGGTCTTGGGCGACAATCTGATTCGCCGCCCACGGCGCGCAGCCACGCCCCCGGTGGTGTCGACCGCGGAATCGCCCACCGCGGCGCGGGCCGCCGCGGCCAGCTCGCGCACGGTCTGGTAACGATCGTCGGGATTCTTGGCCATCCCCATGGCGATGATGGCATCGAACGCAGTCGGTACATCAGGTGTAGTGGTGCTGGGACACGGCGGCGGGGTGTGCAGGTGATGGGCGATCACACCCTGCATCCCCAATGTGCTCGCAAACGGCGGCCGACCGGTCAGGCACTCATACAGCACACACGTCAACGCGTACACGTCCACACGGGCATCGGCCTTGACCTCCGCGTCGATCTCCTCCGGCGCCATGTAGGCGACGGTGCCGATCGTCTCGCCGGTCGCGGTCAGCGTACGGTCGTCGGCGGCGTGGGCGATCCCGAAGTCGATCAGGGAGGCGAACTCATCGGGCCCCAGCAGGATATTGGTGGGTTTGACATCGCGGTGGACCAGCCCGGCGTCGTGGGCCGCCTGCAGCGCGCCGGCCACCTGCGCGACGATCGCCACTGCCCGCTGCGGCGACAAGGCCCCTTCTTGCGTGATCACCTTGCGCAGGTCGGTGCCCTCGATCAAGCGCATATTCAGATAGAGCCGACCGTCGATGTCGCCGAAGTCGTGGATGGGGATCACATGCGGTTCGGTCAACTGCGCCACCGCCCGGCACTCCCGGCGGAACCGCTCGCGCAGCTGCTCGTCATCGGCGTAGCGCTCGGGCAACAACTTGAGCGCCACCACCCGGTTGGTCAGCGAATCATGCGCCCGCCACACCTGGCCCATACCGCCCTGACCCAGCACCGATAACAGCCGATAGCGCCCGAACGTCACCGCTGGCCCCGACGCCCGGGCGGTGTCCCCGCCACCCATTGGTATGTCGTCCATTGTGCCGTCCCGTGACCACTCGTCTGGCTAACGGCGTACTCGCTTGCAATCCAACCCGCGCCCGCGAGCGGATAGGTCCACACTAGTCGATTCAGCCAGGCCAGATGCTCAATAGTCGAACGCTATCGTCGGTGTACCCAAGGTCACTCGGCTGCCGCGCGGCACCCCGCAGCAAATTGCCGCTGCCCAGGTCGACGGCAAGCCGCCACAGCTCGAACCGATTGTTCTCGTGCCCTACGATCCGCGCTGGCCGCAGATGTTCGACGAGCAAGCTGGAACAAGTCACGGCGGAGGCGAACCCACGACCACAGCTCGGCGTACTGTCTGTGTCCGAAGGGGGACTTGAACCCCCACGCCCGATAAAGGGCACTAGCACCTCAAGCTAGCGCGTCTGCCATTCCGCCACCCGGACCGGTGTGTTCTGTTGTGTCCGTGGCGACTTGGCGTCGCCAACGGATCATGATCATAAAGGGATGGGTGGGCCGATCGCCAAATCGGCAGGTCAGGCCGGGATGTGGACGCGGTCGGCGCCGATGCGATCGATGCGGTCGCGACCCCAGGCGCCGAGCGGTTCGAGTGCGCGGTTGAGGGTCGAACCCAGCTCGGTGAGTTGGTATTCCACGCGCGGCGGGATCTCCGGGAAGATCTCGCGGGTGACGATGCCATCCTCCTCGAGCTCGCGCAGCTGTTGGATGAGCATCTTCTCCGAGACGCCGGGCAGACCGCGGCGCAGCTCGCCGAAGCGGCGCACACCGTTCACCTCGAGCTCCCAGAGGATCAGCGCTTTCCACTTGCCGCCGATCACGTCCATGGCCGCGTCGATGCCGCAGAAGTATGGTCCCGATCTCTTTGCGCCCATCGCCGAACCTCGCTAGCTGCTCACACACGTGTTGGTAAGTACCCGACCGAATAGTAGGTACTTGTCGACCCAACGTCACTCGAGCAGTGTTGATTCCAGCGCGCTGACCACAACGTTTCCAACCCAAGGAGTTGACCCGCGATGGCGGAAATCCAGCAGACCTCGGTGACGGTTCTCGGTCTCGGCGCGATGGGCCAGGCCCTGGCGTCGGCCTTCCTGAAGACCGGCCGGCCCACCACCGTCTGGAACCGGACCCCGGGCAAGGACGCCGACCTCGTCGCGGCAGGCGCGGTCGCCGCGGCCACCGTGGACGAGGCCGTATGGGCGGGGGAGGTGATCGTGGTCGTACTGCTCGACCACGCGTCGGTGCATGCCGCGCTCGATCCGGTCGCGGACCGGCTGTCCGGCAAACAGGTGATCAACCTGACCAGCACCGCGCCGGAGGAAGCGCGCGAGCTGGCCCGGTGGGCCGAACGGCACGGCATCGACTACCTCGACGGCGGCATCATGGCGGTGCCGCCGATGATCGGACAGCCCGGCGCGGCCATTCTGTACAGCGGGTCGCGCAAGGTCTTCGACGACAACCGCGAGTTGCTCGAATCCGCCGCCGCCGCAGACTATTTCGGTGACGACGCGGGTCTCGCGTCCACCTGGGATTTCGCGCTGCTGTCGAACATGTACGCGATGTTCGCCGGTTTCTTTCACGGCGCGGCACTGGTGCGCTCCACCGGAGCCTCGGCTTCCGCGTTCGCCGAACGTGCGACCGCGTGGATCACGGCGATGGCCCAGCTCCTGCCGGAATACGGCCGGATCATCGACGGCGGCGACTACGCCACCGACGTGCAGCACCTGGCCTTCCACAAAGCCGCGCTCGACGCCATCGCGCGCGCCAGCCGCGACGCCGGCGTCGCGCTCGATGTGGTCGGTCCGATCAAGAATCTGATCGACCGCCAGGTCGCCGACGGCCACGGTGCGCTCGCCTTCGAGCGCACCTTCGAAGAGCTCCGCTGACCCCACCCCCGACAGCCCGAACCTGCCCGGTGGCCTGCGGTTTGTACCGCGATTTGGTCCCAGCCGCCGCATCCGTTAACCTTGCTGAGCACCACCGGTCCGGGTGGCGGAATGGCAGACGCGCTAGCTTGAGGTGCTAGTGCCCTTTATCGGGCGTGGGGGTTCAAGTCCCCCTCCGGACACAGATAAATAGCAGGTCAGGGGCGTAATCGCGAGATTGCGCCCCTTCTGCGTCCACATTGCGGTCCACAAACTGGGGAATCTGAGGGGATTCGGCCTTAGTGGTTTCGCCCGCAAGTTCTTCGGGGGTTCACGCGGCTGCTGGTGATGCGGCAGTCTGGTGACCGCAGCCGGTGGGCTGTTGGGAGTGCTCTTTCTGTTCGTGCCGTTCGATCCGGGCCATCAGGTCCTCGAGGTCGGCCGGGGGTGAACTTCCATTCGAAGGGCCGGGCGGTCTCGTGGTAGCGACGCCCGAAGACGGTGAGTCGGTCTTCGACCTGGTCAAGGCTGGTGAAATCGTTGGGAGACACGACCTTTCGTTGCACGATGGAGAAGATCTCCACTTGGTTCAGCCAGGAGGCGTGCACCGGGGTGTGGACCATGACCGCGTTGGGAAACCGTGCGGCCAGCCGATCGGCAGCGGCTTTGCCGCGGTGCGAGGATCCGTTGTCGACCACCCAAAACACCCGTTTGGCCGAGGCGTAGGGCTCGCTGGTCGCTACTTTCTCCACCAGGGTCATGACTTCGCCGCGCAGTGCCCGAATACCTGGGCGTGGTGAACGTCTTAGGCGGCCAGGTAGGCCACCGAGCCTCCGCGGTCGTATTCGTGGTTGACACGCATCATGCGGGCGGTGCCGGGCGGCAGCGTGGGGTGGCAGCGGCAGCGGGCCTGGATCGAGGTCTTCTCGTCCGAGGAGATCACATACTCGTCGTCGGGGAGCGGGGTGCCGTCGAACACCCGCTGGTATAGGTCGAGTACTCGGGCCGCTTTCGCGGCGAAGTCCGGGTCGCGGATGAACACCCATGACTGATACTGCCATGGTTTGAGCACATCCTCGGCCAGGATCCGGCCGACGGTCGAGGCCGAGATCGCTGCCACGATCCCCCGGCCGATCGCCTCGGTGGCCAGGTCGGTGCTGCTCCACCGTGACAGCGGCACGCCGGCTTCGGCTGGGAGCTGGCACGCTAGGTGCTTTGATCTCGGCGCGTTGGACGGGAGTGAACCGGGGTGGCCGGCCCGATCGCGGCCGGTCTTGCAGCCCGGTCAGGCCGTGGTCTGCGTATCGGTCACGCCAGGTTCGCACCGTGTCGAGATGAACTGCCTGCCGCACGGCGATCTGGTTGTTGGAGTGGCCATGAGCGGCATCGAGGACGATCCGGACACCGACGACCAGCCCGATCTCGGCGGTGCGGGAGTAAGCCAGTTTCTCGAGCCGTCGCGGCTCGGACGCGGTCAGCACGATCTGGCGGGCACGGGGGACTGGCACGAAAATGACAGACTTTCAACGACTTTCGAGATATCAACCGCCACGACCTTGCCCGATTACCTCACCTGGGCCGATTCGACACGCCGCAGCAGGCAAGATGACCCTCATGCCCGTGATCCCGGACTCGACCAAGACTTCCCTGGCCCAGCGGCTGCGCCAGCACGCCCGCGACTACTGGCCGCAGCTGACCGGCCTGCATGTCCGCTACCACGGCCAATTCGCCTACGTCGAGGGCGAACTGGCCGATGGCGACCGGCTGCCCCTCATCCGGCTCCACTACGGCGGATCGGCCTCGGTCTGGGGATTCGGCCTCTACCTCGCCAGCAGCGGCAAGTACGAAAACCAGATCCTGCCCACCGGATTCACCGCAGGCAGTCCCCAAGAAGCCCTCGACTGCGCCTGCGACCTCTACCTCGGGCACTGACCCCCGAAGAACTTGCGGGGGGAACCACTTAGTGCCGCGATTCGGGGAGATGGGCCCTGGTGCTGGGCCGGTTGGGGGGAGGTGGAGGCGCATCAGTAGGTGGAGTTATTGGCCGTTGGAGCGGCTGCCCAGGTCGCCGTCGATAACCCGGTCGAGGTTGCCGAGCTGTTGGGTAGGTTGCGGTCGGTCGGGGCGCACCGGCAGGTGAAGATCCTCGCCGACAGAGCCGCCGCTCATGTCTCGATCGACAGCCATACCGATAGCAAAGTGGCCGACGTTCGGTGGGGATACGCTGGGCCTATAACGAAGAGTTGACCCAGATTGCTCGGTGCCGGGAACGCAGGCGGGTGGTGTGCTTGCTGATGGGTGAGGATGATCCGTTCCGGACGATCCGTGGCGTGTTAGAGCCGGTCACGGAGGAATTGGCTGCGGCAGGGTTCGAGGATGCCGAAGAGGTCGGGCGGGGCGGTTTCGGGGTGGTATATCGCTGCACACAGTCGGAGCTGGATCGGGCGGTGGCGGTGAAGGTGCTGACCGCGGAGCTGGACGCAGAGAACCGTGCGCGGTTTTTCCGAGAGCAGCGGGCGATGGGCCGGTTGACCGGGCATCCGAACATCGTGACGGTGCTGGAGGCGGGTACCACTGCGAGTGAACGGCCGTATCTGGTGATGCCGTATCACCCAATGGATTCGCTGGACGCACGGATCCGCGGGCAAGGCGCGCTTCCGTCTGAGACCGTGCTGTGGATCGGGGTGAAGATCGCCGGAGCGCTGGAGAGCGCCCACCGCCTCGGCATCGTGCATCGCGATGTGAAACCGGGCAACATTCTGCTGACCGATTACGGTGAGCCCGCGCTGACCGACTTTGGTATCGCCCGAATCGCCGGGGGGTTCGAAACAGATGCGGGTGCCCTGACCGGGTCGCCGGCGTTCACGGCCCCGGAGGTGCTCGAGGGGCAAGCTCCCACTGCGGCCGCGGACGTCTACGGGTTGGGAGCCACCCTGTTCTGTGCGCTGACCGGTCATGCGGCCTTCGAACGACGCAGCGGGGAGCAGGTGGTTGCGCAGTTTTTGCGGATCACAACCCAGCCGGTGCCGGACTTGCGCGAGCAAGATATCGCCGCGGACGTGGCGGCGGTGGTCGCGGCGGCGATGAACCGCGATCCGCAGCGGCGGCCGTCGGCGGCGGAGCTGGGGGAGGCGATCCAGCAGGTGCAGCGCAACCACGGATTCACCGTGGACGAGATGGCGCTGCAGCCTGGACCACTCCCGGAACGCCGGGACCCTAAGCGTGCCATGCGGGGATGGCGCGCGCCGACGTCGGCGACTGCACAGGGTGGCGGCTCCTTACCGCTGGAGTTGACCAGTTTCGTCGATCGGCGCACCGAGCTGGCGGAGATGAAGAATTTGCTGTCCTCGGTGCGGCTGTTGACATTGACCGGGATCGGTGGTGTCGGCAAGACGCGGCTGGCGCTGCGGGGAGCGGCGACGGCGCCACGGGAATTTGCCGACGGGATGTGGCTGGTCGAGCTGGCCGACGTGTCCGATCCGGCGCTGCTGGTCAACGCGGTGGCGGGCACGCTCGGATTGCGCGACGAGTCGGCGCGGCCGTTGCGCGAGGTGGTGGTGGAGTTCTTGTCCGCGCGGGAGGCGCTGCTGGTGTTGGACAACTGCGAACATCTGGTGGCGGCGGTGGCGGAGGTAGTCGAGACCTGGTTGCGGAAGTGTCTGAACCTGCGGGTCCTAGCCACCAGCCGCGAACCGCTGGGTATCGCCGGAGAGGCGGTACTGCAGGTGCCGCCGCTGCCGGTTCCGGCTCCGAATCGCAAGCCGTCGCTGCGAGAGCTGCCCCGTTACGACGCGGTGACCTTGTTCGCCGATCGTGCGACCGCGGTGGTGCCAGGTCTGGAACTATCCGACGACGACAAGGCAGCCGTGGCCCGGATCTGTGCCCGGCTCGACGGATTACCACTGGCGATCGAACTGGCGGCGGCGCGTGTGCGCACGATGTCGCCCGGGCAGATCCTGCAGCGGCTCGATGATCGGTATGCGCTGTTGACCCGGGCCAGCCGCACCGCGCCCACCCGGCAGCAGACGCTGCGGTGGTGTGTCGACTGGAGCTACGGATTGTGCACCTTGGCCGAGCAGCGGCTGTGGGCCCGGCTGTCGGTATTCGCTGGTGGTTTCGAACTCGATGCCGCCGAAGAGGTGTGCGGGGTGGATCTGGCTCGAGAGGATCCGCTCGATGTGTTGTCCTCGCTGGTGGACAAGTCGATCCTTATCCGGGAGGAGTCCGATGGCGTGGTGCGGTTGCGGATGCTGGAGACGGTGCGCGAGTACGGCCGGCAGAAGCTGAGGGAGTCCGGCGAGGCTCAGCAGCTGCGGAACCGTCACCGCGATTGGTACCGCCAGTTGGCGTTGGCCGCGGAGGCGGAGTGGATCAGCGATCGGCAGCCATATTGGATCGCCAGGCTCGATCGCGAGCAACCCAACCTGCGCGACGCGCTCGAATACAGCCTGACCGAGAAAACCAAGGAGGCAGCCGAAGCCGGGCTGCGCACCGCTGCCGCGTTGTTCGGGTTCTGGATTTTCCGAGGTTTGTACGGCGAAGGTCGTCGCTGGATCGACCGGCTCCTCGATCACCCTGCCCGGCAGTCCGTACCTGATCGTGTCAAAGCGCTTCATGCCGGCTGCTTTATGGCGGCGATGCAGGGCGATCTGCCTGCCGCGGCGGCCCTCGCCGAGGAGGGCCACACGCTCGCAGAACGGGATCCCACCCGGATGACCCGGGCGCTGATCAGTCACGCCGACGGTGCCGTGGCGCTGTATCGCGGTGAGCTTGCCCTGGCGTGCTCCTCCTTCGAACGCGCCGTCGAGATGGTCAGCTCGCATCGGCAGGGGTTCTTTCACGTTGCTACTTTGTTGATGCTCGGTGTGGTGCACGAACTGGCCGGTGAGACACAGCGTGCGATCGAGTGTTATCGGCAGCTGCTTTCGATTACCGAAGCATGCGGTGAATCGCTGTTCCGGTCGTCCGCGTTGTGGGGCATGGGAATTGCGGTCTGGCAGCAAGGTGAGCGGGCCCTGGCCATCGAACTGCTCGAGAGTGCGTTGCGAGTCAACCGGCGAATACACAGTCCGGTTGTCGCCGCGTTGAGTCTCGAGGCACTGTCCTGGACTGTCGGCGCTGCTGGTAACACTGAACGCGCGGCTGTACTGATGGGAGCAGCGCAGGAACTGCAGCGATCCATGGGCGCTACGGCGAGTGTCTTCCCGTTATCGCAACAGCACGCCGACTATGTCCGGATGACGCGATCCGCCCTCGGCGCACGTGGATTCGATGCGGCCGTCCGCAAAGGGCAGAAGATGGGGATGGACGAGGCCGTGGCCTACGCACTCGGCGAGCAGCCCCCCAACAGCACGGCGACGTCGGGTCCGGGCGTGGCGCTGACCAAGCGTGAGCGCCAGGTCGCAGCCCTCATCGCCCAGGGCCTGACCAACAAGCAGATCGCCGCGGAACTGGTGATCTCCCCACGCACCGCCCAAGGCCACGTCGAGCACATCCTCACCAAACTCGGATTCACCTCTCGCGCACAGATCGCGGCCTGGATCGCAGAAGACGCTGAACGACAGCATCGTTGATCGTGCCGACCCGCACTGGATTCCGGTATCAAGTTCGAGACGGCACGTCGTCTCAGTGATCCTGGTCGCACGATCCCGAAGCCACCTGGCGAATTCCATTGGGTGCCAGGGCATTCATGCAAAGGATACTTGGTTTGCGGCATGCGACCCCGCCGCGACTGGTCCGCCTCTAGGCGATCAGGGTAGGGATCGTGTTGCACACGGCGCGCAGTGACGCGTCATCGCGAGTCGACAGTGCGACGACGAAGGCGCCTTGGATCAGGGCGAGTACGCCATCGGCCAGTTCATCGGCCGTGCGATCACGGCGTATGTCGCCTGCGGTCTGGCCTGCTGCCAGGATGTCGCGTAGTCGCGACTGCCATTCGCGCATGTCGGTGCCGAGCTGATCGCGGAAGACGTCGGATGTCGCGGCGACCTCTGTGGAGAACTTGCCGAACAGGCAGGCGCGTTGGTAGCCGGATATGACGAAGTGATCGACCATCGCCGAGAAGTAGCCGGTCAGTCTGTCGGGTGTGCTCAGGCCGGGCTTGCCGGCCCATTTCTCCAGAAGATCGAGCTGGAATTGGCCATAGCGCTTCAGGACAGCTTGGCCGAAGGCCTCTTTGGATCCGAAGTGGTGATAGAAGGAGCCCTTCGGAACACCGGACGCATCGAGTATCGCGTCGACGGTCGTTCCGTGGAAACCGTTCGCATAGAACAGCTGCATTCCGTGCTGAAGGAGTCGCTCCTTGTGTGAGGGCTCCTTGCCGACCGCGGTGCTCTGACTGCGGGTTTCCTGCGTCTTCACCTGCCCAAGCATAACGGCACCACCTGCCCTGCCTTATCGATGACTCTTGACGATACAGTCTAGCCGATTTAGTCTAGCCCCGCTGCCAGTGCCGACCACGGTCCCCAAGGAGTCAGTCAGTGAGCACCACGAGCTATGAATCGAACGGTGATATCGCCGTAGTGACCTTGTCCAACCCTCCGCTGAATCTGTTCGTCGCCTCGATGGCCGAAGGCATCGATGAAGCGGTGCGGCGGGCGACGGCGGAGGGCAGACGCGCCATGGTGATCAAAGCTGACGGCCCGGTCTTCTGCAGTGGTGCCGATGTCAGCCAATTCCAGGGTCTGACCTCTGAGACCGGGGCGGAGTTGATCTCTCGCGCCACGAAGCTGCTCGGGGCGCTCGAGGACGCCCCGTTTCCCGTTATCGCCGCCGTTCACGGAATGTGTTTGGCCGCGGGGATCGAAGTGGCCTTGGCGTGCGATCTGGTTATCGCCGCCGAGGACACGAAGTTCGCGCAGGTGGAGGCGATGATCGGAGCGACAACCCTGCTGGGAGGGGTGTACCGGCTGGCCGAGCGTTGTGGTCCGGCGCGTGCCAAGGAGATCGTTTACACCGGCGACTTTTACACCGCGCACCAATTCCAGCAATGGAACATCGTCAACCGCGTCGTGCCCGGACCGCAGCTTCACGAGCAGGCGCTGGGCTGGGCCCAGCAACTCGCCGCCGGCCCGACTCGCGCGCATCAAGCCACCAAGAGGCTGGTCCGTGAATTTCTCGAGCACGGTTCACGACAGACCGATCGCTACCTCGCCGACATCGCGCCGGTGCTGTTCGAGACCGGGGACATGCGTACGGCCGTCGACTACCTACTGCGACACGGGGCGCGCAAACTCGCACAGAGTTGTGACGAGATCCGCTTCGAAGGCCGGTGACCGTCATGCACCCGACCACCGATCGCTCCACGTTGTGCCACCGATTCGCCGCTACGACAGCGACACATAACGACCTACCCGCGGTGTCGTGGCACGAAGGCTCAAATCAACGCACGTTGAGCTGGTTCCGATACCGGGAAGAGGTTCTGAACCTCGCCGGCGCGTTCCTGCGACTCGGCCTGAATTTCGGCGACACGGTGGCTATCGTCGCCGACAATCGGTCCGAGCATCTGCTGGCCGATTGGGCGGCTCTGCACTGCGGTGCGGTACCGGTCAGTGTCTATCCCACGATGGCCGCGGAGCAGATGGACTATGTCCTGTCCGACTGTGCGCCTCGGTTGATCGTGGTGGTCGGCCATCACCAGCAGCAGATCGTGCGTGAGTTGCCGTGGGTGGTAGGAAATCGCCCGAAACTCGTCTTGTTCGAGCCTTTGAGCGACCCGATTGCGCCGGATGAGTTCAGCTGGGACGAAGTGGTGGCGCTCGGGCGTGACAGCCGCACATGGGTCGCTGACGAACTCGATACCCGTATCTCGCTGGTAGAACCGGCGAGCCCGGCCACGATCGTCTACACCTCCGGGACAACTGGAATGCCCAAAGGTGTGGTCTTGACCCACGGCAACGTGTTGTGGGAAGTCGATGCGATGGTAAGCACCGGCACCGTCGACTACGCCTACCGGTCGGTATCCCATCTGCCGTTGGCTCATGTCGCGGAACGTCTTTGGTCGCTGTATCTACCGATGCGACTGGGCGGACACGTATTCTGCTGCCCCGACTCCGCACAGCTGGTCCTGGCGCTGCAGACTCATCGGCCGAGTTTTTTGATGACGGTCCCGCGGGTCTGGGAGAAGCTGCGCACCGCCGTCGATCACATCGCCTCCTCGTCACCGTTCGCGGATCGACGCTCGGAAATCGCACGAGATCGCAAAATTCTGCGCGAGGTGGCCGAGGCGCGACTGGAAGACCAGCATGTCTCCGCGTTGCAAGCGACCGCGGCAGCGCATGCGCGGGAAGGCGTGCTGCGCGAGATTCGGCAGGCCCTTGGTCTCGACGGTGTGATCTACCCGTGCACCGGCGCCGCGCCGGTCTCGCACGAGTTGCGACTGGATCTGGCATCGGTGGGGATCGATGTGCATGTGGGCTACGGAATGACCGAAACCTGCGGGATCGCCACCGGTGACCGGTTCGGATGCGGCGGCCGCGACGCGGTCGGGACTCCGCTGCCCGGTGTCGATATCTGGATCGCCGCGGACGGCGAAATCCTGGTGAGAAGCCCGGGAAACACACCAGGCTACCGCCACGGCGATGGCGTCGAGCTCTACACCGAGACCTGGCTGCATACCGGTGATATCGGATTCCTCGACCCGGCGGGCCGCCTGCACGTCACCGATCGGCGCAAAGAACTGCTGATCACCTCATCGGGCAAGAACATCGCGCCGACGGCGATAGAGACACGCCTTGCCGGTCAGTCCTTCCTCGATACGGTCATCGCGGTGGGCAACGATCGCCCGTATGTAGTGGCGCTGCTGACTGTCGAACCCTCGCTGCTCGTGAAATTCGCCCGCGAACGCGACATCGATGACACCGACATCGCGGCGCTGCTCGATCACCCCGTGGTCCGCGCCGAAATCGACGCTGCCGTCGAGCGCGCCAATCAAGGGCTTTCTCGCCCGGAGCAGGTCAAGAAGTACCGAGTGCTCGCCGACCAGTGGAGTCCCCACACCGGCGAGCTCACTCCCACCTTCAAGATGCGCCGCAATGTCATCACTGCGAAATACAGCGCGGTGATCGAGGACCTCTACCGCTGACTTTCACCAGAAAGGCTCCAATGTTCCCTGAAATCTTCTCCGTCGCCGGCAAGACCGTGCTGGTCACCGGTGGTACCCGCGGGATCGGCTACATGATCGCCGAGGGATACCTGCGTGCCGGTGCACGCGTCTACATCTCCTCCCGCAAGCAAGACGCGTGCGACGAAGCGCGAAAGGCGCTGTCGCAGTATGGCGATGTCCATGCGATCGCCTGCGATGTCAGCAGTGAACAGCAGTGCCGGGCGCTGATAGATGCCATTGCCGCGCGCGAGCCCGGTCTGCACGTTCTGGTCAACAATGCCGGAGCAAGCTGGGGCGCGCCGTTCGACGAGTTCCCTGGCGCGGCGTTCGACAAGGTGCTCACTGCCAACGTCAAGGCGCCGTTCACCCTCGCCCAACTGGCCCGCCCGCTGTTGGAGAAAGCCTCGACGGCCGCTGATCCGGCACGCGTGATCAACATCGGATCGATCGACGGCTTGGTCGTGCCTGGTTTCGGGAACTACTCCTATTCCGCGTCCAAAGCCGCGATCCATCATCTCACCCGCCACCTGGCCGCGGACCTCGCGCCGTCGATCCTGGTCAACGCCATCGCACCTGGACCTTTCCCGACGAAGATGATGGCGAAAGCCCTCGAAGAGGCCGGGGACAAACTGGCTGAGGCCAGTCCTGTCGGGCGTATCGGCGAGCCAGCGGACATCGCGGCGACCGCAGTCTTCCTCAGCTCGATCGCATCCAATTTCATTACGGGCGCGGTGATTCCACTCGACGGCGGACTGGCCACCACCAACGGCATCCGGCTCTGAAAGGCAACTTGTTCATGTACCAACCGCCCATTGAGGACTACGACTTCCTGTATCGGAACGTATTCGGCGACGAAGTGTTGCACACGCTCAGCGACGGCGAACTCAAGACCGAGGACGCCCGCGACATCCTCACCACCGCAGCCGATCTCGCGGTGCAGATGATGCACCCGCTCAACCGGCTCGGTGATCGAGTGGGTAGCACACTGGCCGACGGGAAGGTCACCACCCCGCCCGGGTTCGTCCAGGCGTACCGATCCTTCGCCGAGGGCGGCTGGGTCGGCCTCGGCATCGACGCCGAAATCGGTGGCGGGGGAGTGCCGGTCATGCTCTACAACGCGGTATCGGAGATGTGGACCGCCGCCAACGTGGCGTTCTCGCTGTGTTGGGGACTGTCCACCGCCGCGATCACCGCATTGCAATCGGCCGCCAGCGACGAGCTGAAGGCCACCTACCTGCCGAAGATGGTCACCGGCGAGTGGACCGGCACCATGAATCTGACCGAATCCCAAGCCGGTACGGACCTGGCCTCGATCCGCACTACTGCCCGCCCGGCCGAGGACGGTAGCTGGCGGGTGCGCGGGCAGAAGATCTTCATCACCTGGGGCGATCACGACCTCGCCGAGAACATCATTCATCTCGTGCTGGCCCGTACGCCCGATGCCCCTGAGGGACTGCGTGGTCTGTCGCTGTTCGTGGTTCCCAAGTTCCTTCCCGACGAGAACGGCAATCCCGGCGACCGCAACCGCGTCACCACCCTCGCGCTCGAAGACAAACTCGGCATCCACGCCAGCCCGACCTGTGTCCTGGAGTACGACGACGCGGTCGGCTTCCTGGTGGGCGAGCAGAATCGCGGCCTGTCGGCGATGTTCGTGATGATGAACAACACCCGTATCGGTGTGGGCCTGCAGGGCCTGGGCATCGCCGACCGTGCTTACCAGCAGGCCCGTGACTATGCCCAACAGCGCATACAGGGCAAGGTTTTCGGCCGCGGAGCCGCCGCCCCGATCGCCGAGCATCCCGACGTCGCGCGGCTGCTGCTGTCGATGTCGAGTTCGATCTCGGCCATGCGTGCGTTCTCCGTTCAGTTGGGCGAGTGGGTCGACAGATCAATGCTGCAAGGCTCATCGGAGACCGAGCAGCTGGTGGAGTTCTTCGTGCCGGTGATGAAGGCGTGGTTTACCGAGGAAGCCGTGCGTATCGCCTCCGACGGGATCCAGGTCCACGGCGGCATGGGCTTCATCGAGGAAACAGGTGCGGCCCAGCACTACCGCGACGCTCGAATCCTGCCCATCTACGAAGGCACCACCGCCATCCAGTCCAACGACCTATTGGGCCGCAAACTGTTTCGCGACAAGGGCGCGACGGTGACGCTGGCGCTCGAGATGATCGGCCGCGACATCGCGCGCCTGCGCGAATCCTCCGATCCCGTCGCGGTCCGGACAGCGGAAAGACTCGACCGGGCGTTGGAGTGCACGCGCGACACCACGCATACATTGCTGATGCTGGCGTTGAACGACCCCCGCGATGCGTTCGCGGGCTCGGTCGCCTACCTGTCCATGATCGCGCTTGTCGCCGGCGCATGGATGCACGCACGCATCGTCGCCGCAACGGTGACGACCTCGACCGAATTCACCGACGCCGATCGGCGTCGGCTGCGTGAGGCCGACTTCTACGGCGCCCACCACCTGAGCCGTGTGCACTCACTGGCCGAATCGATCCGCGGAGGCGAAATCCGATGAGCAACAGCACACTAACCCTCGACGTCTACACCTGCGAGGGTTTCGAGCTCCCCAGCGGTGGGATGTTCTCTCCGACGACCTCGACGCTCATCACGGGTCCGACCGAAGCGATGCTGGTCGATACCCAGTACCGGGCCGCCGACGTCGACGAGGTCATCCGGCGCATCGAGGATTCCGGCAAACGACTGTCGACGATCTTTATCACCCACGGCCATTCCGACCACTACTTCGGACTGCAACGGCTACTGTCGCGTTTTCCCCACGCCCGGCCCGTCGCGATCCCGTCGGTGGCCGCGCACATTGCCGCCAACCTCGAATCCGACCGGGCCGCCGCCCAGGCGTTCTTTGCCGGACAGGCCCTCGACAACACCGTCGTGCCCCTTCCACTTACCTACTCGACCTTGACGGTCGATGGGATTGCGGTGCACGCCATCGCGATTCCCCAAGCCGATATCGCCCCCACCGCGATCCTGCACATCCCCTCGATCGCCGCGGTCATCGTCGGCGACGCCATCTACAACGGTGTCAACCCATTCCTCGCCGTCACCGGTCCACACGAGTGGCAGCAGTGGCTGGCCAGCATCGACGCCATCGCCGCCCTCAACCCGTCCACCGTCGTGGCCGGGCACAAGCGCCCTGGTGCAGCCGACACCGCCTACTGCGTCGCTGAAACCCGTTCCTATATCCAGCAGTTCGCCGCCAACGTCGACAGCTGCCGCGACTCTCGCGAGCTGGTGGCGCAGATGCAGTCGATATTCCCCGATCACGTCAACCCCTCAGCCCTGGTGCTCTCGGCGGTCACGGCGTTCAAACGAAAGAAGCAGACCCATGCCTGAAGCTGTCATCGTCGCCGCGACCCGGTCTCCGATCGGTCGCGCGAACAAGGGATCCCTGACGCAATGTCGTCCCGACGATTTGGCCGCACAGATCGTGCAGGCCGCGCTCGCCCAGGTACCAGCGCTGGATCCCAACACCATCGACGACCTGATCCTTGGCTGCGCGCAGCCCGCGGGTGAAGCAGGCTACAACCTTGCCCGTGTCGTGGCCGTTCTCTCTGGGCTGGACACAGTTCCGGGAACAACCGTCAACCGCTATTGCTCGTCGTCGTTGCAGACAACCCGGATGGCCTTCCATGCCATCAAAGCCGGTGAAGGACATGCCTTCATCTCCGCTGGCGTGGAAACGGTCAGCCGATTCGGCAAGGGAGCCGCAGATTTCGGCGAGAACACCACCAACCCGGTTTTCGCCGAAGCGCTGCTACGCACCCAAGGCCAGACCGGTGCCGCCGTCTCCGCCTGGGTCGATCCTCGTAAAGACGGTGCGCTGCCGGACGTGTACATCGCGATGGGACAGACCGCCGAAAACGTCGCGCAACTGACCGGGATCAGCCGGGAGGACCAGGACTGCTGGGCGGTACGTAGCCAGAACCGGGCCGAGGCAGCGATCGCCGACGGGTTCTTCGCCCGCGAGATCACCGCGGTCACCACTCCCGACGGCACCACGGTCACCAGTGACGACGGCCCCCGCCCAGGAACCACCTACGAGGCGGTGGCAGCACTGAAACCGGTATTCCGTCCCGACGGCAGCGTCACCGCCGCCAACTCCTGCCCCCTCAACGACGGCGCCGCGGCCGTCGTGATCATGTCCGACACCCGGGCGAAAGAACTCGGTCTCACACCCTTGGCTCGGATCGTCTCCACAGGAGTCTCGGGCTTGTCGCCGGAGATCATGGGTTTGGGTCCTATCGAAGCCACCCGACGCGCTCTGGCCCTGGCAGACATGTCCGTCGCTGATATCGATCTGTTCGAGATCAACGAAGCGTTCGCGGTGCAGGTGCTCGGCTCGGCCCAGGAACTCGGCATCGACGACGACAAGCTCAACGTCTCCGGCGGCGCTATCGCTTTGGGCCATCCCTTCGGTATGACCGGCGCACGGATCACCACCACCTTGATCAACAATCTTCGGACCCACGACAAGCAGTTCGGGGTCGAAACCATGTGTGTCGGCGGCGGCCAGGGCATGGCCATGGTCATCGAACGACTGTCTTGAACGAGTAAAGGATCAAAGCATTGATAGACAAAGACTCTCGTGTCGCGGTAGTCACCGGCGCCGCGCGCGGCATCGGCGCCGGGGTGGCGCGCAGACTGGCCGCCGACGGGTTCGCCGTCGCCGTGCTCGATCTCGATGAGCACGCCGCCGCTCCGGTGGTCGCCGACATCGAAGCTGCTGGTGCACGAGCGCTGGCCGTCGGCGTGGACGTCGCCGACGAAGCATCGGTGGAGGCTGCCGTGGCCCGCATCGCCGAGTCGCTGGGACCGCCTTCCGCACTGGTCAACAACGCGGGCATCACCCGCGACAACCTGCTGTTCAAAATGACCTCCACTGACTGGGACGCGGTCGTCAACGTGCACCTGCGCGGCGCGTTCCTGATGAGCCGCGCTGTGCAGAAGTACATGAGCAGCAGCGGGTGGGGGCGCATCGTCAACCTGTCGAGCACTTCGGCGTTGGGCAACCGCGGCCAAGCCAACTATGCCGCGGCCAAGGCCGGTGTGCAGGGATTCACCAAAACCCTGGCCCTCGAGTTGGGGCGGTTCGGAATCACCGTCAACGCCATCGCCCCCGGCTTCATCGCTACCGACATGACCGCCGCCACCGCCGCCCGCCTGGGAATGTCGTTCGACGACATGAAAATCGCAGCAGCCAAAGAGATTCCGGTGCAACGCGTCGGCGAGCCCGCCGACATTGCCGCAGCGGTGTCGTTCTTTCTGCGTGAGGACGCCTCGTTCGTATCCGGGCAAATCCTCTACGTCGCCGGCGGCCCCAAAGCCTGACCACCAGCCCTGAACTCCTGACCTTAGAAGGATGGACAATGACTTACGAAACACTCACGCTGCGCCGCTCCGGCCATGTTCAGATCATCGGCCTCAACCGGCCTACCAAACGCAACGCCTTCGACAGCACCATGCTGCAGGAGTTGGCCGCCGCCTATGGTGAATTCGATCGCGACGACACCGCGCGGGCCGCGGTGCTCTACGGCGAAGGCCCTATGTTCACCTCCGGGCTGGACCTCGCCAGCGTCGCCGCCGACCTCCAAGCCGGCAACTCCCTGGTGCCCGAGGGCGGGATCAACCCGTGGCAAGTCGACGGCCAGCAGTTGTCCAAGCCGGTGGTCGCCGCCGTTCACGGCAAAGTGCTGACCCTCGGTATCGAGCTCATGCTTGCCGCCGACATCGTCGTCGCCGCGGAGTCCACGAAATTCGCTCAGCTCGAGGTGTCCCGCGGAATCTACCCGTTCGGCGGAGCCACCATCCGATTCCCGCGGGCCGCGGGCTGGGGCAACGCCATGCGCTGGATGCTCACTGCCGAAGAGTTCGACACCACAGAAGCGCGCCGCATCGGCATTGTGCAGGACATCGTCGCCGACGGCGACCATGTGCAGCGCGCGGTCGCCATCGCCGAGGCGATCGCGCGCCAAGCCCCTCTCGGAGTGCAGGCGACGCTGAGCAACGCGCGCCAGGCCCAGCGTGACGGGGACGCCGCTGCGGAAGCCGAACTGGTGCCGACTATCCGGAAACTGTTCACCTCCGAAGACGCCGCGATCGGCGTGCAGGCGTTTCTGACACGCACCACCGCCGAATTCGTCGGCCGCTGACTAGGGGAAGGACGTCAACATGCACACGATCAACGGGATCGACGAACTGCCCTCATTGGTGGGAACTGAACTGGGCGCCAGCGACTGGCAAGTGATCACCCAGCAGCAGATCGACACCTTCGCCGAGGTCACCGGTGATCACCAGTGGATCCACACCGACCCCGCCCGAGCCGCGATGGGACCGTTCGGCACGACCATCGCCCACGGCTATCTCATCTTGTCGCTGATCCCCACGATCCTCGAGCGCACTGTGCAGGTCGAGGGTATCCGGATGGCCGTCAATTACGGCAGCAACAAGGTCCGCTACATCGCGCCGGTTCCGGTGGGATCACGGGTTCGGGGCGTCGTACGGCTCGATGAGGTGGAGACCACGGCGACCGGCACCCGCGTCATCTTCACCATCACTATCGAACTCGAGCACGCGCAGAAACCGGCGTGCGTCGCGGAAACCATCAGCCTGCTCGCCTGAGCACGCCGACACCGCTACATCGACATGCTGGCCTGCCCGATTACCCGGCGGGCAGGCCAGCAGTGCTCATCTAGGACTCATCAATGACCATACGAATCACAGACGTCGAACCCGGGATCCAAGTGCTGGCGATCGACCGGCCGGACACTCGAAACGCATTCGACACCAGAACCTATCGCGTCCTGGCTGACAGTATCGCGGCCGCTGAAGCCGACCCGCACATCGACGTCATCATCCTTACCGGCCACGGCGGCATCTTCACCAGCGGCAACGATATGGCCGACTTCCGCGACCAGAAAGGATTCGAGGAACCGCTCGCTCTGCTGCATTTGCTGATCAGCGCCGACAAACCGGTGATCGCCGCGGTCGAGGGCTACGCGATCGGCATAGGCACCACCATGCTCCTGCATTGCGACCTGGCCTACGCGGGCCGGTCGACCATCTTCTCGGTTCCCTTCGTCAAGCTCGGACTCAGCGCAGAAGCCGCTTCGACACTGCTGCTGCCCAAAATCGCAGGCGACAAACGCGCCGCGGAAATGCTGTTGCTGGGAGGGCGTTTCGACGCCGCACGCGCCGAGACCGCCGGGCTGATCAACAGTGTGGTCGACGACGGTGCCGCCTTGACCGTCGCTATCGACACCGCCCGATCTCTGCGGCAAATCCCGACCGAAGCCGTGCGTACCACCAAGCGCCTGATGCGCCGAAATCGCAGCGAGGTGCTGCAAGTCATCGAGGACGAAGCGGTTGTGTTTCGCGAGCGGGCAGCCTCTCCCGAAGCGCTGCAAGCCTTCGACGACTTCCTGCAATCCGCTTCGCAGCGACCGGCAGTCCGGACGTAATAGGCTTTGTTCCAATGGATTTGAGTGGGGCTCCCTGGCCAAGTCGTATCGACTCGGCGCAAATTGCCGACTACTCGCCTCGGTCTAGAGTCTGTTGCGTGATCCATCGGGGGCGCGGTGGGTCGTTGTTCACGGCAAGATAGAAAGCGACATGATGGGGCGGTACACACGATGAGCCGGACACCACTGGTTCTTCTGCATGGCGTGACGAACTCCGCAGATATCTGGGGATCTGTCATGTCGGCATTGTCGGAGCATCACGAGGTGATCGCCCCGACAGCGCTGGGACATCGCGGCGGCGCTCCCGTCGAGTCACGACCAGTTGAAATTCGCAGCTTTGTCGAAGAGGTCGAGCGGCTCCTCGACAAGAATGGCTGGGATACAGCGCATTTCGCCGGAAACTCACTCGGCGGGTGGGTCGCCCTCGAACTTGCCCGCAAGGGGCGGGCACGTACCGTCTGTGCGCTCTCACCAGCAGGATTCTGGACTGCGCACGGCACCGGCCACGCCGCATCGGCCGCACGCATCGCTGCCGCGGCCACACTCGCCCGCCGGACACGCCCGCTAGCGCCGGTCGGTTTCCATCTGCCATTGGTGCGGCAGTTGACGTTTCGCACTATCGCCGGGCGCGGTGACCGGCTCACGCCAGCCCAAGCACTCGGAATCGTCGACGACCTCCTCGGTTGTACGGTCACCGAAGAGCTACTGGCTACCCGAGAGCAGATCGCGTCGATGCCAGTCTCACCGTGCCCGATCACCGTCGCATGGTCAGGGTGCGACAGGGTCTTCCCGCAGCAGATCAACGGCAGAATCGCGGTCGACCGATTGCCCCAGGCGCAGTTCGAGACCCTGCCGAACGTGGGTCACGTCCCGATGATCGATGATCCTGACGGCGTCACTCGTGTCATCCTGGCCACCACCGCTCGATCCTCTGGGGCAGTCTCATTCAGTAACGGGGACAGGGTGTCGGGTGAAAGCGGGATCGCGGTCGTAGAGGCTGGTGATCACCGGGCCGACGCCAACGCCGCACAGGCCGCCGACGGTGACGTGCAGCCATGCCGCCCGCAACCCTGACAGCGGCCAGGTCCAGCTGTCATCCGAGCCCGGCAGCCTCGGGCGTCGGGAAGCATCAACATGCGCTCGTGCCTCAGTGGTGCGCAGTGTAGGCGGTCGTGCTCCAAACCGGGGATCGGTGACGACGGCATGGTGCGAGGTCTCGGCCACGCTGACGCCGCGCCACCATGGGCGCTACGGCGAGCGTGACGCGACTACAGCGAAAGGACAAGTTATTGCGAATTAAAGATGCTACCCATCGCCGTACTCCAGAAGTCGCTCACGCTCGCCTCGATCTCAGGCTAAACGGTGGCTTCGGCTTGGATGCGCTCGAATTGCTCGCCCATGCGTGCAGCCAGGGCGGTGGCTGCGGACAGCGGCCGCACCATAACCATGAAGTCGTCGATCTTGCCGTGTTCGTCGAAGTGAAGGAAGTCGCAGCCGGTGACATGTTTGCCGTCCACCGTGGCTTCGAAGATCAGCGCGTGCTCACGGCCGTCGGCGTCGGCGATCTCGCGCACGTAGTGGAAATTTTCGAACACCCGTAGTACGCCCCGCAGGATTGCAGCGGTGATGGGCTTGCCGGGATACGGCTTGAACGCTACGGGGCTGGTGAATACGACATTGTCGGCCAACAGTGCCTCGACGGCGGCCATGTCGCGAGCCTCGATGGCTTTTCGGAAGGAGTGCATGCTCACCTCTGTGGGTCAATTACTTGAATATTAGCCAGAAACAGTAGCTCGGCATTCCGGCAATGTCCAGCACAGAAAACCAGTCAGCGAGCGGGCATGGCTTGAGGAGGTCGAGCGAGTCGGCCTCATACCTGCCGCTGCTCCGCGAAACCCGTTCGCACAGGAGAATCCGTTGGTCCGAGTTCGCTCGGTCGGTCATCGATCGGCGCCTCGTTGCTCACGTTCAGGCCTCTCGGCGGTCGACTCGAATACTCATTGCCAAATGGCAAACCTCCGGTTAGCCTATCTTCTTAGTAAATAAATTGATTAATGGAGTCCATGATGAACGCCGTGTCGTATCCGCACCTGTTGCAGCCGCTGGACCTCGGTTTCACCACCCTGCGTAACCGTGTCGTGATGGGGTCGATGCATGTCGGCCTGGAGGAAGCGCCGAACGGGTTCGGCAGGATGGCAGCCTTCTACGCCGAACGCGCGCAAGGCGGGGTCGGCCTAATCGTCACCGGTGGCATCGCCCCGAACGAGGCTGGTCGACCCTATCCGGGTGGGGCCATGCTGACCAACGACGACGAAGCCGCACAGCACCGGGTAGTCACCGATGCCGTGCACGCCGCAGGCGGCAAAATCGCCCTGCAGATCCTGCACTTCGGCCGCTACGCCTACCATCCGGGTCTGGTCGCCCCCAGCCCCCTGCAGGCTCCTATCAGCCCGCACGTACCGCGCGAACTCACCGCTGCCGAGATTGAGCAGACCATCGAGGATTTCGTCCGCTGCGCGGTACTTGCGAAGCAGGCCGGATATGACGGTGTCGAGGTGATGGGTTCTGAGGGGTACCTCATCAACGAATTCATCGCCGCGCAGACCAACCATCGCAGCGACCGGTGGGGCGGCCCCTACGGGAACCGGATGCGATTCCCCGTCGAGATCGTGTCCCGCATCCGTGCGGCCGTGGGCACCGACTTCATCATCGTCTACCGGCTGTCCATGCTGGACCTGGTCCCCAACGGCTCCACCTTCGACGAGGTCGTCACCCTTGCCAAAGCCATTGAGGTAGCGGGCGCCTCCATCATCAATACCGGAATCGGCTGGCACGAGGCCCGGATTCCCACCATTGCCACTTCGGTGCCGCGTGGCGCGTACGCATGGGTGACGAAGAAACTCAAAGGCGTGGTAACGGTGCCTCTGGTCACCAGCAACCGCATCAACACCCCGGACAAGGCCGAGGAGCTGCTCGCCGAGGGCTACGCCGATATGGTGTCACTTGCGCGCCCGTTCTTGGCCGATCCGGAGTTTGTGGCCAAGGCCGCCGCAGGTCGAGCCGAGGCGATCAACACCTGTATTGGCTGCAACCAGGCGTGCCTGGACCATACCTTTTCGTTCAAGATCACTTCGTGCTTGGTCAATCCGCGCGCCTGCCACGAGACCGAGCTGGTACTCGGGCCCACGCGCCGGGGTAAGTCCGTGGCGATCGTCGGCGCCGGCCCGGCGGGGCTGGCATGCGCGGTGACTGCCGCCGAATGTGGCCATCGGGTAACTCTTTTCGATGCCGCCGACGAGATCGGCGGCCAGTTGAACATCGCCCGCCAAGTGCCGGGCAAGTATGAATTCAACGAGATGCTGCGCTACTACCGCAACCAGCTCGAGACCTTGGGAGTCGAGGTCCGGCTCCGCACCACCGTGACAGTCGATGACGTAGCGCAAGGATTCGATGAGATCGTGCTGGCGACCGGCGTCACCCCCCGTACCCCGGACCTGCCCGGCGTCGACCATCCCAAGGTGCTGGATTACCTGGACGTGCTGCGCGACAAAGCGCCGGTCGGTGATCGGGTGGCGATTCTCGGTGCGGGCGGCATCGGATTCGATGTCGCCGAATTCCTCACCGATCCAGGCGATCACGCCGACCAGAACATCACCGCATTCCTCGCCAACTGGGGCATCGACATCGAACAGGAAGGCCCGGGCGGACTGACCGAACCGCGCCGACAGCCCTCCGCGCGTGCGGTGACCTTGCTCCAACGCAAAACCAGCAAGGTCGGCGCCGGACTGGGCAAGACCACCGGATGGATTCACCGCACCGAACTCAAACACCGCGGTGTGGCAATGATCGCTGGCGTGACCTACGACCGTATTGATGACGAGGGCCTGCATTACCACATCGACGGTGTGGAGCATGTCCTCGCCGTGGACAACGTAATCCTCTGCACCGGGCAGGAATCCGAACGCACCTTACACGCTCAGCTCATCGCTCGGCGAGCGAGTCCGCACCTGATCGGCGGAGCCGATGTCGCCGCCGAACTCGATGCCAAACGCGCCATCGACCAGGGCACCCGCCTGGCGGTCGCACTGTGAACGAGCGGGCTTCGAATAAGTCGACGGCCACCAGGGCGCTACGGTAGTCGTCCCTGTCGTGAGTGCCGCAATGCAGCTCAGTCTCCAGTTATGAACTGATTATCACGGTTTCGTCGAGTCGGTAACCGTGATGCTCGCGGGCAAGGTGTGACCTGCCCCGCGGTCCGCACGGAGATCATTGCGGTGATCGACCAGGCCTTTCCCGAATCGCACAGATCAAAAGGTACGCAGTGCTCCGCTGGTCCGGGAGCACTCGCGTTGGAGCTAACACCGACACACGCTGCTCTGCGCCTCCGTCACAACGCGCGGAGCAGTGATCGAGCACTTATATGGCTGCCCGGCTCATGCCCTCCGGCGCGCGGGTACGGCTGTGTACACCCGAGCGTCTTTACGGAATTCGCGTAGACAGCGAGGACTCTCATGATTGGAAGAAGGACTGACCGACGTGCGAGTGTAGACCTGCGGTTGTTCGGTTGGCCGGTCACCAAGTCGGGCGGGCATGTGATCCTGACCGTGGTCGGCGGGTTCTGTGGGGTGGTCGTTCCTCGCCCGGTGGGAGATCAGGTGATCGACAGGCTCGGCGCTGCCCGAAGCCAGGGGCCCGTCGTCGGATCGCGGTATCCTCGACCGCGCTACACTTTTCTCGCCGAGGCCGATACGGTTGTCGAATCCAGCGAGATCACCACGCGCGGCGGAATCTTGCTGCAAACGTCGAGCCGAATCCGGCTCCCTTCGCCGCAGCACTTCCACAGCGACCTGTACTGGGTCATTCCTCCCGACCCCAGTTGTCGCTGGCTACCGAAGCTGTCGACGTTGGTGTGGGCGCTTCAGGCAACCACCCTTTCGCAATCTGGAAGTTCTTTTCGCAACCACGTCGAGTAGAGCCTGATGGACAAAATTCGCAAGGCAGCGCCCGCTTCCGTGTAGAAGGTTCGCCGAAAAGCACTCGCGGGCAGGCACCTTGAGATGTCGAACATTCAGCGGACGGCCGCGTTCATACAGTGTGGTGATGATCGGGTCGCGTGATGCGACCCGCAGCGCGCCGCGGACGTCCTCGGCCACATCCGACCTCGTCCCGGCCTGGTGCGGGAATGGGCCAAGGCCAACGGGTTCGACGTTTCCCGACGGGGGCGCGTGCCAGCCAGTGTCGTAGCCGAAACAGCCGCGGCGGTTGCAGGGCGAGGTCGTCG
>NZ_JBYIRW010000026.1:0-85722 GCF_057708325.1 Nocardia sp. bgisy134
CAGATATATCTCATCTATGATCACACGGTCGGCGGGAGGGCCATGCGGGAGGCAAGCGGCCGACTTTCGAGCAGCCACGATCTAACGAGTCAGAGGGGAATGACATGTTCGAACGTCTGGCCATCGGCAGTTGGGTTGCCACGCAACGGGGTTGCCCAGTACGAGCCGCATCTGATGACGACGACGGAGACAGCGTAACGCTGATCTTCGGACCGTCACACGGGAGCGAGTTCGAGCTCTCGCTGGATCTCGGGACCTTGGGTGAAGTCGTTCGCTTGGGTGCCCGCGCGCTCACCCAGGCAACCCGAACAGTCGATTCAGCCCACGTATCGCTTCACGCGTCAGTGGATCCGCTCGAGATCAATCACGCCAGCATCGTTCCTAACGATGCAACGTCAGCAATCGAAGTCGTAGTCGCCCGGGATCCCGACGGGCCGACCGAGATACAGGTTTTCGTAGACGGATCCCCGAGAACGGTTACCGAGTACCACGTCGATCCGGGGGCAGGATGGACATGGACCGACTGGACGCGCGCTCGGGACCGCAATCTCGCAAACGCTTCGCACGCCGTCCGTGCAGCGCTCAGGGAGGTCTACGCGAATCCGCCAGGCGGTGAGTACATCAGTGACCGCGGCAGTGCGAGCTGGCTCGACGACGCAGAGGGCGACGGCGGAGAGCACGAAATCACCGCGTAAGAGTTCGCTGTCTGCATCCTTATCCATCTAGCTCAGATTCGTTGTCACGATAGTGACTGGCGAGCCCGCTAACCGGTCCTCAATGAGGTGGGGACTGCCGCAACCAGGAGCGGTGGCTAGCTCAGTTCGAAGCGGCCACGTCGGGTATCGAGTGCTGCCCCGATCAGCTTTCGCGCCGCCTCGCCCGTAACCGACTGCCGTGCAAGAGTGTCGAACGCCCGTCCGTAGAGGGCGATCTCCCGAGGTTGGGTGACGGTCAGTTCGGCGGTGATCGCTTCGACAAGGACGATCTTCTGATCGAACATCGAAAAGTTCGTTGGCGCGAACGGTATCCCCGCAGTCGCGGGCACGATCCCGAGCGTGACTCGGGGTAGCCCGGTCACAGCAAGCAACCGGTCCAGCTGCCCGGCCATTACACCATCGGCACCGACCGTTGTGTACAGCGCTTGCTCTCCTACTAGGAAGTGGAACCGGCGGTTCCCTCGGTACATGAGTTGTTGACGCTCCAGACGTTTCGCGACACCAACCTCTACATCGTTGGGTGTCTGGTAGAACGTGCTCACGTTCTGGAGCACCACCGCCGCGTACTCGGCAGTCTGGAGAAATCCGGGAATGAAGTGCGGGTTGTATACCCGGATGATCTGAGCCATCTCGGTCAGACTGACCAGGGCATGTTGACGCTGCTTGGTGCCTACACCGAGCACCTTCCGCCATTCGAGATAGGCGGTTTCGATGTTATGGCGGGTAGCGAGTAGGTCCGACAACTGGTCGTTGTTGCCGGTGTGGTGGCAGTAGGCGCGAATATCGTTGTCGGATGGATTGATCCGCCCGTACTCGATCTTCGGCACCTTGGTTTGATGCCATCCGTTTCGCCGGGCCAGTTCGGCGCCGGATAAGCCCGCGGCAAGGCGAAGCTCCCGGAGTCGGCCCCCGAAAGCTTCGCGCTGTTGCTGGATCGAACTCGTCACGTGGTGACGTACTCCGCGTACGGCGTCGCCAGGTCCCACAGCCGCGCTTGCACGCCCCGGCAGTACTCCGCGATCCGTGGATCGGTGGTAACCGCAGCGCCAGCCGGTCTGCCGTTGGCATCGGACAGATTGAAAGCGACATGTTCGTCATCGAACAACCACCAGTCATCTGGTGGGACTTCCCCGGCGAGATGGCGGGGCAGATACCGGATGTCTTCCCCGGATTCGATGTTCCGGCCCGTGATCGACAGTAGCCAACGGTGGTAGCCGCTGAGTGGCACGGTGACAACGCGGACCCGGCTCACGGATACGCCTCGGTCCGCGGTCTCCCGCATGAGGCCATGCCACGGGACAGGCGGCTCATCCGGTGGTGGGTCTCCGTCGAGGAACGCTCGCAGACGGTTGTTCTCGGCAGGCTCGGCGTACGAGTCCCGGACCTCGAGATGGAACGCGCTGCGTCGGAGCCCACGGAACCATTCCGGCCAGGGGTCACCGTCGACCAGTAGCACCGTAGAACGTCCTCACTCTCTTCTTGACCTCGATTGCCGTCTCATCGTCTGCCAGTTCGAGCTGTGCCAGCGTCTCAGGCTCGGTCACCGGTCGGCCCGACAGGGTGAACGTGCCTCGACCGGTGTCCGTCATGGTCGCACCGATGAACGTGTCTGGCTCGACGAATCCCGTTAGCATATGTGGGATTTCGACTGTCCCGGGCTCGTCGGTCTCCCATCCCTGGATCAAGTAACCGTGGTCGGTGGCGTACAGAGACGGGCATCCATTGGCTTCGCTTCCGCCTTTGCCAAGGAACGTAAGTCCCATGTCAGAGTCCTCCTGTCAGTTATGCACATGCATGGCATCGACAGATCCGAGTCTGACCGAAGAATGCCGATTGCGGGCTGGTATCCATCGATCCGTGCATTCCTGTGCATAGGCATGGACCCGAGACGCCGCCCTTTCGTAGCTTCAATTCCGCACGTGGCACCGGGTGAGTTCCAGTCACTAGGTCATCGGTAGGCGGCTTCCCCGGTGCCGGGTGCTGTCAATGGGAACAGGAGGGAAACCGTGTCGTTGGTGAAGCGCACCCCCAAGGCCAATCGCCCGTATCCGATGCCGGTTGCCCGGCCTGAGGATCCGGCGCGTAGCCGAAGCATCGACGCAGTGGGAACCGCCGAAGCGGTCGGCATGAGCGAGGTAATCCGGCCGATGCTGGAAGCGCTCTCAGCGCGTGCTGCGGTCCGCTCGCTCACGATCCGGCGTGTGAACCGGCCGCCGTATGGGTGGGAGATGTCCAACGATCACCGCGTCGTCTGCTCTGGGTCCCTGGACAGGCTCGCGGAGTGGCTGAACGCGGCAGAACGTCAGCCGTGATTGTGTTCGGTTGGGTTGTCGTGATCGGGCTACCGCTGGCGGTGACGGTCGGAGTGATCGTGTGGCCGGACCGGATTCCGAAGGGCCGCATCGCGAGAGAGATCCGCGAGCGGATCGAACGCAAGGACACGGGCGGGACGAAGCCCGACGCGTCACGGAAGACCTGATCGGTTGCGGACCGGTCAGGCTATTCAGAATGGAGACAACGTTGCTGTACAACACTTCTCGGCTTGTTGCGATAGCTGCGATGCTGGCCTCTGCGTTGGTCTTCAACGCGGGACCGGCCACCGCCGCACCGATCCAAGCGAAGAAACCTATATGCGACAACGGCTTCAGCCCATGGACCACACCAACGGTTTTACCGCCCAAGATTGAAGGCTACGGGTGGGCTGAATGCGATATGCCGACCGATGGCGACCCAGGTCTCACCCACGTGTACTACCTCACCATGCAGCGCCGTAACGCATCTGGCGGTTGGGATTCTGTGGGCGAGCATATCCGCACCAGTCTCGTCCCTTGGGCCCGCCAGACATACACAGCCAGCGCCCCATGCTCGGCTGGATACTGGCGGATCTTCTCGTCGGTGATGGGTACTATCCAGGGCAGGCAATACGGTCCCATCGAAACCGCGTCCGAAGCGCGGGCCGTCACAGCCGCCGAGTGCGGATAGAGGGGATGACATGGGTCTACCGAATGGACGACGTTACGCCGACTACATCGGCCCGGTCAGCATAAGCGCCCGGGTGACCGGGGTTGTCCGCGCGCTGGCGCTGACACTGCCACGTCGGCGGAAGCTGCATCCGCATGACACCGGTGGCGGGTACCAGGGCGTTCGCCGCGAGTTCGGTCGGTGGGTCGTACGACCCATGACTGGCCCTGGCTCGCGTCGTTGGGTTAGCAAGCCGCATTACGCCAACCGAGCCATTCCCCGCAACGATCTCAAAGCAGCCGAGGACTGGATGCTCGAGCGCCTCGGAATCTGACACTTCAAACGGCCATCGGCTGCGATCGAAGTGGACCCCGGTTTTCGCCGGGGCCTACGCAGTTATGCGCGCATCAAGGACATCGCTTGTCCCAAGGGTAGCCAACCTACGTCGCCGGTTCGAGGGTCGACTTAGTAGCCCTCACTAGCCGATCGGTGCATGGTGCACCCCGGGTGAATGACGCAGGTTCGCTCACGAATCCGTGACTGGCGAGGGTGAACATGGCACACTCCACACGTGGATCGTGGGGTGAAGCTGGAGCTCGAGTTGCGCGAGATGATCTTCGATCATCTCGCCCAGCAGGTGCAGGAGAAGGGTTCGTTGCACCGCGACGAGCTGTCCGCGTTTCCGCTCGAGGGTGGACCACGTCGTCTCATCGACCAGAACCGCGGCATCTGGAATCCCCGCGATCTGATGGCAACATTGTCGATCGTCTCGAATCCGAACAGCCCCTATGCGGATGAGGAGATCGGCGACTCCATGTTCGTGTACTCGTACCGAGCCGGAAGCACGGACGGCGACAACGCGAAGCTACGGAGAGCACACGAACTGCAACTGCCGATCATCCTCCTTCGATGGATTCGTGCAGGAATCTATGTTCCCGTGTTTCCTGTTTACGTCATCAACGACGACAAGGCGCGGAAGCGGTTCTTACTCGCGCTGGATAAGGATCTTGCGGAAGTTCCGGACCCGGACAACCTGAGTCCCCTGGAGCGGCGCTACACGCGCCGCCTGGCCAAACAACGACTGCACCAGCCCGAGTTCAGGGGAAGGGTTCTGGTTGCATACGACAATCGCTGCGGGATCTGCGGTCTCGGATACCGCCAACTGTTGGATGCAGCCCACATCATTGCAGACAACTACGAGCACGGGACGCCTGAAGTAACGAATGGCCTCTGCCTCTGCAAGATCCACCACGCCGCGTTCGACGCAAACCTGCTCGGCATCTCCCCCGACTTGGACATCGTCATCGGACCGAGGCTGATGAACGATCTCAGTGATGGACCGATGCTGCGACACGGGTTTCGCGAAATGAACGGCAAGCGACTAGTGCCGCCACCTCGACGGCGCGACCAGCCCTCACGGGATCGATTGAAAGAACGGTTCGCGTCTTTCGAGGCCGCCAGCTGATACCAAACCCGATCCGGCGGTGCGGACCGGACATCGCAAAATCGTCAGTTTGTTCGCGGCTCACTCATCGCTGACTGGTAGAGACGAGACCAACCACTCAGCCCTGGCATACAGCTCATCGAATGTCACTACTTCCGGCTCTACGAGCTGCCGACGGAAGAGTTCGAACGATCGGAACTTGTCCTGATGCTCCCCGCCGTCCGGGCCGACGAATTGAGACAGCTGACCTATGACCACATACGAACGCGGGCGCAGGAGATAGGTGAAGCGCCCCGGAAGATCGCTTCCGTCGGGAGCCTTGTCCTGCAGCCGCTCTTGGAGTTCCAAGACGGCGCGGTGAACCGTACCTTGCGACTGCGCCACTGCGCCCGACAAGGCCGTGGAGGGCGCCCAACAGCCAGAACGATATTTTGAACCCAGTAGACCCGTCTTGTGCGTCTTGAACTCGCCGAAAACCATCGATCGAATCCGACCGGATGTCCGCATGAGGGCATCCACCCGCTTGCCGACGCCGCCAACAGTGAAGCCCGCCACGACCTGTTCGAGGCTCCTGTCGTCCCACGAGGTCAGAAGTTGTGCGCCGACAGAAAGCCCAAAGATCCAGGGATTCTCATCGAAGAAGTTCTGCCAGACAGCCTCTGCTTTGCCCGATGCTGTGGCCGCGGCCTCCGCGTCGAAGAAGGCGTCGTCGGTAAGCAAGCGATGGAATCGATCGACCTGCTGCCTGCGATGAGCCATGGCCACGACATCGTGTGCTGCCTCGTCGTCCTCGATCAGCTTCCGGAAGAGAGCTGGGTTCGCTCGGTACGCCGCGATGAGCCGCGCCTCGTCCCTGCCAACACCTGCTGGCGCCACGAAACCGAACGCCTTACAAAGTATCTCGAAGAGCTCGGCGCCGCTCTCTCGGTCGAGCTGGAGCGATTGACTGCTCTTACGATGCGACGCGCGGTGCTCAGACCCGAATGTCGTCAGATGAAGCAGCGGCGAATCGTCGGCATCCTCGATCACCTGCCACTCGCACTCAACGCGGTTATCCAGTTTATGCGGCCGTACTTGTTGGCTATTCGGAAGAAATCCCTGAATTCGAGCCATGTCTGGACAATCCCCTCGCCGCGCCTCGACACCCCCTCCGAGACCAAAGCGAGCACCACACTGCTGGACGATTGTCCTGCAATGCCGAGTTGCTGTCAACGAATATTTCGACGGTGGACCTGAAATGCGCTCGATACCAGTCGATTTGACACAACACGAGGGCGCTTAACGGCGCCGATTCGGCTGACCTTACGCAGGGAGTAGGCGGCTGATCACTTCGGTCAGCTGACGCACATTGCGGCATTCGTGCATCGTCACGTGATCCGCGTAGGTCAACGCGGCGGAATCCCCCGTGGCCCACGACCGGGCCGGTTCCGGGTTCAACCAGTGGGCGTGTTTGGCTCGGTCGGTCATCGCCTCCAGGGCCGGGAGGTTGGGGTCGGTGCGGTTGGTGCGGGCGTCGCCGAGGATGAGGAGGGAGGTGCGGGGGCCGAGGGCTTCGAGGTGGGTGTCGGCGAAGGTGCGGAGGGCTTCGCCGTAGTTGCTGCTGCCGAAGCGAGAGACGTTCGCCTCGCGGATGATTCGGGTGGAGAGGCCGGGCTGGGGTGGTTCGCCGGGGGTGAAGAAGCCGGTGATCTCGTCGCAGGTGTCGATGAAGCCGAAGCTGCGGACTTTGCTGAATTGGTCTTGCAGCGCTTGGACGAGTTGGAGGGTGAATTCGGCGAAGCCGGTGACGGAGCCGGAGAGGTCGGCCAGGACGACGAGGTCGGGGCGGCCGTGTTTGCGGGCGCGCAGCACCGGGTTGACGGGGACGCCGCCGGTGGCCATGGAGCGGCGCAGGGTGCGGCGCATGTCGATCTGGCCGCGGACGGCCTTGCGGCGGCGGGCGGCGAGGCGGGTGGCGAGTTTGCGCGCCAACGGGTTGACGAGGCGGCGCATTTCGGCGAGGTCTTGTTCGCGGGCGCCGAGGAAATCGATCCGGTCGGTGGCGGTGTCGACGCCCCGGCGGGCGATGTAGTCGGTGCCGCGAAGGTCGGCCGAGCGCAGGCGCGCCTCGGTTTGTACGGCGCTGCGGAAGGCACGCAGCCGACGTTGCGCCTCGATGGTCTGGACGGCGGAGTCGAGTTCACCCGCGCCGCTCATGCCTGCGACGATCCGGTCCAGAAGTTCTTCCGGGCGAAGGGCTTTCATGGTCTGGTATGAGGACCAGCCCGCTCCGGAGGCGGTGGTGACCGGTCGGGAGGGTTGACCCGCCCCGCCCACTCCGCCGTAACCGCCTAGCTCGGTGAGTGTTTGGCGGGCGAGTTCGGCGAGGGCGGCCTGATCATCGGTGGCCAATGCGGCGGTCAGACGCTCGCGCAGCGTGTCGATGGATTCGGGAACCGTTGCGGGCGTTGGCCGCTCGGCGGTCAGGAAGTAGAGGTCGAAGAGTTGGTCGAAAACGGCGCGCTGGCCGTTGCGGCGGAGCAGACAGGCGGCCAGACCCGAACGCAGGCGGTCGCGGTTCTCGATGCCGAGCGCGACGATCGCCGCCGCGGCGTCGACGGTTTCGCTGGGTCCCGCGTGGATGCCGTGTTCGCGCAGCAGGCCGACGAAGTCGACGAGACGGTCTGTCAGCGTCTCGTCGGAACCGACCCGCAGGTCACGGTGGGACGGCGCGCTCACCATAGAGCCCTTTCCCCGGACCACCCGAGGCGCGACCTACCGCTGCCGCACCGACGGTCTCGCAGCTGGACGACACGAAATCCCCCACCGACGAAGGCGATTCGACAATTGCCCAGCTGCGGGACAACGCATTCGAGGCCGGGTCCCTTCATCGTCCGTCGCGCTCCGCGTCCGACAACGCCAGCTTCTCGACCGCGATGCGGTGGTCCGACTGATACTTCAACAGCACACCCAGTGTCGAGCGCACAACGCCGTTGGTCAGGTTCCGCGCCCCCAGCGCCACGAGCGTCTTCGCCCAATCGACGGTCTCGGCGATCGACGGCGATTTGCGCAGCGGCAGTTCGCGCAGCGCGCCGACCACCCGCACGATCGGCTCGCCGAGCGCCTCGTCCAGCTCGGGCACCTTCATCCGGACGATCGCGCGCTCGAGTTCTGCCGTCGGATAGTCGATGTGCAGGTAGAGGCAGCGCCGCTTCAGCGCTTCGGAGAGGTCGCGGTTGGCGTTGGAGGTGACGATGACGAACGGCTTGCGCACCGCGGTGACGGTGCCGAACTCGGGGATGCTGACCTGGAAGTCGCCGAGCACCTCGAGCAGCAGCCCTTCGAGTTCGACGTCGGCCTTATCGAGTTCGTCGATGAGCAGGACGGTGGGTTCGGGGTTGCGGATGGCGGCCAGCAGCGGGCGGTCGAGCAGGAACTCCTCGGTGAAGACGTGATCGCGCGTGCGGTTCCAGTCCTCGCTGTCGGCGGCGGTGATGCGCAGCAGCTGCTTGGCGTGGTTCCACTCGTAGAGGGCGCGCGCCTCGTCGATGCCCTCGTAGCACTGCAGGCGGATCAGTTCGGCCTGGGTCGCCGCGGCGACGGCCCTCGCCAGCTCGGTCTTGCCGACGCCTGCGGGACCCTCGATCAGCAACGGCTTGCCGAGGTGTCCGGCGAGGAACACGGCCGTGGCGATATCCAGGGACGGCAGGTAACCCGCCGCGGTCAGACGCCGGGTCACCTCGTCGACCGAATCGAAGAACTTACTCATCGGTAGCCAGTGTAGAAGGACTCTTCGACGCCGCTCGCTCGACCGCCGAACCGCGCACCCGCGACGGGCTCGGCTCGGTCTCACGCCTCCGGTTCGGCGGCGACGACGCGTCCGGTCTCGATCGCCTCGAGCAGCGCCTGGTGATCCTCGAGGGTCTGGTCCGCATACGCGAGGGCGAACGCCGCCATCGCGCGATCGAACGCATCACCGGTCCCGAGATACGCGGCGATGGCGACGCGATCGCCGGAGCGGGCGTGGGCACGCGCCAGGCTGTATCCGCACAGCGTGGCGTACTCGGTCAGCGCCGCGAAGGGCATGTCCTCGATCACCGCGGAGCCCTTCATGTCTCGCAGCTGACGCCAGTAGTAGTGGCGACCCTCCGGCCCGGTGGCCCAGCCGAGGAAGATGTCGCTGGCGGCCTGCATGAGTCGCTGCCCGTGGACCACCCGGTGGCCTTGGTGCCGGAACTGGCTCTTCGTCAGATGCGGGCTCAGCACCGACTCCTGGGCCTCTTTGACCTGGAGGAACAGCGGACCGGAGGTGTCGCGGTCGACGAGCAGGCCGATGAAGCATCTGGTGCCGACGCTGCCGACGCCTACCACCTTGCGGGCGACCTCGACCAACCGGTGCCGGTCCAGCAACACCCGGCGCTCCTCGGGCAGGCTGCGACGGTAAGCGGCGAATACCGACGAGACCGCCTCCTCTTCCGCCGGTTCGAGGGGCGTGAGCAACGGCGGACGGTGCCGGATCCGGACGCGACCGTCGGCGCCGGGCTCGGTGAGCTTCTCCAGCGCTTGCAGGCTGGTGCGGGCGCGCGCCGACGCCAGCGTCCGTTCGACGCCCTTGCGCCGCTTGGGATTGCGCACCACCGCCGCGACAGCGTCGGCGTTGACCTGCTGGTACCAGACCGTCATGCCGTCGAGCGCGGCGAACCGGAGCATCGCTTCGCGGTAGCCGCGGGCGGCGGCAAGCACGGCTTGCTCCGCGTCGACGTCGGGGCGGCCGTTGGCCCGGGCGGCGACCGCGATGCTGGCGGCCAAGCGCTTCACATCCCATTCGAACGGACCCGGCAAGGTCTCGTCGAAATCGTTCAGGTCGAACACCAGCGAGCGTTCCGGCGAGGCGAACAGGCCGAAGTTCGACAGGTGCGCGTCACCGCACAGTTGCACGGTCAACCCGGTGTTCGGGGACGCGGCCAGATCGGCGGCCATGATGGCGGGCGCGCCGCGCAGGAACGGGAACGGCGCGGCGGCCATCCGCGCGTAGCGAATGGGAACGAGCTCGGGGACACGGGTGGCAGCCTGGCGCTCCAGCGTGGTAACCGGATCGATGCGGTCGGCCGCAGATTGCCAGGCGCCGAGCGCGGAACGCGAGATCCGTTTGCGCGCCGCGCGTCCGAGCTCGGCGGCGGCCGAATCGGCTGACACCACAGACAGGGTTGTCATTTGCCCAGTCTGGCGCGTTGCGACGGCCGTGGCAAGGCTCGAGAGGCATCGTGGCGAGTCGGAACCGATTCGCGGGGAACCTTACACGCCGGGTCCATTGCCAGATAGTTGCTATTCGCGGGGTACAGGCACTGAGACGAGGTGAGCGCTCCGAACGCACGGGACGACGCGGCCGGTCGGCGGATACGTCTGCGGCGCAACGAGTACGCCAGGGCGGTCCGGTACAACCCCGGCGTCACACTCAGGGGATCCCCCCATCGGGGTAGTACTTCGGACTGAAAGTCTTCTCGAATGCCGATCTCCCAGTGACGTTTCGGCCCGAGTGGTGCAGAGTGTAGGCGTGCGGTCGCCCGCACGGCGGTATGTCCAGGGGGTCGCATTCCGGCGACGACGACGGCACGTCATGTCCCGACCCGTTCGCCCAGCTCAGGCGGACGTATCTCCGCGAGGGGATGGCGAACGAGCAGTTCGCCGCAGCGTGAAAGGATTGATGTTGTCCACCACAAGCAAGTCCGCGACCGGACGGATGCTGGCCCGCGTGGCCGTCGCAGGCGCGGTCGCCGCAATACCTTTGGCCGCCTTGGCCGTACCCGCAACGGCCGAGCCGGGCGCCCCCACCCTCACCGAGGTCCGCCACCACCCCAAGGATTGCCACGGGGACTGGGGCTGGGATCTCTGGGACAACGACTGGAACCGGTGGAACCAGTGGGATCGTTGCGACGGCTGGCACGACAACGGCTGGCACGGCAACGGTCACTGGGGCTGGCCGCGCGGCGTCTTCTTCGGCAGCAGCTAGACGCACAGCACCTGATAACAGAACGGCCCGGCACCTCGAGGTGCCGGGCCGTTCTGTGCCGCAACGATTACGCGGTCTCGGTGATCGGCCGGTCGACCCAGCTCATCAGGCCGCGCAGCTTGGCGCCGGTGACCTCGATGGGGTGCTCGGCGTTCTTCTTGCGCAGACCCTCGAGCTCCTTGTTGCCGCCCTCGACGTTGGCGACCAGGCGCTTGACGAAGGTACCGTCCTGGATGTCCTTGAGGATCGCCTTCATCCGCTCCTTGGTGTCGGCGTCGATGACGCGCGGACCCGACAGGTAGCCACCGAACTCGGCGGTGTCGGAGACGGAGTAGTTCATCCGCGCGATGCCGCCCTCGTACATCAGGTCGACGATCAGCTTCAGCTCGTGCAGCACCTCGAAGTAGGCCATCTCCGGCGCGTAACCGGCCTCGACCATGACCTCGAAACCGGTCTTCACCAGCTCCTCGGTACCACCGCACAGCACGGCCTGCTCACCGAACAGGTCGGTCTCGGTCTCTTCCTTGAAGGTGGTCTTGATGACGCCGGCGCGGGTGCCGCCGATGCCCTTGGCGTAGGACAGCGCCAGCGCCTGGCCCTCGCCCTTCGGGTCCTGGTCGATGGCGATCAGGGCGGGAACACCCTTGCCGTCGACGAACTGGCGACGCACCAGGTGGCCGGGGCCCTTCGGCGCGACCATGCCGATGGTCACCTCCGCCGGGGGCTTGATCAGGCCGAAGTGGATGTTCAGGCCGTGGCCGAAGAACAGCGCGTCGCCGTCCTTCAGGTTCGGCTCGATGTCGTTGGTGAAGATGGACGCCTGCGCGGTGTCGGGCGCCAGCACCATGATCACGTCGGCCCACTCCGAAACCTCGGCCGGGGTACCGACGGTCAGGCCGGCTTCCTCGGCCTTCGGGCGCGACTTCGAACCCTCAGCGAGACCGACGCGGACGTCCACGCCGGAGTCGCGCAGGCTCAGCGAGTGCGCGTGGCCCTGGCTGCCGTAGCCGATGACAGCGACCTTGCGGCCCTGGATGATCGACAGGTCGGCGTCGTTGTCGTAGAACATCTCGACTGCCACTTGGTTGGTTCCCTTCTAGTGATTCTTGATAGGTCTGTTTGTCCAGCGCGTCGCGGTGCTAGCGCGTTGCAGTAATTGATTTCGGCCCGCGGCCGACAGCGACCACACCGGACTGCACGATCTCGCGGATACCGTACGGCTCGAGCATGCGCAGCAGCGCGTCCAGCTTCGACCGGGTTCCGGTCGCCTCGACGGTCAGCGCGTCGGGCGAGACGTCGATCACCTTGGCGCGGAACAGCTGCACCGCCTCGATCACCTGGGTGCGCACGCTGGCGTCGGCGCGCACCTTCACCAGGATCAGCTCGCGCGCCACCGAGGCGTCGGCGTCCTGCTCGACGATCTTGATGACGTTCACCAGCTTGTTGAGCTGCTTGGTGACCTGCTCGAGCGGCAGGTCCTCGACCGTCACGACGATCGTCATGCGCGAGATCTCGGGGATCTCGGTGCCGCCGACCGCGAGCGACTCGATGTTGAACCCGCGGCGCGAGAACAGGCTCGCCACCCGCGCCAACACGCCCGGCTTGTCCTCGACGAGGACGCTCAGGGTGTGGGTGCTACTCATGCCTGCCCCTCGCTGACGCTCGGTGCCGGCATGCGTAGCGCACGCTGGCACATGATTCGTTCGCTGCGCTCACTCACGCCTCGGTCCCCTTGTTCTTCTCGTGCGACATCGCCTCGTGGATGACGGCGGGCTCGGCGGCCTGCTCGTCCTCGTCGAACAGCGGCCGGATGCCGCGCGCGGCCATGATCTCGTCGTTGCTGGTGCCCGCGGCGACCATCGGCCACACCTGCGCGTCCTTGCCGACGATGAAATCGATCACCACCGGACGGTCGTTGATGGACTGCGCCTCACGGATCGCGGCCTCGACGTCCTCTTCCTTCTCCACGCGAATGCCGTGGCAGCCCAGCGCCTCGGCCAGCTTGACGAAGTCGGGGATGCGCAGGGTGTGCGTGCCGAGGTCGGTGTTGGAGTAGCGCTCTTCGTAGAAGAGGGTCTGCCACTGCCGGACCATGCCCAGGTTGCCGTTGTTGATCAGCGCGACCTTGATCGGCACGCCCTCGACGGCGCAGGTGGCCAGCTCCTGATTGGTCATCTGGAAGCAGCCGTCGCCGTCGACCGCCCACACTTCCTTGTCCGGCGCGCCCATCTTGGCGCCCATGGCGGCCGGGACGGCGTAGCCCATGGTGCCGAGACCACCGGAGTTCAGCCAGGTGCGCGGCTTCTCGTACTTGATGAACTGAGCGGCCCACATCTGGTGCTGGCCGACGCCCGCGCAGTAGATCGCGTCCGGACCGGCCAGGCGGCCGAGCGCGTCGATGACGAACTCCGGCGACAGCGAGCCGTCCTTCGGCGGGGTCCAGCCGAGCGGGTACTGCTTGCGAATGCCGTCCAGGTAGGCCCACCACTCGGTGAGCTCGAGCAGCGGCGCCTCGCCCGCGGCCGGATCGGACTTCAGCGTCTCGATCAGCTCGGTGATGACCTCGCGGCAGTCGCCGACGATCGGGACGTCGGCGTGCCGGTTCTTGCCGATCTCGGCCGGGTCGATGTCGGCGTGGATCACCTTGGCGCCGGGCGCGAAGGAGTCCAGCTGGCCGGTGACGCGGTCGTCGAAGCGGGCGCCGAGGGTGATCAGCAGGTCGGACCTCTGCAGCGCCGCGACCGCGCCGACGGTGCCGTGCATGCCGGGCATGCCCATGTTCAGCTGGTGGCTGTCCGGGAACGCGCCGCGCGCCATCAGGGTGGTGACCACCGGGATGCCGGTCAGCTCGGCGAGCTCCAGCAGTTCGGCCGAGGCGTCGGCCTTGATCACGCCGCCGCCCACGTACAGCACGGGGGCCTTGGACTCGAGGATCATCCGCGCGGCCTCACGCACCTGCTTGCCGTGCGGCTTGGTGACCGGACGGTAGCCGGGCAGCCGCATCTCCGGCGGCCAGCTGAAGGTGGTCTGCGCCTGCAGCACGTCCTTCGGGATGTCGACGAGCACGGCGCCCGGCCTGCCCGAGGCGGCCAGGTAGAACGCCTCGGCGATCATGCGCGGGATGTCGACGCCGTCGGTGATCAGGAAGTTGTGCTTGGTGATCGGCATGGTGATGCCGGAGATGTCGGCTTCCTGGAAGGCGTCGGTGCCGATCAGGCTGCGGCCGACCTGGCCGGTGATCGCGACGATCGGCACCGAGTCCATCTGGGCGTCGGCGATCGGCGTCACCAGGTTGGTCGCGCCGGGACCGGATGTGGCCATACACACACCGACCTTGCCGGTCGCTTGCGCGTAACCGGTGGCCGCGTGACCCGCGCCCTGCTCGTGGCGCACCAGCACGTGGCGGACCTTGGTGGAGTCGAAGAGCGGGTCGTACACCGGGAGAATCGCGCCGCCGGGAATGCCGAATACGGTGTCGACGCCGAGCTCCTCGAGCGAGCGGACGACGGACTGCGCGCCGGTGACCCGCTCGGGCGGGACCTGGCGGCGGTTCGCCGCGGTCGTCGAGTTGCCAGCGGGCGATGCCTGCTGAGTAGCCGAAGGCGCTGACCTGCGGGCCGAGGGCCCGGGCCGTGCGGTTGGTGCGCTCACCGTCTTCGTTTCCTAACTTGTCGTTCTTGACCCCGGACAACACTGCTGTGCTTGACACGACCGGTCTTCGCGACCCGCCGCGCCGGAAAATGCCCGAACACAAAAAAGCCCCCGACCAGCGCTAGCTGTTCGAGGGTGGCGCGTCGCAACGCGAGCTGACGTATTCGACCTAGGTAGTCAGGCTCAACGCTGGACGCGCCGGCCGAGTACGAGCAACTCGTTTCGATTCACGCGCACGACGTTAAGCGGGCGTGAAGCGATGAGTCAAACAGATGACCCAGTGCATCCCATTATGTGGGACTCCAGTGGTTGCTTGTGTCCGATTACCAGGATGCGAGGATGGTGGTGTGTCATCACCGCATCAGTCCGTGCCACCGGCTAAATCGTCCCATACCTCCGACTCGGGATCGGATACGGGTCGACCGGAGGTGAAGGTCATCCGCATCCAGCCGCTCGCCTACCTCGGCGTGGTCGTGCTCGCGCTGTGCGTGTTCCTGTTCTTCGTCGGGTGGCCCGCGGGCCTGTGGTGGTTGCTGCTGCTTCCCGTGGTGGTGGCCGCCTGGGTGGCGCGCACCCGGACCGTCGTGTCCGACTCCGGACTCGACCTGCGCAGCCTCGTGGGATCGCGGCACCTCGACTGGGAGCAGATCAAGGGCGTGAGCATTCCCAAGCGCGGGTTCGTACGCGCGCACCTGACCGACGATTCGGAGGTGAAGCTGCCCGCGGTGAGTTACGACCAGCTGCGCACGCTGATCACCGCGTCGAAGGGGCGGCTGCCCGATCTGTTCGGCGCGGCCGCCGCTGCCGAGGCCGAGCGGGACGCCGAGGAGCGCGCGAGCGAGAAGCCGACCGGCCAGGACGCTCCGGAGACGGACAGCAAGTCGGAAGACGACTAGCGCCCGCGACACGACACGCGCCCCGCTCGCTCGCGCGGGACGAAACCCGATCGCGCACTCGGGTCTTCGCCGCGACGGAATATCGACTGGACGCGCGGCGCTAGTCTTGGCGTAGCCGCGCCGACGACGGACACCCGCCGCGCGGCTGGACGGTTCGAGTACCGACACACACTCGACGACACCGTCCGCGCCGACGACCACCACCCGCGGCGACCACGCGACGCGCACCACCGCCGCGGCGGATCGACTACCGCGACCGGCGAAATCGGCCCGCCACCCCCGGGAGTACCGTGGAACAGCCGCCGAGCGAGTTCCGCGCACGCCGAGCGAACTCCGCGCAGTCGCACCACAGCCCCCGCGACCCCCTCGAGGACCATCCATGCCACCGCTTCGTTCACGCACCACCACCGCCGGACGCAACGCCGCAGGCGCACGCGCGCTCTGGCGGGCCACCGGCCTCACCGATTCCGACTTCGGCAAGCCGATCGTCGCCATCGCGAACTCCTACACCCAGTTCGTGCCCGGCCACGTGCATCTGAAGGACGTCGGCGAGATCGTGGCCGAGGCGGTCCGCGCCGCGGGCGGCGTGCCGCGCGAATTCCACACCATCGCCGTGGACGACGGCATCGCGATGGGCCACGGCGGCATGCTCTACTCGCTGCCCTCCCGCGAGATCATCGCCGACTCTGTGGAATACATGGCCAACGCGCACACCGCCGACGCCCTGGTGTGCATCTCCAACTGCGACAAGATCACTCCCGGCATGCTGAACGCCGCCATGCGGCTCAACATCCCGGCCGTGTTCGTCTCCGGCGGTCCGATGGAGGCCGGTAAGGCCGTCGTGGTCGGCGGCGTCGCCCAGGCTCCGACGGACCTGATCACCGCGATCTCGGCCAGCGCCAACAGCAATGTCACCGAGGAAGGGCTGGACGAGGTCGAGCGCAGCGCCTGTCCGACCTGCGGCTCCTGCTCGGGCATGTTCACCGCCAACTCGATGAACTGCCTCACCGAGGCGCTGGGTCTCGCGCTGCCCGGCAACGGATCCACGCTCGCCACGCACGCCGCACGCCGCGCGCTGTTCGAGAGGGCGGGCCGGGTGATCGTCGACATCGCCAACCGCTGGTACCGCGAGGACGACGCCTCGGTGCTGCCGCGAAACGTGGCCAACGCGAAGGCGTTCCGCAACGCGATGGCGCTCGACGTGGCGATGGGCGGTTCCACCAACACGGTGCTGCACACCCTCGCCGCCGCCCAGGAGGGCGAGATCGATTTCGATCTGGGCACCATCGACGAGATCAGCCGCAAGGTGCCCTGCCTGTCGAAGGTCTCGCCGAACTCGGACTACCACATGGAGGACGTGCACCGGGCCGGCGGCATCCCCGCCATCCTCGGCGAGCTGCGCCGCGCCGGGCTGCTCGACTCCGACGTGACCACCGTGCACACCGCGAGCTTCGACGAGTGGCTCGACACCTGGGACATCCGCTCCGGCAAGGCATCCGACGAGGCCGTCGAATTGTTCCACGCCGCGCCCGGCGGAGTCCGCACTACCGAGCCGTTCTCCACGGAGAACCGGTGGTCCTCGCTGGACACCGACGCCGCGAACGGCTGCATCCGCGACAAGGAGCACGCCTACACCGTCGAGGGTGGTCTGGTCGTGCTGCGCGGCAACATCGCGCCGGACGGCGCGATCCTCAAGACCGCGGGCATCGACGAGGACCTGTTCTCCTTCCAGGGCCCTGCCGTCGTCGTGGAATCGCAGGAGGAGGCCGTGTCGGTCATCCTCGCCAAGCAGATCAAGCCGGGCGACGTGATCGTCGTGCGCTACGAAGGCCCTTCGGGCGGGCCGGGCATGCAGGAAATGCTGCACCCCACCGCGTTCCTGAAGGGCTCGGGCCTCGGCAAGCAGTGCGCGCTGATCACCGACGGCCGCTTCTCCGGAGGCACCTCGGGCCTGTCGATCGGCCACATCTCGCCCGAGGCGGCCAGCGGCGGCGTGATCGGACTCGTCGAGAACGGCGACCAGATCCGCATCGACGTCGCCACCCGCACCCTCGAGGTGCTGGTCGACGACGCCGTCCTCGCCGAGCGTCGCGCCAAGATGGAAGCCTCCGAGCGCCCCTGGCAGCCCGCCGACCGCGACCGCCCCGTCACCACCGCGCTGCGCGCCTACGCCGCCCTGGCCACCTCGGCCGACAAGGGCGCCGTCCGCCGCGTGCCCTGATCGCCCGCATGCGTAGAGGCCCCGGCACTCGCCCGGGGCCTCTACGCTGCGCGGTTCGCGGACGGGATCCGCGAAAAGGGTTGCCGCCGTGCGACTCAGCGCTGCTCACTGATCTCGACACACGAGCGAATCGCTCGACACGCGGGTATCGGGTGCGGTTCCGGTGGATTGCCGAACACACTTTCGATCGGTGCCCTACTGTGGCCGCCATGGTCGGTTCCCGCACGAAGCGATGCACCGGATCTTCCAGCACGACCCAGGCGTTTTCACGCGCGCCGTCCGGGCCCTCGGACTACCGTTCCTCGACCCTCTCGAGGTCGCGCTGCTACCCACCGATCTGACCGAGACCCGCCCGGTGGAACGCCGGGTCGACACTCTGCTGCGGATACGCACGGTCGACGGGGCGTTCCTGTTGTTGGTCGAAGCACAGGGAAAGATCGACCACGCCAAACCCGCAGCCTGGGCCTACTACCTGTCGCATCTGCACGCCAAATACCGGCTCCCGCCGGTGCTGCTGATCGTGTGCCAAGATCAGCAGACGGCCCACTGGGCGCGCAGGCCGTCTGCGATCGGCATGCCGTTCCGGCGCAGTCTCATCCTCGCCCCCATCGTCCTCGGTCCGCACAACGTTCCTGCCGTGACCGACCCAGCTACCGCGGCGGCCGACATCCCGCTGGCCGCGTTGTCCGCCGTCACCCACGCCAACGAGCCCGATATCAATGCCATACTGAAGGCGCTGGCTGCCGCGCTGCACGGATTCGACGAAGATCAGTCCATCTTCGCCGAACTCACCGAAATGGGGCTCGGGACCAGCCCGGCCGCCAAAACCTGGAGGAAGCTGATGTCTTTGGATCTGACGTTCTTCCGCTCGGAGAGCTCGCAGCGCCTGCGTGCCGAAGGGCACGCCGAAGGGCACGCCGAGGGTGTCTGCGGAAGCATCTTGCGTGTGCTCGAGCGCCGCGGTGTCGAGGTTCCGGCCGAGGCCCACGACCGGATCAATGCGTGCACCGATCAGGACACGCTGCACGCCTGGCTGGATCGGTCGCTGGTCGTCACCGACGTGCAAGACCTGTTTCACGACTGATCCTGGGAACGCGGAGCAGCGAACGTCCATAGTCCTGTCCTGACCGGGCTCGTCAGCAGGGGCGCGTCTGACCCGAACGAAGGAAAGGCCCCGGCTACCGGGGCCTTTCGCGTGTCCGCGTCTTCTCGGGCCGGTGTCAGTCGAAGGGGCCGATGCCGGTGAGGGGGTTGCCGCCGTGCAGGTACCAGTAGGTGCCTGCGGCGGCGGTGAGGGCGGCTGTCAGGGCGGCGAAGGAGCCGTAGGAGGGGCGGGTGGACCAGCCGCGGCCGCGGTCGAGGGACCAGCGGCCGGGGCCGGTGAGGATGATGACGGCGGCCGTGCCCGCGAGGATGGTCTCTAGTTCGACGCCGGTGGGGACCGAGCCCTTGTACTGGAAGCCGGGGATCATGCCCTGCTTCCACGCCCAGGCGTCGAGGATCACGGCGAGCACCGCGCCCGCGGCGAGCGGGGTGGCCAGGCCGAGGATCAGCAGTGCGCCGCCGCCGATCTCGCCCATGACGAGCAGGATCGTGGCGACGATCGAGTGGTCCCAACCGCCCTCGGCGATCATGTCGCGGGTGCCGTCCAGGCCCGCGCCGTGGAACCAGCCGGTGGCCTTCTGCAGGCCGTGGTAGACGAAGGTGGCTCCGACCATGAGCCGCAGCAGGAACAGGCCGAAATCGAGGGTGCCGCGCCGGTTTTCGGCCGCGCGGCGGAGCGCCGCCTTGCTCGGCTCACCTGGCGGGTTGGCCGCGGGCGGGATGCTGGCGTAGGAGTACGCGGACTCGCCGGATTCGGCCTGCTCGACACTCGGCACGTCGGGGTCGAGGCCGAGTTCGTCGTCGGTGCGTGGCACGTCGGCCGGGCGCGGCTTGGACATGTTCACCACGGGAAGCTGCTGGGTCGGCGAATCGAACGGGCTCGTGACCGTAGTCCCCGTGGCGGGCTGTTCTCCCGTGACAGGGGCGGTGGGAGTCTGTTTCGGCTTGTCGGTCACGGCCGGGCCTCGCTGCCCCTCGGCGCCGTGTTCGGTGAAAGCGCGGTGCCGATGCTTCGCTCGCTCATGCCTGCGCCTCGCTGACGCTCGGCTCCGGCGTGCGCGCAGCGCGCTGGCACACGATTCGCTCACTGCGTTCGCTCATGGGTGTACACCCTATGTCGCCCAGCGCGACGGCGGGAGTCGACGTGTTGTGGCGTGTCAACACGCACCCGGGAGCGGCGCGGGCGACGGTATTTCCGTAACGTCTGGGGCATGAGGTTGGTTGTCGTGGGGCGTCTCGCCTGGAGTGTGGCGCTCGCATCCGCTCTGCTGGCGGGGTGCGCACGGTTCGACGATTCCGCGTCGAGCCCGTTCACCCCCGAGCCGACGTTCAGTCCCGCGGATCCCAAGCCGCCGAAGCAGTCGCCGCCGTCGACGACCCGGCCGAGCGGGCCATGCATCGACCCCGACCCGGCGGTGGTCGCGACCTGCCTGGACACCACCGCCGGGATGGTCGGCGTCGCCGAGGGCGCACTGGTCGCCGAGCGGCGCACCGGCCGCATCCTGAAGGTGATCGATCCGGATCAGCCGCCGATCGAGATCGCCCGCCTCGACGTGGACGGCTCGGCCGACGGCGGGCTCAGCGATATCGCGCTCTCGCCCACCTACCGCGAGGACGGTCTGCTCTACGCCTACATCACCACGGCCAGCGACAACCGCGTCGTCCGCATCGCGGAAGGCGGCTCGCCCAAGGACATTCTCACCGGAATCCCCAAGGGCGCCAGCGGTAATCACGGTGCGATCGAATGGGCGAGCCCGGACCAGCTGCTGGTGCTGACCGGCGACGCGGGCAATCCGGGACTGGCCTCGACCCCGTCCTCTTTGGCGGGCAAGCTGCTGCGGGTGAACTCCCCCGCGCCGGGCAATGCGGCGCCGTCGGTCGCGGTCTCCGGCATCGGCATCGCGGGCGATCTGTGCCGCGACGGCAAGGACAGCGTCTGGTTCACCGACCGCACCCCCGTCGAGGACCGGCTGCAACGGCTCGGTCCGGACGGCTCGGTCAGCATCGCCTGGACGTGGCCGGACCGGCCGGGCGTCGCGGGCTGCGCCGCTGCCGCCGACGGTGTGGCGGTCTCGCTGACCAACGCCAAGGCGCTGGCCATCGCGGCGGCCGACGAGAACACCCGCGCCGTGACCACGGCCCCCAGCCTGCTCGCCCAGGACCGCTACGGCCAGCTCGGCGGCGCGACCATCGGACCCGACGGCAACGTCTGGGTCGGCACCGTGAACAAGACCGACGGCCAACCCGGTCCCAACGACGACCGCGTCGTTCGCATCCCACCGCAGAGCGGGGGCGGCACCGGACCGGACTAGGCCGCGACGCGCGGCACCGTGCCGCGCTCCGGCCCGGCCGGGATTTGTCGGACCTCGACGCTAACCTCGCCCGCACATCGGTCGAGGGAAGGAAAACCGTGGGCGCTTGGGGCGAGGGACCGTTCGACAACGACGGATCACACGACGCGTTGGCCGGTCTGCGCCACCGCGACCAGGCGGCGGCGGAGGCGCACATCCGCGAGATCTGCGACGGCGTGCTCGGCGAGGAGTACGTGGAGGTCTACGAGGCGCAAGCCGCCATCGGTATCGCCGCGCTCCTCACCCATCTGGTCGCCGAGGACGGCGGCGACCCCGAAACCGCCCGCCTCGCAACCGATATCGCGGTGACCCCGACGCGCGAACTGCGCGAGTCGATCGCGCGCTGCGTCCGTCGCATCCAGGACCCGGCCGACAACGAATGGTTCGACCTGTGGGACGAAACGAAAGACGGATTCGGCGAAACGATGGCGCGTTCCCTCGACCGCTACCGCGATGCCCTCTAGCGCTTCCGCACTCGAAATCGCTTGATCGGTAAGGGATCCCAGGCTGGTCCACGTGCAGCGGACCGCATCGAATGCCCGCTGGGACGCCCTCGAGATCAGGGAGCGGTGACCAACGCGCCGCCCGCGACCGGAGTCACGGGCGGCGCGACAAGCACGATCAGGAGCAGGCGGCGAGGACGAGTTCGCGCACGCGCGCGGCGTCGGCCTGTCCCCGGGTCGCCTTCATGACGTCACCGACGATCTTGCCCGCGGCCTGCACCTTGCCCGAGCGGATCTTCTCGGCGATGTCGGGATTGGCGGCGAGGGCCTTCTCGACCTCCGACTGCAGGGCGCTGTCGTCGCTGACCATGCCGAGGCCCTTGGCCTCGACGATCGCGGCGGGCTCGCCCTCGCCCGCGAGGACGAAGTCGACGACCTGCTTGGCGACCTTGCTGTTGACGGTCTTGGCCTCGACCAGCTTGGTCACCTCGGCCACTTGCGCCGGGGTGATGGGCAGGTCCTCGAGCCCGACTTCGCGTTCCTTGGCCTTCTCGGTGAGGTAGTTGACCCACCAGGAGCGCGCCTCGTTGGCCGGGGCGCCCGCTTCGACGGTGGCGATGATGGCGTCCAGCGCGCCCGCGTTCACCACGTCGCGCATGACCTCGTCCGACCAGCCCCAGTCGGCCTGGATCCTGGCCCGGCGCAGCCACGGGTACTCGGGGATGGTGCCGCGCAGCTGCTCGACCCATTCCGCGGCGGGCGCGACGGGTTCGAGGTCGGGCTCGGGGAAGTAGCGGTAGTCCTCCGCAGTCTCCTTGCGGCGGCCCGGCGAGGTGGTGCCGTCGGTCTCGTGGAAGTGGCGGGTCTCCTGCACGATGCTGCCGCCCTCGGCCAGCACAGCGGCCTGGCGGCGCATCTCGAAGCGCACCGCGACCTCGACGCTCTTGAGCGAGTTGACGTTCTTGGTCTCGGTGCGGGTGCCGAACTCGGTGGCGCCGATCGGCATCAGCGAGACGTTGGCGTCGCAGCGCAGCGAACCCTGCTCCATCTTGACGTCCGAAACGTCGAGCGCCTTCAGCAGATCCCGCAGCGCGGTGACGTAGGCGCGGGCCACCTCGGGCGCCCGCTCCCCGGCGCCGGTGATCGGCTTGGTGACGATCTCGATGAGCGGCACGCCCGCCCGGTTGTAGTCGAGCAGCGAGTGGCTCGCGCCGTGGATGCGGCCGGTGGCGCCGCCGACGTGCACCGACTTACCGGTGTCCTCCTCCATGTGGGCGCGTTCGATCTCCACGCGGAAGATGCTGCCGTCGTCGAGCACCACGTCCAGGTGGCCGTTGGTGGCGATCGGCTCGTCGTACTGGCTGATCTGGTAGTTCTTCGGCTGGTCCGGGTAGAAGTAGTTCTTCCGCGCGAACCGGCCCCACGGGGTGATCGAGCAGTTCAGCGACAGACCGATGCGGATCGCCGATTCCACGGCCTGATGGTTCACGACCGGCAGCGAACCGGGCAGGCCGAGGCACACCGGGCACACCTGAGTGTTGGGCTGCGCGCCGAATTCGGTGGCGCAGCCACAGAACATCTTGGTCGCGGTGGACAGCTCGACGTGGACCTCCATGCCGAGCACCGGCTCGTACCGGGCGATGACGTCGGTGTAGTCCATCAGCTCGACGGTGGTTGTGCTCATGCCGATCAGTCTAGGTAAGAGTCCGGCCGGCACCGCGCCGACCTCCGCGGTTCGCGCCGGGTCGATCACTTCGCCGGGAACCGCTTGGCGAGCCAGTCCGTCACGTAGGTGAGGACCTGTGGATCGATGGTCGTCTCGATCGTCGTGTACTCGCTGGGCAGCCCGGTCTGGGTAGGCTGCATCAGGTGGTTGAGGCCCGGGAAGACGTGCACGGTGGCATCCGGGTCACCGGCCAGCAGGGTGCGGGCGGGCGGCTCGTTCTGGGTGGCGAGCACCTGGAGATCCTTGTCGCCGAAGAAGGCGAGCACCGGGATCCGCAGCGCGGACAGGGCGGGCGCTGGATCGTAGGCGATCAACGCGGCGAAGTACGGGGTGATCTCGGCGCCCACCTGGCTGTCCGGCAGACGCTGATCCTCGGGCAGCGCCGCGTTGTTGCGCTTGGCCAGCGCCTTGGCCCCTTCCAGGTCACCCTTCTTCAGCAGACCGACCATCTCGGTGGTGTCGCGCACCTGCTTGTCGATCTCTTCGGGGGACGCGCCGTTGGCGGCGAGCAGCGCCCTGGTCTGTTCGATCAGCACGTCGCCGCCGGGCACCGTCGGCCCCGCCATCAGGATCGCGAAGGCCACGCCGCTGTCGGGTTGCGCCGCCACCATCGGTGCGAGATAGCCGCCCTCGCTGTGGCCGAGCAGCCCGACGCGCGCCGGGTCGATGTCGGGCCGGGCACGCAGGAAGCGCACGCCGGCGGCGACGTCGCCGGACAGGTCGGTGTAGTTCGACTGGTCGAGGTTGCCGCTGGTGCCGCCGACGCCGCGGTCGTCGGTGCGCAACACCGCGTAGCCCGCGCGGGTGAGGGTGTCGGCCAGCAGCAGGAAGGGCTTGTGGTGCATCAGCTCTTCGTTGCGGTCCTGCGGGCCGCTGCCGGTGATCAGCAGCACCGCGGGAAACGGTCCCGGTCCTTCGGGTTCGGTGAGGGTGCCCGCGATGGTGATGCCGCCGCTGGGGTAGCTCACGTCCTCGGAGCGATAAGGGAACGGCGGTCTCGGTTCCTGCGGCCGGGCGAGCGGCGCGACGGCGCCGCGCTCCAAGGTCAGCGGGAACGTCTGCCCGAACTGCCTGAAATCACCGGTGATCCGGTCGGATCCGGCGTCGTAGCTGCCCTTGAACACCGGGTCGCCCGGAATGTCCGGGATGGTGAAGGCGACGCCGCCGCGGTCGGATCGCACGTCCTTCAGCGGCTCGTCCTGCACGCCCTGCACCGGGATGTCGATGGTGGCGGTACCGTCGCCCGCGAAGGTCACCCCGATGTCCAGTGGCTGACCGGGGATCTCGATCGCACCGTGCCAGTCCCCCGTGGTCGGTTCGGGCGGGTTGGATTCCTCGGTGCAACTCGTCACCAGCGCGGCGACGACGAACAGGACCAATGCGAGCACTCGACCGGTACGCATGCCAGCGACAGTACCGATGACGACGCCCGACCGGGATCAACCGCGAGTCGCACGCGCGTACGCCGCGGGAATGATCCGGCCGCCACGACATCCCGGAGGCGGGTCACTCCCCGCGCGCGTACCTGACCGCGGCGGCGACGGCCGCCATGTCCATGTCCGGGTCCGCGACCTCGCGGAACTCGAGCATCGCGTCTTCGGCGGTGGTGCGCCGCGCCGAGGCGATCAGCTCGCGCCGCGCGAAATCGCCGAGCGCGTATCCGGCGGCGTGCGCCCTCCTGCCGAGCACAGACAGCGTCTCGGCGGGCAGGTCGTAGGTCGTGACGAGCGCCGACGCGTCCGGGTCGATCGCAGGCGTGACGTCGCGCCCCTCCGACTCGAGGAACTCGACGACGGAGTCCTCCGGCGTGCGCATCCGTGCCCGCGCGACGAGCTCCGCGCGCAGGTAATCGGCGACGGGAAGTTCGGCGGCGCGGGCACGGCGGCGCAGCACGGCGGCGGTGTCGGCGGGCAGATCGTCGATGGCAAGACCCATGGCGGCCAGCGTAATTGCCGCCGGGGCTGGGTGTCAGCCGAAGAACGCCTCCGCTTCGCGGTAGCGGTCGGCAGGCACCCGCTTGAGCTGCTTGGTGGCCTCCGAGAGCGGCACAAGGTCGATGGAGGTGCCGTGCAGGGCGACCATCTGCCCGAACCGCCCGGCGTGCACCGCCTCGGCGGCGTGCAGGCCGAACCGGGTGGCGAGCACGCGGTCGTAGGGCGTCGGGCTGCCGCCGCGCTGAACGTGGCCGAGCACGGTCGTGCGCACCTCCTTGCCGATGCGGCGTTCGATCTCGGCGCCGAGCTGCTGGGCGACACCGGTGAACCGCTCGTGCCCGAATTCGTCGATGCCGCCTTCGCGCAGCGCGAAGCCGGAGTCGGGCGCCGGATGCGAACCTTCCGCGACGACGCAGATGAAGTGCTTGTCGCCGCGCTGGAAGCGGCGCTTGACCATCGCGCAGACGTCGTCCACGTCGAACGGGACCTCGGGCACCAGCGTCAGGTGCGCGCCCGCGGCCATGCCGGAGTTGATCGCGATCCAGCCCGCGTGCCTGCCCATCACCTCCACCAGCATCACGCGCTGGTGCGATTCGGCGGTGGTGTGCAGGCGGTCGATCGCCTCGGTGGCGATGGAGAGGGCGGTGTCGTGGCCGAATGTGACATCGGTGCAGTCGATGTCGTTGTCGATGGTCTTGGGCACGCCGACCACCGGCACGCCCTCCTCGGACAGCCAGCTGGCGGCGGTGAGAGTGCCCTCGCCGCCGATCGGGATGAGTGCTTCGATGCCGTTGTCGTCGAGGGTCCGTTTGATCTGGCCGAGCCCGGCCCGCAACACGTCGGGATTGGTGCGAGCGGTGCCGAGCATGGTGCCGCCCTTGGTGAGCAGCCGGTCGGTGCGGTCGTCGTTGAGGATATTGATCTTCCGGTCTTCCAATAGGCCGCGCCAGCCGTCCTGGAAGCCGACGATCGCGTCCCCGTACCGTCCGTTCGCGGTGCGAACGACGGCGCGGATCACCGCGTTCAGTCCTGGACAGTCCCCGCCTCCGGTCAAGACTCCGATGCGCATGGCCGCTATCTTCCACCGCTCGGCGATGTTCGGCAGCCCCGCCCCCGTGAACCCTGGGTAACGTCCCGCTCAGCGCGGCATTCGCCGCGCGAGTCGGGCGTACCTGCGCCTTTCGGCGGTGCTTCGACGGCTCTGGTTCGGCGCGGCGCTCAGGGCCGGCACTTGCCGCCGGACAGTTCGTCGAGGTGTTCGGAGATCAGCGTGGCCATCTTGTCCAGCGCGCTCATGCCTTCCGCGAACGAGCCCGAATCGGGTTGGGCGGCAAAGGCGACGGCGATCTTCCCGGTCGGGCCGTCGATGATGCCGAACTGACGCACCAGGTAGTCGCCTGAGGCGTCGGGTCCCCAGCCGCCCTTGAACTCCGCGCCGCGAAAGGCGCCGAGGCCCCAGCGGTGGTTCGGGACGATCTGGCCCATCAGGTCCATGACGGTCTCCGACTGCGGTAGGCAGGGCAGCCGCGAGGCGAAACGGGCCTGTTCGGACAACGACCATTCCGCCTGACCGAACGCCGAATGCTCGGCGCGGCTACGCGTCGCGGGCACAGCGGTCTTGCTGTCGCCGCCCTCGCGCAACACCGCCTCGACGGCCTTGGCCGCCTCTTGCGGACTGCCGAGGCCCTGCCACAGTGTGTCGGCCGCGGCGTTGTCGGAGGAGATGATCGCGAGTGTCATGGCGTAGGTCGAGGCGTCGGGATCGCGGCGCTGCGCGGCGATGACCAGAGGCACCTTCATGGTCGACCAGGCGGGTCCGGTGGTCCAATCACCGAAGGTCAGGATCCGCTCACCACCCACCGGCATGGCCGCCATGCCGTAATGGCCGCGCAGCCCGGCGCGCAATTCCTGGAAGCCCGCCGCCAGCGTGCCCGGCAGCGTGAACTCCAGGTTCATCTGGTCGCTGCGCGCGGCGGCCTCGGTGATGGTCGTCGCCTCGGCGGAATCGCTGGAGCCGGTGCTGCACGAGGTCAGCATCGCCACGGCGAGCAGGCCCGCGCCCAGCGCCTTTCCGAAGCGCCCGCATCGATCAGTAGACATCTTTCGGTACATCCTCGTCGCGAACTCCCCCCGGTCTCGGTGTCAGTAGAGCGTGCCGACACCGTACTGGGGACGTCTGTCGATCACCCATTTCCGCCGGACGGCGGCCTATGCCGAACTGCCACGGCGGATTCCACGCGCCCTCTGGCCGCGGGTCGTCCGGCCGGCGCTCGGGGCGCGGACCAGCGAAGTTGTGGATCGGCCGGTTTCGGACACGCCGGACACGCCGGGCACGGCGCCCGGAACGCGGACGTGTACACGCGATCACGCGAGTACGCTCGTCGTCGCCGAACCGGGCGGGGACAACGGGAGAATCAGGAGGGGGCACCTTCACCTTCCAGCCAGGCTTCGCCGGGCGGTCGGAATCGGTACCGACACGCGCGTATTGCTGGCGGCCGATCCTACCCGGAACTCGCCCGTTGTGACCCCTTGAACCGCATGAGATTCCGCGACTCTGCCATGCCATTTCGACATCACCGCAGCGCAGAGCCTACGGCGGCGGCACTCCGAAAGTGCCGGCTCGCCATCCGACTGGACGGCTGGCCGCCAACGAAATTCGGGACGTCAGCGGTCGTAGGTCATCAGCACCGCCAACGACCCGACGATCTGCGCGCATCGCAACGGCGCGAGCTCCGGGGGAATCGTCACCGCGACTCCGCGCAGCACCTCCAGCGCCGTCGTGTGGCCGCCCCGCCGCTCCACCAACCGGGCGCCATGGACCGCCAGTTCCGCCATCTCCCGCCGATCCTCCAGGCACGCGGCGTCGGCGAGATCGAGAGCCGTTTGATATCGCCCGAGCTCCTCCTCGCTCGCCGCGGCGGCGAGATCGACGCCTGCCAGTTCGGACTCGAGCACGAGATCGGCGGGCTCGAGCGACGCGCCCGCGCGGTCGGGACGATCACCCGACGCAGCCCGCGGCCCGGCGTAGCCGAGCAGTGCGAGACAGGTCGCGAGGGCGAGGGCCGCCCCGAGGACGACCGTCCACACCTCCGACATCCGCTGCGGACCGTACGTGAGCCGCGTCGGAGATCGCCCCCGCGGGCTGCGGGACGTGGAGCGGACGATCGACGAGAGGGCGGGCATCGCGCCTCCTGCAGGGTCGCTGGCAGTTAACCAATCGATCGGTGTCGCGGTCGGCATCATTACGCCGCCCACCGCACCGAGTCCGCCGCCGATCGGCGCACTCTGGTCGCGGATTCCCATTAATACGCTTCCCACCTCGCGAAGCACGGAAAGCTACCAGTTCGTGACCTAGCAGGACACGCTGGTGGATTCGACGCACCTCATGCGTATTCTGGTCGCCGAACCAAGATAACTGGCCGTGCGCGATACCGATCTGATCGCCAATCGGCAAGCAGCAGGACGAACCGCCATCGCCTGACGCGAAATCACGTCAGTAGACGTAGACCACCGCGTTCTCACCGCCGGTGCAGACCACGACCTGCCCTTGGGCCGCGCACGTCATCGTGTAGCTCCGGCCGGTGACCGGGCTGACGGCTACCACCGACCGAGAGCCGCCCGCGCTGCCCGCCGCGGCGTAGGCCTTCCGCACTTCCTCGGCGAACGGGCAGCTGGTGACGGCGTTGCCGACTGCGGCCCTGGAGAACGCGCCGGATCCCTGACCCGCGCCGCACGGGGTCGCGCCGTCCGGGAGCCGCGCAGGAGCGGTGGACGTCGAGGCCGGAGCGGTCGTGCGCGCGGCCGAGGTGGCGGACGCGCCAGGCGGACGCGCCGAGGTCAGAGACGTGCCCGTGCTGCCTTCGGCGGCGGTGTCGACCACGCCGCCGCGGGAGCTCATCGTCTGCCAGACGACCGCGCCCGACACGGTGACCACGACGATCACCAGCACCGCGAACAGCAGCGGCAACACGATGGACCGGCGCGGCCCCTCCGCGGAATACGGAGAGGAATAGGGGTCGGCGTGGTCGTAGCGCTCGCCGTAGGCGTCGGCGCCGTACCCTCCGGGCGGATACGGTTCGCCGACCGGTCCCTGCGCGACGTAGTCCGCGTAGGTCGGCTGCGGGACGGGTTGCGCGCCGTGCCGCGGCTGGTGCGGCGGGGCGAACGGCGCTTCGGGGTACCGCTGGGTCTCGGGCGCGGGTTGCGGCACCTCGGGCACCGGGGGGACAACGTAGCGCTGCGTCTCGGGCGCGGGTTGCGGCACCTCGGGCACCGGGGGGACAACGTAGCGCTGCGTCTCGGGCGCGGGTTGCGGCGCCTCGGGCACCGGAGGGACCGCGTAGCGCCGGGTCTCCGGCGCGGTGAACTGCGCGGGCTCTTGCGGCGCCGGGTACGGATCCGCGTACCGGGGCTCGTTGTATCCGGTTTCGTGATTCTCGGCGTACTGGGGTTCGGCGTACCGCTGGGACTCGGGGTAGAGATGCGCGTCGGGAAACGGCCGCACCTGCGGCAGCGGTCCGGTCGCGGCCGGCGCTTGCGGCTGCTGGGGCGGCAGCGGGGTGAACTGGATGTCGGCGGGACGGATCTCGGTCGGCGCGGTCGGATGGATGATCGCGGGAACCGATAGCTCCCCGGTGGATTCCGGCGGCACCGTCGCCCCGCGCGCGGTGCGATCCGACTGCCCGAACCGAGCGGGATCGGGGGCGCGCACCACGAACATGGGCCCGGTCGCGGCGGGCGACGGCGATCCCACCACCGCGCGGGCCGCGCGCGCCAGCTCGCTCGCGGTCGCGAAACGGTCCGCGGGATCCTTGGCCATGCCGCGCGCGATCACTTCGTCCAGGGCGGGCGGGATCCCGGGACGCTCGACGCTCGGCTGCGGCGGTGGATCGGAAAGATGGGACTTGATCAGCACACTCATGCTCGCCGCCGGGAACGGCGTTGCCCCGGTGAGGCATTCGTGCAGCACGCAGGCCAGCGAGTAGATGTCGGCGCGGCCGGTCACCGGGCCGACGTCGAAACGCTCCGGCGCCATGTAGATGTAGGAGCCGACCGCCATGCCGACCTGGGTGACCGCCGAGTCGCCCTCGGTGTGCGCGATGCCGAAATCGACCAGGTAGGCGAAGTCGGCGTCGGTGACGAGAATGTTGGCGGGTTTGACGTCGCGGTGCACCAGACCGCTCTCGTGCGCGGCATCGAGCGCGGCGGCGATCTGTTCGATGAGGAAGACGGCGCGTTGCGGGCTGATCGGCCCCTGCCCGCGCAGCACGGTGCGCAGGTCGACGCCGTTGACCAGCCGCATATCGATGAACAGGACGCCGTCGATCACGCCCCAGTCGTGGATCGGGATGACGTGCGGCTCGGCCAGTCGCGCCGCGGCCTGCGATTCCCTGCGGAAACGCACCTGGTACACAGGGTCTTTGGCGAGTTCCTCGGACAGCAGCTTGACCGCGACCACCCGGTCCTTCACCGTGTCATAGGCCTCGTAGACCTCGCCCATGCCCCCTTTGCCCAGCAGCGAGCGCAACTCGTACGGCCCGAACCGACTACCGACTCGCCATCCAGGTCCGTCCACCCCGTGCAACCTCCACATCCCAGGCGGCGACCCATGGGTGCGGGCTGCCCGTCAGGGGGTAGATTCTCCGGGTGCGACCACCCCGTGGTCAAACGCAAAGACGATCGCCGCGGCGCGATCTCGCAGGTCGAGCTTGCCGAATATGTGCCCGACATGGCTTTTCACGGTGACTTCCGAGATGCCCAGTTGCCTGGCGATTTCCGCGTTGGCGCGGCCGCGGCCGATGAGTTCGAGCACCTCGTACTCGCGCGCGGTCAAGTCCGCGAGCCTGTTGTCGGTGCGGGTGGGCACCGGCCGGGCCGTTCGATAGGTCGACAGCACCCGGTCGGTCACCGAGGGATCGAGCCATGCCCCGCCGGTGGCCACCATCCGCACCGCGCGGATCAGGTCCTCGGCGGGCGAATCCTTGAGGATGAACCCGGCGGCGCCCGCGCGCAGCGCGCCGGACAGCAACTGGTCGTCGTCGAACGTGGTGAGCACCAGCACCGGCGGCGCGCCCTCGACGGCGCGCAGCAGCCGGGTGGCGTCGATGCCGCCGACGCGTTTCATGCGCAGATCCATCAGCACCACGTCCGGCTTGTCGGCGGCCACCGCGGCAGGCACCTCGTCACCGTCGGCGCATTCGGTCACCAGGAAACCGTCGCGACGGCGCAGGATGCGGCGCAGACCGCCGCGCACCAATTCCTGATCGTCGACGACGAGGACGGCGATGGTGTCGGCGTCCGGCGCAGCGGCTGTCACGCACCCTCCCGCAGGATGTTCCGCGGCTTGGAGCCGATGGGCGGTACTGCGGCGGCGTCGGCGAACAGCCCCGGCAGCGAACACGCCCACGCCTTGGTGGCGGCCAGCGGAAATTCCGCCCGCACCGACCAGCCGTCCTCGGTGGGTCCCGCGGTCAGCCGCCCGCCGAGCAGTTCGGCGCGCTGCCACATGCCGGACAGACCCATGCCGTGTCCCCGCTGCGCGGGCAATCCGGCGGGCAGCGTGTTGCTCACCGTGAGCGCGGCCGTGGCATCGTCCACCGTGAGCAGCACGCTCGCCGTCGCGCCCGGCGCGTGCTTGACCACGTTGGCCAGCGACTCCTGGCCGATGCGGTACAGCGCGAGACCCACCGCCGCCGACACCGGGGACAGATCGTCGGTGCACCGGTATCGCACGTCGAGTCCGGCGCGCACGAAATCGCCGACCAGGTCGTCGATGTCGCCGACGCTCGGTTCCGGAACCAGCTTCGAGGGTCGCTTGTCCAGCAGTCCCACGGTGCGCCGGATGTCGGCCATCGCCTGGCGGCCGAGGCGTTCGGCGTCGACCAGTGCCTCCACCGCCTCGTCCACATCGCGGTCGGTTTCCAGCGCGTGCCTGGCCGCGGTGAGGTGCAGTAGCGTGATGCTGAGCGAATGCGCGATCACGTCGTGCACCTCGCGGGCTATCCTGCGGCGCTCCTCCTCGGCCGCCTGGGCGGCGCGCATGCTCTGATAGTGGCGTTCCTGGTAGAGGAAGCGGCGCTGGTATTGCAGCATCAGCCCGCACAGCAGCCCGAGCAGGACGCCGATGCTGTACATCGGCATCCCTTGGAAGCGTTCGTTGTCGGCGCTCCACAGCACGTGGCCGAAGATGTCGAAGGCCACCAGTTCGGCGATCGCGCCGACGGCCACCGCGATGCCGACCCGCACCGACGCGATCGCCGCCACCTCGCCGACGATGATGACCAGCACGAACGGCGCGACATCCGTCGAGACCGGCTGGAGCAGGAACAGCGCCGCCGCCGCCATCCCGCACACGCCGAGGGTGCCCGGATTGGGCACGACGCCGAGCAGGCAGAACGCCGGGACCGCCATGAACAGCAGCAACACGGCCACCAAGGGCAACGCCGTCGGGAAGTAGGCGTGCCGCTGCACGGTCGCCGCGACGCCGATCACGAACGTCATGATGTCGGCGATGATGATGACTTTCGGCGGATAGTCGAACGGCAACTCCGTCAGACTGCGGTGGAACATGCCGATCGGATCGCGCACGAACTCGCGGACGCGATCGCGCACCCGCCCGAGCTCGCGCAGCGGAATCGCCTGCCTGGCGCCCGTCTCCGAAGGGATGACCTGCGTCACGTCCATGTAGCCAGGTTAGTCGGCCGTCGGCCGCCGACGCATCGTCCCGGGAACGGTCCGGTTCTCCTACCACGGTAGGAGATCGATTCTCGTCTCCGGGACGACGACACCCGTGGCCGCGCTCCGTAGCGTTGGCCGCATCCTCGCCGTACGGCCCGATCGGCGGTGCGGCGGACGCATCACGAAAGGCCGATGTCATGTCCTGGGAAGATCAACACGCTCGGACCGAAATCGTGCACACCGTGCTCGCCCGCGCGGCGGCCGATCCGGAGAGTCCCGACCTGTTCGACGGGATACCGGGGCTGGATCGGCTGTTCGGCGGCCCGGAGGGGGTACTGCTCGCTCTGAAGTACCGGTGGCAACTGCATTTGGACGTCAAAATGGAGCAGGCCTTGACGCAGGGGCAGTCCGCGGTCGAGGCCTATCTCGAGCTCGCCGCGGAGCAGCCCGTGCTGCGCGCGGTGCTCGATTGCCAGTATCGTCGCCGCCACCGGGCGTCCGAGGCGCTGGCGCGATAGCACAGTCGAAAGAAAGTGGGGGAACCACATGTCGGAACCGGCCATGCTGGAACTGTCGGACATCATCAAGCAGTACCGGGTCGGGGAGCAGACGGTGCGCGCGCTCGACGGAATCGGATTGCGGATAGAGACAGGCGAATTCACGTCGATCATCGGACCGTCCGGCTCCGGCAAGAGCACGCTGCTGCATCTGCTCGGCGCGCTGGACAGTCCCGACGCGGGGTCGATTCGCTTCCAGGGAAACGAGATCGGCGCGCTGAACGAGGAACAGCAGTCCGAGTTCCGCCGCCACCAAGTGGGATTCATCTTCCAGTTCTTCAACCTGCTGCCCACGCTGTCCGCCTGGGAGAACGTCGCGATTCCGAAGTTGCTGGACGGCACCGGATTACGCAAGGCCAAGCCGAAGGCGCTGGAACTGCTCGAGCGCGTCGGGCTGAGCAACCGGGCCGAGCATCGTCCCGCCGAGTTGTCCGGCGGCCAGATGCAGCGGGTGGCGGTGGCCAGGGCGTTGATCATGGACCCGCCGCTCATCCTGGCCGACGAACCGACCGGCAACCTGGACTCCAAGACCGGCGCGGCGATCCTGGAACTGCTCGGTGACATTGCGGGCAACGGCAATTCGGTGGTCATGGTGACCCACGACATGGGCGCGGTGGAGTACTGCGACCGGGTGATCACGCTGCGCGACGGCAAGATCGGCTCCAACGACCGGGTCGAGCGAAGGGTCCGCACCGAGCCGGACGAGGACTCGGCGCTGAACGAGGGCTCGGTGCGCGCGTGATCAGGGCGGCATGGGATCGGCTGCGGCTGTTCAACTTCGGCGAACTGCTCGCGCACCGCGGGCGGACGATCATGTCACTGACCGTGATGGGCGTGTCCGCCTCGCTGCTCGTCGCGGTGCTGAGCATCTCCGGTTCGGTCACCGGGTCGGTGGACCAGCTCACCAAGTCGCTCGGCGGGAAGGCGGTGCTGGAGATCACCGGCATCACCGACGCCGGCTTCGATCAGCAACTGCTGCCGCGTATTTCCGCGACACCGGGCGTCGACAAGGCGGTGCCCATGCTGCGCGCCCAGCTCGGCACGGGCGAGGATCGCGCGCTGCTGCTCGGCGCCGACGCGAGCATCACGGCGCTGGGCAGCGAAATCGCCGGGCCGATGGGCGCGCAGGCAGGCAAGTTGATCACCACGCCCAACGGCGTCCTCGTCGGCGCCGCGATGGGGCACGCCGAGGGTGACCGGTTCCCGCTCGGTGCGGGCACTGTCACGGTGGCGGGTGTGCTCGACGCGGAGGCGTCGGACAAGCTCAACGGCGGGTACATCATCGCCGCCCCACTGGGTTTGGCGCAGATGCTGACCGGCCGGGCGGGCAAGCTGGACTCGGTGCAGATCATCGCGACCGACGGCGCCGACCTGGGCGCGTTGCGCACCGCGCTGACCGCGGCGGTGGACGGGCGCGCCGTCGTCGCCGATCCGGATCTGCGCACCGCGCAGGCGAGCGGGGCGATCCAGATCGTCCGCTACTCGACGCTGATGTCCTCGGCCGCCGCGCTGATCGTCTCGGCGTTCCTGATCTACAACGCGATGAGCATGGCGGTCGCCCAGCGCAGGCCGACGCTGTCGCTGCTGCGCGCCATCGGCGGCAAGCGCGCACCGATGGTGCGCGATCTGCTCGCCGAGGCCGCGCTGCTCGGCCTGTTCGGCGGCGCGGTCGGCGCCGTCATCGGTATGTTCATGGGCCGCACCGCGATCGACCGCCTGCCCGCGGCCATGGTGCAGTCGGTGGAGGCGCGCACCGAGTACATGGTGCCCGGCTACGCGATTCCGGCCGCCGTGGCGGCCTGCGTCCTGGCCAGCGTCATCGCCTCCGCCCTCGCCGCCAGGCAGGTCTACAAGGTGCAGCCGATCGAGGCGCTCGCGCCGGTCGGCGTCGGCCAGACCGACTCCGTCCGCCCGACGCTGCGCTGGGCCGCGGCGGCATTCGGCATCGGGCTCGCGGTGGCCGCCGTGTTCGTCGCCAGGGCCGACCTCGGCAGGCTTTCGCTCGCGTCCATCACGATGGCGTTCACAGCGACGGTGCTCGTCTGCTTCGCGGCCACCGGGCCTATCGTGCGCACCGCTGCCGTCATCGCCCGCCGGTTCGGCGCACCGGGCGCGCTCGGCTCGACCACCTTGGAACGCGCGCCGCGCCGGGTCTGGGCGACGGCGATGACCGTGATGATCGGCGTATCCGCCACCGTGGCGATGGGCGGCGCGTCCGCCAACATGGTCGACTCGGCCACCGCCTCGTTCGAGGACCTGGGCCACACGGACGTCTACGTCAGCCCGACGGCGATGGAGCAGTTCCCGACCGGGCCGGTGTTGCCCGCCGGACTGGCGGACACCATTGCGCGCCTGCCGGGCGTCGAACAGGCGAATCCCACGCAGATGGCCTTCGCCACCCTCGGCACCGGGCGGGTCATGCTGCAGGGCTACCCGACCGTGCGTGGCGATGTGCGCACCAGCTCCGTCGATCGGAACATGTTGCCGCGCATGGCCTCCGGTGAAGGCGTGGTGATCTCCCGCGACGTGGCGCGTTCGCTCGGGGTGAGCGCCGGCTCGGAGCTGACCCTGCAGACCCCGACCGGCCCGCACCCGGTCGAGGTGTTGCAGGTGATCCCGTACATGTCCGCGATCTCGGGCATCGTGATGATGGACATCGAGTATCTGCGGCAGTGGTATCAGCGGCCGGGTGAGACCATCCTCGCCGTCGATATCGAGCCCGGCGCCGACCGGGCCGCGGTGCAGGCCGCCATCCGCGCTGCCGTACCGGAGGAGATCTACGTGACCTCGGGCGCGGACGCCGTGACCGCGATCTCGTCGAGTCTGCGGCAGGGTTCGGTGATGAGCCGGGCGATCCTGTGGATCGTGGTGCTTGTGGCGACCGTCGCGCTGCTGAACACCCTGATGCTCTCGGTGCTCGAACGCCGCCGCGAACTCGGCGTGCTGCGCGCCATGGGCACCAGTCGCAAGTTCCTGCTGCGCTCGGTGCTCGCCGAAGCGGCGGGCATCGGACTCATCGGCGCGGCAATAGGTCTCGCGGTCGGCACGGCGATCCAGTATCTGGCCACCGTCGCCATCGGCCACGCCATGACCATCGACATCGTCTACGAGCCGAGCCCGATGCTGCTGGTCTACGGCACCGCGGCACTCGGGCTCGCGCTGCTCGGCTCGATCCCGCCCGCGTTGCGTGCGGCGCGGATGCCGATCGTGGAGGCGTTGGCGGTCGACTGAACGACCGGGCGGTGCGGCGGCGCGTCGCACCACCGGTCACAGTGGCGTCGTCGTCCACCACTCCGCGAGCTCGTCCTCGGCGGGCCGCAGCGGCGACTGCGGATTCCGGGCCGGGCCCCGATGGCTCGCGTACACAAGGTAATTCGCGTGGTTCGTGTCGGTTGGAAAGCCGACCACGAGTTTCGCCGTGTAGTAATGCGACGGCACCGGTCCCGGCGGGTCCGCCCTGATCCACAGGTGCTGGGTGAACGGCACACCCGACTTGCGCCCGGGCGTCGCCGCGTTGGTGGGCAGCGTCTCGATCACCGCACGCGCCGCGGCGGCGGACTGGTACTCCAGCACGGTGTAGCTCATGCCGAACGGGTTGTCGACGTCGCGGCGGCATTCCCAGGCGAGGACCCACGGGCTCGAGGTGAGCGCCTCCTCGTCGATGCTCAACCGGTCCCCGCGCTTCTCGGCGTAACAGGTGGCCTCCTCGAAGCCCTCGCCGATGTTGCCCGCCTCCTGTGGTAGCAGCGTCGGAAACGCTCGTCTGCTCGCCGCCAGTGGATCCGGGGCGGGCGCGGGCGAGGCCGCCTTCGGTAGCGCGGTCGCCGGGGCGGCCGCGGTCCCCTCCCCCGCGTCGGACCGCGACACCAGCACGACGACCATTCCGACCGTCAGCGCGACGACCACCGCCAACCCCAGTGCCAGCACACCGATCAGCCCGGCGAGCCGACGTCGCGGCGGCACCGGCTGGGCCCCAGGGGGATTCGGCCCGTGCGGATACCCCGGAGGCGGACCTGACGCACCGTTGACCGGCCCCGGCCCCGGCCCCGGCCCCGGCCCCGTCATCGGCGGCATGGCCTGCGGCGGTGGCCCGCCGAGGTTCTGCGGTGGCGCGGAGGCGGAGCCCTGGTGTTGCGCGGCGGCTGCGGCACCGCCACTGGACGGCCGGCTACCCGGCGCGCCCGCGTGCTCGGAACGCTCGCTCGCCGTCGACTTCGCTTCGCCGCCTATGAACTTCGTTCGGTCCGCGGTCGACTCGACGAAACCCCCGACCTCCGAGCGTGACCGCGCCCCCTCCAGGCCCGACGCGGCCTCCTGTGGAGACGACTGCGATGGCTCCGCAGGACTTCCGGCCGTGGACGACTCCGAGTCCCCCGTGGCGCTTTCCAGCTCGCCCTGCGCACCAGGCGCCGCTGCCGTCTCCCCATCTGCTTGCGGCACAACGGCTTCAGCGCTTCGCCCCGGCACACTGTGCGGCGAGCCCATCGCGGCACCCTGCACTGACGAAGCGCCACGCGAACCCTCCCCCTCGACCGGCTGCACAGCCCCCGACGCAGGGTGTGCCCCGCCGCTCGCCTCGGATGCGTTCTGCGGCATCGGCAATGGGGTGGATACCGGCGAAACCGACTGCGCCATCGAGTCGGCCAACGGCTGTGCGGCGGCCGGTTGGTCCGATCCAGGCGGAGGCGCGTTGGACGGCAACGGTATCTGCATGGATTCCAGCGAACCCGGCGACTGCGGCACCGGCTGCGGCGCCAACGAGTCGGCTGACGGCTGCACTGCCGCTGGCCCGCCCGAACCAGGAAGGGGCGCGTTGGGCGGCATCGGCAACGGGGCAGGTTGCGGCGGAACCGGTGGCCGCGCCATCGGGTCGGCCAACGGCTGTGCGACGGCAGGCCAGCCCAGGTCAGACGGAGATGCGTTGGGCTGCACTGACCTCGGGTCCGGCTGCGGCGGAACCGACTGGGACGCAGGGGCGGCCAACGGCTGAGGAGAGGCCAGTTGGCCTCCGCCACGCGCGGATGCGTTCGGCGGAACCGGAATCCGATCCGGTTGCGACTGAACCGGCGGTGGCGCCGACGAGTCGGCTGACGGTCGCACCGCGGCAGGCCCGCCCGACCCAGGGGGAGGCACGTTGGGCGGCATCGGCAACGGGGCAGATTGCGGCGGAACTGGCGGCTGAGCAATCCGGTCGGCCAATGGCGGCGCGGCGGCCGACTGGTCTGATCCAGGTGGAGACACGTTCGACGGCGGCGGCATCGCGCCAGGTTCCGGCGGCTGCGGCATCGGCTGCATTGCCGCAGGTCGGCTCGCGCCAGGCGCAGATGCATTCGGCGGCATCGAAACCGAGCTCGGTTGCGGCGTGCCCGGCGGCGCGGACTCGGGCAACGGCGGCGGGGCGGCAGGCTGACCCGCCCCAGGCCGATATGCGTTGGGCTGCACTGGCATCGGGGCAGGTTGCGCCGGAACCGACGGCTGTACAGCCGGGTCGGCCATCGGCTGCGGCGAAGGCGGTTGGCCGACGCCGGGCGCAGATGCGTTCGGTGGCATCGGAATCGGAGCCGGTCGCGGCAGGACCGGCAGTGGTGCCGACGCGTCGACTGACGGTTGCACCGCGGCAGGCATGCCCGGCCCAGGTGCGGATGCGGTGGGCGGAACCGGCATCGAACCAGGTGGCGGCGGTACCGGTGGTTGCGGCGCAGGATTGGCCGACGGATGCACCGCGCCAGGCCGACCCGGAGGCGCGTTCGGCGGAATTGGCATGGGAGCCGCGAGAGGTGGCGGCGGCATGGGCTGCGGTGGCGCCTGCATCGGCACCGGCTGTTGCGGCACGGGCGGCGGCGCAGGCTGCGGTGTTGCCTGCATCGGCACCGGCTGTTGCGGCACCAGGTGCGGAGGAACCGGCTGTGGCGGCACCGGCTGAGATGGAACCTGCCTCGGAACCGGTTGCGGCGGAACGGGTTGCGGCGGCATCGCGTGCGGCGGCAGCGGCATGGGCTGCGGGTAGCCGGGTGGTGCGGGGTACGGCTGGGGCGGGTAGGCCGGTGGCGGGATGACCGGCAGCGGGGGCGGGCCGACGGCGGTCAGCGCCTTGCGGGCCGCGGCGGCGAACTCGGTACAGGAGCGGTAGCGGTGTTCCGGGCGTTTCGCCATGCCCGCCGCGAGCACCGCGTCCAGGGCAGGGTTCAGGTTCGGCCTGCGCAACCGGACCGAGGGCAGCGGGAGCTGGAGATGGCCGTGGATGATGTCGGCGGGATTGTCGGCGTCGAACGGCCCGACGCCGGCCAGCAGCCAGTACAGCGCGCAGGCCAGCGAGTACTGATCGGAGCGGTTGCCCAAGGGCGCGCCGGTCATCTGCTCCGGCGAGGCGTAGGCGAGGGTGGCGGTGAACATGCCGGTCTGGGTCAGGTGGGCGGAATCCTCGCGCAGCCTGGCGATGCCGAAATCGGTGAGGAAGACCCGCTCGCCCTGCCCGCCGCTGGACCTGGCCAGCATGATGTTGGCAGGCTTCACGTCCCGGTGCAGAACGCCCATGCCATGCGCGTAATCCAGTGCGTCCGCGACGCCTTCGATGATCTGCACGGCCCGCTCGGGCGGCAGCGTCAGCGGATTCACCGCCGCCGCGTCGACCCCGTCGACGTACTGCATGGAGATCCACAGCTGACCGTCCTCGGAGCCCCGATCGTAGACCGCGACGATGCCGGGGTGATCCAGCTGCGCGGCCAGATCGGCCTCCCGCTCGAAGCGCGCCCGCACCTCGTTGTCCAGGAACAGCTCGCGGCTGAGGAGCTTGAGCGCGGTCCGCCGGGACAACCTGGGGTGCCGCGCGAGGTAGACCGACCCCATTCCGCCCTGCCCGAGCAGCCGTTCCACGGTGAATCCCGCGAACACCTCACCGCTAGTGAGCAAGGCGATCCCCTTCCGGTCCAGAACAGCCAGCCTAATTCACGGCCGTGCCGGAGGCGGGAGGTACGGACAGCGAGCACAGCCGGACACAGTCGCACGGCCGGAGCGACAGCGAGGAGGTACGCACGACGAGCGCAGCCGGACACAGTCCGCCGACCGCGCCGCGCACGGCCGGAAGGCGGAGGTACACGCATTCGCCCTGCTCAGAACACTCGGTTTCGAATTCTGCGCGATGATCGGCAAACTATGTACAGCACATCATCATCGCGTCACTTCCCACGAGCGAGCACGGTGGTGGGTTCTCGGCCGGTGATTCACCCGGACGGGTTGGACGGGTAGAAGGCACCGCCGAGGCAAGCGCGGGACGCGCAGGGCGGTGGGGAGGTGCACGGTGGTGGAGTCGGCTCGAATCGTTTCGCTATGTCGTCCGGTGCTGCGTGTCGGCGTCGCGACAACATTGCTGGCCATGGTCTCGTGCGGCCTCGGCCCCGAGCGGGCGGAGAAGCACACCACCGCGACCGTGGCCGCGCAGACGGCGGGCACCTGGGCCGCGGGACGCACGGTGAGCCTGCCGAACTCGCTGGCGGCCGACTTCACTCAGCTCCAGCCCAGCCTGCCGGGGCAGGTCGGCCTGGCGGTCATGCCGGTGGGCGGTACCCGGATCACCGTCTTCGGGGATTGGACCAGCGGCATCGCCTGGTCGACCATCAAGGTTCCGCTGGCCATCGCGGCGCTGCGCCACGACCCCGAGGGCGCGATGCTCGACGCCGAAGCGGCCATCACCATCTCCGACAACGCCGCCGCCGACGCGCTGTGGAATTCGCTCGGCGACGGGCTGGAGGCGGCCCAAGCCGTGCAGCAGGTGCTCGACGAGGCAGGCGACGCCGTCACCGGTGTGGCCGGCCCGCGCACCCGGCTCGACTACGAGGCGTTCGGCGCGACCGAGTGGTCGCTGACCGATCAGGTCCGGTTCGCCTCGCGCCTACCGTGTCTGCCGCAGACCGAGACGGTGACCCGGCTGATGGGCGAGATCGTTCCCGACCAGCTCTGGGGTCTCGGGACCTTGGAGGGCGCCGAGTTCAAGGGCGGCTGGGGTCCCGACGACGACACCGGGGTCTACACGGCGCGCCAGTTCGGGCTGCTGCCGTCCCGGTCCGGTCTGGTGGCGATCGCCCTTGCGGCGCAGGCGGATTCGGGCGGCTTCGCGGACGCGACGGCGCTGCTCGACAGCCTCGCCGCGCTGCTCGGCCGCCACGTGGACGAGCTGCGCGGCGGCAAGTGCCCGGACTGATCAGCCGGGAGTGACCAGACCGGATTCGTAGGCGAGCACGACGGCTTGCGCCCGGTCGCGCAGGTTCAGCTTCGAGAAGACCTTGGAGACATGGGTTTTCACGGTCTGCTCGGCCACGAACAGCGCCTCGGCGATCTCGGTGTTGGACATGCCCTTCGCGATCAGCTCCAGCACCTCGCGCTCCCGCGGCGTGAGCGCGGCCAGTTGCGGCGCGGGTTTGGTGCGCGCCGCGGCGCGGCGGCTGGTGACATCGGCGATGAGCCTGCGGGTGACGGTCGGCGCGAGCAGCGCTTGCCCATCGGCGACCACCCGCACCGCGCGCACCAGTTCCTCGGCGGGCGCGTCTTTGAGCAGGAACCCGCTGGCGCCCAGACTGAGCGCCTCGTACACGTAGTCGTCGATGTCGAACGTGGTCAGCATCAGCACCCGCACCGGCGGGTCGAAACCCGCCGCGAGGATGGCGCGCGCCGCGTCCAGTCCGTTCATCTCCGGCATGCGCACGTCCATCAGCACGACGTCGGGACGCAGCCGCTTGGCCTCCGCCACCGCGACCTTGCCGTCGGGAGCGTCGCCGACGACGCTGATGTCCGGTTGGGCGGCGAGCAGCGCGCCGAAGCCTTGGCGCACCATCGCTTGGTCGTCGGCGATCAAAACCGTTATTGCCACGCGCCCACCCTAATTGCCGCGCCGAGTGTGCGAGCGTGCGCCCGAATCGCGGAGATCAGGACACGGTCGGCGGCGCGACCGCCGCCGTGACCTCGGCAGGCGCCGGGCCGAGCGGCAGGCGGGCCCGCACCTCGAACCCGCCGTCCGGGCTCGCCTCGGCGGTGACCTCACCACCGGCGGCCAACGCCCTGGCCCGCATGCCCGCGATGCCGTGCCCGCCGTTGCCGACCGGCCGCGCAGGCGTCGCGCCTGCCCCGTTCACGACCCGCAGGTGCAGCTCTGTACCGCAGACGATCTCCACCCGTACCGGGGCTCCCGGCGCGTGCCGCGAGGCGTTCGAGAGCGACTCCTGGGCGATCCGGTACAGCGCGAGCCCGGTGGTCTCGGGCACCGAGCCGAGCTCGCCCTCGACCGTCCAGTCGATGGTGACGCCCGCGCGCCGGGCGCCGTCGAACAGGGCGAGCACGTCCTCGGCCTTCGGCTGGGGCGCGTGTTCGGGCAGCTGTCCGTCGCTGCGCAGCACGCCGAGCATGCCGCGGATCTCGTTGAGCGCCTCGCGCGCGGTGGCGCCGATCGATTCGAATTCGGCGCGCGCGGCCGGGGTCACGCCCTCCACCCGGTACGGCGCGGTCTGCGCCTGCACCACCACCAGGGACATGTGGTGGGCGACCACATCGTGCAGGTCGCGGGCGATGCGCGCCTTCTCCTCGAGAATGGCGCGGCGGGCCCGCTCCAGCTCGTTCTCTTCCTCCTGACGCACCAGTTCCTTGCGCGAGAGCGCCAGCCACCGGACGAGCAGGGCGAACAGCACCACCGCCGCCAGCGCGATGGGCCAGCCCCAGGCGGCGTTGGCGAACGCCTCGCCCTCGCCCGGCATGGTGGTGCCGAACAACAGCGAGGTCGCGCCCCAGGCGACCGCCACGATCTGCACCGGAGCGCGCAGCCCCACCGCGAACAGCAGCGCGATCAGCACGATCACCTGCACCACCTGGAACGGCAGATCGTTGTTCGGCTGGTGCGGGATGGCCAGCGCGATGAGCAGCGCCGAACCCGCAGAGATGGCCCAGCCGAGTGCCGGGTTGACCCGCACCAGCAGGATCGGGAACGCGGCCAGCGCGGCGATGAACGGCTGCGCTCCCGGCGACACGGCGTGCGTGAGGTGCAGCGTCGGCCACGCCACCGAGTAGAGGATCAGCGCGGTGAGCACGACGGACACGTCGAACCAGGCGCGCGCGTCCATCCGCTCGGTCAGACCACGGGTCTTCTGCTTCATGATGACGACCCTAGGAACCCGGCCCGCCGCGTGCCTCATACCCACGGGTGAATTCGCACCCCGTACCTCGGTGGGAGGCGAAGGGGCCGCTCCCCCGACGGCACGGCGACGGAAACCGCACCGCGGCGGGAGGCCGGTGAGCATGGGCCGTTCCTAGCGTCGAGGCCCATGAGGATCGAGACCATCGCCGCCCCCGCCCGCCGCCCGGACGCCGCCCCCACCGGGCTGCGCCGGGTAGCGGCGCTGACGGCCGCGGCGCTGACCACGATGTCGGCCACCGTCGCCCTGGCCCCGGCGGCGCAAGCGGCGAGCGTCGCGCATCCCGCCGTCGAGAACATCGCGGCCGCCACCGCGATCGCCGCCCTCACCGCCGGCGAAACCGATTCGGCCGCAGCGCTTCCCGACGACTTCGCGACCGTGCTGGGTTATCGGCCGGTACCGATGCGCGGCCTGTTGACCAATCCGGGCGGTGACTGCTCCTCGCCCGTCCCGCTGCCCGCCGAGTTCGAGACCGCCTGCAAGGCACACGATCTCGGCTACGACCTGCTGCGTTACGCGGACCGGCGCGGCGAGCCGCTCGGCCCGTGGGCGAGGCAGGCCGTGGACGCGGCGCTGGACCGCAGGATGCGGGAGGCGTGCGACGTTCGCACCGAATCGTGGGGGCGGGCCAGGTGCTACGCGATGGCGGATATCGCCGATACCGTGGTGGATCTGAACTCGCGCCGCCAGCACTACGGCGCACCCGTCGTGGAGACGCTGCTCGGCGCGGGCGGTGCGGCGACCGGACGCAGCGGATGGCTGGTCGGTCTCGCCGGACTGGGCTTACTCGGACTCGGCGGGCTTTCGGCGCTGGTCCTCGGTGCGCTGCGATCGGCGGCCGACGGTCGATCAGCTCGTGCCAGCGACTTCACCAACAACGCTGTCGCCATGGAGGTTTCGGCGTGACGACGACGCGGCAGCACACCGAGCCCGCCGAAAGCCCCCGCCTCGAACCTGATACGCCGAAGTCCCGGCAATGGTCCGAATTCGCCACACCGCGCATCGGGACGACACTGGGAGTCGTTGCGGGAGTGTTCATCTCGCTCGCGCCGGGTCTGCTCCCCCGCACACCCGGTGCACAGGCGGTGCTCACCGCCCTGATGGTCGCGTGTTCGCTCGGACTCGCCGGCGCGCTACGATTCCTGCTGGGCCGCTGGAACTTCGACGTCGACGCGCGTTTCGGCCGCTACCGCCGTCCGCTGCTCGCGGTGGCCGGCCTGGTCGTGGCGTTCGCCGCCTGGCGCGCCGGGCATTGGCAGAACGAGCTGCGCGCCGCGATGGGGACCCCGCCGATCGGTCCCGGCTACTGGGTGCGCTGCGCACTGACCGCGACACTGCTCACCGCCGTTGTCGTCGGAGTGGCCAAGGCGCTGGGCTGGGCACTGCGCAAACTGGGCCTGCTTCGTGGACTGGTGATGGGACTGATCACCGCGGCGCTGGGTTACCTCGTGCTCGCGCCCGCGGTGGTCGGATGGCGGCAGCAGGTGTACGCGGCGGCCAATGTCGCGATGGATCCCGCTGTGACGCAACCTGTTTCGCACACCAGGTCGGGCAGCGCCGAGTCGGCGGCCAGCTGGCCGTCACTGGGCGCTCAGGGCCGCAAGTTCGTCAGCGGAACGCCGGAAGGACCGGTCCGGGTCTATGTCGGCGTGGATTCCGCCCCGGATCTGGACTCCCGTGTGGCACTGGCGATCCGGGAGCTGGAGCGCTCGGGCGGGCTGTACCGGTCCAATATCGTGGTCGCACTGCCGACGGGTTCCGGCTGGATCGACGCCAACGCGGTGACCGGCTTCGCCGAACGCTTCGGCGGTGACGTGGCGGTGGTCGGTCTCCAGTACTCCTACGCGCCGAGCTGGGTGACGTTCCTCTTCGGCCGCGCCCACGCGGTGCGGGCGGCGCGCGCCCTCTTCGACGCCGTGGAACGCCGCCTGCACGCCATGGCCGAGCCGCCCCGGCTGTTCGTCTACGGCCAGAGCCTCGGCGCGCTCGGCGGCAGCGCGATCTTCGCCAACGACGCCGAGCAGGACCGCCGCACCTGCGCCGCGCTCTGGGCCGGTCCGCCCGCGGGCGACGCGCACCGCGCGGGCGCGACCGTGCTGGCCAACAGCTCCGATCCGGTCGTGCACTGGTCGCCCGCGCTGCTGTGGCGCGCGCCCGACCTGACCGGCGTACGGGTCGACGCTCCCGTCCCGCGCTGGCTTCCCGTGGTGAGTTTCCTACAGACCAGCGCGGACTTGCTCGCCGCCCTCGACGCGCCGCCCGGCCACGGCCACCGCTACGGCACCGACCAGGGCACGGCGCTGGGTTCGTGCTGAGTGCCCAGTCTGCGCCAGGTTTCGTGCCGAGCGCTCCGGTCCGCGCCAGGTTCGCGCCGAGCGCATCGGTCCGCGCCAGGTTCGTGCCCAACGCACCGATCCGCGCCAGGTTCGCGCCGATCGCACCGATCCGCGCCAGGTTCGCGCCGATCGCACCGATCCGCGCCAGGTTCATACCAAGCGCACCGATCCGCGCCGGCTCCGTACCGAGTGGGCCGGTCGGCGCCGAGTCCTGCCGAGCGCACCGATCGGCGCCATCTCCCGCTGAGCGAGCCGTTCATTGACGCAGCGGTAGAACTTGTTCTAATTTGCTCCCATGGGCTTTGTCATCGACGCGGCGGTGTACATCGACGCACCGGCCGACCTGGTGTGGCAGGTGATCACGGACCTCCCCCGTTACGGCGAGTGGAACCCCTTCGTCACCGAATGCGAGAGCACGCTGACGCCCGGTGCGCCGATCGACATGCTCGTGCAGGTCTACGGCTCCACCCCGCGGCGTCAGCGCGAATGGATTCGCAGCCACACACCGGGCCGCGAGCTCAGCTACTCGATGAAACCCGTGCCCCTCGGCGCGCTGCACAGCCTCCGCTCGCACACCGTCACCGCGGTGAGCCCCGAACGCACCCGGTACGAATCGCATTTCGAGCTCGGCGGCTGGTTCCACCCGGTGGTGGCCGCGGTGCTCGGCGCGAATCTGCGCCGCGGTTTCGAAGGCATGACCGCCGGTATCCAGCGTCGCGCCGAGATGCTGCGTACCGCCTGACACACGCCGGGAATCGTCTCGTCCCTCTCGTGGTTGTGTCGTCCTGTTCGGCGATTCGCCGAGTTCGACCACGAGAGAACGGATTACGTCGTGCGCGTCGTTCGAGCCCTGCTGGCTCTGCTGCTGATCCTGCTACCGTTCACCGCCGCGGGCGCGGCGGCCCGTCCCGCGGACCCGCCGGGCTGGACCACGGCGTGGGCGACGTCGCCGCATCTGCCGAGCCGCGCGTTCGTGACCAACTGGGCCAAGGAAGGCTTCGCGAATCAGACGCTGCGCCAGGTGGTTCGGGTCAGCGAGGGCGGGCTCACCACCCGGGTGCGGCTGACCAACCGCTACGGCGCCGCGCCGCTGACGATCACCGGCGCGACCATCGCGCGGACCGCGGGCGCGGGCGCCATCCGGCCCGAGACCTTGTCGCACCTGACCGTCGGGCTGTCACCCACTTTCGTGATCCCGCCGGGCGCCGACCTCCTCACCGATCCGGTCGCGTTGCCGCTCAACGCCTTCGACTCGATCACCATCACGCTGTTCTTCGCCGAGCCGACCGGCCCCGCCACGCAGCACGCGCAGGCCATCGCCACCACCTACCGCGCCGCGGGCGATCACCGCGCCGACCCGACCGCCGCGGCGTTCACCGAGACCACCCCGACCTGGTACTACCTGGCGGGCGTCGAGGTGGCCGATCTCGCGCCGAACCCGCCCGCCGTGGTGGCCTTCGGCGACTCCATCACCGACGGCGTCGGCTCGGCCACCGACGCGGACAACCGCTTCCCCGACGAACTCGCCGAACGCCTCGCCGCGGCGGGCGCCCCGCGCGCGGTGCTGAACCAGGGCATCGGCGGCAACCGGGTGACCGTCGACTCCGATTGGCTCGGCGAGAGCGCACTGCGCCGCTTCCAGCACGACGTCCTCGACCAGCCGGGCGTCGGCACGGTGATCATCCTGGAGGGCGCCAACGACATCGGTCTCAGCACGGGCGCGGCCAACCTGGGTGAACCGCCGGTGCCGGTCTCGGCCGACCAGCTGATCGCCGCGCACCGGGAGCTGATCGCCCTGGCCCGCGCCGCCGGACTTCGCGTCATCGGCGCGACCATCCTGCCGCTGGGTGGTTCGCCGTACGACACGCCGGAGGCCGAGGCCAAGCGGTTGGCCGTCAACGAGTGGATCCGCACCTCCGGTGAATACGACGCGGTCGTCGACACCGCCGCCGCGCTCGCCGATCCGGCGGACCCGAGCCGACTGCACCCCGCCTTCGACAGCGGAGATCGCTTGCACCCCAACGACGCGGGCTACCGCGCGATGGCGCAGGCCGTGAACCTCACCGATCTGCGCTGAGGCGACAGATCGGCCGGACACGAGCATCGAAACGGCGAGCGGGCCGGGGCATCGCGCCCCGGCCCGCTCGCCGTTGTCCGGTCTACCGTCAGGCGACGGGTCCGCGGGCGGCCTCGTAGGCCGCGCCCACCCGGTACAGCCGATCGTCGGCCAACGCGGGGGCCATGATCTGCAGACCCACCGGCATGCCGTCGTCCTTGCTCAGCCCCGACGGCACCGACATGGCCGGGTGCCCGGCCAGGTTGGTGGGCAGCGTGCACAGGTCCGACAGGTACATGGCCAGCGGGTCGTCGACCTTCTCGCCCAGCTTCCACGGGGTGAACGGGCTCGTCGGCGAGACCAGAACGTCGACCTGCTCGTAGGCGGCGTCGAAGTCGCGCGCGATCAGCGTGCGGACCTTGAGCGCCTGACCGTAGTAGGCGTCGTAGTAGCCCGCCGAGAGGGCGTAGGTGCCGATCATGATGCGGCGCTTGACCTCGGGGCCGAAGCCCGCCGCGCGGGTCATCGCCATGACCTGCTCGGCGCTGTGCGTGCCGTCGTCGCCGACGCGCAGGCCGTAGCGCATGGCGTCGAAGCGCGCCAGGTTCGACGACACCTCGGACGGCATCACCAGGTAGTAGGACGGCAGGCCGTATTCGAAGTGCGGGCACGACACCTCGACCACCTCGGCGCCCAGCTCCTTCAGCACGCCGACCGCGGCGTCGAAGGAGGCGAGCACGCCGGGCTGGTAGCTGTCGGAGTGCAGTTCCTTGACCACGCCGATCTTCACGCCGCGCAGATCGCCCGCGGCGCCCGCGCGCGCGGCGGCCACCACCGGCGGCACCGGGACGTCGCGCGAGGTCGAGTCCCTGGGGTCGTATCCGGCGATCACCTCGTGCAGCAGCGCGGTGTCGAGCACCGTGCGGCCACACGGCCCGCCCTGATCCAGCGAGGACGCGCAGGCGACCAGGCCGAAGCGCGAGACCGTGCCGTAGGTCGGCTTGGTGCCGACGGTCGCGGTCACCGCGGCGGGCTGCCGGATCGAGCCGCCGGTGTCGGTGCCGATGGCCAGCGGCGCCTGGTGCGAGGCCAGCGCGGCCGCCGAGCCGCCGCCGGAACCACCCGGGATCCTGGTGGTGTCCCAGGGGTTGCGGGTCGGGCCGTACGCGGAGTTCTCGGTCGACGAGCCCATCGCGAACTCGTCCATGTTGGTCTTGCCGAGGATCGGGATACCAGCCGCGCGCAGCTTGCCGGTCAGCGTCGCGTCGTACGGCGACATCCAGCCCTCGAGGATCTTCGAGGCACAGGTGGTCGGCATGTCCGTGGTGGTGAAGACGTCCTTGAGCGCCAACGGAACTCCGGCCAGCGGCGAGGCCGGAGCTTGCCCCTCGGCCAGCGCCGTGTCCACCGCGGCCGCGGCAGCGAGCGCCTGCTCGCCCGCGACGTGCAGGAACGCGTTGATCTCGCCGTCCACCTCGGCGATCCGATCCAGGTGCGCCTGGGTGACCTCGGCCGAGGACACCTCGCGGGCGTGGATCTTCGCGGCCAGTTCGGCCGCGCTGAGGGTGGTCAGCTCTGGCCCACCCGTCTCCCGGCCCCCGCCCCTCACGGAATCGCCCTGCGATGCTGTACTCATTCGCCCTCTCCCAGAATCTGCGGCACCATGAAGCGCTGCTCGTCGACCGCGGGCGCGGCCGCCAACGCCTCGTGCGGCGTCAGGCCGGGTACGAGCTCGTCGGCGCGGGTCACGTTGGTCGCCGGATTCGGCGAGGACGTGGCCGGGACGTCGGCGGCGGCGACCTCGGAGATGGTCCGCACGTGGCTCAGGATCGAATCCAGCTGACCGGCGAACTGATCCAGTTCGGCGTCGGACAGCGCGAGCCGGGACAGCCGGGCGAGGTGTGCGACCTCGTCGCGGGAGATGGCGGGCACCGCGGAACCCCTTTCGGCATGGTTGTGCATGGGTGGCCGTGCACGACGACCGCGCTTGCGCTCGGCTCACATCGTGCACGGAAGATGTTAGTCCGCGACCGGGATCGCTCCGCCCACCCGGTCACCGCCGGGCAGCGGTGGACACATCGACAGTACGCCGGGCCACTCACCGCCCGTCCGACCGCACGAACTCCGACGACACACCGTCAGATCTAGCCCGACACGCCGTGATGGCGCGAAACCGCCACGTGGCGTTCGTCACTGACCCCTCCTCGAGTCGATAACGGGCCGTCAGGGGTGTAAGTATTGCGTCATCCGGGTATCCGACCACCAGGCTCGGCCGGCCAGAGGAAAGGAACGCGCGTGTCTTACCTGCTTCGCGTGCAACTTCCGGATCGCCCGGGAAGCCTCGGCGCACTCGCGCTCGCATTGGGTTCCGTCGGCGCCGACATCCTCTCGCTGGATGTCGTGGAACGCGGGGCAGGCTTCGCCGTGGATGATCTCGTCGTGGAAGTTCCACCCAACGCACTACCCGACACCCTCATCACCGCCGCGGAATCGATCGGCGACGTGCACGTGGACTCCATCCGCCCCTATTCGGGCGTGCTGGACACCCACCGCGAGCTCGAGCTCATCGACCAGGTGGCCAGCGCCCGCGACGACCGGCTGCAAGTGCTCGTCGACGGCGTGCCGCGGGTGCTGCGGGTCGGCTGGAGCACTGTGATCGACCTGGGCCTGCACGGCGCCTACCGGGTGGTCGGGAGCCAGAGCGCGCCGCAGACGCAGGCCGGTTCGGCGCCGTGGATGCCGCTGGAGAAGCCCTCGGTGCTCGACCCCGAGGCCGACTGGGTGCCGCAGATCTGGCGCGATATGGACACCAAGCTGGCCGCCGCGCCGCTGGGCAACACCGGCAAGGTGCTGCTGCTCGGCAGGCCGGGCGGGCCGGACTTCCGTCCGTCGGAGGTGGCGCGGCTCGGCTACCTGGCGGGCATCGTCGCGACCGTTCTCGGCTGAACCGGGACCATCCCGGGCGGGCTTGGCGCGCAGGCCGACTCGCGCGGCGGTCAGTAGGAAGACAGGGGCAAGCGCAACACGGTGAGCAGTTCGCCCGCCGGCGTCGTCCAATCCCGTTCCGGCACGGCGACGAAACCGAAGCGGTCGTAGATGCGGCGGGCGTCGACCATCGCGGGCATGGTGGTCAGCGCCACCGCTTCGCACGATTCCGCGGCCGCCATTTCGATCACGGTGCGCACCAGAGCCGTTCCGGCACCGAGGCCGCGCGCCCGCTTCGCGACCGCGAGCATGCGGAACTCCAGCTCACCGGGCCGGGCGATCTCCGCGTAGGGCATGCCGTAGCGGGCGACGGTGAGCGAGCCGACCACCCGATCGTCGTGCACCGCGACCAAGACCTGGGCCGCGGCCGCCCTGCGCACGGTGTCGGCGAGCTCGGCGGCGTACGGGCTGCCCGGCGGGACATAGCCCTCGCTCACGTAGACGTCGACGGTCAGCTCGCCGATCGCGGCGTACTCCTCCGGAGTCGCCGTCCGGATGACCATCTCGCACACGCTCATGCCTGCGCCTCGCTGACGCTCGGCTCCGGCATGCGCGAAGCGCGCTGGCACATGATTCGCTCACTCCGTTCGCTCACACCGGCATCCTGCCACCGGCGCGGGCGACCTTGACATCCGACCAGTTCAGAAACCCAGGCCGGGACGGCCGCCAGGGTGAGCTATCTGCCACCGGTCCGGCTTGCCCTGCGGGTAGACCACCGGGATGTAATCGCCGATCGCGGGCCACTGGCTCACGTCCCAGACGAAGCGGCCGTACACCACGGTCTCCGGCACCGAGGGGCCGAACAGATTGCCGGTGATGGTGACGAACTGCTCACCCTCGGCGTCCGGGAGCGGGCTCACGCCCGTGACGTACAGCGTGCCGGACTCCGGTTCGGCGGGCTGGAAGCCCTGCCGCCCCCGGCGATAGGCCACCAGCAGCGCCACGAGCGTGGTGACCATGATCACCAGCATTGCGAATTCCAGCATGTCCCCATCGTATGGCGGACGTGTCCGCTCAGAGCGCGGCGAGTTCGCTGGCTCCGCGCTCGGTGCGGCGGACCTGCCAGACCGCCGTGCGGGTGCGCTGCGAACGCCCGTTGCCCCGATCGATCAGCGAGCGGTTGTCGGTGGTGAAGACCAGTTGGGCGCCGTTGGCATTGGTCTCCGGATTCTGGAACAGCTGGATCAGCCGGTCGGCCTGCTCGGCGGGCAACTGCGCGCCGATGTCGTCGACCGCGAGCACCCGTCCGTTGTCGAGCGCGTCCAGCATGGTCGGCAGCAGCCGGAGCAGCGAGAGCGTCGCGGCGGATTCGTCGGTGATGTCGAACGGGGCGTCGATGCCCGCGTGGACCAAGCTCAGGCCGACGCCGCGCCGGGCCACCATGCGGGTGTAGAGCGCGTCGCGGGCGGCGCGCAGATTCGTCAGCTCCCGCTCCAGCATCAGCGGGGTGATCCCGTTGTCGCGCAGCAGGCGGTCGGCGTGGCCGGGCGAGGTGGCGCACAGCTCGGCCTGTTCGGCGGCGCCCTCGATGTCGGCGTCGAGTTCGCGGAGATAGTCGGCGTAGAGCGGATCGTCATCGGCGATCAGCAGATCGGTGATACCCAGCTCAGCGGCGCGCAGCAACAGCAGCAGCCGAGCCGCGTTGTCCGGGGAACGCGAGATGTGGCTGCCCAGCCGGTGCGCCACCGCGTCCGGCTCGACCGCGCCGCGCTGCACCTCGAGCATCGAGGAGAACCAGCGGTACGCGGGCACCAGCGCCTCGGCGTACATCTGCCCGGCGAGGCTGAGCAGCAACGCGTTCGGGCGCACCAGCGGCATCAGCGCGGCAATGCCGTAGCGCGCGGCCTCGAACATGGGACCGATCTTGATCTGTTCGCCGTTGCGCTCGAACACGATTCGCTTGCGCGAGCGCGGATGGCTGTGCAACCACTCGGCCGTCACCTCGGCGTTGTCCAGCTGGAAGCCGTAGGTGAACGGGCAGCCCTCCGCGACGAACCCCACGACGAACTCGGTCGGCCGATCCGGAAAACCCAAGTGCGGCGCGCGAACCGGGCCCGCGTACGGATCCCAGCCGGTGACCGAGTGCAGCACCGCGTCGCGCATGTGCCCGAGCGCATCGATCAGGCTCGTCTTCCCCGCCGCCGTCCCACCGTGCACCGCGGTCACCGGGACCGCCACCGGCCCGCTCCCCTTGGTCAGCCGCAACTCCTGGCGGTCGGCCAGCGATCTGTGGTTGGTCACCTGAAAACTCCGCAGCATGCCGCCATACTTCCGTCTCGCCCGCCGCGAGGCGACACCAACCCTCCGTCCGGCCCCGGCGGACGCGGGGACAGCGGGAGCGATCGGGGTTAGCATGCTGGCGCTAGCTCCTGTTGGGGGCGTGGCTGTCCGAACGTCTCCGAATGGATGAGGTCCAGCGATGACACGTACGCTTCGTCGGCTCGTGATCCGAGGCTCGGTGATCGGCGCGATCGCCGCCGGTGCGGTGGTCGCGCTGCCGCAGACGGCGGTCGCCGAGGCGCCGTGCCCGGATGGCACCGCGCGGGTGTTTCTCAACGACGCCACCAACGTGTGCCAGAGCGGCAGCGCGACTTACACCGCTCGACCGGCGGTGAGCAAGGTGTGTTCGACGGGAGGCACCTCGGTCGTGGTGGAGACCACCGGTCCGCGCCGGATCAACCGGCGGCATATCGAACTCGAACCAGGCGGGTACTGCGCGCGCCTCGAAATCGAGGGCCAGGAAAGCGCCACCGTGCAGGTCCAGCCCGCCTGATCGACACCGCTTCCGAACTCGGCAAGTACCGCGTCTCCGATCCGATGCGCGATAGGAGCGGTGGGAGACCTGGGCGCCTTGGGAGACCTGATGCGCCGCAGTGCCGGTCACGCCCCGCTAGCCGCCGCCGCGCCACAGCAGCGCGCTGTCGCCGAACTCGTGCCATAAGTAGCCGGTGTCGAGCGCTTCCCCGTACGCGCGGCGCACGGTGGAGTCCCCGGCGACCGCGACCAGCAGGTCCAGGTGCGACGCGCCGGGCGCGTGCCAGCCGGTGATCAGCCCGTCGACCACCCGGACGGGACGACCCGCGCCGAGGACGAGCTCGGTCCACCCGTTCTCGGGGCGCACCCGCCCGTCCGTGTCGGCAGCGGATTCGAGCGCCCTGGTGACCGTGGTACCGACCGCGACGACCCGGCCGTTCGCGGCTCTGGTGTCGTTCACCAGACGTGCCGTGGCCGCGGGCACGGCGAAGCGCTCCGGGCACGGCGGTTCCCCGGCTTCCGGTGAGGAGACGCCCGTGTGCAAGGTGATCGGAGCGAGGGCGATCCCGGAGCTGACCAGGTCCAGCACCACGTCGTGCGTGAACGGCCGTGCGGCGCTGGGCATTTCCGCGCTGCCAGGGATCCGTCCGAACACCGTCGTGTAGTACGAGGGCGACCAGCGGCGCGGCACGTAGGAGTAGGTGATCGGTCGTCCGTGCTCGTTCATGAGAACTCGCGGATCCATGGTGACGTCGGCGATCCACAGCCTGCGCGCTCCCGGCAGCCACGGCTCGCGCAGTGTCGCGCGTGCGCCGTCCGGCAGCTCGATCACGGTGCCCGCCCGCAGTTCCCGGCTCGGCAGCGGGGTGCGCTCGCGGGTCCGCGCCTCGACCACCCAGCCACCGTCGTCCAGCCAGGTGGCGAAGTGCAGGGTGATCGGCAGGTCCGCGATGGCGGCGTCGACAGCGGCGGAGGTGGTCGCCGAATTGTTCACCACCACCAGATCGCCCGGGCGCAGGTAGCGAGGCAGCTCGCGGAATCGCGCGTGGGTTGGCCGATCTCCGGCGACCAGCAGCCGGACGTCGTCCCGCGCCGTGCCGCGCGTCTCGGGCGGGGCCTCGGCGTTGTAGCGGTCGGGCAGTTCGAAGGACCGCGCCCATCCCGCGGAACCCGTTCCGGCCCCGGCATTTCCGTGTTTCGACAGCGGACGGTGCCGCGATGCGCCCCGCGCGGGCGCGGTCGATGCTTCGCTGCTCACGCCTGCACCTCGCCAGCGCTCGGCTCCGGCGTGCGCGACGCTCGCTGGAACATGATTCGCTCCCTCATCGCGCCACCGCGAAATCCGCCGCGGTGTAGCGGCCGTTCTTCGGACGTTCGTCGAGCAACCGCAGCAGTGCGGGCACGACGCTGTCCGGCTCGGGCCGATCGGAGATGTCCTCGCCGGGGAACGCGGCTTGGTGCATCTCGGTGCGCATATCGCCCGGATCGAAGGAGTAGACGGCCAGCTCCGGATGCTCGGCCGCGAGGATCGCGGTGAGCTGGTCCAGCGCCGCTTTGGCCGAACCGTACCCGCCCCACCCCGGATACGGTTCCACGGCGGCGTCGGAACTGATGTCGACCACGACACTGCCGAGATCGAGCAGCGGCAGCACCGCCTGGAGAATCGCCAGCGGCGCCACCACGTTCGTGCGATAGACGGCCTCGAGCTCGTCGAGCGGATAGTCGGCCAACCGGGGCTGCGGACTCGGTCCGAGCCTGCTGGCATTGTTCACCACGAGGTCGAGCGGTCCTGCGCCCGCGGCGATTTCGGCCAGCCGAGCGCGGTGCGCGGGATCGGTGACGTCTCCGGTGACGGCGATGAACGCGGCGCCCAGCTCGGCGCGGACCCGGTCGAGCCGGTCGCCACGACGAGCGGTGCCGATCACTCGCCAGCCGCGCCCGGCCAGCGCGCGCGAGAGTGCGAGGCCGAGCCCGGCGGATGCGCCGGTGATCAGGGCGGTGGGACGGTGAGTCATGACGGTCTCCTGACAGTTGCCTACCAGACCGATCGTCGTACCTGAAGCAAGGTTCAGGTCAAGTGCCGTTCCCCACCGCGTGAAATCACCGGCCGCGGCGGCTATTCCTCGACGACTTCTTCGGCGTCGGACGCCGTGGGGGCCACCGCCTCCGGCCCGCGCTCCAGCAGCAGCCGGAATCCGTCCTCGTCCAGGATCGGCACGCCGAGTTCCTCGGCCTTGGCCGCCTTCGACCCCGGCGCCTCGCCGATCACCACGAACGCCGTCTTCTTGGAGACCGAGCCCGCCGCCTTGCCGCCGCGGATCAGGATGGCCTCCTTCGCGCCGTCGCGGGAAAAACCTTGCAGCGAACCGGTGACGACGATCGACAGGCCCTCCAGCGTGCGTTCGATGGACTCGTCGCGCTCGTCCTCCATCCGCACGCCTGCCGCGCGCCACTTGTCCACGATCGCGCGGTGCCAGTCGACGGTGAACCACTCGGCCGCCGCGGCGGCGATGGTCGGGCCGACGCCGTCGGCGGCGCCCAGCTCCTCGGCGGTGGCCGACTCGATCCGCGCCATGCTGCCGAATTCGGCGGCCAGCGCCCTGGCTGCGGTGGGGCCGACATGCCGGATGGACAGGCCGACCAGCACCCGCCACAGCGGACGGTCCTTGGCGGAGTCGAGGTTGTCGAGCAGCCGTTTGCCGTTCGCGGAGAGGCTGCCGTTCTTGTTGGCGAACAGCGAGGTGGTGAGCAAGCGAGGCTCGTCGAGGTCGAACAGGTCGCCCTCGTCGGTGATCGCGCCGGACTTCAGCAGGTCGATGGCCGCTTCGTAGCCGAGCGCTTCGATGTCGAAGGCATTGCGGCTGGCCACGTGGTACACCCGCTCTCGCAGCTGCGCGGGGCAGGAACGCTGGTTCGGGCAGCGGATGTCGGCGTCGCCCTCCTTCTCCGGAGCCAGCTCGGTGCCGCACTCGGGACAGTGCGTCGGCATGACGAACTCGCGTTCCTCGCCGGTGCGCGCGTCCACCACCGGGCCGAGGACCTCGGGGATCACGTCGCCCGCCTTGCGGATGGTGACCGTGTCGCCGATCAGCACACCCTTGCGCTTGACCTCGGAGGCGTTGTGCAGCGTCGCCATGGCGACGGTCGACCCCGCGATGGACACCGGCTCCATCACCGCGAACGGGGTGACCCGCCCGGTGCGGCCCACGTTGACCTCGATGTTGCGCAGCTTGGTCGTGGCTTCCTCGGGCGGGTACTTGTAGGCGATCGCCCAGCGCGGCGCCCGCGAGGTCGAACCGAGGCGGCGTTGCAGCGACATCTCGTCGACCTTGATGACCTGACCGTCGATCTCGTGCTCGATGTCGTGGCGGTGTTCACCCCAGTAGGCCACCCGCTCGATCACCGCTTCCACGCCTTGCACCCGCCTGGTGTGCTCGGAGACCGGCAGCTTCCATGCCGCCAGCGCGCGGTACGCGTCGTGTTGCGAGGCCGGGGTGTAGCCCTCGATGCGGCCGAAGCCGTGACAGATCATCCGCAGCCGCCTGCGCGCGGTGACCGACGGGTCCTTCTGCCGCAGCGAGCCTGCCGCGGTGTTGCGCGGATTCGCGTACGGCGGCTTGCCCTCGGCGACGATGGACGCGTTGAGTGTCTCGAAATCCTCCAGCCGCATGTAGACCTCGCCGCGCACCTCGAGCAGGTCCGGTACGGGGAACTCGTCGGAGGCGGCGAGTTCGGTCGGGATATCGTCGATGGTGCGCGCGTTCAGGGTGACGTCCTCACCGGTGCGGCCGTCGCCGCGGGTCGCGGCGCGCACCAGCCTGCCCTTCTCGTAGACCAGGTTGAGCGCGACGCCGTCGATCTTCACCTCGCACAGGTAGTGCAGGTTCGGACCGGTCTCGGCCTCCACCCGCGCAGCCCAGGCGCGTAGCTCGTCGTAGCTGAAGACGTTGTCCAGCGAGAGCATCCGCTCCAGATGGTCGACCGCGGTGAAATCGGTCGCGAAGCCGCCGCCGACCAGCTGGGTCGGCGAATCGGGGGTCAGCAGATCAGGGTGTTCTTCTTCCATGGCCTGCAGCCGCCGCAGCAGCTCGTCGAACTCCCCGTCGGAGATGATCGGCGCGTCACGCACGTAGTAGCGGAACTGGTGCTCGCGCACCTCGTCCGCGAGCTGCTGCCACTGCACCCGCTGCTCTGCCGTCGCCGGAACCACCGCACTGTCGCTGTCACTCACGAGAGGCACAGTAGTCGAGCGCACCGACACATTCCCGCACGTCGACGCCCTGTCGCCCGGTCGGGACCGGTCAGGAGAAGGTCAGCGACTCCGGGTCCTCGGCGTAGGCGCGAGCCACCTCGTTCGCCAGGCTCAGCGCGCGCCGCGCCCAGGACAGCGGCGCGCCCGCCAGCCCGCACGCCGGAGCGACGAGCACGCTGTCCGCGAGCGCGGTGCGCGGAAAACCGAGGCGATCGATGAGCCGGACGCCGGGTTCCGCGATCTCCCGCCAGGTCACCGGTGTCGGTGCCGCTGTGCTCTTGGTCGCCTGCGCTGCGGTCCTGATCGCGGGGTCGGTGGTCGGCACAAGCCCGAGCACCAGCCGCTTCCCCGCATCGAGCGTCTCGCCGATGCTGTCGAGATCGCGGGTGCCGATCGTCGCGACGTCGAAGCCGACCGCGGCGGCCGCGCTGCGGCGCATGAAGCCCAGCGCGGGCGGTGCGGCGCAACTGTGCACCAGCACCGGGGCCGATTGCGCCTCGACGACGCCGTCGAACACCGCGAGCGCCTCGGGCTCCGGCATCGCGCGCACGGTGTCCAGCACGCTGACACCGCGCAGCGAACCGTTCAGCACGTCGGTCAGCGACGGCTCGTCGAGTTGCAGCACGACCCGCGCGCCGAGCCGTTTGCCCACCTCGGCTACGTGCTGGGCGAGACCCTCCGCGAGGGATTCCGAAAGATCCCGCAGCGCACCGGAATCGGTGAGCGCGCGGTGTCCGCCGGGCAGCTCGACCTCGGCGGCCAGCGTGAGCGGACCGGTGGCCTGAACCTTGACGACGCGTCCGGTGCCCGCCGAACCCGATGTCTCCCAAGCCTCTTCGAGCGCGTCCAGGTCGGCGCGCAGCAGATCGCGAGCGCGGCGGGAGACCGCGCCGGGGCGCGACGCCAGCCGATAGCCGCGGGTACTGGTGTCGAAGCGCATGTCCACCAGCAGGGCCGAAACGCGGCCGATCATGTCCGCGCCGAGACCACGGCCCGGGAGCTCGGGCAGGTGGGTCAGCTCGGCCAGCTCGCCGAGCACGGTGTTCGCGGCCTCGCGCGGATCGCCGCCCGGCCACGACCCCACGGCCGTCGCGATGCCGCCGGACAGCGGGTCGGCGTCGCTCCGATCGGCGGAAGCCGCAGCGTTAGTTCCGGTTTCGCTCACCACGTCCTACCCATGTCGATGTGTGCTTGTCCGCCGCCGCGGTACACCGGTGGCTCGACGCCAGATGCCCGGATCCGTCGTGTCCCGCCCGGCCGCGGCATCGTGACACTAGCGCGTATCGAAGCCCGGGCGATCACGGCGTGCGGGTCGGGGTGGCGGCGTGTACGCCAGCACGGCAGCCCGTCGTCCGGTCGGCGTTACCGCGCCTCGACCGCCGCGTCGTCCACGGAGTGCTCCTCGCGCGAGGTGTCGCTGATGGTGCCGCTGCCGATGACCTCGTCGCCGAGCGCGTCCGGCCGGTACAGCACGACGGCCTGCCCACGGGCGACGCCGGTCAGTGGTTCGCGCAGCCGCACCTCGAGGCCGCCGTCCACCGCCTCGGCGATCGCGGGCGCGGTGCCGCCGTGCGCGCGCACCTGCGCGACGCACTCGATCGGGCCGTCCGGCGCCGAGCCCGAGGTCCAGATCGCGCGCTCGGCCCGCACCGTCCAGACCCGCAGGTCCTCGGCCGAGCCGACGCGCACGGTGCCGGACACGGGGTCGATGTCGGTGACGTAGCGCGGCTTGCCGTCGGCCCCCGGGCCCGCCAATCCGAGGCCTTTGCGCTGGCCGATGGTGAAGCCGTGCACACCCTCGTGCTCGGCGAGCACCGTGCCTTCGGCGTCCACTACGGCGCCGGGGCGGATGCCGATCTTGGCGCCGAGGAAGGCGCGCGTGTCACCGGAGGGGATGAAGCAGATGTCGTGGCTGTCCGGCTTGTTCGCCACCGCGAGTCCACGCTCGGCGGCCTCGGCCCTGATCTGCGGCTTCGGGGTGTCGCCGACCGGGAACATGGCGCGCGACAGCTGCTCGGCGGTGAGCACGGCAAGCACGTAGGACTGGTCCTTGTCCGCGTCCACCGCGCGGCGCAGCACGCCGTCCTCGAGCCGGGCGTAGTGACCGGTGACGACGGCGTCGAAGCCGAGCGCCACCGCGCGGTCGGCCAGCGCCGAGAACTTGATCTTCTCATTGCAGCGCAGGCACGGGTTGGGCGTCTCGCCCGCCGCGTAGGCCGCCACGAAGTCGTCGATCACGTCTTCCTTGAAGCGGTCCGCGAAATCCCAGACGTAGAAGGGGATTCCGAGCACGTCGGCGGCGCGGCGCGCGTCGCCCGCGTCCTCCTTCGAGCAGCAACCGCGCGAACCGGTGCGCAGCGTGCCCGGGGTAGCCGAGAGCGCCAGATGCACGCCGACCACCTCGTGCCCGGCGTCGACGGCGCGCGCCGCCGCGACGGCGGAGTCGACACCACCGCTCATCGCCGCGAGTACCCGCATCACACACCACCTTTCGCACCGGCAAGACCAGCGGCCCTGGCCCGCTCCACCACTTGGGGCAAGACATCGAGGAGGGCGTCCACGTCGGCGCGGGTCGACGTGTGTCCCAACGAGAATCGCAACGAACCCCGCGCCACCCATGGCTCGACGCCCATGGCGATCAGCACGTGACTCGGCGTGGCCACGCCCGCGTTGCAGGCGGAGCCGGTCGAGCATTCGATCCCGGCGGCGTCCAGCAGCATCAGCAGCGAATCACCCTCGCAGCCGGGGAACGTGAAGTGCGCGTTGCCGGGCAGACGCCGCGCGCCTGCCGGGCCGTTCAACACGGCCTCCGGCACGGCTTCGGTCACGCCCGCGATGAGCGCGTCCCGCAGCGCGGCCAATTCGGCAGTGCGCGTGGGCAGTTCGGTGACGGTGACGTCCAGCGCGGTGGCCAGGCCGACCGCGGCCGCGGTGTCCGAGGTGCCGGAGCGCAGGTCGCGCTCGTGGCCGCCGCCGTGCAGCAGTGGCACGCACGCCACCTGCCTGCCGAGCAGCAGCACGCCGACACCGTGCGGTCCACCGACCTTGTGCCCGGCGAAGCTGGCCGCGGACAGGCCGCTCGCGGCGAAGTCGATCGGCAGCTGGGCCGCGGCCTGGATCGCGTCGCTGTGCATGGGGACGCCGAATTCCTGTGCCACCGCGGCTAATTCGGCGATCGGCTGGATGGCGCCGACCTCGTTGTTGGCCCACATGACGGTGACGAGGGCGACCTCGTCGGGATGCTCGGCCAGCGCCGCTCGCAGCATGCGCGGCGACACCACGCCGTCGGCGTCCACCGGCAGCCACGTCGCGTGCGCGCCCTCGTGCTGCTCCAGCCACTCCACCGCGTCGATGACCGCGTGATGCTCGATCGAGCTTGCGATGATCCTGGTGCGGCGCGGCTCGGCGTCCCTGCGCGCCCAGTAGATGCCCTTGACCGCCAGATTGTCGCTCTCGGTGCCGCCGGAGGTGAAGATCACCTCGGACGGCCGGGCGCCCAGATTCGCGGCGATCGACTCACGCGCCTCCTCGAGCGACCGGCGCGCGGCGCGCCCCGATCCGTGCACCGACGAGGCGTTCCCCGGCCGTGCCATGGCAGCCGTCATCGCCTCGATCGCGGCAGGCAGCATCGGTGTGGTGGCCGCATGATCGAGGTAGACCGTCTGGGGCGCAGCACCGGTGACCGGACCCGAAAAAGCCGACTTCATGACCGATAAAGCCTATACCACCGCTGACCTGGGCATTTTTCGGGTACACCCCTGCTTTCTACGATGTTTCTACGATTTACCCAGGATCCTCAACGCATGTATCACCAATCGGTATTCCTGGATCGGCGGTTCAGAGGCCAGGAATCCGCTCGAAACGACCGGCGCCGAGGGGTTCGCGCCTTCCGCGCTTGCGCGGCGGGCAAGGACTCCAGGGTTCGTCGTCGAAGCTCACCGACGTCGTCCAGCCATACCGCCATCGGAGGTAGGACCGGATCGCCGGTCAGAGCTGACTCAGCTCGAGACGAGGTAGTCGACGACGCGCGTGCCGTTGTGGGCGAGCTCCGAGTCCAGCACACCGGTGCGGTAGGTCTCCCGGTCAGCGAGCTTCGGCTGATCGCGCTCGGCACCACGGTGGGCCATCCGCTCCCGAAGCCGGGTGGTGTCGGTGTCAACCCACACCGTGCGGATCGCGATTTCACCACCGGTGATTGTGGGATGTAGTCGACTGAGCCGCTGTCCCTGTTCACTGGCGGCGGCGATGTAGCCGAGGAACGGGGCGTCGGCCACGACCGGGCAGCGACGGGCGATCGTGACGGCCTGCTCGACCAGAGCCGCGTAGAGGTGCGGGGAGACGACGCGGCGGTAGAGGTCGCGGTCGCGGTCGTGAGGGTTGCCGGTCAGCTCGGCCATCACCGACTCCTCGAGCCGCGACGCGAAGGTGTCCTTGTCGAGCACGACCGGGTCCACCAGCTCAGCCAGCAGCCGGGCCGCGGTGGTCTTGCCCGCTGCCGGGACCTGCAGACCAGGGTCACTCCGGTGGCCGCGGGGATGCAAGAGCGCGCAGCGCCTGGTGCGCCGTCGCCGAGAACGGCACCGGGCCAACGGGTCCAGTCATCACGATGTCCTCCAGACCGGGCTAGGGATAACCCTGACGTCGCGTTCCTCAACCTCCTGGTCTAGGCGATCTGCCACGTCTTTCGGCTGAGTCCGCTCGCGACCACCGGCTGCAGCGAGGGCTGATCGGGGCACTCAGTATGTGCCCGCAGCGGCAACTAATTGCGACCATGACGTACTCGGTGGCGGATGCGGTTGAAGTCGTCGGAGGACGCGATCAGGCACTTGTGTCAGCGGCCAGGTGGAATTCCCCACTCACGGCCACTTAGCGGGGAGCTATCTGGCCGCCGGGGCTAGCAAGTAGCAAACGATCGGGCGACGGAAGCTGGCGGCATGAGCGCGCGTTCGGTGCACCCGCGTGGCGTTCATGTACTGCGACGTCGACGACCGGATTTGCGGAGTCCGAGCCTCAGACCCACCCGTGGGGATCAGCGAGATCGTAAGCGCGGGAAAGTTTCTTGGGAACGACCATGCGCCATGCATCGACGACGAGTTCACGGGCCTCGGTCGGGTCCAGGGCCGCGAGGTCGGACTCGATCCAGTTGAAGCGCATGTCCGATGCCGATGGCATCTGAAACTTGTGCGGCTCGCTCGCGATGAGCGCCGCTCGCTCCTCCCTGGGGAACGCGAAGCCCATCACGGTCTCGTCGAGGGAGAACGCCACGTAGACGATTTGCTTGACGCGGAACTTCAGCCTGCCACGTACATAGACCTGGTACGAGCGTTCCAGCTCGGCCCCCAGTGGGCTGACGTCTTCGATCACCGCCATGGTCGGACTCCTTCGGTTCCGCGTGAATGCGCCCTCAGGTACTGGTGCCCGCCATCGCCGCTGCGGCGCACGCGATTTCGCCACGTCGGCAGGTCAGTCATGTCTGGACTCCTGTCTTTCGGTCTATCCAGAAGTTTCGACGAGGGAGCCACCCGAAATTCATCATCGTGCGTTCCGCCGGCTCAGGATGCCTACCAGCCGGGCGGTTACAGGGTGAGCATGGCGGCAGCGACCTGGTCGGCCGCGGCGTGGCGCAGAGCGGTACCCATGTCGTCGAGGACGAGCAGTCGCGCCCCGGGGATTTCGGCGGCGAGGACCTCACCGTTGCCGACCGGGAAGAACGGGTCGGCGCGACCGTGCACCACGAGCGTCGGCACGTCGAGCTCACCGAGCCGGCCCCGCCAGCGCGGGGCGCAGTCGAGCCGGGAGAACACCATCCCGAGCTGGTTCGCCTGGTGCACTGCGGGATCGCTCGACGGCGTCCGGTCCCAGATTCGGACCGCCGTCGCCCGCGCCTGCTGCGGATCGTTGCCCATCGGCTCGGCGCCCTCGGCGGCGAACGCCGCGACAGCGTCCCGGTCGGTCCAGTCCGGCCGTTGGCGCGAGAACATCGCGCCCATGACCGCGCGGTCATGGTCGGGCAGGTCCTCGTCGACCGGGCCCGGCGCCACCGGCCGAGTGCCGACGAGGGTCAGTGCGGAGAACACGTCCGGGTGGTCCAGCGCGGCGACCTGAGCGACCATCCCACCGACGCCGATTCCACCGAGATGGGCGGTTCTGGCACCGAGCACCCCGACCAGCGCGGCCGCGTCGGAGACGAGATCCCGCAGGTTGTAGGCCGGATTCTCCGGGTCGAGGGTCGTCGACGCGCCGGAGTCACGCAGGTCGTAGCGGACCACGCGCCGCCCGCCCGACGCGAGCCGCTCGCACAGCGCGTCGGGCCATGACAACATCGTTGTGCCGCCGACCAGCAGGACCAGCGGATCGTCCTCGCGGCCGAAGCTCTGGATGCCCAGATCCACACCGTTCGCCCGTACTGAGGTCATGCCCAATCGAAACGGTCTCGTCATGCCTGGACTCCTGTCTGTCGGTATACCCAACGGTATCGACGACAGATTCACCCGAAAATCATCGGTGCAGCCGAGATCGTGTCCGCACTCCCCCAATCACCCGGAATCGGCATTACCGCGCGTTCAAGATATTTGCTGACAATGTGCCCGACTATGCGAACTGGCCGCCTACGGGGACTCGCATCTGGCCGTTCGTGGGGAATTTTCATTGGCCGCTGTCACACTTGCACCCCGCCGTACAGGACCGATCCCGACAGGACACCTGGGCACCCTCAGCAGCGGCGCCGACTACATAGCCACTGCATCAACAAACATGGCCCTGCCCGTTGCGGAGTACCACACAGGCACCGTGGATCTCAGAAACGGTATCAAATCGGCGATCTCGAACGCTGCGTGGGCAGCTGGAGCCATTGTCGTCACCGGGATCCTGCTCACCGCGTTCACCGCAGCCCTGAGCGACGTTGCCGCGGCCGGAGGCGCCATCGTAGTAGTTGGAAACACAGTACGCACCATCAAATCCGTCTACGACGGCATCAAAATCTGGCGTGTCCTAGCTGCTGCAGCGGCTGCCGCCGGCGGAGCGGCAGTTATCGCCAACTTCGACAAAGTGCCCTCTGCAACCGACATCGGCTTGGCTGCAATTATCTCGATGAAAGTGTTCATTGACGAAGCTCTCGACGACGAGATCGACGAGGACGGCCCTGCCTACAATTTCGAAGGTACCGGATATTCCCTCGAGGAACTCGCAGAATTCGCACGCGGACACGCCGGTGACGACAACCCGGCGATGGGTCGCCCAACCATGAGGGAAATAGAGGAAGCATTACGGAAGGGCACAACTTCACCAGGTTCTGGAAACTCGGTGCGCTATGATTACAATGGAGTCAGAGTAATTATCAATCGTGATGTACCTCTCAAGTCTACTACCTACTACCCGAGCCGGTGATATGAACGAGAAGTTGATCGAAGGTATACGCTCAAACTTTTCTGAGGCAGAATTGAACGAGCTAGAAGAGTGTCGCCATAAGATAAATGACACACGATCGTTCGGCACATTGGATCTGCTGACCAGCTGGGCTCTGCACGTCGACAAGATCGACAAGGATCGAGCTCGAACAGCGAACGACCCGAGCGTTTGGGGAGGCTATGACCTGGTCGGCGCACTATCGATACGAGATTTCTTGTCCGGCTGCATCGACCGTCTTTCCGAACCCCTCCGTAAAAAGGTTGCTGCCGTCGCGGATGGATACGACGAACAGTTCCGGGCAGTTACGAAGTTCGACGAGAATCGGTCGATCGAACGATTCACCGACTCCGGCCTGGAAGCCGCGCCATGGTGGTGGCATCGAATTCCCAATTCAGGCCCGTTACTTGTGGAGCTGATTGGTTCGGAATCAGGGTAGCGACACTGCTACCAGCACGCCGCCGGCGCGGAGGCCGATTCGGTGACCGGGCTATGAACCCGCCGATCACGCGATCGGGCGTTCCCGTGGCGGGTTGACCACCAAAGTCCACCTGGCCACCGACAGCGCCGGTCGAGGCCTGGCCGTGCTGCTCACGTCCGGCCAGACCAATGACTCACCGCTGCTGCCAGCAGTGCTGGACGCGCTCGTGGTGCCGCGCCTGGAAGGCGGGCCGCCGCGCCGCAACCGGACGTGGTCATCGCTGACCGCGCCTACTCTGCGCTGCCCAGACAGTCCACACCGACCCGACGCAATCACCGCGCGCACAATCCAGCAGTGTCGACCGCGCACAGCACGGCCGACACCCGGCCCGAACCCGTTATTCGGCGGCCTCCTAGCGGCCCGTCGACTGGCCCGGGCGGCTCGTCGACCATCGAGCGTCCGATCGAATGTGGTGCCCTCGTGACACCACCGCGCAGCCTAGATCCCGTTGAAGCCGCTGAGTATTCCCGCCGCCTGCAGGAGCAACGACTGGTTGTGCCAGTGAATTCCGGTGTCGTTTATCGGCGAAATCGGACACCTTGTGTGTCAGTGCAGCCGTGATCACGACGGTGAATAGTGACGTTACCGCGCGCTCATGACGAGGGTCCTATGCCCCTCCTAGCTTGTTGCCGGCGGTGTTTGCAGCGTCCTGCCAGACTGCTTGGATGATCGTCACAGTGAACCGCGAACTATTGCGGAAGGTTCCCCGGCCACTGACCTGTGAAGGTCAGATTTACGGCCCGGGATAGGTTCGAGGACGTCCTTTTGTGGACACCGTTCAGCTGTCTGGAGTTGCGCGGCTGGCGTCGTTGTCGACGCCGAACCACTCACCACATGGTGAGCGCGGCCCAGCGCCCCCGCGGCCGGGCGCCCAAAGCTTGCGTCGGCCACGATCAGCGTCACGAAATCCGGGCTGCCGACCGCCGCCGACCCGGACACGCTCGCCGAACGCGCCGAGTACGTGCGCGGCTTGCTCGGTGAGCGTCGCGATCAGGTGGAAATCAACGTCGCCATCTGGGGCGTGGCCTCCCCGTCCGAACGCGACACCCTTGGCCAACAGGTGCGCGCGTTTCTGCCCGGATTCACCGACGACCAGATCGATGCCACCCCCACGGTCATGATCGGCACTCCTCGGCAGATCGCCGAAAACGTGCGCGAATTCCGCGAGCGCCACGGAATCACGTATTTCACTGTGCAGGAACCGGCTATGGAGAAATTCGCACCGGTCATCGAACTACTGAAGTAGCCGGCCCGAGCGGTTGCAGCAGCGGGCCGCCAGCAGGACGACATCCAGCCGGATCACGGTCCCACTGGGTCGAATAGCGCGCGTTGGCCGGTTGCGCCCGCCTCGCTCCGACACCGGCGCACGGTGCCGGTCTGACCATGCGCTGGAACTCCGGTCCGGTCGAGGGCCGGGTCAATCACATCAAAATGATCAAGAGGCAGATGTTCGGCAGGGCTGGCCTTCCACTGCTACGCAAACGCGTGCTTCCCACGGCCGCGCAACGATGACGCCAGATCTGTGGTTCTGCGGCACAACACCTTTCGTCACGGAAAGTGGGCCAGAACCGAATTTCGACGTCATCTCGCCGCGGCCACTGCTTGCGCTGTCCGGGCGAGGCGGTAGGAGTCGGTGCCGGTTTCGATGATATGGCCGCCGAAGGTGAGGCGGTCCACGATCGCGGCGCAAAGTCTCGGGTCGGTGAAGGTTTTCGTCCAGCCGGAGAACGATTCGTTGGAAGCGATCGCGACGGAGTTCTTCTCCTCACGCTCGGTGTGGACCTGGAACAGCAGTTCCGCTCCGCGGCGGTCGAGTTCCATGTAGCCGAGTTCGTCGACCTATGCCGACGGCGGCATAGATCGATCTATGCCGAGGCCGGGACTATGCCGCGCCGATCGCCGCATGACGTGAATCCCCTGGTAAGGGCAGCGGAAGGGCCTCGTTTGCCGGCGCAGCAGCCCACATAGTTCCGTCGTCGGCTCCGATACTTCATCTGATGGATGAGTGCGTCGGACGGAGGCGTGATCATGGTCGGAACTCGCAGGAAACCGGGCCGCATGGGCCCCTACATCGCCGGTTACCGAAATCATCTGGAGCAGCAGCGATACACGCCGGGCACGATCCGGAACATGCTGAAGATCATCGGCGATCTGGGGCGGTGGATGATCGAGCAGGACCTCACAGCCGAGCAGTTGACGGCGGCGTCGATCGAGGAATTCCGGCGGTTCTGCTGCGTTACGCTGCGCCGTCCGCCGTCGGCAAAGAGCCTGAACCCGCTGCGAGAGTTCTTGAAATCCCAAGGGCTGCTGACAGATCCGCCGATCAACTGCGACCCTTTGGACTCGATTGTCGCCGAGTACTGCGACTGGCTGGTGGCCGACCGCGCTCTGGCAGCTGCCACGATCGTCCGCTACGAGAAGCTGGCCCACCGCTTCCTGAGAGAAGCATCCGCTCGTGGGATCGGTGAGCTGACCGGCGCCGACATCGTGGCGTTCTTGCTCGCCGAAAGCCCACGCGTCAGCGTCGGCGCGATCAAGGGCCGCGTCGCAGAACTACGGTCGCTACTGAGGTTCCTCTACCTGCGCGGACTACTGCCGCGCCCGTTGACCTCGGCGGTCCCGCCGGTCGCGGGCTGGCATGGCACCGGCATCCCGAAGTCGATCACCGCCGCACAGGTTCAGCGGTTGCTCGATGCCTGTGACCGCGACGATCCGGTGCAGGTCCGTGACTACGCGATGCTGACCCTGGTCGCGCGACTGGGACTGCGGTCGATCGAGGTCGCCCGGCTCGAGGTCGGCGACATCGACTGGCGTGGCGGTCGGATCAAACTGCGCGGCAAAGCATCCCGGGAGGACGCCATGCCGATGCCGTTCGACGTCGGGGAAGCGGTCAGCGCCTACCTGACGACCGCTCGGCCGGCGACGACGTTGCGGCCGGTGTTCGTGACCTGCAAGGCGCCGCTGCGCGGAATCCGCGCTGACCTGGTCAGCGACGTCACCCGCCGCGCCTGCGACCGCGCGGGGCTGCCTCGCGTCGGCGCCCATCGGTTGCGCCACTCGCTGGCCACCGAGATGCTGCGCCGCGGAGTCCCTCTCGTCGATATCAGCCAGGTCCTGCGCCACCGGGATCTGGCCACGACCGCGATCTACGCGAAGGTCGACTTGGCCACTCTGCGCGACCTCGCCGCCGAATGGCCAGGAGCGCCACGATGAGCCGGCTGTCCGAGGCCGCGGCCGACTACCTGAAACTACGCAATCGGCTCGGCCACGATCTGGCCGAACACCATCGGCTGCTGCCGCGGTTCGTCGGCTATCTCGACGAGATCGCCGCACCCACAGTTACGATCGCAGCTGCGCTGGACTGGGCGTTTGCTCCCGGGGTCGATGCGTCGTCGTCGAATCCGGCACGTCGGATGACGATCGCCCGCAGGTTCGCCCAGCATATGGCCGGGCTGGATCCGCGCACCGAAATACCACCGCCAGGGTTGATCTCGTTCCCGCAACGCTGGCATCCACCGTTCATCTTCACCCGCACCGACCTGGAGACACTGACCGCTCAGGCGCGACATCGAGTTCGCGGACGACTGTCGGCGGCGACCCATTCCACGATGTTGGGCCTGCTCGGCGCGACCGGGCTGCGGGTCGGGGAAGCGATCCGCCTGGACTGCACCGACATCGACTGGGCCGACGAGGCTCTGCTGATCCGGGAGTCGAAGTTCGGCAAGTCCCGGGTGGTTCCGGTCCTGCCGTCGACCGTCGCGGCCCTGCGCGACTACGCCGGCATCCGCGACGAGCACCACCCGATGCCGACGACAGCGAGTTTCTTCGTCTCTCGCCGCGGCAACCGAATGGTCTATCCCTGCGTCCATGAGACTTTTCGGAACTTGTGTCGCACGACCGGAATCGGCGCGGACGCAGACCGGCGGCCCCGCATCCACGACCTGCGGCACTCGTTCGCGGTCAACACGCTGCTGCGCTGGCACCGCTCCGGGGATGACGTCGAGGCGAAACTTCCGACGTTGTCGACCTATCTCGGTCACCGCGACCCGCGCTCGACCTACTGGTATCTGTCGGCGGCCCCCGAGCTGCTGAGTCTGGCCGCCCAGCGACTCGAATACTCGATCCAGGCCAGGCCCTCATGACCGCGATCTCCGCCACACTGCAGAACTTCTTCACCGAACGGCTCGTCAAGCACCGTCACGTCAGTCCGCGCACGGTCGCCTCCTACCGGGACTCGCTAAAACTGTTGCTGGGCTTCGTCTCTCAACGAACCAAGAAGCCGCCAGCCGAGCTGGACTGGTCCGACTTGGACGTCGAGGCCATCACCGCGTTCCTGGACTACCTAGAGCACGAGCGGAGCAACAGTCCCCGCACCCGCAACCTGCGCCTGACCGCGATCCGGTCGCTGTTTACCTACGCATCACTGCGCCATCCCGAACACGCCGAACTGATCCAGCGCGTGCTGGCCATCCCGCCCAAACGATTCGACAAACAGCTCGTCGCGTTCCTGAACCGCACCGAGATCGACGCCATGCTCGCCGCGCCGAATCGCGACCACTGGGAAGGCCGACGCGATCACGCCCTGCTGCTGGTCGCGGTCCAAACCGGGCTACGGGTCTCGGAACTGGTCGGACTCAACTGCGGCGACATCACCCTCGGCGGCGGCGCGAACCTCCGATGCCTCGGCAAGGGCCGCAAACACCGGGCCGTCCCGCTCACCACACCCACCCAGCGCGTCCTGCGCGTCTGGATTGCCGAACGCGGCGACCATGCCGATCAGCCGCTGTTCCCGACCCGCACCGGCCGCCGGCTCAGCTCCGATGCCGTCGAGCGCCTGGTCCGGCGCCACGCCGCCACCGCGGCCCTATCCTGCCCCAGCATCCGCCCCGCCGAGCTGCATCCGCACGTCCTGCGCCACAGCTGCGCGATGGCGCTGCTGCACGCGGGCGTCGACACCGCGGTCATCGCGCTCTGGCTCGGCCACGCCGACATCCGATCCACCGGCATCTATCTCCACGCCGACATGACGATCAAACAACGTGCTCTCGACCAGACCACCCCGACTTCGACGCCGCCGGCGTCTATCGCCCGACCGACAGCCTCCTGGCCTTCCTGGAGAGCCTGTGATCAGGCCGACAACCGGTCCACTCGGCAGGCCGAACATGCTGCACTACTTCATATCTCAGGTCATGCGGCGATCGGCGCGGCATAGTCCCGGCCTCGGCATAGGTCGATGCAGAGCAGGTCTACCCGGCCGTAGCGGGCGATGGTCTTGGTCAACTGTTTCTCGTCGACGCACACCGAGCAAATGCGACCATCCGCGCCGGACAACCGGGCCGACCGACACGAGCGCGTCACACCCCGCCCCCTCTCGATCACGAACGCCCGCTTCACCGAACTTGTTACAAAACAACAACATTGAGCCGCGTCCGGCTCTACTCACATGCGCGCTCAGCGGCATTACTGTACGTGCGACGCGTATCTGCTCGGTGCTGCTGTCGATCTGGCGCGTGACATCGGCGCAGAGTATGGGCGGCCGACGCCGGAGAGGAGGCGATCCACCGTCCTGAACTCGGCATGATGCCCAGTCTGCAACTTGGAGACCGAGGCCTGGTCGATACGCGCGCGATGATGTTCACCCGCGGGCGCGTCGACCGTCGTGTGCCTCGGTGACGACGTGGGTGATCCGATTCGCTCGTGTGGCGTCTCGCGCGGCGCTGACGATCCACCACAGCATCATCTTGCGCGCGCTGGGCGGGAATCGGTCCCAGTGGGCGCGGGCCGGTGGGTCCCGGTCGAGGGCCGCCGCCAGTTCGGGTGGCTCTCGGAGGTCTTCGATTTGGTCGGCGATGGTCCACCAGCCGTTGGACTTCGCCGCCGCGATGGCGCGGCGGCCCGCGTCGGTCATGAGGCCCTGGTCGGCCATGTCGGCTGCGCGTCGGCGGTTGAGCCGGGTCCACGCGCTCTTGGTGCGGCGTGGCGTGAACAGCTGCAAGCCGCGCTCGTCGTCGAGGATGGTGTTGGTGGAGTCGATCCATCCGAAGCAGATGGCCTCCTCGACGGCCTCGGAGTACGGGCAGCGTGGGCGTTCGGCACCGGCGCGCCAGGAGCACAACCACACGCCGCGAGTGGATGCGTGGTTGTGCCCGAGCCAGTTCCGCCATTGTGCCCGGGTCTCGGCGTGGAAGATCGGGTAGTCGAACTTCCAGGTCGCGGCGTGGTCGGATGCCGATCGCGGCGATTCCGATGAGGTCATGTGTCCTCCGTAAGGTGAGTGGCCAGGCGCCGGACGGTGTTTGCGAGTTCGGCCGGTTCGATGACCGTGACCGAGGCGGTGAGCGCGATGCGGGCGACCGTCATGGCGAGGCGTACCGCAGCAAACGCAACGCGCACAAGGGATTCGCTGCTGCCCAGCGCAATTCACACATCCTCGCACGTAACACATAGTGCGCACGAAGCCGAAGGACGCGCCTGTGATCGAAGACCGGCTGGCCATGACTCCATTCGACAACGACATGCTGGAATTCGCTTGCGCGTGGGCGCCGTTTGGCGGCAACGACGAGGAAGCGTTCATCCGGTTCGGGCTGCGGCCGAAAGAGTTCCATGCTGCTGCGGTTTCTTCGATCCCTAGCCGCACGGGTGATCAGCGGACCGACGCTGAACTCACTGCAGCAGCAGTGCCGTGAACGGTTGACGAGCCCCGCCAAAAACGCCTCGTGATCGGCCCCGCGTGCGAGCGCGCACGGTCGGGCCCAGCCCATCACCACCGGCCTGGTCGAGGACATCCGAAGCTCGAATTACGCGCAGTAGTCTCCACGATCCAGGTCAGCACACCTGCAACACCGCGAAATACTTCTCCGGCCCCGGCTCCGCGCGAGGGCACCCCAGCAGACCGAGCGCCGGCGGAATCGCCGTTGTCCTAGCTCCGAGAGCTTGATGGTCCGGCGCGACAAACAGCCCCGACGAACGAACCGTGAGATCTCGATGAATACGAGCGCGTACCCGCATCTACTCCAGCCGCTGGACCTGGGATTCACCAGCCTGCGCAACCGCGTACTGATGGGGTCGATGCACGTCGGCCTGGAAGAAGCGCCCCAGGGCTTCGAGCGCATGGCCGCCTTCTATGCCGAGCGCGCCCGCGGCGGCGTCGGGCTCATCGTCACCGGTGGCATCGCGCCGAACGAAGCCGCACGCCCCTACCCGGGCGGGGCGATGCTGACCGAGGAAGCCGAGGCGGACCGCCATCGTGTGGTCACCGATGCCGTGCACGCCGCCAGCGGCAAGATCACCCTGCAGATCCTGCATTTCGGGCGCTACGCCTACCATCCCGAGCTGGTCGCGCCGAGTCCGTTGCAGGCTCCGATCAGTCCGTTCCCGCCACGCGAACTCTCCGACGTCGAGGTCGAGGCGACGATCGAGGACTTCGTGCGCTGCGCGAGGCTGGCGAAGCTGGCCGGCTACGACGGGGTGGAAATCATGGGGTCGGAGGGCTACCTGATCAACGAGTTCATCGCCACCCACACCAACAAGCGCACCGATCGCTGGGGCGGCAGCTATGAGAACCGCATCCGGTTCCCGGTCCAGATCGTTCGCCGCGTCCGCGAAGCGGTCGGCACGGAGTTCATCATCATCTATCGGCTCTCCATGCTGGACCTGGTACCCGACGGATCGACCTTCGACGAGGTCGTCGAGCTCGCGCAGCGCATCGAAGCGGCGGGCGCGACGATCATCAACACCGGAATCGGCTGGCACGAGGCGCGGATCCCGACCATCGCGACCTCGGTGCCACGGGGCGCGTACGCCTGGGTGACCAGGAAGCTGATGGGCTCGGTATCCATCCCGCTGGTCACCAGCAACCGGTTCAACACTCCGGACACCGCCGAGCAGCTCCTGGCCGACGGCTACGCCGACATGGTGTCGCTGGCCCGGCCCTTCCTCGCCGACCCCGACTTCGTGAACAAGGCCGCCGCGGGCACCCCGGAGCGGATCAATACCTGCATCGGCTGCAACCAGGCCTGCCTGGACCACACCTTCAGCCTGAAAATCACCTCCTGCCTGGTGAATCCGCGCGCATGCCACGGAACCGAACTCGTGCTGGGCCCGATACGGGTCCGCAAACGGATCGCAGTCGTCGGTGCCGGACCCGCCGGACTCGCGTTCGCCACCGCCGCGGCCGAACGCGGGCACCGAGTGGAGCTGTTCGAAGCCAGCTCGCAGATCGGCGGGCAGTTCGAGATCGCCCGCCGGATACCCGGCAAGGGCGAATTCGACGAAACCCTGCGCTACTTCCGTCACCGCCTGGTGCAAACCGGGGTTCAGGTGCATCTCGACACCGCCGCCACGGTGGAGCGTCTGACCAACGACGATTCGACGAGGTGGTCATCGCGACCGGTGTCAACCCCCGCGTCCCCGCGGAGCTGCCCGGCGTCGATCACCCGATGGTGCTGGGCTACCTCGACGTCCTGCGCGACAAAGCTCCCGTAGGGCCACGAGTGGCGATCCTGGGCGCCGGCGGTATCGGATTCGATGTTGCCGAGTTCCTGACCACCCCGGATCCCGGTGCCGAACCCGACATCGGCGAGTTCCTCGCCACTTGGGGCGTCGACGCCGAACACCGTCACCGCGGCGGCCTCGCGCTGGCCGTGCGCCACACGGCGCCACGGCAGGTGACCCTGCTGCAGCGCAAGACGAGCAAGGTCGGCGCCGGGCTGGGCAAGACCACGGGATGGATCCACCGTGCCGAGTTGAAGAACCGCGGCGTTGAGACGATCGCTGGTGCCCGCTACGAACGCATCGACGACCTCGGCTTGCATTTCTCTGTGAATGAGCAATCCCATCTGCTCGAGGTCGACACCATCGTCCTGTGCACCGGCCAAGAGCCCAACAGGACACTCTACGACGCCCTCGTCGCCGCGGGCACGATGCCGGTTCACCTCATCGGCGGCGCGAACGAGGCCGCCGAGCTCGACGCCAAACGCGCGATAAACCGCTCGACTTGCGTGGTGCCTTCGATCGACCTCGCGCAGCAGCTCCGCCGGGCAACCCGGCACGCAGCCCGGTGGCGGCCAGGCTCTCGGTGACTCCCGCCAGAGCCCACCTCGAGCAGTCACACGCATGCCAGTGGCCATGGCACGTGCAGCAGGGGAGTTGCTGCTGCACGAGGCCCGTGCCGCCCTGTCCGCTCCCCCCCCCAGCTCACAGTGTTCGACGAGGTGTATCGCCCCAGGTGAATGGCCGCGCATGAGTGACGTCGGGATCACCTGGATCGCGGTGGACGAGTTCCCGACGACTCGGACCGGCGAAGATCTCCACCGTCGACAGTTGTGTGGGCTAGGCGAGCCGTCTGCACCGTCTCGGCCAGAAACGGGGGTCGCGGCGACGATCCGCCGTGAACTGCATGCCTCACGGACCGGACCGCACTGGGATGAACGCCACGACAGTTTCCCGGCCGGTTTCTACGATTCAAATATTTGCTGCCAATTTGCTCTTCACTGCGTTCGTTGTCGTCCAGACTTGGTTGACCATGAAGTTCCGGCGATCGGAGGTAAGTAGCGTGAGCGAGGAAGCCAGCACTCCCATCCGCCCGACCTGGGTGCCGGAAAGCCTGTACCCGTATTCCAGTCATTTCGCCGAGATCGACGGCTCGCGTGTGCACTACCTCGACGAAGGCAGCGGGCCACCGCTGGTTCTGCTGCACGGCAATCCGACCTGGTCATTCCTCTACCGCGATATCATCGCCGGTCTGCGTGACCGGTTCCGCTGCATCGCGGTGGACTATCCCGGCTTCGGGCTGTCCCGGGCGGCGCCCGGCTACGGCTTCACACCCGTCGAGCATGCCCGGGTCGTGTCGGAACTGGTGTCCCGGCTCGACCTGCGCGAGGCGACGCTGATGGTGCAGGACTGGGGTGGACCGATCGGATTCGCCGCGGCAGGCAGGCACCCGGATCGCTTCGTGGCCTTCATCATCGGAAATACTTGGGCCTGGCCGAAATCCGACCCGAGCACGCAGGCCTTCTCGCGATTTCTGGGCGGCCCGGTCGGCGGTTGGCTGATCCGGCAGCGCAACTTCTTCGTCGAACGGATCATCCCCGCAGGTGTGCGCCGCAAGAAACTGGACAAGACGGTAATGGACGCCTACCGAGGCCCCTTCCCGACACCGGAATCGCGCGAGCCGGTCCATGTGTTCCCACGCGAAATCCTGGCGAGCCGACCGTTTCTCGCCGATGTCGAGCGTGGCCTCGATGCGGTGCGGGACCGGCCGGCACTGATCGTGTGGGGCACCAAGGATATCGCCTTCCGCGCCCCCGAACGCCGTCACTGGGAGGAACTGTTCGCCGATCATCGGACGGTCCTTCTCGACGGCGCCGGCCACTACATCCAGGAAGACGCCGCCGACGAAATAGTCGCCGCGGTCCGGCAGTGGCGACCGGCCGACAACTGACTCAGGACCGGGTATCGAGCGCCGGTCGATTGTGGCTCGAAAGATTCAGCAATCCGACAGTTACGTTTGGCGATCATCGTGTGGGCCCGGCGGCGATCGAGCTCCGGGCGGTGCGCACGATCGAGCAGCGCCGGACGGGACGGGAGCTCGATGCGTACACGAAAGCGCTGGCACACCCAGGTCGCACTCGTTACGATCGCGGCGGCACTGCTCTTGCCCGGGGTCGTGGTCCCCTCGGCGAACGCGACCGTCGTGCCGTTCGGCAACGAGTTCCTCTGGGGTGTCGCGTCGTCCGGGTTCCAGTCCGAGGGGTACGCACCCGAGAGCAACTGGACCCGCTACATCGATTCGGGTGCGGCCGGGGACGAGTATCCGAATTCGGTCGACTTCGTCAACCACTATGCCTCCGATATCAATCTGGCCGCGCGGCTCGGGGTTCGGGTGTACCGGATCGGGATCGAATGGGCTCGATTGCAGCCGGAACCGGGAACCTGGGACGCGTCGGCATTCCGGTTCTACGACGACGTGATCGCCCGTATCGTCGCGGCCGGGATGCGGCCGATGCTCACTCTGGACCACTGGGTGTACCCGGGCTGGGCGAGTGATCGCGGCGGCTGGCGCAATCCGGACATGGTCGAGGATTGGCTGGCCAATATGCGAAAGGTGGTGAACCGCTATGCCTCTCGCAACCCGCTGTGGGTCACTTTCAACGAGCCCGCCGCATATGTCGGAACCGAGCTGCGTATCGGCGCCATCACCGTCGACGAGGCTCCCGCGATGCTGGACCGAATGGCTCAGGCCCACAACACGATTTACGACACCATCCACCGCGCCGCGCCCAACGCACAGGTCACCAGCAACCTCGGCTACGTAGCGGGCGCCGAGACCGAGGTCAACCAGCCAATGGTCGACCGGATCGCCGACAAGCTCGACTTCATCGGCGTCGACTACTATTTCGCGGTGCTGCCGGAATCCGGTCAGTCGGTACAGGGCGGTTCGAACCAGGGCCCGGCGATTTGGGAACTGCCGATTCGCACCGAGGGCATCTACTACGCGCTGCGGCACTATTCACGCCTGTTCCCGGACCGCCCGCTGTACGTCGTCGAGAACGGCATGCCCACCGAGAACGGCCTCCCGCGGGCGGACGGGTACACCCGCTCCGAACACCTCCGCGACACCGTCTACTGGCTGCAGCGCGCCAAGGCCGATGGCATCGACGTGGTCGGCTACAACTACTGGAGCCTGACCGACAACTACGAATGGGGCAGTTACACACCCCGTTTCGGCCTCTACACCGTCGACGTCCGCACCGACCCCACCCTGGTCCGCCAGCCGACGGACGCCGTCGAGACCTACCGCACGATCATCCGATCCGGCGGGGTCCCCGCGAACTACCGACCGACTCGCCCGCCCGCCGAATGCGGACTGGTAGACCCGCCCGAAAGCTGCGATCAAACGATCGGCCTCCCTGATTAGACTGCGAGCACTCCGACTGCCCGGTGTCGAGGGAGTAGCTGTGTGCCGTACAGATGCCAGAGCGCGCCATTCAGCAGCGCGCCATGACATGCGGCGCTACATTTGTCTCACAGTCTTGTTGCTGGTTCGCAGGTGAGATCGCAGTCGTAGACCCGCGGATTCGAGGGTGAGGTTCGCAGACGTCGAGTCGGTAGTCCGGGTCGGGTTCCAGGTCGAACTGGTGCAGGATCGCGGCCAAGGCGGCAGTGATCTGATGCTGGGCGAACTGTCGACCGATGCGGGCGCGTGGACCCGTGCCGAACGCACCGAGTAGACGCACCGCGCGTCGTCACCGCATCGATCAGGCCGCGGGCCTGGCGGCGACGGCGTCGACCAGGCGAGCCAGACCGTCGGCCCCGAAACCGGAATCGACGGCGCGCTGCACGAGGCCCTGCGATGCCTGGAACATCGTGGCGTCGAAGCCGAGGGTTCGAGCGCTCTCGGTGAGGTGCGAGAGGCCCGCCGACGCCGAGGCGATGGTCGATATGCCGCCGGGGCAGTCGTCCGCCTCGACCTGGCTGGCGAACCGATCCAGCATCTCCGGCAGTAGCCCGGTGATGTTCGCGGCGAAAGGCGCGAGGTCGGCCCCGGAGATTCCTTCCGCACGCGCCATCGCGAGGCCATGGACGACGCCGAGCACCGACAACCAGAACAGCGACAGCACCGCGGCGTCGTACCCGGCGGCGCGGCCGACGTCCTCGCCTACATACACCGCCCGGCCGCCCAACTCCGCAAGCACCGCCTGATGCGCCTGGTAAATCTGCTCGGCGCCGGAGTACAGAATCAACGCTCCCGGCCCGCCGATGGTCGGCGTCGGAGTGAGGATGGCTCCGTCGAGATAGGCGATCCCGTGCCGCGCCGCCCATTCCCCTCGCGATCGCGACTGGTGCGGCGCGGTGGACGTGAGGTTCACCAGCGTGCGGCCGCGCAACACATCGGCGGCGGGCTCGAGCACGGCGGCGACCGCCTCGTCGTCCACCAGGCAGACAACCACCAGATCGGACGAGCGCACCGCATCGGCCACGGTCTCCGCGTGCACGGCGCCCCGGCCGATGAGCGCCTCGGCACGGACCGACGTGCGATTCCAGACCGTTGTTCGAACACCGCCGTCGATGAACGCACCGGCAAGAGCCTGCCCCATCGGACCGAGACCGACGACGGCAACAGTGGGCACTGACACCAGGAAACCTCCCAAGACTGTTTGAAGTATGTCCAACAATTATTGTTGGATGACCGCAAAACAATCAAACCGAGGGAGATCGACCATGCCGCGTGTGCCCTTCCAGCCTGCGACAGCCGACATCACCCTCGTCGGCGTGATGCACGCGCTCTCCGACCCGGCGCGACTCGAGATCGCCTCCCGCCTCGCGGACAGCGACGGCGAGAACTGCTCGGGCATCGGCGAGGACATCGACCTGCACAAATCGACCCTGTCGCACCACTACCGCGTGCTGCGCGAGGCCGGGGTCACCGCGACCACGATCGAGGGCCGCACGCGCGTCGTGCGGCTACGGCGAGACGACCTGGAAGCTCGCTTTCCCGGGCTGCTCGACGCCGTGCTCAACGCGTATGGCGATCGCTGAGAATCGCCGCAGTCTCCGACTGCGGTCGGCGACCAAGGGCCGTCGCGGGCCGCATGCTGGGTCACGCGATCCAGAGCAGGGAGCGCTACCGCTGCCGTCACGACGCCGCGGTTCGCCCAAGCGTCAGGTACTCGACTACCGGACGCACTCGCTCCCTGGAGGCCCGCTTTCTCAGGCTGCTCGACGCCGCATTAACCCGGACAGCGATCGCTGAGAATCGCCGCTGTCTAGGCGGTTTCACTCGCGCGGTGGATAACTCGGCTACCGGACTCACTTGCTCGCGAGCTGCCGTAGGGCACGCTCGGACGGAGCGAGCCCGGCTCGGCGGCGAACAAATCCAGCCCGAAGCACGATGGCGCGGCGGGCAGGGCGACGAGCTCGCCGTGCAAGGCCAGCTCGCCGACGATCGGGTGGTGCAACACGTATGTCCGGTTCCGGACCTGCGCGACAGGATGTTTCGCCCAGAGGCGCGCGAAATCCGTGCTCAGTTCCCGCAATTGGTCGATGTGCGCCGCGAGGGCCGGGTCCCCGCGGAACCGGCCGAGCAGCACGCGCAGATGCGCCACGTGCTCGCGCGCCACTCGCTCCCACTCGGCGCCGTGCAGCTCGCGCCGGTGGGGCTCGGCGAACAGCAGGTGCGAGAGCGTGCGGCGATGGTCTGGAAGCAGAGGGAAGTCGCCGAACACCGCCACGGCGAGCCGGTTCCAGCCGACGATCTGGGTGTACCGACCGACCACCAGCGCCGGGGTCATCACGAACGACTCGAGCAGATACCGCAGTCCCGCAGGCACATCCGAAGCGTCCGCCGCGCAGGGTGTCGGACGTCGCGCGATACGGCGCAGGTAGGCCAGTTCGTCCGGTTCCAAGCGCAGCGCGGCACCGATGGCTGCCAGGACTTCGTCCGAGACGCTGTCGCCGTTGCCCTGTTCCAGGCGCGTGTAGTGGGCGATGCTCACCCCGGCGAGCAGGGCCGACTCTGCACTCCTATGGCCAGGAGCAGCCCGCGCGATCAGCGGCATTACCGGACATTCTGCGGAAGAATCACCTCCTCGACCGCGAATAGCCGGGACGGAGATACGTTAAGGAGTGCAGATGGCAGACATGACCATGACCTGGGAGCTCGCTGGCACAGGCTGGGTTCGTGTTCACGTTTCCGACAACGGCAACGAGGCCAAAGCTATCGCCTCTTATCTCACCGAAGCCCCGGAAGACATGCTCAACGCTGTGGCCAGCCTCCGGAGCGGGGACGCTACTGCCCGGGTGTTTTTCGAAGCCGAGCCGAATGCCTACATCTGGCTGTTCGACAGCACGGACTCAAAGGTACATATCCGCCTGGTGGGACGGGAGTACAGTGACGACCCGGACTCCGCCGAAACAGAGCTGTGGTCCACCTACCAGACTCTTGATCATCTCGTGTGCACTGTGATCGGAGCGTTCGAGGAAGTAGCACGGCAACACGGCGACGACGGCTACCTGAAGGAGTGGTGTAGGCCCTTCCCCCATGCCGCACTTCAGGCGCTTGTCGAGGCCCAATCCAACGCGAGGCGTCACTGAGAAGACCGATGATCTTGTTCGGGCTGGCGCGTCGATCAAGACCATAATCGGCATTTCAGGATGCTTATACCGACTTGGTGGTAGCAATGTGGTCGAAGACCGGTCTGGGGGCATCCGTCCGCGCCGGACCCCGTGTCCCGGGTCCGCGGATTTGTGGTGGCGGTTCGGCCACTGCCTAACCGATCAACCACGATCCGCGCTCTCGCCGCGCCGAATCATGGGGCTGCTGTAGGGAGTAGGGAGAGGTGACATCGTCGTCTCCCTCCCCGTATGCGGGCATTTTAGGAGTGCGTAACCGATATGTCACCCCAGCCAGATGTGAGCGCCACGCACTAGATCACCGACGACAGGCCACGACCGCCAAGGACAAGCCGGGTCATTGCGCAGCCCCCGGGGTCACGCACCAAACAACCGCACATCGGCAGTAGCGTGCGTTGAGTTGTCATGTGCCCGAGGCCATGTAGGCGGCCAAGATGTAGTTCGCGTGCCGGTCGAGGTTGGTTCGAGCGCGGTCGTTGCGCATGGTCGTCCGCGGGTCGCCATGGCGAGCCGCGATCTGAACATCACGCAGGTCGACACCAGCGTCGAGCAGGGTTGTGACGAAGGTGTGGCGCAGCATGTGCGGGTCTACATGCAGGTGCGGTAGAAGCCGGTCACCACCGTGCTCTTGTTGGCGCTCGGACTCGGGCCCACGCCGGAACGTATGAATCAGCTCTGGCCGCGAGGAGTTGGCGATTCGGTGTCAGTGTTCGAGGTGCCGGAGTCCGATTATTGTTCGGGCGCTGGCGTAGGTGTAGTGGCCCTTACCGTGTGCGGCGAGTTGGCTGGGTCCGGTGAGGGCCTCGGTGTCGGTGTTCACGGCGAGGAATGGAATGTCCCAGGAGATGGTGCCGGTCCGGGGGTCGATTGCCCAGAGTCCGGTGTAATCGGAGTGGACTACGGTGTGGCCGTCCCAGCCCAGGATCGTGCCGAAGCGGGTGGTGTCGGTCCGCCACAGCCGGTGTCCGGTGCGTAGGTCGAGGCCGGTTGTGGTGTGCGCGTCGGTGTCTTGCAGGAGCGCGACGTCGCCGAAGATCGCCGCTGCGGTGCCGGTCGTGGCGTTGGTTTCCCGGGGTGCGGAAATCAGGTCGGAGCTGGTCCAGAGGAGGCTACCGGTGCGGCGGTCATAGCCGCTGTCGCCGAGCAGGACGGGGACGGTGTCGTCGGTGGGGAGGTCGATCGAAAGGGTCTGGGCGACTGTGCTGTCGGAGGTGGCAATGGTGCGGCCGGTGCGGTCGAGGAGGTCGCTGCCGGTGATGTCGTGGCCGCCGTATTCGGTTCGGGCGCGCACGAGCAATGCGCCGCCGGTTGCGCCGGCATCGGAGCATCCATCCTGGGTGGTGGTCCAAGTCGGCTTCCCGCTGGCGAGGTCGAACCCGGCGATATCGGCGCCGAGGGTGAAGACGCCCTGGCCGTGGGACACGTCCACGGCGTCGAAGGGCAGGTCTTCCCACAACGTACCCATGTCGAATGCCTGAGACCAGTACGCATCCGGGTCGGCGAGGGTGCCGGCGTGGACGCGCACGTCGTCGGATTCGACGTCGCCCTCGGCGACGTACACGCGATCATCGAGTGTCGCGATGGCGAAGGGAAACCACTCCGTCGGTGTGCGGGTGGCATCTCCGGTGGTGAGGTCGTAGCCGACGAGTGCTCCGTCGGAGCTGAAACAGACGACCTGGCCATCGACAGGGGTAGACCCGCAACCGGTCAGCTCCACGGCGGGGGTCTGCCAGCGCTTCGCGCCGGTGCCGGCATCGATGCCGACCAGCACCGGATCTCGCAGGTGCCCGTCGTCCGGCACACCGAGCACCGTCACAAGTGTGTCACCACCGTCGACGAATCCTGATCCGTCGGTATCGAATTCGGTGCCCGCCCGCGGATCGCGGAACTCCGCGCCCGCTCGTCCGAACCCGGCAGCGCTTGTCGACCACGCGAGGCCGGGAGCGGAGTCCGCGGTGCCGGTGATCTTGCGCGTGGTGTCCTCGTATTGTAGATGGACCACCACCGCACCGGCAGTGGCGACTACGGCCGCCGCAGCGGCGAGCACGAGGTTGCGCAGCCCGGGAATCGTTCTCATCGCGACACCTCCAGTCCCGGATTCGAGGCGATCGCCTCGAGTAACTCGAACGGCAACGGCTCGGCGGGACCATCGCCGGAGGTGACCTGGATCCGGGTCCCGGACGGGCGGGTGACGGTCACAGTGCGGGTCGTTTGCGTGGAGGGTGACGGCTCCATCACCGTGCTTCGCGATTCGCGCGTTTCGACCACCGTTTCGTCCGGCAGCCGACGTGACGTCGCGCCGTCATTCGGCGAAAGCTCCTGCGGGAGAGGCTGCCCGGTCGTGATCGCCACGCTCAACCGTGATCGACGGCCAGGTGTGGTCACCCGAACTACCTGGCACACCCCGCCTGTGCTTGCCGGTAGCAGCGCTCCCAGCGGCGGGTCGAGGGTCAAGCCGTCGAGTGGAATCTGCGCCAGGACCGCGTCCCATCGACGAGCCTGGGCCTGATCGATGGCGGAGGAGGACTCCGCCCAGATATTGCAGGACTCGGGTGGGTTCGGCGTTCCGGGCGGAACCGGGGCGGTGACGCGGAGTCCGGGGACGGTGACGAGCGCGACGAGATCATCGATGGTCAGCGGGACGGTTCCGGTATAGCCGCTTCCGTCAGCGGCGTCGTCGGTGGCGTAGGCGTGGGCGACGGAGCCGTCGGGCAGGTAAGCGGTGGCCGAGCGGAAGAGGGCGCGAACACCATTCGTCTCGTACCAGGTGTCGTGGGTATCGACGATCGTGCCGTCGGGAAGGCGGCGTCTCTCATCGAGATCGCCGGCGACGCACGGCGGGATCGGCATGGTGGACTCGCGAACGGTCACCGACAGCGAGCCCGATCGGTCGCCGCGCAGCAGCGTGGCGCGCGCGTCGGTCCAACCGCCGAACCCCTTGTCCTCCGTGGGGTCGTCGAGGATCGGCTGGAATACCAGTGACCGATCCACCGGTGCGAAGGCGATCTCGACACCAGCGGGCAGCGCCGCACGCAGCGCCTGCGTCATCGCGACGGCCTTGGGCCCGGAGAACCACGGATAGGACGGGTTGTCGTATCCGGGTGTTTCGAAGGTAACCATCGAAAATCCTTGCCCCGGCTGTGGCGGCTCCACGACATCACAACCCGGGATCTGCACCGGAAATGTCACCGGCGGAGTGACATACGAATATTCGGCCGGTTCCGGCGGCGGCGCCGAAGTGGTGGGGGTGATCGGTGCGGTCGTCAACTCCGGCTCCCGCTCGTACAGCAGCCCGGCGACCAGGTAGCCGGTCGCGACGATCGCCACACATGTCAAACCCACCGTCCAGTGGTGAACGGCGGGGGAGGGTGCGGTCGCGTCCTTGTCATCACCGTTTTCCATGTCCTGCATTGTGTCTGCCCGTTCGCGGCTGCTCATGCCCCAGGTTCTGGGTGAGCTTGGCGGCGTGCTCGAGCTTGTCCAGATCGACCCGGGATCTGAGAAACGTCGAGGTAGCCGATCGGCAGTTGTGTGGGACTCGGGGTCCCAGGCGAGGTCGAATTCTCGGTCGACGAGTCGGGCAACATCGGTTCGACAACGCTCAACCCGTGCGGTTCGACCTCGAGTGGAAGTACCGAATCAGACCACACCTGCACCAGCCAGGACGTCAACGGCGAGACCGCGTTCGCCGACGCGTGCAGCGGCGTGACCGAGGGATCGTCGTACCAAGCGGCACGCGCTGGACCAGCAAGGAAGTGGTCATCCGTGCTGAACAAAGCCTCACGAAAGGCCAGTGGAGAGAGCAACGGCACCTAACAGAATTTGAGATAGAAAACGACCTGCGCGAAGGGCTGATTACTGAAGAGGAAGCCCAAGCCCGTAGGTCCGCCCTGGAGGAGGACAGCTACGCCGGTACCGCCATTGTCGCGTCGGTGCGCTGGCCCTTGGAAGTCGCAGACTGAGTCTATCTCCCCTGGGTCGCGAAGCCCGCGTTCGTTCGGATACGCGCTTCTCGGCATTTCAGGATGCTGACACCGACTTGATGGCAGCAATGTGGTCGAGGACCGATCTGGAGACTTCCATCCGCGCCGGACCCGGTGTCCCCGGGGCCGCGGACCGGAGGGTAGCGGTTCCCCGACTGCCTGACTGATCAATCGCGATCCGCGCTTTCGCCGCGCCGAATCATGGGGCCGCCTGTATAGAGAGGTGACATCGTCGTCTCCCTCCTGTGTTCGGGTATTCGAGGAATGTGTAACCGAGATCTCACCCCAGCCAGATGTGCGCACTACGTACTCCATGTCGCCTGAGCAGCGCGAAGAAGAGCTCAGAATTCCTCCTCAGTTCCACCACCAACCGGGTTGGCCGATTCAGTCAGCGCCCAGGAGGCATTTCGAGTGCCAGACAGGCTGTCCGACCGCGCGATAGGCGGCATGTGCGGATGTCTGTGATGCTGGTGTCTTGGGCGGAGCGAATAACT
>NZ_JBYIRW010000027.1:0-78833 GCF_057708325.1 Nocardia sp. bgisy134
GGCCCGCCCGACAGACATCCGCGTGCCCGCACGGATTTACCGGGCGGTGTCCGGAAACGGTCGGATTCCGATACCACCGCCCTTGTGAATGTGTCAGGGCGCCAGCCCGACAACGGCCACTACAGCCGATCGGACCGACGCCCCACCCTTGGAACCGCTGACGCCGAGGCGCTGGTTCCGGTGCGTCACTCCACGCTCGGAGTGCAAGCGACGTAACTGATCGCCGCGGGCAGCGGAACGATACTGGCGCCGACCGCGTTGGACAACGCCAGCGCGTTCTGAATGGCCGCTTCACGATTCGGCCCCTCGGCCCACTGGTAGTCCACACCGCGCGTTGCGGCCGCCACGCACGCGTTGCTCCAGGTGACCAGATCGCAGACCGCGTCCGGGTTGCCCGACTCCGAGCCGCATCTGGCCGCCGCGGCCTGCCTGGCAACCTCGGGCGTCGCGGCGTGGGATCCGTAGAAGTACGTCACACCCAACGGATTCGGAGCCTTCTCGACAGCGATCGCCCCGAATTGATCTCCCGCGGCATGCGCCGTCCCCGCACCGACGACAGTGAGCGACGCGGCCCCGGCGACCAGGGCGATGGTGAGCTTTCGAGCCAGAGACATGGCAGTATCCCCCTCCCCAATGGGTGTCCGACTTCGGTAGATCGACACACCGAACTCCCCGCCAGGGAAAGTAGGCGAACCCAATGGGAATGTCAAAGGTACGCTCTACGGCACCCTGAGCCGCTGCGCCGGAAAGAGCTCACTTCCCGGACGAGGCGGACGGTCGACGCTATCGAGATGGGAATTCCATGCGACGAACGATATCGGCTCTGCTTGTCCTCGCGATGACGTTCACCGCCGGATGGGGCGTTGCCGCCGCCGATCCGGCCAAGCAGGCGCCGCAGCCCCCGGCAGCCGAAACCCACACTCCCGCAACGGAAAACCCGCCCGCGCTCGCCGCTCATCCGCCCCTTCCGCTGCCCGCACCCACGCCCGCGAGAGCGGACGTCGCGCTTCTCACGCTCACGACGATGCCCGCGGGCTGGCAGGACCGGATGGATCTGCGGCCCGTCCTCGAGGTCTACGCAGACGGCCACGCCGTCCGCAAACCGGATGCCGTCGCGCCCGAACGGGATCGGAACACCCCGCCGCGCGAGGTGAGCGGCGCGGTCCGCAGGGAGGTCATCGATACCGCCCTCGCCGAGCTCACCGCGCTGTCCACCCTCGACCTCGGCGTGCCCGGCTCCGGCGACGGCGGCAGTCAGATCGTCGACGTGATGCCCGAACCGCCGGGCCAGAACCTGCACGTGATCGTGTACGCGCCCGACGCGACCGACGGCCTGTCCACCGAACAGCAGAACGCGCGCAAGCGCTTCGCCGACGTCTACCGCAGCCTGCTCGACGCCTTCGTCGCCGACCGCTGACGGGCCCGTCGCCGTGCGCCGTCGGATTCGTTTCCGGACGATCAGCCGGCGGCGGCCGAGCGGCGGTCCCAATCCTCGGGGTGGATGTGGCGGCGGTCGCGGCGAACGCTGCGAGTGCCGCCCGGCCAGGTGAGGGTATTGGTGCCGGTGGCAGTGACGAAGTAGCTGGTGCAGCCACCGGTGGTCCAGACGCGGTCGGCGAGAACCCGGCGACAGCGGGCGACGAAGCGGCGCTGGGCGGTGTCCGTGGGTGTGTAGCGGGTGACGGCGCGATCACGCATGTGGGCGATGATCCGGGCGATGAGGCGAGTGGTGGGTTCGATGGCCTGGAACTGGGAGGTGTGCGGGAGCGCGGTATTGGGACCGGTGACGCAGAACAGGTTCGGCAGGCCCGCGAAGGCGATGCCGCGATAGGCGGTGAAACCGTTGCGCTCGTAACTGTCCCGTAGCGAGAAGGCGGGTGTGCGGAAATCGGGGAAGCGCGGGATCGAGTCCTGGACGTGGTAACCGGTCGCCCACACGATCGCGTCGACCTCGTGGACGACACCGTCGGCGGTGCGCACACCGGCCGGGGTGAGGTCGACGATCTTCTCCGTCACCAGGTCGACGTTGTCCCGGGCGAAGGCCGCGTAGTACTCGTCGGACACCATCGGCCGCTTGCACCCGAAGCGGTAGTCCGGTCGCAGCGCCTCGCGCGTGCGCGGATCGGGCACCTGGTTGCGCAGCGCACGCAAGCAGATCTGCTCGTAGACCGGCAGCAACCGAGGATGGAACTCGGCCAGATGCACCAACTCCAGCAGCGAGAACACGGTGCAGCGTAGGGCGAGTCGCGCGGGCGGGAACTTGCGCAGCACCGTCCGCACCGGTCCGGGGATCGCCCGGTCCCCGCGCGGCAGCACCCACGCCGGACTGCGCTGGAACGACACCACGTGCGCGCCTTGTCGAGCCAGCGCGGGCACGATCTGCACGGCGCTCGCGCCCGATCCGACGACGGCGATCCGCTTCCCTTCCGGCTGGAAGCCGATATCCCATGAGCCGGAGTGCATCTGGACGCCGGGGAACACGTCTCGGCCGGGGATGTCCGGGACGAACGGCACGTGCAACGAGAAGTACCCCATGACGACGGCACGCGCGCTGACGATGCGTCCGTCGGCCAGCCGCACGGACCACCGGTGCGTGGTCTCGTCGAACTCGGCCTCGACGACCTCACTGTTCAGCCGCACGTGGCTCCGCAGCTCGAACGCGTCGACCACGGATTCGGTGTAGGCGCGCAGCTCCGGTTGGGTGGCGAACAGTCGCGACCAGTCACCGGGGAAGAACGAGTACGAGTACAGCACCGACGGCACGTCGACGGCGCATCCCGGATACACGTTGTCACGCCACGTGCCGCCGACCGCGTCCGCGCGTTCGAGAACGACGAAATCGTCTATGCCGGAACGCTTCAGGTTGATCGCCACGCCGAGCCCGCTGAACCCGGAGCCGATCACCGCGACTTCACACCGTTCGGTGATCAGGGACATCGCCTCTCCTCGCACGGAACTGTGATCGGTACTGGCATCGGTCATCTCGCGATACCCGCGTCGGTGTCGCCGGATGTCCTCGCTTCGACACGCATGGGCAGGCTTTCGGGATGCACCAGCGCGCCTATGACGGTCTCGCGCGCCGTGAACCCCGGCTCCAGCCGGAGCCGCCAGCGCCCGCACAAGGTGGCGATCTGCAACGCCACCTGGGTCAGCGCGAACACGTTGCCGGGGCACTGCCGCGCGCCCATGCCGAACGGGATGTGCGCACCGCGCGACATCCCCTCCGTCGCCTCGGGCAGCCAGCGATCGGGGTCGAACCGGTCGGGGTCGGCGTGCACCTGCGGGTCGCGATGCACCGCGATCGGGCAGACGAACAGCATTGCTCCCTCGGGCAGCGCGTGCCCGCCCAACTGGTAGTCCGCGGGCACGTGCCGCACGGTGAGCCACGGCGAGTAGCGACGCAGCGTCTCCAGCACGAGCCGCTTGGTCAGGTCCAGCCGCGGCAGGTCGGTGAATTCGGCGGGCCGCCCGCCGAGCACCTCGTCCAGTTCGGCGTGCAGGGCGTGCTCCACCTCCGGGTTGCGCGCCAGCTCGTAGAGCAGCCAGGTGGCGGTCATGCCGATGGCCTCGGTGCCGCCGACCAGGAAGTTGACCAGTTCGTCGTGCACGTGCTTGTCGGTCAGCGGCGCGCCGTCCTCGTCGCGGGCCCGGATCAACGTGTCGAGCAGGTCGCCGTGGTCGAGTGCCGGGTCGGCGGCCAGGTCGGCGCGGTAGGCCGCGATGATGTCGGCGGTGGCGTCCTTGAGCTGATCGACCAGTGCGAGGAAGCGGCGATTGCCCGGTGTCGGCAGCCGGTCCAGCCAGGCGGGCCGGGTGACGCGGCGCGCAAGCAGCGTCATCACCTCGGGCAACAGCCGGTGGACGCGCCGCGCGGTGACCTCGCCGAGTTCGCCGGAGAACAGCGCGCCTGCGACGGTGCGCAGCGCCAGGTCGTGCATCTCCTCGTTGACGGCGAGCGTCGCGCCATCACGCCACTGATCGGCCCGCGCCTGCCCCATCGCCGTCATCACGGTGGCGTACTGGGCGATGCGCGCCTTCGCGAACGCGGGGGCGATGAGCCTGCGCGAACGACGATGTGTCGCGCCGGAGACGACGGTGACCCCCGCGCCGAGCAGCAATTCGGCGCGCTCGATCATCGAGCCCTGATCCGACAGCCCGGTGAAGGCCTCCCTGATCAGCTCCGGTTCGGTGACGACATACGTTTCGTAGCCGGGGATTCCGATGCGCACCACGGGTCCGTGCACCGACAGGGTGGACAGGAACCGGTGCGGTGTGCGACCGAACCGGTGCCAGTGCCCGAGGAACGGCAGCGCGCCTGGCGCGGTGGGAACCGTGGACGGGACGCCGGTGCGGCGGCCACGGACGGTGGCCAGCAGTGATGTCACGAGACAACCTCCGATTCGGCGCGATTCGTTCAGCCGCGGGCCAGGACGGCGTCGACGCCGCCTACCGAGCGCACCCACTCGACGTAGCGCGCCAGGCCTTCCGCGCGGGAGACGGTCGGGTTGTAGTCGAAATCCTTACGGGCGGCGGAGGTGTCGTAGGTGCTGGAGACGGTCAACGCTGCCGTCGTCCAACTCGACAGCGGGGGCGCCCACCGTTCCTTGACGGCGGGAATACGCCAGATGGTGTCGAAGACGGCGATCGCCGCGTCCAGCACGGGTGCAGGCACGGTGCGGGTCGGCGGGGTCAGGTCGAGCGCGACAGCCAGGTCGCGGACGAACTCCCACAGGTCGATGTCCTCGGGATCGGCCAGGAAATACGCGTTTCCGGCGACCTCGGGGGAACGGGCGGCCTGCAGACACGCGGCGGCCGCGTGCTCGCAGTAGGTGATCGACGCCATGACCCGGCGTCCGCCCGAAAGGTCGGGCAGCCGACCGCTTTTCAGCTTGCGCAGCAGCAGGCTCATCCACCCGGCCGAGCGCGGGCCCCAGATCATCCTCGGACGCAGCGCGCACGTGGTGAAGCCGGGCGAGTCGGCCGCGAGGACGTACTGTTCGGCCACCACCTTCGTCGCGACATAGAGGCTCTTGGGCGCGTCGACATAGGGCTCCGACTCGTCGATGCCGAAGCGGTCCGTCTCGTAGGAGGTGGCGACCGAGGGGCTGCTGACGTACACGAACCGCGATACTCCCGCATCGCGAGCGGCCGCGATCAGGTTCCGGGTGCCCTCCACGTTCGCTTGCCAGAACTGTTCCCGCGCACCGACTTCCGACACCAGGCCAGCGCTGTGATAGACGACGTCCACGCCGTGGCAGGCCGCCCGCAGCGAGTCCACGTCGCCGAGATCGCCCACGGCGGTCTCGAGTCCGGGGACGCCGGACACGTAGCCGAGGTCGCTGCCCACGCGGACCAGCGCCCGCACCTCGTCGCCCGCGCCGGTGGCGGCATCGACGAGGTGGCTGCCGAGGAATCCGGTGGCGCCGGTGACGAGAACCTTCATCGGTCCGTTCCTTCCTTCGTTCGCGGGAATCCGAGCTGATCCGAGGCCCATCGCGCAAGCCGCTCCCGCCCGATCTTCGCGTTGTGCCGGATGTCGACGGGAAAGTCGCTGTGCGGCAGGAAGGTCCGGATGCGCTCGGTCGCCTGATTGCTCTGTGCGATGGCCCACAGTTCACGCCGCACACGGGTGAGTTCGGCGGGCGTGAGATCCGTGGCGGGCTCGAAGCACAGCACCGGGATCTGCTCGGCCGGGGCGCCGACGCCGACCAGTGCGCTCCTGGCGACGTCCGGATGGGTGTTGAAGATCTGCTCGCACCGCACCGTGTACATGTCACCGCCCGCAGCCCGGACACGCTGGGAGAGCCTCCCGCAGAACCACAGTCGGCCCGATTCGTCCACGCGCGCCAGGTCGCCCGTGCGGTGCCAGCGCCGGACGCCGCCGTCGGGCAGCCGCTCGTCGATCTTGTGCCGCTTGTCGGCGGCGGCATTGCGGTGATAGGCGCTGCTGACCTGCGGTCCGCTCGCGACGATCTCGCCGATCTGCCCGGCGGGCAGCACCAGGTTCTCCTCCCAGTCGGCGATGGGCTCGTCGGTGGCGCCGATGATCCGGATCAGGGTCGCGCCGCCGCTCTCCGGCAGCGGGCGGCCGACGCACACGCCCGCGCCCTCGGCGGTCGCGGCGCGCGTCTCGACCAGCTCGGACCATTCCAAGGTGGTCAGCGGCAGCGCCTCGGTGGCGCCGTAGGTGGTGAACACCCTGGCTTCGACGCCGAGGGCGGCCCGGATACGTTCCAACGCGACCAGATTCGCCGGTGCGCCCATGGAGATGACCCGGGCGATGTCGGGCAACGACTCGCCGGTTTCGGCGAAATGCTCACCGAGCCGGGTCAGCAGGGCGGGCGAGGCGGTGAGGTCGGTGGCGCCGAAGGACCGCGCCACCTCGGTGAGCAGCGCGGGATTCGCCTTCGACACCCGTACCGGGTCGACCGGGCCGAGCACCACGTGCGCGCCCTGCAACAGATCGAAGAGCCCGAACAGGGGCACCGAGGTGAGCGAAACGAATCCCGTTGGGCGATTGTGCAGTTCGGCGACGACGTCGAGGGCGGCGGCGAAGCCCGACCTGGTGAACTCGACACCCTTGGCCGGTCCTGTGCTGCCGGTGGTGAAGGCGATCATGAACAGGTCGTCCGGAGCATGTTCGGCCGCAGGGATTTCCGGCTCGCCGCGCAGATCGGGCAGGCTGTGACCGCCCCAGTACGACCGCCCCGCCGTGACATGCACGCGGATCGAGCCGAAGGTGCGCCGCGCGGCCAGTCGCACCAGGTGCGCTTCGGGGATCCCGATGAACGCCTCCGCGCCGACGCTGTGGAAGCAGTGCAGCATGCGGCGCACACCCATGCCGGGATCCACCACGACCGGCACCGCGCCGACCCGGAACAGCGCGAACAACACCGCGAACAGGTCCGGATCGGGCCGCACGAGCACGATGGTCTTGACGCCCTCGGTGATACCGATCCTGGCGAAGCCCGCCGCGTACGAGCGGACGCGGCGGCCGAGCTCGGCGTAGGTCATGTCCGCGAACCGCAGGTCGGCGCCGCGCTCGGCCTTCGCCGCGTCCGAGCGGGTCGGGTAGCTGAGGGCGGGCCTGTCGGCCCCTTCCGCGATCCGGCGCTCGAGCAGGGCGTTCGGGTCCTCGTATCCGACGGCGCGCGTCACTCGGCACCGCCGGCGGGCACCCGGTAACCGACACAGCCCGCGGTCGGCCCCGACCCTCCCGCGACGAGCAGCAGCCGGTCACCCTGGCCGACGACGCCGGAGCGGATCAGCTGGTGGTAGGCGATGATGAGACCGGAGCTCCCGGCGTTCTTCGCTCCGGCGTCGGCCTGGTGGTGACGCGCGAAGCCGAAATCGGCGGCCAGCGTCGCCGCGAAGTCCGGCGCGGGATCGTTGGTGACGAGGACCGTCGAATCCGGTTCCAGATCAGGATGATTCGCGAGATAGTTCCGCACCGCCGTGCGCGCGACACCGGTGACCTGCTCGGCGAAATCGCCGGCGACGTCGACGGTGATCGTGCGCGCGCCGTCGTGGCCCATCGCCTTCAGATCGAGGTACCCCGCCACGCCGGGGTGTGCGCCGTCCGGACGCGGCGCGGGCTGCAAGTGCACCGCGCCGAAGCCGCTCGCGTCGTCGATGCCGTTCGTCACCAGGAACGCACCGCCCACGGTGGCATAGGGGAAGTCGGCGGCGTCCGCCCGGCCGCCGGGGTGGGCGTCACTGCCGACGATGAGGACGTGCTCGGCGGTGCCGTTGGCCAGCAACGCATTCGCGGCCTGGAGTGCGTTCAGCACGCCGCAGGAGCTGTTGCGCAGGTCGAGGGAGAACCCGGGCCGGGACGAGCCGGATTCGTAGTCGAGATGCATGCCGAGCTCGCGTTGGATCAGCGCGGCGTTGGACGGCTCCACGATGTTGGCGTCGCGGTACACGCCCACGTTCACCAGCACGTCCACGTCCGCCGCCGACAGGCCCGCCCCAGCCAGGCACTCCCGCGCCGCCGCGACCGCGTGGCCGATCGAGCCGAGCGCCGGATCGTCGCTCACCGCCGAATTCCGCAGAATGGTCACCACGTTCACTTCACCAACTCACCGATGGTCGCCGACAGGACGCCGAACACCATTCCCGACGCCGTCGGCACGAAACAGATCTTCGAACCCGGTTCGATCAGGCCGCGGGACAGATAGTCGTGCAGCACCAGGAAATGTGTACTCGCGCCGGTATTTCCGTACTTTTCGACGCACGCGAGCCGAGGCGGCATCGGTACGTCGTGGATCTTGCTGCCCGACTCCGCCAGTTTCTCGGTGAACCCGACGCCGAGCTGATGGAAAATGATGTAGTCGAAGCCTTCGGCGGCGAAGGTCGTGCCTTTCTTGGCCAATACGTCACGATGGAATTTCGCCCATGTTTCGCGCCTCGGCGCCGCCTGCATGGTGAGGTTGTCGGTCAACATGATCATGTTCTCGGTGGCGTCGCTGGGTTTCGCGATACACAGGCCGGAGTATTCCGCGCAGGTGATCATGTCGATGTAGTGGACGGCATCGTCGTCGTCGACGGCGCGGTCGAGCACCACCGCGACGGCCGCGTCGGCCAGGGTCAGCGCCGCGAACTGGGGATCGCGGGCGTCCACCGCCTCGGCCAGCGCGCCCTCGGTGACCGGCGAGATGACCTCAGGAGTCACCACCATGCCGGTCCGGACGACCCCGGCCCGAATCAGGTTGTCCAGCAGGTAGACGCCAGTCATGGTGCCGCCGCACGCGTTGGCGACGTCATAGCCGGTGGCGTTGACCGCGCCGATGCGGCGGGCGATCTCCCCCGCGGCGGACGGCTCGAACACCATGCGGAACCCGTCGTGCACGGTGGTGCCGCCGCAGATGATCACATCCAGATCGGCGGGGTCGTACCCGGAGCCGGCCAGGCAGTCGAGTGCCGCGGCGACACCCAATGTCAGGGTGTCCTCCTCGGTGCGGTCGACCATATGCCGGTGTGCGATACCGGTAATGCGTTCGACGTCGAACTCGCCGCCGCTCGACATGCGGTCGAGCACTTCGTTCGTGGTGAATTCTCCGGAAGGGAGAGCGGCCCCGAGCGCGCGTATTCGAGAGCGATTCATACGAGATTTCCTCCGAGGGCCGCGACTACCACAGAAATGGAGCGACACGGCGCCGATACAGCAGGGGGGCAACGGAAAACCCGGACTCGACCGGATGATTGTGACACTACGACCAGACCGCGACAGCGGTCCACTTCGGCCGCCGATCGGTGAGGGGGATCACCAATCGATGTGTGCGCGTTGCTACTTCGCGACAAATATTCGGCACGAAGCTGGTTTCCCGCGATGAATTACCGTCGCCGATTGCGCCGGGCCCTCGATTCGTGATTAGGCTCGGCCCGGTGTCCGCCCCGCTCCGCGCACCGATGTCGCTCCTCGATCTTCCCGGCCCGGACGGCTGGCCGGTGCTGGGCAACCTCCCGCAGCTCACCCCGACCCGGCTGCACCGGCAAGTGGACAGCTGGTGCGCGGAATACGGCCCCGTCTACCGGCTGAGCATGCCGGGCAGGCGACTGGTCGTGGTCGGCGATCCCGAACTGAGCAAGGAGATCCTGCGGCAGCGGCCGGGGACCTACCGGCGGCAGTCCTCGATCGAGTCGATCATGAGCGAGATGGGCTCCAACGGGCTGTTCTCCTCCGAGGGCGACGCGTGGCGGCGGCGCAGGCGGCTGGCCATGCCCGGTTTCAACGCCGCCCATCTCACGCGGTTCCACACCACGCTCGAGCAGATCACCGAGCGGCTCCGGCGGCGCTGGCTCGCGTCGGCACCCGAGGACGTGCGCGCCGACCTGACCCGCTACACCGTGGACGTGACCGCCAAGCTCACCTTCGATTACGACATCAACACCCTCGAGCAGTCCGGCGACGTCATCCAGCAGCACCTCGAGCACGTCTTCCCGATGCTCAACCGCCGCTTGAACATTCCGCTTCCCTACTGGCGCTGGGTCAAGCTGCCCGCCGATCACGCGCTGGACCGGGCACTGGAAGCGTTGCGCACCGAGGTGAACGCGGTCATCGCCCGTGCGCGCACGACCGCGCCGGAACAGCCGACGAACTTCATCGAGGCATTCCTGCTCGCCCACGATGGCGGCGAATCGTTCACCGACGACGAACTCTTCGCCGAGGCGCTGACGATCCTGATCGCCGGGCAGGACACCACGAGCAATGCCGCGGCGTGGCTGCTCTACCACCTGGCCTCCGAACCCGAAGCGCAGGAACGCATCCGAGAGGAAGTCGCGCGGATCCCGTCGGCGCTGGAGCGTCAGCCCTATCTGGAAGCCGTTGTCGCCGAGTCGATGCGGCTGCAACCCACCACTCCCCTGCTGCTCATGGAGGCGGTGCACGACACCGTGCTACGCGATATCGCGCTGCCCGCGGGCACGTGGGTGCTGGTCAACGTGCGGTATCCGGGTCTCCAGGAGGAATATTTCGCCGATCCGCAGCGGTTCGACCCCGAACGGTGGCTGCGCGACGCCGACAGCAGGGCGCACCGCCCCGACGTCGCGATCCCCTTCGGGTCGGGGCCGCGGTTCTGCCCGGGGCGCGGCCTGGCGATGCTGGAGGTCAAGAGCGTGGCCGCGATGGCCTGCCGCACTTTCGATTTCCGGCTCCCGGACGGTGTGCCGCCGCCCGACGACCGTTTCCATTTCGCCGTGATCCCGGTCGGCCTGCGGCTCGACCTCGCGCCACGACCGGCGGCCGACCGCGAATTCGAAGGATAGGAGCCGATATGGCGGTGAAGCGCTTGTCGGCGACCGACGCGACCTGGTTGTCGCTGGAGTCGCCGGAGATGCCGATGCATGTGGCGTTCCTGATGGAATTCCACTGTCCCGAAGGCGATGCCGAGAGTTTCGTCCGCCGCTGGCACGCGCGGCACGCCGCCCCTTTCACCGCTCCGGCGCCGTGGAATCTGCGGCCGGTGCGCGGCCGCCTCGGCCAATCCCTCGCCCTGGTGCGGGAAGTCGATGAGATAGACCCGGCCGACCACATCAGGACGTGGCGGCTGCCCGCGGGCACCGGCCGCGACGAACTGGTCGACCTTGTGACGCGCATCCACCGCGAGCAGTTGGACCTGGGCAAGCCGCCGTGGGAGCTGCATTTCGTGACGGGACAGTCCGAGGACCGGTTCGCCGTGGTGTTGAAGACGCATCACAGTCTGCTGGACGGCGTTTCGCTGGTGCGCGTCATCACCGGCGGTCTGTCCCCCGACGCGCGGGCGCGCGATCTGCCGCCCTTCTTCACGATCGGTCCCGAGACCGACCTCGCTCCGGCGCGAACGAGCCGGATCCGCGCGCTGCGCACGGCGGTGTACGGATTCTTCGCGATACTGTCCGGGATCGGCGGGGCGGCGCGAGATGCGCTGCGGCGCAAGAAGGGACAGTCGACCGCGCAGCAGACCTACCGGCAGCCGCCCTCCGTCCTCGACGGTCCGATCACCGGCGCGCGCGACCTCTCGCTGCGCCGCTATCGGCTCGACGAGATCAAACGACTGGCGCGCGCGGCGGACTGCACCGTCAACGATCTGGTGCTGTATCTGGTCGCCACGGCGTTGCGCGGCTACCTCGCCGATCACGCCGAACTGCCCGACCGTCCGCTCACCGCCGGTGTGCCGACCGATCTGCGCGACGGCGACCAGCGGGTGGGCACTCGCGCGGGGCTGATGTTCACGGCGCTGGCGACCGACGTCGAGGACCCGGTGCGGCGTCTCGCCGCCGTCAAGGACGCGATCGACGCCGCCAAGCGGCACATGGGCGCGATGTCGCCCGGCGCGGTCATCGGCTACGGCTTGGCGACCACCTTCCCGTGGGTCTTCGCGCTGCTGCTCGGCATCCGGTCGGCTCCGTCCTCGCACCCCATGGGGATCTCCAATATTCCGGGGCCACGGGAAACGCTGTTCTGGGAGGGCGCTCGCCTGGACGCGATGTATCCGATATCCCTTCTGATGCACGGCAATGCGCTGAACTTCACCTGCTTCGGCTACCGCGACGAGCTGTTCATCGGCGTGCTCGGCGCCGCCGGCAAACTGCCGCCGATCGAGCATCTGACGGCCGCGCTGGACGCCGCCGTCGCCGAACTGGACGGGTTGCTCGCGCCGCCTGCCGCGGTCGGCCAGGACTGACATGTGCGCCATCTGCGGCATCGTCGACGTCGAGGCGCCGGTCGACCCCGGCCCGCTCGCCGCGATGTGCGCCGTGCTGCGCCACCGCGGCCCCGACGACCACGCCACCTGGAACGACCGGCATGCCGCGCTGGGGTTCCAGCGCCTGTCCATCGTGGACGTGCGGCACGGCGCGCAGCCGACCGCCGACGAGAGCGGTTCGGTCCGTGCGCTGCTCAACGGCGAGATCTACAACCACAAGGCGTTGCGCCGCGACCTGGCGGCGCGTGGGCACCGGTTCCGCAGCGACAGCGACGCCGAAGTCGTCCCGCACCTGTACGAGGAGTACGGGGACGGGTTCGTCGAACACCTGGACGGCGATTTCGGCATCGCGATCTGGGATGCCACCCGGCGCCGTCTGACGCTGGCCCGCGACCGCGTCGGGGTCAAACCGCTCTTCTACCACGTGCGCGGCACTCGCCTGACGTTCGCGTCGGAGATCAAGGGCATCTTCGCCTCCCGCGCCTGCACACCCGAGATCGACCGGCAGGGGCTGAGCGACTGCCTGTTCTACGGGCACACGATCGCGCCGGGCACGTTCTGGCGGGACGTGCGCGACCTGGAACCCGGCACCGTCCTCACCGCGGACGCCGACGGCCTCCGGAGCCGACGGTATTTCCGCATCTTCCAGCGCGCGGACCCGGACGCGCCGCTGCTCACCGGGCGCGCGGCGATCGAGGCGTTCGGCGAGCGGTTCACCGCCGCGGTCGCCAAGCGCGTCCCCGACGAGGTGGACGCGGGCGTCGCGCTCAGCGGCGGGCTCGACTCGTCCGCCATCGCCGCCGTCGCCGCCCGGCGCTGCGACGCGCCGCTGACCACGCTCAGTGTGCGGCTGTCCGGCGCGATCCACGACGAGACCGAGATGTCGCGGCTGGTCGCCCGGTCGTTGCGGGTGCCGAACGCGGAAGCCGAGATCACCGGAGCCCGTGTCTGCGAGCTGCTGCCGAAGAGCATGTGGCACTTCGAGTCTCCGTTCTGGTACGGCGGCGTCGCCTCACCCTTCCTCGACCTGACCGCGCTCGCCCGAGACCGAGGACTCAAGGTGGCGATGAGCGGCGACGGCTCGGACGAACTGCTCGCCGGTTACGACTTCTATCGGTTGATGCGGCTGAGTTCGCGGTTGGAGGCCCTGCGGCTGGACGCGCTGCGACCGCTGGTGTGGCGGCAGGCGACGAAGTGGATCGGCGCACCGAGCGGCATCGACCGCCACATCGTCGAGATCTCCACGCAGCGTGGGCAATACACCGAACGGTACGGGCAGATGCCGCCGTGGATGTATCTGTGGAGCGCGCTGTCCGGTACGGCGCGGCCCGCCGTGCTCGCCGAGCTGCCCGAGCCATCGGCGCTGCCCCGCCCGCCGGAACACAGCGCGCTGCACCGGCAGATGCATTTCGAATTCCACACCCGCCTGCCGCACTGGGTGCTACCGATCTCCGACCGGCTCGGCATGGCGCACGGCATCGAGGTGCGGGTGCCGTTCCTCGACCGCGATGTCCTGGACGTCTGCGCCGAGCTCGACCCGCGCATGCTCATGCGCCTCGGCACCGAGAAGTACGTGCTCAAGCGGGCGGTGGCCGACGTGCTGCCCAAGCGGATCGTGCGGCGGCGCAAGAAACCCTTCATGACACCGGTCGGCCCGTGGTACCTCAGCGGGCCGGGCGCGGAGCTGGCCGCCGACCATCTCTCCCGTGCCGCCGCGCGACGCTACGGGCTGTTCGATCCCGAAGCGACGGAACGGATCTGGCGCACGGCCGTGGACCGGCCAGGCACCTGGGACGGCGTCACCGCCGAATGGGCGGCGATGGCGATCCTGTGCACCCACCTCGTGGTCGACCAGTTCAGCGCCGATCGCTTCACCGCCGACGCGATCGCGGGAGCCCGGACATGACCGTGACACGGCCGCGTGCCGCCGAATGGCACGAACTCGCACTGCACGCCGCCGCCCAGCCGGGCCTGGCGCTGCTCGCGCCGCTCGGGGCCGTCACCCGCCCCCTCCGCAGGGTGCCGAAATTCGGCTGGGTGGTGTCGGATCCGGAACTCGCGCGCCGCGTTCACCGCGACAGCGAGCATTTCAGCATCGCGACGGACGGCGCGTCGGGGCACTGGTGGTCACAGATGCTGGGCGACTTCGGCGCCGAACGATTCGAGGGTCCCGAGCATCAGCGGTTGCGCGCGGGGCTCGGGGATCTGTTCAGCAGGCCCGCGTCCGAACACCTGGTCGAGGAGTCGACGGGCGCGCAGCTCGAGCGGCTGCGCACCGATCTGGCCGCGGGGCGGACGGTCGACATCGCCGAGTTCGGTCGGGTGTTCACGGCGCGCACGATGGTCGACGTGGCCGGTCTGCCGCGCGAAACCGTTACCGACACACCGTATCTGGACCTCTTCGCGGCCATGGAACGGCTGGCCGATCTGGGCAAGGGCAACTGGGCGACGACCGTCGTCCCCTCGCGCAATCGACGCAAGGGCAACGAGCTGGCCGCACTGATCGGCGAGAACGTCGAGCACGTCTACGACACGGCCGACGCAGGCACCGTCATCGGACGCTGCCGCGACACAGGGTTGACGCTCGAGCAGACCCGGGGATTCACCGTGCTGCTCGTGGTGGCCGGGACCGTCACCCTCGCGAGCACCATCGGGCGGCTGGTCGCGTTGCTGCACGACACCGGCGACCAGCATCGGCTGCTGGCCGACGCGGGCCGGATCCCCGACGCGATCCGGGAGGGGCTGCGGGTGACGAGCTCGATGCCGGTCGTCGGGCGGGGCGTCGTCGGCGACGTCGAACTCGGCGGCAGGCAGTTGCGCGCAGGCGACCGCGTCAAGGTGATGACCTGGTACATCGACAATTCCGTCGGCCGGTTCGACCTCGATCTGGGTTATGTGCCGCAGACGCGGCAGCTGTGGTTCGGCGGCGGCAAGCACTTCTGCCTCGGCGCGGCGCTCACTCACGTGCAGCTGACGCGCTTCCTGGAGACGCTGCTCGCGGCGGGCCGCCCGTGGGAGATCACCCGCCGCCGCTACCGGTTCAATGCGTTCGTCCCGCTCTACCGCAGGCTCGACATCCGCTTGCGCTGACGCGGGGCGGGCAACCACCAGTTCCAGCGGCCGAGCAGCCGCAGGGTCGCCGGTACCAGCACCAGTCGCACGACGACCACATCGAGCAGGACCGCGACGGCCAGCGCGAAGCCGAGCTGCTTCAGCTCCAGGGTGCTCGCGGTGAGGAAGCAGGCGAACACCACCACCATGATCGCGGCGGCGACCGCGACGGGTTTGGCGGTGGCGCCGATCCCGTCGACGACCGCGTCCTGGTTGGCGGCGGCCGGGTCGGTCGCGGCGCGCGGCGCAGTCGAGTCCCAGTTCTCCCTGATCCGGCGGATGACGAACACCTCGTAGTCCATCGAGAGGCCGAACAGGATCACGAACACGATCAGCGGCATCACGACCTGGAGGAATCCCGGACTCTCGAAGCCGAAAAGCGCTTCGCCCCAGCCCCATTGGAACACCGCGACCGTGATGCCGAGCGCGGCCGCCGTAGCGAGCAGGTTGACCGCGACCGCCTTGACCGGCACGGCGACGCTGCGGAAGACCGCCACCAGCAGAGCGAGCGCGCACAGCACCGTGATCGCCACGACGAGCAGGTAGGCGCCGCGAACCGCGTCGCTGATCTCGAGCAGACCGGCGGGCGCGCCACCCGCGGTGATCCGCAGGTTCGGGGCCGACGCGGCCAGCGTGCGCGCCCGCGCGTCGAGTTCGGCGACCAGATCCGAGCCCGCGGCCGAGTCGATCTGCGTGCGGGTCACGACGGTCAGGTGGACGCGGCCGTCCGACTGCCGCGCCAGCACGGCGGCGACGCGGGGATCGGCGCGCAGCTCGTCGGCGAAGCCTTGCACGGTGCTCGCCGCCTCGGGGTCCAGCGGACCGCGGTCGGGCCCCGTGGCGACGAACTCCATCGGCGAGAGCATGCCGGGCGGGAACTTCTCCGCGACGGTGTGCGCCGCGACACCGGAGGGGTACTCGGTCAGCGATGAGATGCCGAGGTCGAATCCGGTGCGCAGGCCGGTCAGCGGCAGCGAAGCCACGACCAGCAAGCCCGCGGCGGCCAGGCCGAATACGACGGGCCTGCGCATCACCCGGCGCGCCCACCGGCGGGCGGCGTCGCTGTCGTCGGAGTCGACGCTCCGGCCGCGCACGCGCCAGCGATTCACGGCCGGGCCGAGCTCGGTGAGGACGGCGGGCAGCAGGGTCACGGCGGCCAGCATCGCCGCCGCCACGGATACGCCGACGCCGAGCACGATGCCGCGAAAAACCCCGGCGGGCACCACGAGCAGCGACGCCAGCGACACGATCACGACCGAGCCGGAGGCCAGGACCATGCCGCCCGTGGTGGCCATGGTCGCGGTGACGGCGGCGCGGATCGCGTCGGTGTCGGCGCGCGAGGTCACTGCGCGCGCCGAGAGCTGCTCGCGGAACCTGCTCACCACGAACAGGGCGTAGTCGATGCCCACGCCGAGACCGATCATGCTTGCGATGGACAGCATCAGGGGGTCGACGGAGGTCACGGTGCTGGCGAGCAGCAGCACGCCGGTGCACGTCAGCAGCCCGGCTACGGCCATGAGGATCGGTAGCAACGCCGCGGACACCGCGCCGAGCGCCAGGGTCAGCAGCACGAAAGCCACCGGAACGCCGAGGGATTCGGCGCGGCGCGCATCGGCCTGTTCGGCGATGATCACATCGTTCTGGATCGCGGTGTAGCCGGTGAGGTCGACGCGGACCACGTCGCGGCCGGGCAGCGCGGACAGCGCGTCCTGCACGTCGCCGGAGACGTCGACACGGTGCGACTGGTCGCCCTCGATGGCGACGACGGCAAGGGCGGTGCGGTGGTCGTCCGAGACCAGTTGTCGCGCACCGAGATCGCCAGGTGCCGCGAGCACCGTCACGCCCCCGACCGATTCGACGGCGTGCCGGGCCCGCTCGATCTGGACGCGGTATTCGGGGGCGTCCACGACCGCGGTGCCGGAATCGAACACCAGCAGCGCCTGTTCGGCCCGCAGGCCGGGAAAATGCGCGGCGATCAGACGTTGCACCGCCACCGATTCGGCGCGGTCCACGGTGAGATCCGGTGCCTGCAGGCGTAATTCGAGCAGTGGGTAGCCCGCGGCACACAAAATGAGCACGATCGACCAGACCGCGATCACCACGCGCGGACGGGTCGTCACGCGACGTGTCCAGTGCGACAGTGGATCGCGTCGCACGGGCTCCGAATCGGAAGCGGCGGGCAACTCTTCGGCAGCGCCGAGGCTCATCGGCGGGCACATCCCTCGAGCCTGATCGTGCCCGCCGCGAGACACCCCAGGTCCGAAACGCCTACCACCGCACCGCGTCCTTCCCCGGCCCACGAGATCACCCCCGGAGCGGGGGCCGGTGAATCACCGTACGCAGCGCGGCGGCGGGGTGTCACTGCATCGTCGGGAGAACATTCGCGCCAGATCTTGTTCGGGAAGACGAACGTCGCAGCAAACCGACGGCGATCGCGCACCAGCATCGATGATGTTGCCGCGCTGCATGTTTCACCCAGCGATTCCAGAACCGGGGCGGCCCTGCGTCCCGGAATGCGCGGCGCGATGTGAGCCCGGTCATGGTGGCGCGGAATCGTGGCGTGCGTTACCTTTACCTCACTTATGGGAACGAAGTAGTTCCTCTTTGCGGGAGGGTTTGGCAAGGCATGATCAGACGTCGGGGTCCGATCGCTGTGGCAGCCGCAGCGCTGTCCGCGTTTCTCGTGATAACAGGTGGAGTGGTGTCCGCGCCCTCGGCCGAGTCGACGCCGGCGAGCGCCGGGCTCGACGCCGAGTTCATCGCCACACACAATGCGCCGCCGCAATATCCGCACGTCTTCATCGAATGGGATGTGCCGATCACCATGAGCGACGGCACGGTGTTGAAGGCGAACGTCTACCGTCCCGCCGATGCGACGGGTCAGCCGATCCAGGAGCCGACACCGACCGTCGTCAACCTGACGCCCTACACGAAACTCGTTGCGAACCTGGCGGATTCCGCGCTGGCGATTCCCGGGCTCGCGGACCCGTTGATGCATGTGCTGCGCAATCTGGATTTCTCGGCGTTCGGGATGAGCGGGCTCAGCGATCTGATGCGGGCGCTGCCCGGCGGCGCGGCGCGGACCTTCGGCGTGGATCGCAAGCTGATCCAGAGCGGATACACGCAGGTCGTCGTCGACGTGCGCGGAACCGGTTTCTCCCAAGGCCTTTGGCAGGTCTTCGGCGATCGCGAACAGCAGGACGGCGCCGAGGTCGTGGACTGGGCGGCGAACCAGCCGTGGTCCAACGGACGGATCGGCATGAGCGGAATCTCCTATTCCGCCGTCAACCAACTGCAGACCGCCGAGCGCAGACCCGCCGCACTGCAGGCGATCTTCCCGATCGTCCCCGGCAGCGACCTCATTCGCGACGTCGCGGCGCCCGGCGGCGCGCTCGGCATCGGTTTCATCCCCGAGTGGCTGCTTGCGGTCAATGCCACGAAGTTGCTTCCCGACGTGGTCTCGGTGCTGACCGGCAGATTCGACTGGACCTGGCTGGCCGACCGCATCCGCGACCCGTTCACCTTCTTCAACACCGTCATCGCGGCGCTGGTCACGCCGAACATCGACCAGATCCCACCGGACATGATGGCGGTGCTCGACGACGAGAGCCCGCTGCGGACCGCGTGGGTCGGGCATCCGGAGCGGATCCAGACGCCGACCTTCATCTACGGCGGCTGGCACGACATCTTCACCTATTCCTCGCCCCGGGTGTACAACGCCATCGATGTCGCGGACAGCCAGAAGAAGCTGGTGATGGGCGACACCTACCACGTCACCACCGGCGCGGGCATGGGCGACCCCGGCGCGCCGCCGTCCCTGGACGTCCTGCAGCGCGCGTGGTTCGACAAGTGGCTCAAGGGAATCGACAACGGCATCGACGGCTACGACCAGGTGACGTCGTGGCAGCAGGGCGGCGGTTGGAGCGACAGCCCGTCCTTCCCGCGCCCCGGGATGGAGTACCGGCGGCTGTACCTGAACGCGGTCCCGTCGGGCACCGCGCCGACCGCCGCGGGCGACGGCTCGCTGAGTATGGCGCCGGGCGGCCCCGCACGACTGACGATCGCACCCGGCCTGTCCACCTTGTGCTCGCGCGATGCCGCGCAGGGCACGGCGGGCATCGTCTCGGCACTGGACATCTGCGCCGAAGACGCGCGGATCAGCGAGATGAACGCGCTGACCTTCACGACGGCGCCGGTGAACCGGCCGACCCAGATCTCCGGTCCGCTCGCCGTCCACCTGAACACCGTCCTCGACGCCACGGACGGCTACTGGACGGTGACCGTGAATGACGTAGCGCCGGACGGGCGTTCCACCGTGTGGACGACCGGCCAGCGCACCGCCTCGCTGCGCGCGGTGAACGAGGCCGCCTCCACCCGCTCCCCCAACGGCGACTACACCGATCCCTACCCGATCTTGACCCTGGCGAGCCGCGAACCTGTCGTCCCCGGCCAGCCGACCGTGCTCGATATCGGGCTCTTCGCCACCGACGGCATGCTACAGCCAGGGCATCGGCTTCGCATCGACGTCTTCGCGAGCAACTTCCCCAGCAGCATCCCGCTGCGCCCGCTGCTGAACGAAAGCGGACTCAGGCCACAGCATCTCGTCCTGGACCCAGATCAGCCCAGCTGGGTGAACATCCCGGTCGAGGGCGATCCCGGCTGGTGAGCGGAGTGTGACCGCCCTCCGGCGAGCACTCCGATCGGCGTGGTTTGTCTCGCACGGAAGGCGATGCCACCATGGTGGCGTGACCGTTTCCGGCCTCGGCGCCCCGGGCCGCAAATACCGGGGCGCCGGGCCCGAACAGCGTCAGCAGCAACGTCGCGCCAGGCTCGTCGACGCGGCGATCGAGGAATTCGGCACGCGGGGCTATCGCAACACCACCATCGACGCCGTCTGTGCGCGCGCCGGCGTCGGCAAACGCTACTTCTACGAATCATTCGACGGCAGCGAGAGTTTGCTGCTCGCCGCGTACTCCGTCGCCACCGACCGGCTGCGCCGGTCCATCGTCGACGGAGCCGCCGCGTGCCCCGGCACCGTCGACACCGCCGTGCGCGGCGCGATGACCGGCTTCTTCCGCGGCATCGCCGAAGACCCGAGGATCGCGCGGATCGAGTTCTTCGAAATACTCGGCGTCAGCCCGGCCGTCGACGCGGACTACCGCGCGGTGACCGGATCTTTCGTCGACACCTTGCTGGAGCTGGTCACCCCGCTGACCGACATCGAATCCGTGCCGCGCCCGCGCCTGCGTACCATCGCCACCGGCCTGGTCGGCGCCGTGCTCATGATTGCCCAGCAATGGGTCCTCGGCGACTGTCGCCAACCCCTCGACGATGTCGTGGACAGCGCCCACACGGTGGTGACCTCGGTGCTGGAGGGATTGGGCCGGTAGTCGGACCGGCTGTGCGAGCATGGCCGCCGCTGCCCTCGGTTTCGAACTCCACGCACCAGCCCGCCACCCCGACCCGGCTGCGAACACGTCCGATGAACCGTCCCGCGACGGGACTTCTGGAATGATCTGCCCATGGCCGAAGCACGCGGTGAGGTCGAGTCCATCCCACTGCGGACGCCGCGCTCCGCGGCGGTCGCCGGCATCGCCTTTGCCGCGCTTTTCGCGACTGTCATCGTGCTGGTGGGGACCGCCCTGCCGCCTACACCGTCCACCGCATCTCCCCGGGTCGTAGACGACGGGAGGATCGGTGCGGCATTCTTCCTCGCACCTTTCGCGAGCATCGCGTTCCTGTGGTTCATCGGCGTTGTTCGAGACCGTCTCGGCAGGTTCGAGGACCGGTTCTTCTCGACGGTGCTGCTGGGCAGCGGGATCCTGTTTCTCGCCTTCACATCCGTTTCGACGGCGATCGCCGGAGGCCTTCTGGCCGTCTCGCAACGCTCGGATCTCGACGTGAACGGAATCCTCTTCTTCGGACGTGAGGTGGTCCTGGGCATCAACCACGTCTACGCGGTGCGGATGGCGGCGGTCTTCATGATCACCCTCGCCACCATTTTCCTGCGTACCCGGATCATGCCGCGCTGGCTGCCCCTCCTCACCTATCCGCTGGCGCTGCTCTTGCTGATCGTCTTCAGTCTCAATCTCTGGGTGGCGCTGGTCTTTCCCTCGTGGGTGCTGGTGGTCAGCGTGACGATCCTGATCGGCAATCGACCGAAATCACGCCCCGCACTCGACGAGCTGCCGTGACACCGTGGATATTCTTCGGATGGATTGTCGCGGCTTGACCTAGCGGCGTGGGCGCGGTGGCAGGATGCCGCCGACGCGCATCGTGGGCACTGGACCGGCTGCGCGTTACCGGGCTGCCGCTGCGCACACCATTGCCGCGCACTGTCATGGACCGACGCACACCTCGCCGCCGGTCCGGAACACATCGCGGACAGGCGGTCACGGCAAGCGCGGGGTGCGCGAAGAACACCGTCGCACCGAACGATCGCCGGTAACGCGGTATCAGTCGTCGTCGCGGAGGTGGTCAAGCGCTCGGCTGATCCAGGTGGCGAACTGGGTGGTCAGTTCGGCGGGGACGGTGGGGCGGACGGTGATGTGGGCGCCGCGGAGCTCGGTGTAGCGGCCGTCGCCGGAGATGTCGTGCCATTGCAGGACATTGCGGGGTTTGGCGGGGGTGTGCAGGGAGCCGGTGAGCAGGACTGCGGAGCCGCCGCCGTCGGCGGGGCGGCCCAGGAGGCGCTGGTAGCGCTCGCGCGGGGTGTTGCGGGCGTTGTCCTGGAGGTAGCTGTCGCGGCGGGGACTGAGTTCATCCGGGTGGAAGGTAGCGGGTTTCTCGGCGCCGGGTGCGCAGCCGGGAATCGACTTCGCCAAACGGGCGGGCAGTTGGTCGGCGTCGAAGGCGCGCAGGCGGATCGGGCCGTGCTCGCTGTCGGTGCCGTACTGGGTCAACGTGACGGCGCGATGACCGGCGCGTGCGCCGAGGATCCGGTACTCGCGCAGGTCATCGCGGCCGGTGCTGGCGCGATGTTTGCAACTGCCGCCGAGGATTTCGATGCGGAACTCGGAATCACCCAGCGTGTGCAGGGCGGCGCGGATCTCGTCGAGTTCGTCGGCGGAGTAGCGCCGCCGGACCGCGTCGCGGTGCGCGGCGAACTCGTCGCGGAAGGCGAACTGGCTAAGGTGGCGCAGCGGGCTTGGGATCCGATCATGCGCGTCACCCAGCCAGAGCGCCGCGAAATCGTCTGTTTCCCAGGCCCATTCAGCCATTTACTATCCTCATCTCCCGATCCGGCACCCAAAGCCCCGCACGCCTGCTGGTCACGCGAAGCTCAGCACCGAGCCCAGCAAGCGGAGCTTGCCACGGCGCGCCTGGCACGTGCCGCCCAGCGAACGGGGGCTCGGCACGTAGCGTGCTGACACGTGCGGCTCAGCATTGAACATCGTGCAATACCGTTCCACCCGATGCACCGCCCGTCTCGGCCCGCACGCCCCCTATGGCGAAGCATGCGGACCGCCGGTCGGTATCAGTCGTTTTCACCACCGATGACGCCGCCCGGGATCGTCCTCGGGACCTCGCCGAGCAATTCGTCGGTGTTCTCCTGCGTGACAAGATATTCCGGCAGCTTGTGCTCCTCGTCGTCCTTGCCGCCGCCGCGCGCGCCCGGCGCGGCCATGCCCGGCATACCGGCCATGCCGCGCGTGGACGGGTTGCCCGCCGCCGCCAAACCGCCCACCGGGCTTTGCGTGCCGGGCGCCGTCGGCACGCCCTGGACACTGCGGCCCATGCCCGGTGGTGTCGGGACGCCCGGGGTGCCGGGTCCCGGGCCGCCGGGCGAGCCTGGGCCGGAGGGGACGCCGCTCGGTACCGTGCGGTTCGGGTCGGTCGGGTTGACTCCGGCCGGGGTTGTCGACGTCGGAGTCTGGGTGGCGGGTGTGGTCGTCGTGCTGGTCGGGTTCGTCGAGGTGTCGTCGGTGGTCGTGTCCTCGGGGGTCTCCCCTTCCGCCGGCTCCGCGCCCGGAGTGTCGGGTATACCGTCGCCGTCGGTGTCGCCCGGCACGCCGGAACCAAGGCCGGGGCCGGGGCCGGGGCCGCCAGGGCCTGGTCCGGGGCCGTTCGGGTAGCCACCAGGTGGTGGGGCCGAAATGTCCAGCGAGGAGGTGGGACTCACGGGCGTGGGCAGCACCGGAATCTTGCCGTCGATGTCGGCGAACGGTTTGACGTAGTGCGTCTCCATCGCCACTTGCGCAGCCTGTTCCTCCTGCGACTGTTCTCGCTGGAGTTCCCACCGATTCGGAGGCCACAGCCAAGATGTCCAGGTGACCACGACGGGGTCGGGAAGGGCCTTCTTGGTGTTGACGATCGCATCGGCGGCATCACGCACCCGGGTGTACATCTCCGCGAGTACGGGCGTCAGCTCGTCCGCTTTCTTCGTGTATTCCTGGATCCGCGTCTTCGCCATCTCGGCTGTCGGGCCGGACCAAGCCTGCGACATCGAAGTTCGAATCGAGCGTTCGAAAGTCCGTAGACCCTGATCCCACAGATTGCGCACTTGCCAGTACTGCTGGGCCTGGTTCACCGCATTGGTCACATCCAACGGACTGAAGGCGTCGTTGATGTCGGGATGCTTCCAGCCCTGCGGATGTTCGCCGCCGATGGGGATGCGCGTGCCCTCGTAGCCGCTCATTTGGCCGTCCCATCCGGCAGAATGAAGGGACCGAGCACTTGCCCCTCCGGAGGACGCTCCGGCAAGGTCTCGTTCAATCGATTGAACTCCGCGGCAAAGTCACTGTCCGCCTGCATCATCCGCTCGCGCACCAGTCGGTGCACCTCCTGAATGTCCTCCACGATGCGGTAATGCTGCTCCATGATCTTCCACACGGAATTGCCATCCTCGGCGCCATTCGCCTTTGTCTTGAAGCGGTTGACGAGTGTCCCGCCGGACACCAACTTGTCGTTGCCGTCGCCCAGACCCCAATTCGGTTGACGTGATACCGCGTCCATGATGCCCTGAATCTGCTGGATTGCCAGTTTGAAGTACTCGCAGTCACGTTCGATGTAGACGAACTCGTCGGGCTTCAAGACAACCGAGAGGTTGCCTTCGCGCGCCGCGTTGATCATGTTTGCCATCGGCCTTGGCGCTTGATTCTCAGTCATGTATCCCCCGATTGTGTTGAGTTGCGGTTTGCATATTCAGGCTCCCGCGGGCAACGTCGGCACAACTTTCTCGGCCAGCGCTTGAGTGAGACTACATGTATCCAGATGGCCGGTATTCTTTCGCGATGGCGGATTGCTCAGATTGAATTCGAGGCTGCCCCCACGCATCTCGACGTTCAACGTGCACGCGGCCTCGGGATGGTCATCGACTTGGCGGGTCGATATCGCGCGGCGACCGCCGATCGTGAACTCCCGTGCATCACGGAAGTTCTTTCCCTTCACCATGTCAACGGTGATATTCGTAGTTTGGATGCTCGCCCCATAGCCATCAGACTGAACCCACTGGCAGCCTCGCCATTTGATTCCACCGGACGCATCCGAGTCGGCGGGAATCTTCATCCGCAGCTTCTCCGAGTCCAGCACATTCTGCGGAATGTCATCACACGGCTTGAACCCGGACGGCACGTCCGCCGCGACTCCCGTCCCAGCGTTGGTCGTGGCGGTGGAACTACCAGACGGCGTCGCATCCCCGCCCACCGACGACCCACACCCCACCAGCACGAACGCGGCTCCGAGAGCGAGAACGCCCACCCGCCACGCATTCGACTTGCTCGTCATCGGCACCTTCACCGCCGGACCCTCGGCATCACGGGGTAGACCGGCTTCTCCGCCCCCAGCCAACTGCGGGTGAGACTACCATCGGCGCGCGAACACTCGCGAGATGCGGAAGCGCCTTTCTGCCCAGCCCGCATGGCTCGCGCCCGATCGCAACGCGGCGAGCCAACTGGAACCAAATCGACGGGAATCCTTGGAACCTCGGCGAATTCCGCCGGTTCCACCACCTCGAACATTCCCGCCGCGCAATACCCGGTGCTTCACTGAACGCGCCCCGGTCCGAATCAGAAAGTCCTGAAACTCTATCCACCGCAAGGGTTCCAGGTCCAGGACGGCGCGCATGTCAAGACTTCCGGCGAATCGAGGACCCATGAACGACACGGCGTTCGCGGACACCCCGGTGTCCAGATGCACCTACTATCGGCGCACCTGCGGCCTACCGGCGGGCATCGAACCGAAGGCCGGTCGCATCGTCATGACGGCGGGCTTCGTCGGCGGTGTCACCATGCCCGCGACGCTCGGAAGGCAGGTCCGCGACGAAATGTTGTTCCAGGGCGGCGCGATCGGCCCGATCATCGACCATGTTCGTTCGCGCAGATGGACTTTTCTGTGCCGCCCGGATTGCACCGAGGACGCAGACCTGCGCCTGCGTTTGCTCCGACTGGACGTTTCGGTCGTCGCGCAGGGCGGCGAGATCGCGCTACCCGCTCCAGCGGACACCGCATTCCGCCGCTGGGTGAACCCGCCCCGCGATACTTTCCGCCCCTCGGGAGCGACGATCGTCGCGCTCGCGCTCGCCTGCGCGGGGGTGAGCCGAGTGCCACGGCGGGTCGCCCGATGACCGAGCCATTGCCGACGAGAAGCCAACTCCTGCAAGCGTGTCGGGGCCGCCCGCCGGTCGACCACTTTCTCGCGCCGCACGCGCGGGAACTCACGGTCCTGCACCACCGCAGGCTGGGCGAGGAGCGCGACGCCGTCCCCACCCTCGATGAGCGCCGCGCCCAACTGGTGCGCGGCATCGACCGCTGGGCGCGTGCGAACCTCCCCGTCGCGCACGGCGGGGCTTACCTGCACACCGAGGGACTCGGCGCGATCATCGATCGCCTCGCCCAGCTCACCGCCCATGCCCACAGCGCTCTCGCCGAGAGCTCCGACTGGGACCTGTGGTTCGCCTGGGAGCGCCTCGCGGAACTCGCCGTCGCCTACGAGGATCTCGCCACGGAACTTGTCGCGGGCCGCCGCAGGCTTCCCGATATCACCTGACGGCGCACACATCCCGGAGCTCGGACAATCGCACGCCGGAGGCGCCGGGCTGGGGGCAGACCGATCCACGGGGCTGTGGCAACCGATGGCGGGCCGGTTCACAGAAGCACCGCGCCGACCGCCGCGGGCGCGTTACTGCTGCCGCACGACCACCGAAGTCCGGATCGATCACCCCCACGGCACCCCGCTTCGGTGTCGACGACGACTTCTTCGACCTCGGCGGCAACTCGCTCGTCGCCACCGGCACGAACACGAACAACGGCGCCCTCCTCCGAACTCGAAGAAGGGCGCCGTGAAACCCCTTACGAATCCCTAGAACTGATCCTGCTCGTAATCCGAGCTGAGCAGTTCGTCGGTGTGCGTCGCACCGATGACATCCGGCGTCGACTCACCGAGCGGTCCGGTCAGATCGTCGTTGCCGGTGCGGCTCTGGTACGGCTGCACATTGCGCGAGTGCTCGTCGTCGTCACCCTGACGGGCGCCGGCCGCACCCGGCGAACCGCCCATGAACGAGCTGCCGGTGCCCGCGGGCGTGGTCGCCGCGCCGAGACCGGTCGGCAGCGTCGCGCCGGGCATGCCGATGGGGCGGACGGCGGGCACCGCCGAGCCGGGCAGGCCCGGGATGCTCGGCAGTCCGGAAGAGCCGGGCCCGGGGCCGCCGGGGCCGGGGCCGCCAGGACGACCCAGCGGACCCAGCAGACTGCTCGGCGAGCCGGGCGTGCCCGCGGGCGAGGTGCTGTTGAGCGAGGACGGGACCGTCGAGGTCGACGTGTTGAGACCACTGCTCGGGCTGCTGCTCGCCGCCTGCGTCGCGGCCTCCTGCGCCTGCGTCAACAGCGGCTCGCCGATGTTCTGCGCGGCCGCCTGCGCCACCTCTTGCGCCGAGGGCAACCCGCTCTGGCCGAGCAGCTGACCGACGACGCCGTTCAGCTCGGCGGTCTTTCCCGCCAGATCGCCGCGGGTCAGGTTGACCACCGAGACGGCCTGCCCCAGATGCTCGGTCGCGCTGGCGATCAGCGCGGCCTGCCCCGGCGGGGTAAGAATTACCGGCGCCATCGCGGTCGCCTGAGTCGCGAACGAGCCCGCGATGCCGAGCAATTGGGCGTTGCCCTGCTGCACGACGGCCGCCGCCCGCTGGGTGAGCTCGGAGATGTCGAAGCCGCGCTGGCTGGTCTCCTGCCCCTGCTGGTTGGCTTCCTGCCCGGCGGCCTGCGCCTGGCGCGACGCCTGTCCCTCCCAGAGCTGCTCGACGGTGGCCAGGCTGCCCTTGCCGATCTGCATCGCCGTCTCGATGATCTGGGACGACTGGCTCAGGATCGCGGTCGGGTCGAGTGCGCCAAGCACCCCGGTGCCGAAGCTGCCGAGCAGATCCAGGATCGGCTTGAACAACAGATCGACGCCGGGCAGCGCCGGGATCTGCAGTCCGTTCATCAGCGCGCCGATCGGATCGGCGGGCAGTTCCGGCAGCGTGGGCAGCTGCGGGGTCGCCGCCGCGGCGGGCGTCGCGGCGCCGGACGGGCCTCCGCCCAGCGCGCCACCGAGCAGTCCGCCCGCCTGACCGATGAGGTTGGTCGCCGCGTCGTGCACCTGTTCGGCGGCGTGGCTGATCGCGGTGTTCGCGCCGCCGAGCAGGCTTTCCACATCGGTGGGCATCCCGCCGAGGATGTCCTGCGCCTCCGGCGCGGGCGTGCCGCCGAGGCCGGGCATTCCGGCGGGCACGGTACCGAGCGCGGGCGCGTCCTCACTCACCTTGTGCGACAACACGAATTCGGGCGGTTCGATGGCCGGGATGTCCTCGGGCAGCTGCGGCAGCGCCAGATCGATGATGGCTTGATCGGTCGGGATCGCCGCGGGGACTGCCTGATTCGCACCGGCCGCGGCGTGGTCGAGCGAGTCGGCGGCGGGCTCGGACGGGGCGATGAGGCCCGTGGACGAGGAGTCGAGCGGCTTCACGCCCCGCCTCCGATCTCGCCCGCCTGGACGTTCATCGCGGCCGCGTTGCCGGTGTCGGTGCCCTCGTAGAGCGAGGCGGCGTTGAACGCCTTGAACGACAGGTCGGCGTACTTGGCCGACAGATCGTTGATGTCTTTGGCCTGCAGAACTTGCGCGGCCGCGAAGCTCAGCAGATAGTCGGCGCCGATCAGTCCGAACACCGGCGTGAGCGCGGCCACCTGAGCCGGCCCGTCGAAACCGGCCGAGGAAATCTGTGCGGCGATCCCGGCGTTCTCCGTGGCGAAAGCCTGGACCGCTTCGGTCTCCACCGAGAGATTACTCATCGAGTTGCCCCCCAATTCGTCGTGAACATCTGTGTCGTGCACATAGCGTTGTCGAAACGTCTCCCTGCCCGAAACGACTGTGCCCCCGGACAGCTCGGGCCGTCCGAACCGCGAAGCCGCTGCGGTTGGGCTCAATATAGCCGACGCCACCGGCAACTTTCGAGACCGCGGCCGCCCGAAGCGGAACGGATCGCGCCACGACAAGAGGGAACTACAACGTGTTGCAAATTAGAACAAGTTCTATATTCTAACGGCCATGAAGGTCGCAGTGACCGGCGCAGCCGGCTACCTTGGCACGAATCTGCTCCGCCTGCTCGTCGATCAGGGACACGAGGTCACCGCCATCGACAGGGCGGTCCCCGGGCAGTCCGCGCACACGAACGTCACCTGGGTCGCGGGGAACGTCCTCGACCCGGCGTCGATGCGCGAAACACTGGCGGGCGCGGAGGTCGTGTACCACTTGGTCGCCGTGATCACCCTGGCCGAGAAGAACGATCTGGCCTGGAAGGTCAACACCGAGGGTGTGCGCGTGGTCGCCGAGGCCGCGCTCGAGGTCGGCGCGCGCCGGATGGTGCACGCCAGCTCCATCCACGCGTTCAACCAGTACAGCTGCGGCGGCCGCATCGACGAGAGGTCGGGGCGTTCGACCGACCCGGCGCTGCCGGTGTACGACCGCTCCAAATGGGCGGGCGAGGTCGAACTGCGCAAGGTCGCCGACAAGGGACTCGACGCCGTGCTCTGCAACCCCACGGGCGTGTTCGGCCCCGTCGACCACAGCACCCCGCTGTCCCGGATCAACCGCACACTGCGCGACGCCGCCCAGGGCCGGGTGCCCGCGATGATCGGCGGCGGCTTCGACCTGGTCGACGTGCGCGACGTGGCACAGGGCCTGATCCTGGCGGGCGAGAAGGGCCGGACCGGCGAGAACTACCTGCTCGGCGGGTCGATGATCTCGATGCTCGACCTGTGCCGGATGGCGGCGGCGCACGGCGGCAAGAAGGGACCGAAGTTCACCATCCCGCCCAAGCTGGTCGGCGGCCTGATCCCCGTGCTCGAGCCGGTCGGCAAGATGCTCGGCACCGACATCCTGTCCAGGGCCGCGCTAGGCGCGCTGATCTCGGCGCCGGTGGTCGACCACGGCAAGGCGGAACATGAGCTCGGCTATCGGCCGCGCCCGATCGACGACACCGTGCGCGATCTGGTCGCGTTCTTCGCCGACGCGACCGCGTTCGACGCGACCGACGTGCGACGGATCGCTTGACACACCCTAGAACACATGTTCGACTGAGTGGGTGCGGTGGCAGAACCAGACCCTGGACGCCGACGACGGCGCACTGCCCGGCTTGAGCCGGGCGGGGTTCGTTCGCACCGTGCAGACCCCGGAATTCGAGGGCATCACATTCCACGAAGTGCTCTGCAAGAGCGCGCTGAACAAGATGCCCGAGAGTTCGACACTGCCCTTCCAGTGGACGATCAACCCGATGCGCGGGTGCTCGCACGCCTGCCGCTACTGCTTCGCCCGCCCCACCCACGAATATCTGGACCTGGACGCGGGCCGCGATTTCGACGCGCAGATCGTGGTGAAGACCAATATCGCCGCCGTGCTGCGCAAAGAGCTCGGCAGGCGGTCCTGGCAGCGGGACCCGGTCGCGCTCGGCACCAACACCGACCCGTATCAGCGCGCCGAGGGCCGATACCGGTTGATGCCGGGCATCATTCGCGCGCTGACCGATTCCGGCACCCCGTTCTCCATACTCACCAAAGGCACGTTGCTGCGCCGGGATCTGCCGCTGCTGACGCTGGCCGCCCGCGAGGTGCCGGTGAGCCTGGCCGTCTCCATCGCCATCCTGGACCCGGAACTGCACCGCGGCCTGGAATCCGGAACGCCGTCGCCGCGCGCCCGGCTCGACATGGTCCGCGCGCTGACCGACGCGGGCTTCCCGGTGCACGTCCTGGTGGCGCCGGTGATCCCCTACCTGACCGACGGCCGCGCGCACCTCGACGAGTTGTTCGGCGCGATCGCGGCGGCGGGCGCGACCTCGGCCGTCGCCTTCCCGATGCATCTGCGCGGCAGCACCCGCGGCTGGTTCCTCGAGTGGCTGGCCGAAACGCACCCAGCCCTGCTGCGCCGCTACCGCCAGCTGTACGGCCGCGGCGCCTACGTCGCGCCGGAGTACGCGGCGTGGCTGCGCGAGCGGATCACGCCGCTGCTGGAGCGGCACGGCCTGACCAGGGACGGAAAGACCACCGCCGCACCCGCGCGGGAGCCGGAGCCGGAGGGCGCCGTGGACACCCAACTCGCGCTGTTCGCCTGACCGGGCGCCACCCGACCTCCGGAAACCAATCGGGAGCGGACTGCGCGCTTCGGCGGCGATACCCGGTCCAGGCGGAGTAGGTTGGCCACTGGCACCTCTCACCTCGACGAGGAAGTGAAGCAGGCACATGGTTTCGCACCAAAACGATGTCGGCACAGCCAAATTGGAAAAGGTCGTCATTCGGTTCGCCGGGGACTCCGGCGACGGAATGCAGCTGACCGGCGACCGCTTCACCCACGAAGCGGCCGCGTTCGGCAACGACCTGGCGACCCAGCCCAATTTTCCCGCCGAGATCCGCGCGCCGCAGGGCACGCTCCCTGGCGTCTCGTCCTTCCAGATCCAGATCGCCGACTACGACATCCTCACCGCGGGCGACCAGCCCGACGTGCTGGTGGCGATGAATCCGGCGGCGCTCAAGGCGAACCTCGAGGATCTCCCGCGCGGGGCCACCCTCATCGTGAACACCGACGAGTTCACCAAGCGCGCCATGGCCAAGGTCGGCTACGCCACCGATCCGCTGCAGGACGGTTCGCTCACCGACTTCGTGGTGCACGAGGTGCCGATGACCTCGCTGACGCTCGCCGCCACCGAACCCGCCGAGGTCGGCAAGAAGGACGGCCAGCGCGCGAAGAACATGTTCGCGCTCGGCCTGCTGTCCTGGATGTACGGCAGGCCGATCGGCGGCACCGAACGCTTCCTCCGTGAGAAGTTCGCCGGTAAACCGGACATCGCCGAGGCCAACGTGCTCGCCTTCCGCGCGGGCTGGAACTACGGCGAGACCACCGAGGCCTTCGCCACCACCTACGAGATCGCGCCCGCCACGCTGGCGCCGGGCACCTACCGCCAGATCACCGGCAACACCGCGCTGGCCTACGGGCTCGTCACGGCGGGACATCTGGCCGGGCTGCCGGTCTTCCTCGGCACCTACCCGATCACGCCGGCCTCCGACATCCTGCACGAGCTGAGCAAGCACAAGCACTTCGGCGTCACCACCTTCCAGGCCGAGGACGAGATCGCGGGCATCGGCGCGGCGCTCGGCGCCTCGCTGGGCGGCGCGCTCGGCGTCACCAGCACCTCGGGCCCGGGCCTCGCGCTGAAGAGCGAGACGATCGGGTTGGCGGTGATGACCGAACTGCCGCTGGTGATCGTCGACGTGCAGCGCGGCGGTCCCTCCACCGGCCTGCCCACCAAGACCGAGCAGGCGGATCTGTTGCAGGCGCTGCACGGCCGCAACGGCGAGTCCCCGGTGGCGGTGCTCGCGCCCCGCTCCCCCGCCGACTGCTTCGCCACCGCCGTGGAGGCGGCCAGGATCGCGCTCACCTATCGCACGCCCGTGCTGTTGCTGTCCGACGGCGCCATCGCGAACGGCTCGGAGCCGTGGTCGATTCCGAACGTCGCCGACCTGGCGCCCATCGACCCCGCGTTCGAGCCGGACGCCGATGACGAGGCCGGATTCCAGCCCTACGCCCGCGATCCGGAAACCCTGGCCCGCCCGTTGGCGGTGCCGGGCACCAAGGGCCGCGCGCACCGGATCGGCGGCCTGGAGAAGGCCGACGGCAGCGGCAACATCTCCTACGACCCCGCCAATCACGAGCTGATGGTCCGGCTGCGGCAGGCCAAGATCGACGGCATCGCCGTCCCCCGGCTCGAGGTCGACGACCCCGACGAGCGCGCCGAGCTGCTGCTGATCGGCTGGGGCAGTTCCTTCGGGCCGATCGGCGAGGCCTGCCGCCGCGCCCGCCGCCGCGGCGTCCCCGTCGCCCAGGCGCACCTGCGGCACCTGAATCCGTTGCCGCCCAACCTCGGTGCGGTGCTGCGCCGCTATCGGACGGTAGTCGCGCCGGAGATGAACGGCGGTCAGCTGGCCATGCTGCTGCGCGCGAAGTACCTGGTGGACGTGCAGCCGTGGACGAAGATCGCGGGCACCGCCTTCTCGGCGCAGGAACTCGTCGGCGTCATCGACGCCGCGCTGGACGGCTCCCTGGAGGACATGGAGCAGGACAAGTCGTTCGCCGCCCGCGCGCGGGCCACCTATCGAACGCAGGACACACGGCGCCCGGCCGCGGCCGAGCGGATCGGGGGCAACCGATGACCATCGTCGAAACCTCACTCGTCGGAACCGATCTCGGGCTCACCGGCGTATCCGGGGTGCCCGCCGCGGACGGACCGCAGAAGGTCAAGGACTTCACCTCCGATCAGGAGGTGCGCTGGTGCCCCGGCTGCGGCGACTACGTCATCCTGGCCACCGTGCGCGGGTTCCTGGCCGAACTCGGATTGCGCAGGGAGAACCTGATGTTCGTGTCCGGGATCGGCTGCTCCAGCCGGTTCCCGTACTACCTGGAGGCCTACGGCATCCACTCCATCCACGGCCGCGCGCCCGCCATCGCCACCGGCTTGGCGGTGACGCGTCCCGATCTGTCGGTCTGGGTGGTCACCGGCGACGGTGACGCGCTGTCCATCGGCGGCAACCATCTGATCCACGCGTTGCGCCGCAACGTGAACATGACCATCCTGCTGTTCAACAACCGCATCTACGGGCTGACCAAGGGCCAGTACTCACCGACCTCGGAGCAGGGCAAGATCACCAAGTCCACCCCCATGGGCTCGGTCGACCACCCGTTCAACACGCTCTCGCTGGCGCTGGGCGCCGAGGCCAGCTTCGCCGCCCGCGCCATCGACTCCGACCGAGCCGGGCTCACCGAGGTGCTGCGCGCCGCCGCCGAACACCGCGGCACGTCCTTCGTCGAGATCCTGCAGGACTGCCCGATCTTCAACGACGGCTCCTTCGACGTGCTGCGCCGCGGCGACGCCGAATCGCGGCTCATCCCGCTGCACCACGGACAGCCGCTGCGCTTCGGCGCCGACGGTGAATACGCCGTCGTGCAAAGCGGTTTCGGCCTGCGCGTGGCCCGCACCGCCGAGGTCGCGGAGGCCGACATCGTCGTCCACGACGCCTACTCCGACGACCCTGAATACGCCTACGCCCTCTCGCGTCTGTCCGACCAGGACCTGGGCCACGTGGTGACCGGCATCTTCCGCAGCGTCACCCGTCCCACCTACGACGACGCCGTCCGCGCCCAGCACAGCGCCGCCGCGGACCGCAACCCCCTCGCCCCCGACTCCCTCCAAACTCTCCTCACCGGCCCCGAGACCTGGACCGTCGGCTGACCGCGCAGCGTCTCCGTACGCGTCGCAGCGCCGGTATCCTCTGCGAGGCGTGCGGCAGCCGTGTGACGTGTCGCGCCCTACGATGGATGTGTGCGGATCGCGGTCGGACTCTCCACCGCGCCTGACGCGCGGGACGCCGGCGCGGAAGCGGCCCTGCATGCGCGCGATCAGCTCGCGGGTGCGTCACCCTCGATCGCGGTGCTCCTCGCATCGCGAGCACACTCGGATGCGGCTCCGGCCGTGCTGGAGGGTGTCCATCGGTCGGTCCGGGTGCCCGCGCTCGTCGGATGCGTGGCGAACGCGGTCGTGGCCGGACGGCGCGAACTCGAGGACGAACCCGCGACGGCGGTGTGGCTGGCCACCGGTGCACCCGCCGAGACGTTCCACTTGGACTTCGTCCGCACGGCCTCCGGCGGGCTGCTCGCCGGTCACCGCTTCGACCGGGCCGAGCACGACTTCCATCTGTTGCTGACCGACCCGTACACGTTCCCGACCGAAGCGCTGCTCGAGCACCTGAACACCGACCTGCCAGGCATCATCGTGATGGGCGGGCTGGCGAGCGGCGCCGCGGGGCCCGGCGAGAGCCGGCTGTTCCGCGACCACGAGGTACTGGCCTCGGGCGCGGTCGGCGTGCGGCTCCCCGGACTGCGCAGTGTGCCGGTCGTGTCGCAAGGCTGCCGCCCGATCGGACAGCCGTACATCGTCACCGCCGCGCGTGGCGCGTTGATCACCGAGCTCGGCGGGCGGTCGCCGATCGATCGGTTGCGCGAGATCGTCGAAGCGCTGCCACCCGATCAGCAGGAGTTGGTGGCGCACGGCGTGCAGATCGGCATCGTCGTCGACGAGCACCTGGCCACCCCTGGACAGGGTGATTTCCTGATCCGCGGGCTGCTCGGCGCCGATCCGGCGAGCGGCGCGATCGAAATCGGCGAAGAAGTCGAGATCGGCACGACCGTGCAGTTCCAGGTCCGCGATGCGATCGAGGCCGACAAAGATCTGCGCGCCGCACTCGCACAGGCGCGCGCGGAGCTCCCCGGCCGCCCCGCGGGGGCGCTGCTGTTCACCTGCAACGGACGCGGTAGGCGGATGTTCAAGATCGCGGATCACGACACCGCCGCCATCAGCGACGTGCTCGGCGACATCCCGCTCGCGGGCTTCTTCGCCGCGGGCGAGATCGGCCCCATCGCGGGCCGCAACGCGCTGCACGGATTCACCGCATCGCTGGCGCTGTTCGGCGAATGAGCGTCGGCGTCCGCACCCGGAGCCGTCAGACGATTCTGCTCAGACTCGCTTGGCGAAGCCCAGGTCGACGACGGCGTCACGTTCCTGTTCGAGTTCGCCGACGCTCGCGGTGACGCGGGTGCGGGAGAAGTCGTCCAGGGCGAGGTCGGGGACGATCGTGTAGGCGCCGTCGGCGCAGGTGACCGGGAACGAGCTGATGAGCCCCTCCGGGACACCGTAGGAGCCGTCGGACGGGACCGCCATGGAGGTCCAGTCGCCCGCGGGGGTGCCGAGCACCCAGTCGTGGATGTGATCGATGGCGGCGCTGGCCGCGCTGGCGGCCGAGGACGCGCCGCGGGCCTGGATGATCGCGGTGCCGCGCTGCTGCACGGTGGGGACGAAGTTCTCGCGCAGCCAGGCGTCGTCGACGAGGTCGAGGGCGGGGCGGCCCGCGACGGTGGCGTGCGTGATATCGGGGTACTGGGTGGCCGAGTGGTTGCCCCAGATCGTGACGCGGGCGATGTCGGCGGCGGGCGCGCCGGTCTTCTTGGCCAGCTGGGCGATGGCGCGGTTGTGGTCGAGGCGGGTCATCGCGGTGAAGCGCTCGGCGGGCACGTCGGGGGCGTTGCTCATGGCGATGAAGGCGTTGGTGTTGGCCGGGTTGCCCACCACGAGCACCTTCACGTCGTCGGCGGCGCTGGCGTTGATGGCCTGGCCCTGTTCGGTGAAGATCGGGCCGTTGGCGGCGAGCAGATCGGACCGCTCCATGCCCGCCGTGCGCGGGCGCGCGCCGACCAGCAGCGCGACGTTGGCGCCGTCGAAACCGACCCACGGATCGTCGCTGATGTCGATGGACTCCAGCAGCGGGAACGCGCCGTCCTCGAGCTCCATCGCCACGCCTTCCAGCGAGGCGACCGCGGCGGGAATCTCGAGCAGCCGCAGCCGCACCGGCGTCTCCGGTCCGAGCATCGCGCCGGACGCGATACGGAACAGCAGGCCGTAGGCGATCTGCCCGGCTCCACCGGTCACGGCAACGGTCACGGGCGCGTTCCGAGCGGCGGTGCTCACGGGAACTCCTTGCGTTGGACGGACACTCAGGCCCAACCCTACTCAGGCTCACCACGGCCCGAACCCACCCGTGAGCAACGCCTCACGTCCCCACACGCCGCATGTACGCCCCACACAGACGAGGCCTGTGTGGGGCGTGTGCGGGAGGTGTGGGAACGCGGGTCAGCCGAGTTCGGCGACTTCGCGGTCGGTGAGGACGACAGGGGAAACGTAGTCCTTGGCGCGGGCCAGCTGGACGGCGCGATAGAGGGGGCGTTCCTCCAAGCCCGCGTCGCGGGCCTCCGCGCGGAGCTGGTGCACCAAGAGCGCCGAGACCGCGACCGCCGCGGCCAGGTGGCTCGCCGCGAGGGCGTCGGCGAGCTTGCGCAGCCCGAGCAGGTGCAGCTCACGCCCGCTGCCCACGTCGGTGTACATGGCGAGCGGGATGAGCTGGACGTCCGGGCCTGCGGTGACGCGCAGCACGATGCGGCTCAGCCGCGCCGGGAAGACCAGGATCTCCACGCCGGTGGCCGCCGCGACCTCGAGCCTGCGTTCGCCGAATACCCGGCGGGCGTGGATCGTGGTACCCGTCACCCACATGCGGCGCCGCCGCAGCGCCACGGCGTAGCCGACGGTGGGCAGCCCGACGACGAGACCGATGGCGATCGCGATCGGCCAATCGACGACGGTCGCCGAGAGCAGCGCCGCGCCGATCCCGACGCCGGCCGCCGCCAGCGCCAGCCGCCGCAGCATCGGCGCGTACATCTCGGGGGCGACGAGATCGAGTCCGACCGGCGGAACCGATTCCGGCTGACCAGGATTCGCGTCCACTCTCCACCTCTCCGCAGGGTCACCGCAGCGGCGGTGCGCAGTCACGGTACCGCGCGCGACCCCGAGGGGCGCGGCGTCGGGTGGGCACGGAATGTCGCCCCGCACCCCACCCCGCCGGTGGGTCAGCGCCCGGCGATCAGCGCCTCACGCAGGACGCCGACGACCTCGCTGAGCGGCACGTGCCGCTGGTCGCCGGTCGCCATGTCCTTCACGGCGATGCTGTTCTCGGCCAGGTCGCGGTCGCCGAGCACCACGGTGAACTTCGCGCCCGAGCGGTCGGCCGCTTTCATCGCGCCCTTCACGCCGCGCCCGCCGTAGGCGAGGTCGACGCGGATGCCCGCGCCGCGCAGCTGCGCCGCCAGCACGACGAGGCGCTGCTTGGCCGCGTCGCCCAGCGGCACCCCGAACACGTCGCAGCGGGACGGCACGGCGGCCGTCTTGCCCTCGGCCTGCAGCGCGAGCACGGTGCGGTCGACACCGAGACCGAACCCGATACCGGACAGCGGCTGACCGCCCAGCTCGGCCATCAGGCCGTCGTAGCGGCCACCGCCGCCGATGCCGGACTGCGCGCCCAGCTGGTCGTGCACGAACTCGAAGGTGGTCTTGGTGTAGTAGTCCAGACCGCGCACCATCCGCGGGTTCAGCACGTACGGCACCCCGAGCGCGTCGAGGTGACCGAGCACCTGCTCGAAGTGCGTCTTCGCGGACTCGGAGAGGTGGTCGATCATCAGCGGGGCTTCGGCGGTCAGCTCACGCACCTCGGGACGCTTGTCGTCGAGCACGCGCAGCGGATTGATCTGCGCCCTGCGCTTGGTCTCCTCGTCCAGCGGCAGGCCGAACAGGAAGTCCTGCAACAGCTCCCGATACTGCGGACGGCAGGTCTCGTCGCCGAGCGAGGTGATCTCCAGCCGGAAACCGTCCAGCCCGAGGCTGCGGTAGCCCGCGTCGGCGATGGCGATGACCTCGGCGTCCAGCGCCGGATCGTCCACGCCGATGGCCTCGACGCCGACCTGCTGCAACTGCCGGTAGCGACCGGCCTGCGGGCGCTCGTAGCGGAAGAACGGCCCCGCGTAGCACAGCTTCAGCGGCAGCTGGCCGCTCTTGTCCAGGCCGTGCTGGATGACGGCGCGCATCACGCCCGCCGTGCCCTCGGGGCGCAGGGTGAAGCTCTCGCCGTTGCGGTCGGCGAAGGTCCACATCTCCTTGCTGACCACGTCGGTGGACTCGCCGACGCCGCGCGCGAACAGCAGGGTCTGCTCGAACACCGGCAGCTCGATGTGCCCGTACCCGGCCAGTCGGGCCGCATGGACGAGGCCGTCGCGCACGGCGACGAACTCGGCGGAGCCGGGTGGCACGTAGTCCGGTACCCCCCTCGGGGCGGAGAAGCTGCTGGTCTTGGTCACGATGGTCCAGTTTCCACCACTACCGGCCGTCAAGTCCAACCGGTTAGCCTTCGACCCGTCCGAGGAACTGCGGGGCGGTCTCAGGAAGAGATGGCACACTCTTACCTCGGAAGCAAGCCGACACGGGAGGAACGTGGTAGTGCCGAGCAACGAACAGCGACGAGCAGCGGCCAAACGCAAGCTCGAGCGCCAATTGGCCAACCGGGCCGAACGCGCGCGCCGACGCAAGCAACTGACCATCGCGGGATCCGTGCTCGGTGTGGTCGTCGCGATCGCGGCTGTGACCGGCGTCTACTTCCTGACCAAGGGCGAGGACAACCAGAACACAGCCTCGGAGACCAAGGACGCGTCGCTCTCCGCCGCGCCGCCCGCCGCGAAGGCGAAGCCCGAGCTGGTCAACTGCACCTACCGGGACGGGGCCAAGCCCGCGGACAAGCCGGTGCAGAAGCCGTCCAAGACCGACGGCATTCCGACCACCGGCGGCGACGCCCAGGTCAGCATGAGCGTGGACACCAACCAGGGTCCGATCGGCCTGACGCTGAACAACGCCGAATCGCCCTGCACCGTCAACAGCTTCGTGAGCCTGGCCAGCCAGGGCTACTTCGACGGCACCGACTGCCACCGCATGACCGCGGACGAGACGCTGAAGGTGCTCCAGTGCGGTGACCCGACCGCCACCGGAATGGGCGGTCCCGGTTACGAATTCGACAACGAGTACCCGACCGATCAGTACGCGCAGGGCGACCCCGCCTCGCAGATGCCGATCGACTACAAGCGCGGCACGCTCGCCATGGCCAACGCAGGCCCGGGCACCAACGGCAGCCAGTTCTTCGTCGTCTACGGCGACTCGCAACTGCCGCCGCAGTACACCATTTTCGGCACGGTGGACGAGAACAGCATGGCCACCCTGGACAAGATCGCGCAGGCCGGACAGGACAATTCCAACGGCCCCGGCGACGGCAAGCCGACCTCGCCGGTGACCATCCAGTCGGTTCGCCTGGACTGAATCCCCGGCAACTTCTTCGGGCCCGGCGCCGCGATCGGCGACCGGGCCCGAAGTCTATGGACTACGGCAACTCAGGGTAGGCGAGCCTAAATATCCGACGCCGCAGCGCATGTGCCGAAGATCGTCCGGCGCTTCTCGGTGCGTGTCGTAATTGTGCGATATATGCTGTTACCGGCACGTCCGTACGGTTGTGCCACGCGTTTCTCGGGTAATCTCGAAACATGGAGTTCGCGTAGCGTAGCCATCCCTAACGGGCGATCCCCAGCCACGAGGGAACGCGACGAAACGAGACCTCCTGGTGTGCACGTTTGCAGGCGGGGCGCCGGCCGACGAACTACAGTTCGCGTGGCGGTGTCCGTGACGAAGCACCACAATCATCCATAGTGATCACTGCAGCATCGGGGAGCAGCCATGTCCGAGGAACTGGACGACATCGGCCGGGAAACCGCGGCCATGATAAAGAGTATGTTGCAGCTGGCGACCCTGGTCGCACTGCGCACCCGTGAGCGTGGTCAGAAGGAAGCCGAGGCGCGCGCCAAGATCACCGAGGCCCGCATGAAAGAGGCTCGCGAGCTCCAGATTCGGGAGGCTCGCGACTCCAAGGCCAAGGATCCGCGCAACCTCGAGCTCGCGCGCATGGTGGAGAAAGCGGCTCCGGCCAAAGGCATTTCACTGGAGAAGGATCGTTTCTCCGCGCAAGCCGAAGCCACCCGCATGGCGGCCACCGCGTCCGCCGCGAAACAACCGGTCGTTCGGTACGATTCGGCCGAACGGCGGATGGCGATCGCGGCCCATCTCTCGCGGATCGGCGTCGCACCGGAATTGGCGGCGGTCCGCATGCTCATCGAAGTAGGCCAGGGGCAGCCGCCGGAAGAGGCCGTCCGAGCCCGCCTCGAAGAGAACCGCTCCGTCGCGTCCCGCGGCAGGGAGCCCGAGGCCCGCGGCCTCGAACGCGCCAGGCAGTGACCGCGCGGAAAACCTGAAACACCAAGAGCGCCCGCTGAATTCAGCGGGCGTTCTGATGTCCGCTACACCCGGAAATCGCCGACCGTCGGATCGCCGAACATCCCCTGCGCGGGAGACTTCAACGGCAGCGGGCTCAGCATGTCCTTGTGCCCGTTGCGCACACTGCAGTACTTGAACGGCCCGCGCGGGTCGAACAGCTTGGTCATGTGCGGATCGGCGTGGTCGAGGAACCAGATGCTCAGCCCGGTGCTCGGTTCCAGCCGGTAGTGCTCCCAGGCACGCCACAGCGCGTCGAGTCGCGCGACCGCCTCGGCGTGCTTCCACCACTCGGGGCACCACACCGTCTCACTGATGTCGGTCACCTGCCGCCGATACACCAGACTCAAGTAGTTCTCGACGAATTCGACGACATTGGTGTAGATCATCTGCTGCTGCTGTTCGGTCACGACTCCACCTCGCTGGCGCTCGGCTCCGTCGTGCCGAGCGGTGCTGTGCTCATGGTTCGCTCGCTCCGCTCACTCACGCCTCCACCTCGCTGGCGCTCGGCTCCGTCGTGCCGAGCGGTGCTGTGCTCATGGTTCGCTCGCTCCGCTCACTCACGCCTCCACCTCGCTGGCGCTCGGCTCCGTCGTGCCGAGCGGTACTGTGCTCATGGTTCGCTCGCTCCGCTCACTCACGCCTCCACCTCGCTGGCGCTCGGCTCCGTCGCGCCGAGCGGTACTGTGCTCATGGTTCGCTCGCTCACAGAGGCCGAACCTCCTCGACTTGCCCGGACTCGGGTGGCGGAGTGACCTTGGTCAGCGAGGGCGAGCCGATCAGGTCGGTGATCTGGGTCTTGCGTTGCGGATCGTGCTGCGCGATCGACTTCTTCACGTCCGAAGCGTACTCGCCCTCCCACCAGGGGACCGTGCGGATCAGCACCGCGGGCTGACCCGAGGTGAACACGATCGCGCGGCCGCGCGGCAGCGTGGCGAGCGCGTTGACGTTGAACGTCCTCGACGAACCCAGCGATCGCGAATAACTCTTGCTGCCTTTGGATTCCGAGACCGAACCCGAGATCGAATCGTAATCGCCGATCGCCTCGGAGCGGTCGCGCAGGAAGTTCATGTCATCCACGCCGCTGCCGAGTACCTTGATGTTGGCCGCCGACCACAGCGCGAGCATGCCCGCGTCGCCCCAGCAGCGCGCGCCTTGGGCCCAGGACTGCAGCACCGTCATCACGACGATGCCGCGCGAACCGAAGTGGCTGTACTGCTTGGGCAGATCCTTCCAGCGCACCACGTTGGCTGCCTCGTCGAGGACGGCGAGCAGCGGGATGGGCAGGCGGCCGCCGCGCGAACGGGACGCCTTGCGCATGGCCACGTCGATGACGGCCTCGGTCAGCGCACTCACCAGCGGTGCGGCCGAGCCGCGGCCCTCGAGCGACAGGCAGTACAGCGTGCCGTTGCGCTCGATGAACTCGAGTTCGTCGAACTGCCTGCGTGGCTGGCCGCTGCCCGGGTCGGCGCCGGGCAGGATCCAGTCGTGCACGTTCGACAGCTGCAGGCAGCGCACCATCTTCTTGGCGGTGCCGAAGATGCCGCTTCGGGTGCGGGGGTCGGCGTTGTACTGCATCGCGAGGCCCGATGCCATGTAGTGGTGGCGAGCGTTGCGCAGCAGCTCGATCGGCTCGGTGTCGACCGGGTTGGTGACCCAGTCCCAGACCTGCACGATCGGCCGCTGGCCGACCGCCGCGGCGAGGAACAGCGCGGCGAGCAGATCCTCGGCCTCGGGGTCGAAGAACTCGTCGGACTTGGACTCGGTGCCGTTGTCGGCGTCGGCGAAGTGCCCGGCCAGCCGCTGCGCGCGCATCTCGCAGCCCTCGTGCCCGGCGTCGACCCAATCCAGCGGATTCCAGTACCAGCTCGGGCTCTCGTCGGCCACGCCCTGCGGATCGAACACGAACGTGGGGCTGCCCTTGGACTCTCGCACGTCGCGGGTCGCGTCGACGACGTCGCGCTTGTTCGAGGTGGAGAGCACCGGGCCGATCGCGGACAGGATCGCCGGGATCACCCGTGAGGTCGACTTGCCCTGGCGCGGACCCCAGATGTCCAGGTGCAGATCCTCGTAGGAGCCGTACAGCATGGCGCCGTCGGCGACGCCGACGCCGATCGGCACGCCCGGCGCGTCGTCGTAGCCGAGGTTCATCCCGAGCTGTTCGGCCTTCTCCCGCACGCCTGCCTCGGTGAGCGCGCGGATCGCGCCGCCCGATCCCATGTGCTGGGCCTTCTCGTCCACCGGCAGCGCGCCTTTGGACTTGCGCTTGGTCGTCTGCTGGCGCACCACCAGGTAGGCGACGGCGCACAGCACCACGAGCAGCAGGATCACCGTGGCGCCGGTCGGCCAGGTGTACTTTCCGCGCGCTATCCCGGCGACGATCTCGATCGGATTCACCGGCAGATCCTGCGGCTCGGCCGCCATCTGATTGCCGAGATGCAGAGCCACCAAGAGCGTTCCGATCACCACGGCACCGGCGTAGACCGATATCAGGCCGAGATCGGGTCCGGGTATCGCCGGATCCGTCACCTTCTTCTTTTTTGCCATGTCTGCCTCCTCGAATCGCCGTGCGGTGGAAAGCGTGCGGTCAGCGGAACGCGTCGAGCCGCCAGCCGTCGGGCGTGCGCACCACGGTGGCGATCACCGTCGCGGGCGGCAGCGGTTCCTTGCGCCCGTTCGGGTAGACGACGGTCTGTTCGATGCCGATCTTGAATTGTGCGACGTCCGGATCCGGACCGGGTGGCGGCCGGTCGCCCGAGGCGAAGGTGAACGCCTCGACGGTGGCGTTCGCCTTGGCCCAGTCCGCCCACTGCAATGAGGGCTTGGGTGTCTCGGTGATCGACGGCGAGCCTTCCAGCATCCGGATCAGGCTGGGGCCGAGCCACTTCCGGGCCCGGACCAGGGAGTCGCCCGGTCCCTCGCCCGCGGGTCGCCAGGTGTAGATCTCCCGCAGCGCCGTCACCGCGACGCCGTCCGGCGTCACCGGATCGGGGGCGGGGACCTGTTCGAGCAGCCTGGTGGTCGACGTGGCGGGCTGCGGCGCACCGGAACCCGATTCGCCGGTATCGTCGCGCCCGCAGGCCGCGATCGTCATCGCCACGCTCATCACCAGCATCACCACCAGTTTCGCGCGTGCAGTTGCTCTGTCTTTCAAGGCTAACCGCCCGGACCGACACGGTGGTGGTCCGATCAGAACTCGCGCCTGCGCGTGTTCGCTCACAGTACCCTCCGCAGCCGTGCGTCGCCGGGCACCGCGACCTCGCTGACGCCGCCGCCCGACCGCGTGTCCGAACCGGGCACGGACTGGATCATGCGTCCATCACCGGCATAGATTCCCACCTCCGCGGGCCCGCGCGGGCCGAAGGAACTGAACACCAGGTCGCCCGGCTGCGCCTTGCTCATCGGCACCTCGAAGCCTGCCTCCCACTGCTGTTCGGCCGTGCGCGGCAACGTCACCGCTCCCGAGGAGGCCGCGAACACCGCGGCCGCGGTCAGGCCGGGGCCGTCCATGCCGCCGCCGCTGGGGCCCTGCGGCCCGCCGCCGCCCCAGATGTACGGGGTGCCGAGCCAGTCGTGCGCGGCCTCCAGGATCTGTGCGCCGCCGCTGCCCTCCTGCGGGCTGAAGCGACCCGTCGAGCCCGGGGCGCGATATTGCGGTTCCATCGCGAGGATGTTGGCCACGTACGGCCGGGTCTCGGAGTAGTGCGCCGCATACTGATTCGGCATGCCGCCGGAGGCGAGCACCGCGCCCTCGCCCGCGTTGTAGGCGGCCAGCGTCAGCGCGGTGACATCCCCTTGGACGCGCCCCTCGGACACCCACTGGGTGACCTTGCGGGCGATGGCGCACATGTAGCGGCCCTGCCCGATGATCGCGTCGCCGTCGTCCCACACGCTCGCCACACCGTTGCCGTCGGCGTCGATGACGTATGGCCTGCCGTCGTCGGGATTGGTGGCGGCCGCGGTGCCCGGAAGGAACTGCGCCAGGCCCTGCGCGCCCGCGGGCGACGTGGCGCCCCTGCGGAATCCGGACTCCTGCCTGCCCTGCGCGGCCAGCAGGGACGAGGTGATCTGCGGGCACAGCGAACCCGCGCGGCGGTACCAGATCTCGAGTTCCGGCGGCACCTTGCCCGCGGCCAGCGCGCCGCCCGCGCTGCCGAAACCGCGCTGACAACGCGGATCGGACGAGTACCACTGCGCCCCACCGAGATCCGGGGTCGGCGCGCCGTCCAGCCAGGGCAGCGGATCGATCTGACGGCCGCCGGTGAAGCGCCCGCCGGGGACGATCTCGAGATGCAGGTGCGGGCCGCTGGATTCGCCCGCCGAACCGACGGCGCCGATCTGCTGGCCCGCGCGCACCGTCTCCCCCACCCGCACCAGCACGCCGTGGTCCCACATGTGCCCGTAGACAGCCGAATACGACCGGCCGTTGACGTCGACCGAGTCGACGACGATCCAATTGCCGAAGCCCGAGGCCGGTCCGGCCGCCACCACCCGGCCGTCGGCCACCGAGAAGATCGGGGTGCCGTCGCTCGCCGCCATGTCGACGCCTCGGTGCCCGCCGTTGCGTGAGCCGAAGACGTCCGAGATCGTGAAGGTGCCGACCGCCATCGGCAGGGTGCGGCGGATGGGCCCGATGCCCGCGGCCAGCGAGGGGGTGCCCGTGACGCTCGGATTCGCCTGGGAGGCAGTGGGTTCGCCCGAGGCCGCGGCAGCGGGCCGGTCGCCAGGGGCGTAGCCGCCGAGCGGCGGCAGCGCGGTCTGCGAAGGACCGAGCACCGTGGCGTCCTCGCACGGATCCTCGACGGCGGGCAGGACCACGACGAGTACCAGGGCGATCAGTCCGACCACCGCGCCGAGAGCGGTCCACAAGACGCCGCGGGCGCTCACCACGCCCTCACACGGGGCGGCGGCGGGGCGCCGATGGTCGAATGCGGCTCGGGGGAAATCGTCACGTGTGGCGTCTGGCTTCGTTGAGTGTGTCGGCTAGGGTGCGGTTCATTTCGGCGGCGGCCGCCAATTGTTGTTGCAGCAGCGCCACTTTGCGGCGCAGCGCGATCGCGTCCATGCGTTCCAGGCCGGAGCCTTCCGCGGCGCGCACCCAATTGCGCACCGAATTGGTATGCACGCCTATCTGTTCGGCGACCACCCGGCACGCCTCGGATTCACTGCGTAGTCTGCCGGTCAGCGCGACGACCTGCTCGACGGCGGCCTTGCGCACTTCCGGCGACACTCTGCGATACGCACGATGCGGCATCATGCGGCACTCCTTCCGCCGAACAACACCGCCCGTCCAGGCGCTCGGCCGATCCTTGTTGCTCCGCGTCCTGGACGGTATCTCATGCCGCGCTCCCGTTCGGGGATTCACCACCGCGCGCGGTGGATTCGTTGTCCGGGCCGCCGGTGAATTCACTGAACCGCTGGTTCGTGTCGTGGATCCCGCTTTCCTTCTCCGACAACGTGAATTCCATGTGGAATGGAATACCGGGACGCCGGTCCTCACCGATCTTCAGCAGGAATTTACCCGTGCCCGGCGGGGACGGACGCTGCTGCCCCGGTTTCAGCGCCTCGCCGGTGAGCGCTTGCGGCGCCGACCATCCGGTCACCATGTCCTCCTCGGCGGAGGTGAACGGAACCGTGCTGTCGAGCCGCTTGACCTCCTCGGCGGGCAGCGCACCGAAGATCTTGGCGCGCGCGCGTTCCAGGAAGCCGAGCGCCTTGGCGATCGCGGCTTCGGAGCCGAGCGCCTGCAGGTCCTTGATGGTGTGGCTGATCATGATCAGCGCGGTGGCCAGGCCGCGCTGCAGACGGGTCAGCTCGTCGACGCGGTCGACCATGAAGTCGCCGAGCCCGAGCACCTGCCACAGCTCGTCCATCACCACCTGGAAGTACCGCTGCGGGCCGAGGCCCGCGTCGGCCAGCACGTGCGCGGCCTCCACCGAGGCGAAGCCGTCGGCCCAGCAGGCAAGCATCACAGCGGCTTTCAACTTCTTGTCGCCGGTAGGGATGTGCGAGACATCGATGCAGACGGCGACCGCCTCGGTGTCGATCGGCACCGAGGTCTGGCCGTTGAAGACCGCGCCGAACGGGCCCTGCGTGAGCGCGCGCAGCGAACGGCGCAGGCCCTTGATCGCGACCTGGTATTCGGCGGGATCGTCGGCGCCCGCGTCGAGCTGGAGTTCCTCGCCGCCCGCCTGGATCACCTCCAGTAGGTTCTCCATGATCGGCGGCTGGTCCGGGGTGTAGCCGCTGCCCGGCTGGAAGAGGATGCGCAGCGCGGTCGAGATGAGCGTCTCCTCGTAGTCGCGCACCCGCGCGCCACGCACCAGCTCGACCAGACCCGCGATCAGCGTGACCTGCCTGGCCCGCATGTCCTGCAGCACTTGGACTTGCAGCGCGGGGAACTCCTCCAGCTGTGGAACCACCGAACCGAGCACGCCTGCCGCCAAGGGGTTCAGCTTGCCGTGGCCGTAGCCGAGGTCGATGACCTGGCCGCCGACCAGTTCCACCAGCTTGCGGTAGTCGGGCTTCACATCGGCCAGCACCAGCGGCGTGATGCCCTGCGCGATGCCGCCGAGCACGATCCGGCGCACCAGCGAGGACTTGCCGAAACCGTTGAGGCCGAGCACGAACAGGCTCGGCGCGGTGATGAAGCTGCCACGCATGAACCAGTTCATCGGGTCGAAGCAGACCGGTGCGCCGGTGTGCAGGTGCGAGCCGAGCGGCGTGCCGATCAGCGGCGCGCCCGCCCCGACCGACCACGGCCACAGGCCGGCCACCTGGGCCGTCGTCGCGCGGTATTCGACGGGACGACCCACCACGTTCATCCGGCCGCCGCCAGGTCCCGCGTAGCCGCGGTCGGTGAGTTGGGCTGTGCTGCGGTCGAATCCGTCCTCGATGGTCTGCTCGGCGCGCGCGGCGTAGTTACGGCGGCGGATGTCGTCGGTACGGATGCGGAAGGTCGCCCACGCCGCGCGCAGGCCGGAGCCCTCCCGGCTGATCGCCTCCAGCCGCGCCCGCGTCGAGTCGTCGAGCAGCGGCGGGCCGGACTGTTTGCGCCTGTCCGCCTTGGCCTTCGCGCGCTGGGCGGCCTTGTCCATGCGCGGGGCGCCCATGGCGCGGTCCGCGGTGTAGTCGATCTTCGCGGGGCGCGGCGGGACGCGCCCGCCGCGGCCGTTGTCGGAGCGGACCGGCCGGTCGCCGCGCATCGGACGTTCGGCGGGCCGCTGCGGCCGTGCGCCGTTGCCGCGGCCGCGTTCGGCGGCGGCTCGCTCGGCCCGTGCCTGTTCGGCGCGCGCCCGGTCGACCGGCGGCCGGTCGGCGTGTGCCCGATCGGCACGGACACCGTCGGCGCGACCGGGACGCCCGCGCCGCTCGGCCGCGTCCCGGGACGCCCTCCGCTCCCGATCGGACAACTCCCCGTGCATGGTCCGCTCGTCGCCGCTCGCCCGCCCCGAATCCCGGACCGGACGCCGCCCGCGCTCGGGCATCTCCTCGACGCCGCCGCGCTGCCCGCCACGGGGACGCGCGCCCTCGGCGGGCGGGCGATGCGTCCTGCCCTCGCCCGCCGGACGACCCCATTCCTCGCGTTCGACGTCCTCGCGCCTCACGCGCCGCGCCGCCTCGTCTCGCTCCCGTACGGGTGGCTCGTGGTCACCTGCCATGGATCGCTCACCCCGCCAATGCCTTCGGAATCGTCGCGTGCTCCGGCAGGATCACCCCGCACCCGAGCGACGCCGCGAAGGCCGCCGCCTGGTAGCGGTAGCACCGCCGGATCTTCAAGCGCGCCTGGGTGGACAGGTCGCGCGTAATGGCTTCGATGCGCGGCAGATCGCCGCGCAGTGGCTCGGTGATGGTCACCAGCGCCCCGAAGCGGGTCACACCGTGACCCCTTGCCTGTTCCTCACGGGCCTGCTGGGTGGCGCCCACCCGCAGGGTCGCGGCGGCCGAGACGACGCCGCGTTCGCTCTGCTGGGCCACCAGCGCGTTCTTGAAGTCGTCGTCGACGATCTCGGCGGCGTCGGCGGCCGAGTGCGGCCGGTACACGATGGCGATACGCTTGCGCGGCACTTCGGGATTGGGCGCGAGCAGGCGCTGCAGCACCCGCTCGTCCACCGCGCCCTCGGGGGCGGCGTCCATCTCCCAGGTCACCGAGCGGCCGCCGTCGTGCATGAAATGGTCCCACTTCTCGTCGTACGAGACCGGTCCCGCGTCGGCCCAATCCAGCCCGTGCCCTTCGGGTTCGGAGGCGGCGACCTCGAGATCGGCCTGCGAGGCCGGGTCGTAGCTGCGCCGGATGAAGGCGATCACCTCGTCGGCCGACATCGGCTGGGCGCGCACGCCCGCCTCGGCCAGCGCCGCGCAGATGCCGGGCAGCCGCCGACCGATCTCGACGGCCTCCTCGGCCGGGTTCTTGCGGCGCTCCGCGGTGGTGGCCTTGAACGTGATGGCGACGCGCGGCAGCAGCTGCACCCGCTCCTGCGGCAGCTCGGTGGCCAGCTCGTACATCACTTGCTGGGCCAGTTCCGGCGCTTCGGGGCGGGTGATGGTGGAAACCTCGGTGAGCAAACGGTTTCCGGTCTCCGGGACGGTGTCGATCACCGGAACCACGGCCACGATGTCGCTGGTCTGACCCACCGAGGCCAAGAAGGTGCCCCACGCCGAGACCCACCGATCGATGACCGGCTGGTCCACCGCCTCGTGGCCCTGCGGCCAGGCCCGCAGCACCACGGTGTACTGCGCGAACTGCGGGAGGTGGATCATGCCGAAGCTGTAGCCGCCCGCGTCGATGCCCTCGTACAGCTTCGAGGGCGCCAGCAGGCCCGGCAGCCGGGTGACGCCGCCGGGGATGCGGGAGAACCGTCCGCCCCGGTACACGTGTTCGCCGTTGTTCCGCGAGCGCATCCAGTTGAACATCATCAATCCCGTCTCATAGCCGGAGCGGCCCCCCGTCCGCCACACCAGTGGAACCATCACCGCCACGCCGGCGCCGCCGACGATGAGACCCCATTGGAAGCCGCCGACCATCGCGCAGATCAGCGCCGTGATCACGACCACGAAGCCGATCACGGTCTCTTCCCAGCGCAGGCCGAAAAGACCTGCGCTGCGCGGCTTCTGCCACAGGCCGTAGGAACGGCGCTCGTAGGGTTCGGTCATCGTCATCGCGGAATGGTGCTCCTCCCGAGGTCGGGCGAGCGGTTCGCCCAACGATCGCCTGCGACATCACCCATGGAATCGTCGGCGTTGCGCATACTGCCCGCCGCGGCTCTCGCCGCGCCGATACGGCCTGCCGCCCGCGCTGCCCCGGACGGTACTCCGGCCGAGCCCTGCGGTCCGGAGGCGCGCGGTGGTTGTCCCGCCGCTCCGCCGCCGCCTCCGCCGCCGCGCGGGGGCGTCGGACGTGGAGCGCCGCCGCCGCGTCCGCCGCCCGCGCCGCCCGGCGGGCGCGGTCCCGATCCGCTGCCGCTGACGTAGCCCGCCGAGCCGGGGGACGCCGCGGCCTTGACGCCGACCGCCTTGGTGCCCATCGCGCCCAGCGCCAGCGCGCCGACCACGGCGCCGCCGGTCCAGGCCAGACCCGAGCCGCCGGAGCCGACGATCGCGACGGCCGGGGTGACCAGGCGCATGAGCGCGGGCAGCACGAACGCCACGCTGCACAGCAGCACGATCGCGACCAGCATGCGCTGTGCCTCTTCACCTTCCGGCAGACCGCCGGTCGAGGTGAGCCCGTCGACGTGGCCCGCGGTGGTGAACGCGATCATGTAGACGATCGCCGCCACCGGTTTGAACAGCATGAAGGCGATGATCCAGCCGATCAGCTTCTGATACGACGACTTGCCGATGTTCATGCCCGACGCGGCGGCCGCCAGCGGCAGCACGCCTGCCGCGATGATCAGCAGACCTTGCCTGACGATGGCGAACACGATCTGCGCGAGCGCGCCGAGCAGGCCGACGATCGCGATGATCAGCACCAGACCCGGTGAGAAGGCTTGCAGCTTACTGGTTTTCACCATCAACTCGGCCAGGTCCTTGGCATTGCCGTTGGTCGAGTCGTTGATGATCCACTCGGCGAAGCGATCCGAGGCCTGGGTGCCCGCCACGATGATGGCGCCGAGCATCCAGGAGCTGAACACCACCCTGGCGAACATGCGGAACGATTCGGCCGCCTCGCTGACCGCCGCGCCGCGCCTGGCTTCGGCCAGTCTCGCGCCCGACAGGATGACCGAGGCGATGAGCAGCAATATCTGGATCTGATAGGTGTAGTCGTTGATTCTGGTGAACAGTGACCCGTTGTCGCTCGCGGCTTCGTTCGGCACCTTCATCCAGAACGTGAGCGCCAGGATGATGGCCTCACCGAGGCCGTTCATGAGCGAATCGACCACCTTGCCGAAGGTGGAGTCCCACGCCTTGTCCTTGACGGCCGTCGCGGCGTCGCCGGGATGCGAGGCGGCGTTGCCCGCCTTGCACACCGCGGACGCGGCGTCGCCGAGCGAGATGCCGGGCAGGCCGACACCGTCGAGGGTGTCGTGGATCTCGTTACAGGTCTCGTCGAAGCCGTAGGTCTGGCCGTAGGCCACCGTCGGCGTCGCGATCATCACGGTGAAGATGACCGCGAGGATCGTCACTAGTTTTTTCACCATCGTGTCCACCCCTCGATGCTCCGCAGGGACTCGATCTGGACTTGCTGCTCGCCGGTCACCGGTCTGAGCTTCCAATCGCCGTCGCGCCAGACGATCGCAAGGCGCATGCCCACCCATGTTGGTTGGCCATCAATTGTTTCCCGGGCCTTTCTCGCGAACTGGACGATCGCGGAATCGTCTGCGTAGCTTTCGATCCGGAACGCGTCCGACGCGAACAGCAGGGGTCTGAGCTTCTCCGGAATCCGCTCGGAGACCTTGCCGCTCGCGACCAGCCGGTCGTACTCCGCCAGGTAGTGCGGAGTCACTTCGACCAGCCGCAGCAGCAGGTCCCGATCGCGCGGATTGGCGTTGGTGCGCCAGTAGATCTGTTCGGCCGCCAGTGCCGCGCCCCGCGGGGTGTGCGCGAAACCGACGGCGGCGTTGCCCTCGATGCGCGCCGGGCCGTCCGAGCCGGAGAAGCGCACGACCGGACCGCCGAACAGCTTCTGCCAGATGCCTTCACCCTCGGCGGGCGCGGGAGCGGCGGTGAGCCAGTCCGGCTGGCCGGGCCGCGTCGGCAGGCTCGCAACCTGTTCCAGTGCAACGCCCGCCGGGTTCGCTGGGATGTCCACCGGCCTGCCGAAGAGGTCGGTCTCCCGTCCCGCGAAGCCGACGAGGCCTGCCGCACCGGCGCCGGGGGCGTGCTGAGAGGCGGAGCCCGTCACCGTCGAGTCGGCGGCCGTGCCGCCGTCCCTGGTCGCCGTCACCGTCACGCCGACGGCGATCGCCACCGCCAGCCCCGCGCCGACGCCGAGCAGCGCGAGCGGCGGGCGCTCACGGACGGATCCCGGGCCGCCGGTCACCATTTCGTCCACCCCTCGAGCGATTCGATGTACTCGGTCTGCGCGCCGTTGCTGGTCGCGGGCTTGAGCCGCCAGTCGCCCGCGTCCCACACCATGACCAGGCGCAGCGCCGCCCACAGCTGCTTGCCGTCGACGACGGGCCCGCGCGAGGCGAACCGGACGATAGCCAGGTCGTCGGCATAGTTCTCCACCTTGAACGCGTCGGGGGCGACGAAGTAGCGAGTCACCTTCTCCGGCTGCTGTTTCGGCAGCCGGTTCTCGTCGAGCGCTCGGTCGTAGGCGGCGATCTGCTGTGCCGAGACGCGCACCTGCCGCACGTAGAGGTCACGGTCGGCGGGGCGGGCGTTGATCCGGTAGGTGATCTGCGCGGCCGCCAGCGCCGCGCCCTGCGGGGTGTGCGCGTAGCCGACGGCGAGCCCGTCCTCGATGCGGGTCGGCCCGTCGGAGGTGGAGAACGGCACGGACGCGCCGTACACCCGCTGCCAGCCGCGCGGGGCGACGGTGCCCTCGGGCGATGCGGTCAGCCAGTCCGGGTCGGACGGCTTGCGCTGGTGCGTCGGATCCTGCGGAAGCGGTTGCCCCGCAGGGTTGTTCGGAATATCCACGCGCCTGCCGAACAGGTCGACCTCCGGGCTCGCGAAACCCTCTCCGGTCGTCGCGGCGAACTCGGCCTCGTTGCTGCCGGTGGCCTCGTCGTCGCGCGTGAGATACACCACGGTGCCGACGATCACGATGAGCGCAAGCAGCGCCGCGGACGCGATCGCGCCGAAGGAGACGCGATCGCGCGCGTAAGAATCCCGCTCGCTCACTTCTGCGCCTCCAATGTCACGATGTCGGTGGGTAATACGTCGATCGCCTCGACAGGGCGTGCGGTCGATTCGGGCTCGGGCAGTCGTAATCTCCAGTCTTCGGCGAACCACTCGACGACGGTGTGGTTCACGGCTTTCGAGCCGTCCGAGTACTCGGTGTACACATCGACGGCGCTGCGCTGCTCGGTGTAGTCGGTGATCTTGTACCCGAGCAGGCGCGGGGCGTACTCGGGATCGGCGGGACCGGTGATGGACAACTGCACCCGGCTCACCGCCCACTCGTCCCGAGCGACTCCCGGCACCACCTCGGCGGCGATCACCTTCGACCACTGGTTGTCGGCGGCCACCGAAAGGCGCACGGTGTGGGTGATGGCCGCGACCGCGGCGCCGGGCGGCGATTGCTCGAAACCCGTTGCGGCGCCGTCGGCGACGGACGCGGGTCCCTGGTCGGTGCGCGGCAGCGCCACGCCCTGATAGGGCTCCCATCGCAACCCACTCGGCCGCGCGGCGAGATCCGGGCCCGCGGCTTCGTCCGCGCCGCCGCAGCCGACGGCCGCCGCCAGCAACACCGCGCCGACCATTCCGGCCGCGCGACCCCGACGCCCCGCGCCGTGCTGCGAGTGCGCCACCGAATGCGACCGCGTCGCTGTGCAGTTCATGTCCGAACCGTCTCCATCAGGGTCCCGCGGCTCACGTCGGCAGGAACGCCAACGCGATCCCCGAGGCCGTACTGGCGACCGTCGCGCCGATCAGGCTCATCACCACGCCGTGGGTGGCGTCGTTGACGGCCAGATCGCTGCGGAAGGCGATCCACAGCCTCCCCGCGGACAGGATCATCCAGGCCAGGCACACCAGCAGCACGAACCAGAGCAGCCAGTTCAGCAGCTGCATCAGCGGTTCGAGCACCTCGGAGGGCATCTGCTTGTAGGCGAGCAGCTCCGCCGACATACGCGCGGTGGACATGCTCGTCCTAGGTCCCGATGACGGCGTTCATGATGGTGCCCGCACTGGTGGCGACCACGCCGCCGATCATCGCGCCCGCCACCATCTTCGGAGACTCGAGCCCACCGCCGGTCCACTTCTCCCAGGCGAATCTGCCACCGGCGTAGATGATTCCGCAGACACCGGACAGCAGCACGAACCAGGTCAGGTAGCGCACCATCTGCAAGATCTTCTCCGATCCCGGCGGCGCCTCCGGCGTCGGATTGCCCACCTGGGCCAGCACGGTGCCGTACGTGTCCTGCACGGCGAGGAGGAACATGCTCATCGGATGCCTTTCTCGAAATTGCTGCGCGCGCCGGTCTCCGTCACGATTCCTCCCCCTCGTCGAAACCCGCAGTGCTGTCAAGCTTCTCACGCACCACGGAGACGATGTCGACGCCCAGCTCGCGCACCTCGAGCGGGACCTCGGCCAGCGGATCGATCTTGCGTTTCTTCTCCGGCATCGGATCGCCCGGCGTCCACACCGGCAACTGCTCCGGCTCGACCAGGGTCCACTCCTCGTACCACGGCACCTGCCACAGCGGACCGGCCAGCGAGCCGACCACGTCGCGGTAGCGCCGGATCTCGGCGGGCATCCTGCCCGGGCGCGCGGCCACGGTGATCAGGCCGAGCACCTCGGAAGGGCCGCCGAAGCCGAAGTGGTGCTGGCGCAGCAGATCGTGCGCGCGGGTCAACCCGGCGATCGTCTCTCTGGCCACCAACACGACAAAGGGGGATTCACGCTCGAAGACGCCGGGCCAGCGGCGGCTCGAATCCGCCGCCGGCGCAAGCACATGCGCGAGGGTAGTGGCTCCGGCTCCGCCGTGCACACCCAGCAGCCAGACCAGCGGCGCGCGTCCGACACCGGGTACCGGACGGTCCCAGACCGGGGCGCGACGGGACTCGGGCGGCGCGACGACGCCAGCGGGCTGCGGATCGAGTTTCCGGCGAAGTTTCATGGCGGCGGTCATGATGCCACCCCCGACAACAGCACCCCGTACGCACGCCGCGTCTCGGCGGCCAGCGCGCTGTGCCGGACGAGTTCGCCGCGGGCGAGGTGCGGGTCGTAGGGAATCTCCCTGATGTCGCGAACCCAACCGGCCAGGTGTTCACGCAAATGGTCGGCAACCCGCGAATCGCCGCCGGGCTGCTGGTGCGAGACCACGATGGTGGTGTCGCCGACGATGCCGTCGCCCTGTCCCTCGGCCGAATCGCCGAACTGGTCGTCGAGCCATTCCAGGGCGACGCGCAGCCGGTTCGCGGCGTCCGGGCGCGCCGGAATGGCAAGCACCAGAGCGACATCCGCGTCGTCCAGCAGTGGACGCAGCTGGCGTCCTGCGATCGCGCTGCCCCCGTCGTAGACCGCGGTGAAGCCCGCGTCCTCCACCGCGCGGGCGACCGTCAGATAGGTCGCACGGCGGCGCAGCGGGGCGTCGTCGCGCCACAGCAGGCCGATGCCGGAGGTGGCACGGGACAGACATTCCTTCAGCGGGGCCGGTTCGTCGTCACCGCGCCCGTACAGCCACGATTGCAGACTGATCGGGTGCAGGTGTTCGTCGGCGCCGCGCAGCGCGAGATCGCTGCCCGCTGCGGTGGCGTCCACCGCGACGGTCGACGTTCCGGCCGAACCCAATTCGCCCGCGATGCCCAGTGCGGTCGTGGTGGTTCCCGCGCCACCGCACCCGCCGACCACCAGAATCGGCCGCTGTGTGGAGCCGGTGTCCTCCTCGCCGTCACCCCGCTTGCCGCGCCGCAACCGCACCACCGGAGCCTTCGCACGCGCCTGACGACCCTGCGTGGCGCCCTCCTCGGGCGCCTCGTCGAGCCAGCGGCTCCAGTCCTCTCCCATCGTTCTCAGCTCTCCTTCATCCGGCCGCGATACCCATGATCAGGGTGCGGCCGCCGATCACCGCGGTGGTGACCGTCTGCTTGTTGTACGTGGCCGGCGCTCCGCCCGGCCGATACTCGGTGACCTCTACCGAATACATGTTGTCGGCCACCGTGACGATGCGCACGCAATGCGTGGTGCCCTCGGGCACGCTGTCGATCCCGCGCTGGATCGTCGGGGCGGCGGAGATGTTCGCGTCCGGCGCGACGAATGCCCGCGCCCGCTCGCCGGATCGCTCCACGTAGTAGGCGTACTGGAAGGCCAGCACCACGTCCGGGCCGCTGGCCGTGCTGCCCGGCGCCGCGCTGCGGATCAGCCGGTCGGCGCGCTCGGTCGGGCAGCCCGAGGTGATGCCCGCCTGAGCGCTGCCCGCGGTGAACTGCATCGGCGGGGTCGTCGGCGCGATGGCGGCGCGGTTGCCCGAGGACCGCAACAGGTAGAGCGCGCCCGCGGCTACGAAAACCAGCAACAACACCGCAACGATCAACACCACGACCACGCGACCCCGGCGCGAGGCGGGGTGGTCGCGCAGCGCGCGCGGCAACTGACGGACCGGCGGCGAGGGCTCGTCGTCGTAGTCGTCGTCCTCGGGCCAGGGGAAGCGAACGAGATCGCCGTCGCGCGGGGCGTAGTCGTCGTCGGGCCCCGGTGCGCGGTCGGCGACCCAATCCGACCAGCCGCCGGTGAACTCGGCGCGCCGCGACGCCAGGTCCGCGGGAACCTCGTTTCGGGCGCGCGCCTCCTCCGGGTCCTCTTCCTCGCGAATGTAGTGCGGATACCGGGCCGGTCCGTCGTCCTCGGTCGCGTCGAGGCTCGCGTCGTCCTGCTGTGCCGGGGCGGGTGACCCATTGTCGGGCTCGAGCGCGTCGTACCATCGGGACAAGTTTTTGTACGACTTCAACATTCCCCCAATCCCGCAGAGCCAGGCACGTGGTATCGCATCGTCGGACCTCTCGGCGATCAGTTCGTGGAGAACGGGTAGCTGTTGGTGGCGGCACCGGGTCGCTCGGTGGGCGGAATCGAGGTCGCGCCGCCGGATGAGGCGCCATCGGCTCCTGTCCCGAACGGAAATTGTCCCGTACCGGACGAATTCGGCGTAGCCGACGCGCCGGTGCCGTGGCCGAAGAATCCGGCGGGCGGCTTGTCGGCCCCACCCCGCGGCTCGGCGCCCGCGCCGAAGCGATCGGCCAGGTCACGGGCCAGTGCGGCGAACCAGTCGGCCACGAAGCGCGTGGGCGCGTCGCCGTTGGCGGCCACCGCCGCGGTGCTGTACGCGCCGTGTCGCTGCACGGTGTCCCAATACCGTACCCAGGTGGTGACGTTCAGCAGTTCGCTGTTGTCGGTGATGTTCTGCACGACCGCGTCGAACGCCTGGGTGACCAATCGCGAGACGGTCGTCGGCGGGATCAATTGTGGAATGGCGCCGAGCAACTTGGCGCCGAGCAGCAGCAGACCGGCCGCCGGATTGGACAGTCCCGCGGTCGCCAGCTCGGAGATCGCGGCCGGACCGATCACCGCTCTCGCGACGGTGGCGACCGCGTTGAGTCCGATCGAGCCGACCTTCAGCACGGCGCGCAGCGCGCCGTTCAGATCCAGCGGCGTGCGCGGATCGGAGGCGTCGGCGATCCGCTGCGAGATCGACTTCTTCGGGGAGAGTGACAGATTCGCCAGCGAGGTGCCCTGCACATCCTCGTCGACGACCTTGGTCGCGGTCTTGATGGAGGTGAAGGCGAGCGCTTGGGCGATGGAGACCAGCGAGGCGATGGGGTCGCCGCCGCTCAGCTTCGCCTGGCCCGCCACCGAGGCCACCGCCTTCAGGATCGGCGCCCCCTGCGGCGCGTCGCAGGCGAGATCGCCTGCGGCACAGAAGCTCGCCACCCGGCCGGTGAGCGCCGCGAAGTCGGCCGCCTGGTCCCGTTGCGGGCCGATACCGCCGCCGCCCGCGGGCGTCTGCGGCAGCGCGGCGATGGCCGCGATCTCGGCGCCCGCCGTGCCCGGTGCGGGATCCGGCGTCTGTTTGCCCGGCGAGCCGGGGAACAGCGGCGCGCCGGGATTGCGGGTCGGGTCGGCGAACAGCGCGACGGCGGCGATCCGGTCGGCGGCGACCACCCCGCGCCCCTGCCCGACCTCCTGCGCGAAAACCGAGGCGACGTGCGCACCCTGGGAGTAGCCGACGATCGCGAGCCGCGTGTCGGCGCACCGCTGGGCCACCTGCGCGGCCATGTCCCGTAGTCGCGTCAAGCCTCCTTGCACCGACTCGAGATAGGGGGCCGGGCCGCCGTTGACGAAGCCGCCGAAGCCGGATTCGTATGGCACGTAAGCACGATCGACCAGCCCGGGTTGCGGCGCATTGGCCAGCAACGGCAGGAAGACCGTCGAGAGCATGCCGGTGTCGGTGGTGGGCGCGGCGTCCGGAGAGGACTCCCCCGTGCCCTGAACGCCCAACGCGTACAGCGCAGGACAGTCGTCGAGGGCCAGATCGGTCGAGGGCGCTGCGGCATTCGGCGGATCGGCGAGCGCGGGGCTCGCCGTCGCGACGGCGACGGCAACGATGGTCGCGACCACCAGCCCCGAGAGTCTTGCCGTGTAATCAGTCATAGCGATCCGCAATCAATCCCGTGTTGCCGCAGTTACCCTCAACGCCATGAAACGCAATAGACCGTAACAGATTCCGGCTATTACTGCCGCAACAGCGAAAATTTTTCGCAAAACGCCGAAGCATACATCATTCACACCGGCGCGGCGCGGAACTTCGCGTGGCAAGTTTCCGACGACCTCCGCGAGACCGCTACCGGCGGGCGACAATTGGGCTCGACACGGTCGGCCGAACCGCCCCGTGGCCGAGCAAACATTTCGAGACAGCCAGCAAACCTGCTGGGAGACAAGGTGATTCGCCCGGCATCCCGGCGGCGGGCGAATCGATCAGGCGGCCGAGGTCACGCGGTAGACGTCGTAGACGCCCTCCACGTTGCGAACCACGTTCAGCAAGTGGCCCAGATGCTTCGGATCGCCCATCTCGAAGGTGAACTTGCTGATCGCCACCCGGTCGCCGTGCGTGGCCACCGAGGCGGACAGGATGTTGACCTTCTCGTCCGCGAGCACCTTGGTGACATCCGAGAGCAACCGGGTGCGGTCGAGCGCCTCGATCTGGATGGCGACCAGGAACACCGAGGAGGGCGAGGGCGCCCACTGCACGTCGATGATCCGCTCGGCCTGATCGCGCAGCGAACCGGCGTTGGTGCAGTCCGTCCGGTGCACGCTCACCGCGCCGCCGCGGGTCACGAAGCCCATGATCTCGTCGCCCGGCACCGGGGTGCAGCACTTGGCCAGCTTGGCCACGGTGCCCGGCGCACCGGGAATCAGCACGCCCGCATCGCCGGTGACGCGCTGGCGGCTCGGCGTGGTGGACGGCGTCGAGCGCTCGGCGAGTTCGTTCTCCACGTCGCCGATGCCGCCGAGCTGGGCCATGAGCCGCTGCACGACATGGTGCGCGGAGACCTGGTGCTCGCCGACCGCGGTGTAGAGGGTGGAGATGTCGGTGTAGTGCAGTTCGTGCGCGACGGCTGTCATCGCGTCCACGCTCATCAGCCGCTGCAGCGGCAGCCCGACGCGGCGGACCTCCTTGGAGATCTGCTCCTTGCCGCTCTCCAGGGCCTCCTCGCGGCGTTCCTTGGCGAACCACTGCCGGATCTTGGCCTTGGCGCGCGGGGAGACCACGAAGTTCTGCCAGTCCCTGCTGGGTCCGGCGTTCTGCGCCTTGGAGGTGAAAACCTCGACCACTTCACCGTTTTCGAGCTGACGCTCCAGCGCGACGAGGCGTCCGTTGACGCGCGCGCCGATGCAGCGGTGGCCGACCTCGGTGTGCACCGCGTACGCGAAGTCGACCGGAGTCGACTTCTGCGGCAACGTGATCACGTCGCCCTTCGGGGTGAACACGAAGATCTCCGGCGACTTCAGGTCGAAGCGCAGCGACTCCAGGAACTCCGCGGGGTCCGCGGCCTCGCGCTGCCAGTCGAGCAGCTGGCGCATCCAGGCCATGTCGTCGACCTCGGCGGCGTCACCGGAGTGCTTGCCCCTGGTCTCCTTGTAGCGCCAGTGCGCGGCGATGCCGAACTCGGCGGTGCGGTGCATGTCCTGGGTGCGGATCTGCACCTCCAGCGGCTTGCCGTCCGGGCCGACCACGGTGGTGTGCAGCGACTGGTAGACGCCGTAGCGCGGCTGGGCGATGTAGTCCTTGAACCGGCCCGCCATCGGCTGCCACAGCGAGTGCACCACGCCGACCGCCGCGTAGCAGTCACGGACCTCGTCGCACAGGATGCGGATGCCGACCAGGTCGTGGATGTCGTCGAAGTCCTTACCCTTGACGATCATCTTCTGGTAGATCGACCAGTAGTGCTTGGGTCTGCCCTCCACAATCGCGTTGATCCGCGAGGCGGCCAGGGTGTTGACGATCTCCGCGCGCACCTTCGCCAGGTAGGTGTCGCGCGAGGGCGCGCGATCGGCGACGAGGCGCACGATCTCGTCGTACTTCTTGGGGTGCAGGATCGCGAAGGCGAGGTCCTCCAGCTCCCATTTCACGGTGGCCATGCCGAGGCGGTGCGCCAGCGGGGCGATCACCTCGAGCGTTTCCTTGGCCTTCTTCGCCTGCTTCTCCGGCGGCAGGAAACGCATGGTGCGCATGTTGTGCAGGCGGTCGGCCACCTTGATCACCAGCACGCGCGGGTCGCGCGCCATGGCGATGATCATCTTGCGGATCGTCTCGGCCTCGGCGGCCGCGCCGAGGTTGACCTTGTCCAGTTTGGTGACGCCGTCCACCAGGTGCGCGACCTCGGAGCCGAAATCGGCGGTCAACTGCTCGAGCGAGTAGCCGGTGTCCTCGACGGTGTCGTGCAGCAGGGCCGCGACCAGCGTGGTGGTGTCCATGCCGAGTTCGGCCAGGATGTTGGCGACGGCAAGCGGGTGGGTGATGTACGGATCGCCCGACTTGCGGAACTGGTGCGCGTGGCGCTCGTCGGCGACGTCGAAGGCCCGCTGGAGCAGGGTGAGGTTCGCCTTCGGGTACAGCTCGCGGTGCACCGTGGCGAGTGGCTCGAGCACCGGCTTGACGGCGGCGATGCCACGCTGACCGGTCATCCGGCGGGCCAGCCGTGCACGCACCCGCCGCGAGGCGGAGGTGGGAACGGCGGCGGTGGTGCCCGGTTGCCGCTGCGGCGCGCTGGGCTGCCGCTGGGGCACATCGTTGGGGGTCGGCCGGGCGGGCGACGGGCTTGCGGGGGCCGGCCCCGCACCATTCGACTGCGGGGCAGATGCCGCCGATTGCTCGACATTCGCCTCGCCCAGATGCTGAGTCATGCCACCACCTCTCCACGCCGCGGTCGGACCACCCTATCCGACCGCTGCAACCGCCCAGACCACAACTTTAGTCCCCGGCCCGGCGCATCGTCCGATCCGCAGACGCCGCGTCCGGAAGCTGCCCGATTTCGAACGCTGCGATCGGACTTTCCGAACCGATCGCGGCCCCCTGGGCGGCCGAATCATCCGAACCCAACCTGCCCGGGGGAGAACGGATTTGCCCACCGTCCCCGGGGCGCGAAGCGGACCATCCCCGGGGCGCGGGAGCAGACCATCCCCGGGGCGCGGGAGCGGACCGCCACCGGGGCGCGGGAGCGGACCGCCACCACCACCGGGGCGCGGCAGCGGACCGTCACCACTCGCGGGCGGTGGCGGGACGGGCTCGCATCGAACCGCCGTCGAGACCGCGCGGTATCGGTACGCCGAGGAGATCGAGGGCGGTCGGGGTGATGTCGACGAGGGCGTAGTGGGCGTCGGTCACGCCGCGGTCGAAATCGGGGCCGCGGGCGATGACGAAGGTGGCGGTCTCGTCACGGGTCTGGCCGCCGTGACCGCCCCTGGGGAGGTGGCCGTGGTCGGTGGTGACGAGCACGGTCCAGCCTTCGCCCGCGCGCGCGTCCACGGCCGCGACGATGCGACCGACCTCTCGGTCCACCCTGGTGGTGGCGTCCAGGTAGGCCCGCGAGGCCGCGCCGTGCCGGTGACCGGCGAAATCCACCTGGTCGAGGTGGACGAACAGGAAGTCGGGGGCGTCGCCGGTGAGGGCGGCGATCGCCGCGTCGGCAGTGGCGGCGTCGGTCTTCGCCTCGTCCGGATCGTCCGGCACGGGGGCGGTGACGGCGATCCGGCCGGCGTGCGGCGCGCCGCTGCCCGCGATGGTGGCGATCTTCGACCAGGTCGCGACCGCGGCGGTGCGGCGGCCCGCGCGCTCGAGCAGGGTGAACACCGTGGGGTAGCGGTCGAACGGTGCGGGATCGAAGTCGTTGTGGGTGACGCCGTGCTTGCGGTCCCAGACGCCGGTCAGCGCAGTCGCCCACGAGGGGCCGGACAGGCTGATGTGCGGCACGAGCGAGGTCTGCGACAGTGTGCCCGCCGCGGCCAAGCGCAGTAGGTTCGGCGCGCCGACCTGGTGGATCTTGGCGTACATCGCGCCGTCGATCCCTATCACCAGGACCTTGGCCGAAGCGGTGGCGGCGGTGGCGGTGACCGCGCCAGGGATCGAGGAGGCCGCCACGAGAGCCGTGGCACGCAACAGCGTCCGTCTCCGCATACCGTGACGATGACGGCCGCGGCACGGGACCTGCCAGCCCTTTCCCGGTCTGTTCATCGAGCTTTCATCGCTCGCCCCGGCGCAAGTCGTCTCGCTGAACTGCGGCCGAACGCCGCGCGACCGGTAGGTTCCCGGGCATGACGGTCGCTCGCTCCCTGCTGCTTTTCGCCCTGGCCGCGCTCGCCGAGATCGGCGGCGCCTGGCTGGTGTGGCAAGGCTGGCGCGAGCACCGCGGCGTGCTGTGGATCGCGGCGGGCGTGCTCGCCCTCGGCGCCTACGGATTCGTGGCCACCTTCCAGCCCGATCCGCATTTCGGCCGCATCCTGGCCGCCTACGGCGGAATCTTCGTCGCGGGCTCGCTGGCCTGGGGCATGGTCGTCGACAAGTTCCGCCCCGACCGCTGGGACTACCTCGGCGCGGCCATCTGCCTGGTCGGCGTCGCGGTGATCATGTACGCCCCGCGCACCTGACCACCGCTCACACGGCCGCGAAATGCGTGGCCGGCCGCGCGCAGAGCACGGCGACCCCGGCCTCGTCGAGCGTGGGAGCTCCCGCCCATTCCCGCGCGCCGAACCAGGGCACTTCGTCCGCAGGTAACCCGTTCGGACGCAGCGCTATTCGGCGGTGGCGTGGTCCGGTGCGGTGAACGCCCATACGGTGGCGGGGCGGCCGGTGGACTTGGTGCGGCGGCGTTCGGTGGTGCGTTCCAGGCCGGGGAGGGCGGCGAGAGTTCGGTTGAGGTTGGCCGGGTCGGGGCGGGCGCCGAGCAGGGAGGCGCTGAGCTCGACAGCTCGGGTGGCGGGAAATTCGGCGCCGAGCAGGGCGCGGGTGAAGATCCCGTCTTTCCAGAGCAGCCTGGCCAGGACCGCGCGGGACGCTTCGACGATGCGGTTGTGGTCGAACGCCAGGGCGGGTGCGCCGTCGAAGGGCACCCACCGAGCGTGGCCTTCGTGCGGGCCGACCACTGCCCACATGGCGATGGACAGAGTGGGTCCGCGCGGGTCGCGATGCGGTTCGTCGAAGGTGACGAGCTGTCCGACGGCCCCGATCGCGGCCTCGGGGACGCCGAGCTTGGTGTGCACCGCTCGGCGGGCGGCCGCGACGAGACGCTCGCCGCGGCCGAGCAGCACGCCGGGCAGCGCGAGTTCACCGGTGAACGGTTCGTGGCCGCGCGGCGCGATTCCGATCGTGACCCCGGCGTCCTCGGGCCAGAACCGGAGCGTCACCACATCGACCGACACAACGGATTGCTCCACGCCGAACCATCCTGCCCTCAGGCGGCGGCCGCCATCGAGCGCGGGGTTCGGTCGGCGCGGGCGGGTCCGTCCGCGCCGAGGACGACGGGTGCGCCGAGCGTCCGCTCGAGCCAGGACAGCCGGTCGTCGGGGAGTTCTTCGAGCAGCGGCTCGGCGGTGGCCAGCAACTCGGTGAGCCTGCTCTGATGGTCGAGATCGCGCCACGGCCCGAGCGGGAGCTCCCGGACGACACCGGCCCGCGTGCGGTAACCCGTTGCGGCCCGGCCGGTTCCCGCCGCGTCGAGGTGGTTCACCACCAGACCGTCGATCCCGCCGCACGCCGCGACGGCGTAACGCAGCAGCACCGCGTCGAGGTGGCCCAGGCGGAACGCGCCCTGGTACTCGCCGAAGGTGTTGTGCGGCTCGGGAATATCGAGTCCGTGGTCCTGGGTCGGCAGCGGGCCCGCGCCGTGCCTGGTCTGATAGGTCCGTGTGACGCCGAGGGTGTGACCGGAGTGACCGATGCCCGCCAGCATTTCCCGCGCGTTGCGCGGCTCGACGGTGGACCAGGTGGTGTGCGGGTGGAATCCGCGCCACTCGTCGAGCAGCACGCCCTGCGCGCCCTCGAAGACGAGTCGGCCGCGCCGGGCCGCCCGCGCCAGATAGGTCCCGTCCACGACGCGCACCGCGGCCGCGAACTCCCGGTACATGTCGACCATGTCGTCGATCGGCTCGTAACGGTGCGCGCTCGGCGCGATCAGCGGAGCGTAGTGGGCGGCCAGCGCGTGCAGCTTGGCGCGCAGGACCGCGGGGGCGCGGCAGTCGGCGACCGTCGGTGCGTCGTATTCGAGTGCGTACCTGGCGGTTTCGCCGATGCCACGGCCACACGACCCGTGCCGCGCCGCGCCGCGCGCGTCCTCGCGGGCGCGGTTGGCCGCGATGTGGATCGGCGTGGTCAGCAGCGCGCCACCCTCGATCCGCAACAGCGACAGTGGCTCCCGGACGCCGAGCGCGTCCAGCCGCCGTGCCTCCCCCGCCAGCGCGATCGGTTCCACCAGCATGTGCCGCGACAGCAAGGTCGGCACCCCGGAGAACGTGCCGGACCCGAACTGCGCGAATGTGTGGTGCCGCCCGTCGGCGATCACGTTGTGCGCGGCTTGCGCACCGCCGTTGAAGCGGACGACGGCCGACACGTCCAGGCCCGCCTCCGGTGCGCACAACCAGTCCACCGTCGCGCCCTTCCCCGCGTCGCCGAAGCCGAGGTCGACCACGATCAGATGCGAGCCGGTCATCCCGTCCTGCCTTTCCTTTCAGTGCCACCACCGGGAAGCGCACCGCACCGACCCCGCGACGGTGCGACGCGCCCCACTCGGCGCGGCCGACTCAGCGCGACCCGCCCGGCAGCGCACGCATGGCGGAACGGGCGTGCGCGCCCAGCGCCTTGCCGACCGAATCCACTTCCGCGCCCGACCCGACGTCGCGCAGGTCCGCCAGACCCGTGTCGATGTCGACCCGCCCCTCCGCGAGCCCGATGGTGAGCGCGATGAGTTCACACACCGCGGCGGGATCGTCGAGCTTCAGGAAGTTCTGCCCGAGCAGCCCGCGCCAGTGCTCGGCGATCTCAGGATCGTCGTAGTAGCTGGACTGGTTCGGCAGGATGTAGTGCACGTGCCACTTCTCGGCCAGCTCGCGGTAGATCGAGTCGACCGCGATATCGCTGCGCACGTGGTCGCCGATGACCGCGCGGATGTGCCGCGAGGCCAGTCGCGGCTTGTTCAGCTCGTCGCCGATGAAGAACAGGTACCCGCGCTTGCGCCGCTTCTCCCACGCGTCGGTGACGACGTGGGTGGCCAGGAAATAGGCCGCCAGCTCGTAGCTTTCGGACTTCTGACCGCCACCGCCGCCCTCGAGCAGGATGTTGCGCAACTGCTCGTCCATCCGGTTGTCGGATTCGAACTGCCCGACCTGCAGCGGCACCCGATCGGTGTCGGCGTCGCCGACCGCGCCGAACAGAATCTGCGGGTCGTCCGCGTACTTCTTGCGCTGCAGCAGTCCGTGCAGCTTGCCGAGCTTGTCCTGCATGATGATCGGCACCTGCCCCATCGAGCCGGTCACATCGAACAACACCGCGATGGGCAGCGAGTTCCCGTGCTCGTCGGAGTCCCGGCATTCCCGCGTGCCGACCCCCAGCGGGTCGAGCGCGGGGTGCGCGCGCCAGCTCGTGTAAGGCTGCGCGCGCATCTCGGCGGTGTAGCCGAAGTCGTCGATCCCCCGGCTGGCGCGATAGGTCTTGGCCGCCCGGTAGGCGGTGTCGTCCCAGCGTCCGTATCCCATGGGCCGCTCCTCTCGTGAAGTAGTTTTAGTGTATTCGACTAAAACTTGAGCGGTCAAGGGCACTGATCCAATCGATGCCGGTCCACGTGTTAATACCCAAGGCACACAGCACGATTCAGGCTTAGGCGGCACGTCGCCTATTGCATGCCATAGAGACGCTGGCCGTTCACACTTCGGATGGACCATCGCGGAACGGGAAATTCGGACTCGCCGGACGCGCGGTGCGGAGCTCCCCGGAAGTGCGGTCGTAATCAGGGGTAAAACCGCCGAGGCCGGTGCTCGCTAGGCGGTGCGCGTCATGGGGGGAGCCGACGAAGTTGTCGGCTGCTAAGGCTGCGGTACAGGGGCAAGTGTGCCGCAACGCATTTCAGGGAGTGGAGCACCGATGGGGAGACGAGAGAAACCGATCGATGTCCGGTCGGGGCCGGTCGCCGCGTTCGCCGGAGATCTGCGCAAACTGCGGGCCGCGGCGGGCAATCCGTCCTATCGGCAGCTGGCGAGCGCGGCCCTCTACTCCCCCTCGGTGCTGTCGGACGCCGCGGGCGGCCATCGGCTGCCGACGCTGCCGGTGGCGCTGGCGTTCGTGCGCGCCTGCGGTGGCGACCCCGCGGAGTGGGAGCGCCGCTGGCGCGAGGCGCGCGGGGACGGCGCGCCCACCGAGCCGCTGCCGATCGTGGTGGACGAGGCGGCCGACTCCGGACCGCCCCGCCCGGTCCAGCTCCCCATCGGCCCGCACGATTTCGTGGGCAGAGTAGCCGAATTCGACGACACACGGGCGGCCACAGCCGGCATCGCGGACTCGCGGGTCCCGGTGGTCGTGCGCGGGCCGGTCGGCGTCGGCAAGACCGCGTTCGCGCTCCGGTTCGCGCACCGGCTCGCCGAACAGTTCCCCGACGGGCAGCTGTTCGCCGACATGGCCGCCCGCCGCGGCGACGAAGCCGCTCCGCTGGAGGTCATGGCCGGTTTCCTGCGCGCGCTCGGCGTACCGCCCGAGCAGGTGCCCGCCGACGACATGCACCGCATCGGGCTGTATCGCTCGATGCTCGCCGAACGGCGGGTCATCGTGCTGCTCGACAACGTTCGCGACGAACCGCAGGTCCGTCCGCTGCTCGCGCGCTCGCTGAACAGCCAGATCGTGGTGACCAGCCGCTCGCGGCTGCTCGGTCTGGACGGGGTGCGCCGCGTCGCGCTCGGCCCGCTCGCGCAGGCCGAGTCGGTCGATCTGCTGCGCCTGCTCATCGGCGGCGAGCGGGTCGGCGCGGAGCCCGCGTCGGCGCTGCGCATCGCCGAGTTCTGCGGGCGACTGCCGCTGGCGCTCACCATCGCGGGCCGCAAGATCGCCGCGCAGCCGGGGCGGCGGCTGACCGAGATCGCGGCGCGTCTCGCCGAAGGGGTGACCGTGTCGAACTGGCTGCGGATCGGCGACGTGAGCCTGGCCGACGCGGTGCTGCCCGCCTATCTGTCGCGTCCGCCGCTGGCCAAGCACGTGCTGCACATGCTGGCAGGCGGCGCCGACGAGGTGGCGCCCGCGACCTTGGCTCGCTCGCTGCACATCTCGATCGAGTCGGCCGAGTACGCGATGGACAGCCTCATCGACGGCGGTCTGCTGCACCGGGTTCCGGATCCGGAGCGGTACGTGATGTCGCCGTTGTTCGGCCAGCTCGTCGCCCAGGAGGCCGACCGGTTCGCGCTGCGACGCCAAGCCGACGAGCTGGACACCGACCCACTACGCGCGGCCATCGGTTTCGAGGAAGGTCTCGCGCGCTGAACCGGTCACGTTGTCCGGCTTTGGCGTTCGTTTGTCCGCGGTAGCCGTGAGCAGGGCGAATACGGCCGGTTCCGGGGTTAGGTTCGTCGAGTTCGAACAGATCAGGATCAACGACTCAGGAGGAGCCGACGTGGCCGACGACAACCAGCAGAGCCGGGCCGACGCGTTTCGAAACCTGCACGCGACGGGCACTTTCGTGCTGCCCAACGCCTGGGACCCGATCAGCGCGGCGGTGATCGCGCAGGCAGGCGCCGAGGCGATCGCCACCACCAGTGCGGCCGTGTCCTGGGCGCTCGGCCGCACCGACGGCCAGCGGCTGACCAGGGAAGAGGCCGTCGCCCAGGTGGCGCGCATCGTCGCGGCCGTCGACGTGCCGGTCACCGCCGACGTGGAGGGCGGCTACGGCCCCGCGCCGGAGGACGTCGCGGCCACCGTCGCCGCCGTGATCGGCGCAGGCGCGGTCGGCGTCAATCTGGAGGATTCCACCGCGCCCGGCGGACCGCTGTTCGACCGCGCGGCGCAGCGCGATCGGCTGCGCGCCGCCCGCGCCGCGGCCGCCGAGGCGGACCTGCCGGAACTGGTGATCAACGCGCGCACCGACGTCTACCTGTTCGGTGTCGGCGCACCCGAGGACCGTTTCGACGACGTGCTGGCCAGGGCCGTCGACTACGCCGAGGCGGGCGCGGACAGCCTGTTCGTCCCTGGCCTGCTCGACCTGCCGACGCTCACCGATCTGGCGGGCAAGTCGCCGCTTCCGGTGAACGTGATGACCGGTCCCGGCGCGCCCAGCGTGCCGGAACTGGCCGCCGCCGGTGTGCGCCGGGTCAGCCTCGGCCCCGCGCTGGCCCAGGCCGCCTACGGCCGGGCCGCGGCCGCCGCCCGCGAGCTGCTCGACACCGGCACCTACGACGCGCTCGCGGGCGCGCTGGACTTCGGCGCCGCCGAAGCGCTGCTGCGCTGAGCTTTCCGGCGCTGCTGCGCTGAGCTTTCCGCAATCCCCTGCCGCCCCGGCGACCAAGGACTCACGATGAACGCAATCAGAACCGACTCCCGCACCGGCGTTTTCGCCGCGCTGCGCCAGACCCCGCGCCCGGTCGTCTATCTGCTCATCGGCGTGCTGGTGAACCAGCTCGGCGCCTTCGTGCAGACCTTCCTGGTGCTCTACCTGACACATCGCGAATTCAGCATCGGCCAAGCCGGTCTCGCGCTCACCGCCTACAGCGCGGGGGCGGTCTTCGGGACCATGCTCGGCGGCGAGCTCACCCACCGGCTCGGCCCGCGCTCGACCATCATCGCCGCGATGACCGGATCGGCCGCGCTGCTCACGGTGATCCCGCTGCTCGCCACGCCGGGCCTGTTCGCGGCGCTGCTCGTCGCGGTGGCCGCGGCGGGCCTCGTCACCCAGTCCTATCGGCCTGCCGCTGCGCTGCTGCTCGGCGACCTGATGCCGGAAGAGCATCGGGTGATGGGCTTTTCGATGATGCGCATCGCACTCAACGCGGGCGCGGCGTTGGCGCCGCTCATCGCGGCGGCGGTGATCCTGATCGACTGGAATCTGCTGCTCTGGCTGGACGCCGCGTCCGCCCTCACCTACGCGGTGCTGGCGCTGCTGCTCCTGCCGAACGTGGCCACGGTGCAGGACGCGCCGGAGCCGACGCCGGGCGAGCGCACCGGCTACGGCGTGATCCTGCGTGACCGGCGCTACCACCTGTTCCTGGCGTCGGTGCTGGTCGGCTCGATCATCTACGTGCAGTACACCGTCGCGCTGCCGCTGAACATCACCGCGGACGGCCGGTCCACCGGCCTGTACAGCGCGGTGCTGGTCACGGCGTCGGTGGTGCTGATCCTGTGCGAGCTGAAGATCACCTCGTACGTCAAGCACCTGCGGGCGCCGCTGGTCGGCGCGGTGGGTACCGCGATCATGGGCCTCGGCGTGGCCGGGTACTCCTTCGCCGGAGAGGGCGCGGCTCCGATCCTGCTGGCGACGGTGGTGTTCGTGCTCGGCGTGATGATCAACGGCCCCACCATGTTCGCGTATCCCTCCACCTTCCCGGCTCCGGTGAAAGCCCGCTACATCGGCACCCATCAGGCCACCTTCGGCTTGGGCATGGCGCTCGGCCCCACGCTGGGCGTCCTCGCGTGGGATCGCCTCGGCACCGGGATCTGGCCGCTGTGCGGCGCGCTCGGGCTCTTCGCGGCCTGGTGCGCGTACGCGGGGATTCGCGAGAACCACACGGCGGATACGAGCGGGCCTGAGGTGAGCGAAAAGCCGGATGTCACAACGGACAGGGAAATGTCCGATGCGGAACCCGGCACCGACGCGGCGACCGGCAGCGCGGTGTCCACCGTCGAGTCCGGCACGGCGGTGTCCACCGTCAAGTCCGGCACCGGAGCGTGAGCGCCGCACTTCGGCGCCACGAGGCGCGTACCGCGCACCGCTGAGGCGTCCGCCGATCGAGAACACGATCGGCGGATGCTTCGCGTTCACAGTGAATTCCCCTACGCCCGGCGGATCTCGTGCCACCGCGCCGTCGCGCCGCCGCTCGGTTAGCCTCGTACCCGCAGATCGCACGACATCCCCTGCCGAACAGGCACTTTCGTACGAGATGAAGGCACCCATGAACCTGACATCCCATCTTCCCGCCGGCCGCCGCACGTACGTCGAAGACAGGCTGCGCGGCAATCTCATCGCGTGGCTGACGACTGTCCGCCCCGACGGCAGGCCCGACAGCGTGCCGGTCTGGTTCCTGCTGCGCGAGGACGAGACGATCCTGATCTACAGCCAGCCGAGCAAGCAGAAGCTGCGCAACGTGGCGTCCAACCCGCACGTGAGCCTCGGCCTCGACGTCACCGACATCGGCCGCGACATCGTGCGCCTGGAAGGCACCGCCGAACTCGCCCCCGACCTGCCGCCCGCCGACCGGGAGCCGCGCTACGCGGCGAAATACGCCGAACGCATCGGCGCGATGTTCGGCACCCCGGCGGAGTTCGCCGCGATGTTCTCCGCGGCCCTGGTCATCACGCCGCGTCGCCTGTACAGCAGCGGCCCCGTCTCCGCGCTCGACTAGCGCGAACCCCGTTCCGGTACAGAAAAAGGCGGCGGCGTTGGAAACGCCGCCGCCTTTCGTTGTGTCCGGCGTGGTCAGTCGACCTCGACCGCGAACAAGTCCAGTTGCAGCAACTGCGAGACGGCCACGTCCCTGGTCCGGTTCGACCAGCCGGACTGCACCTTCTGGAACCACAGCGGAATCGCAGGCATGTCCTGCAGGATCCGGCGCTCGGCTTGCTGGTACAGCACCCATCCCTCGCGCTCGGTCGGCGCGGCGTCCGCGGCCGCCAGCAGCGCGTCGACCTCCGGGTTGGTGTACGTCGTGCCGTTCACCGCGGCGCCGGTGCGGAAGATCGGGTTGAGGAAGTTCTCGATGGACGGGTAGTCGGCGACCCAGCCGGAGCGGAAGATCGTCGACATGCGGCGGTCGTTGATCAGCGTCCGGAATTCGCCGAACGTCGGCACCGGCGCGTACCGGCATTCCCGGCCGAGCGCTTTGCTGATCGTCGCGCAGGCCGCGTCCATCCACACCTGATTGGCCGAATCGTCGTTGGAGGTCAATTCGATCTGGCCCGTGAAGCCGGTCGATTCGAACAACGCGCGCGCTCGCTCGGGGTGGTACTCGCACAGCTCTCCGCACTGTCCGCCCGCGTGGCCGGGCACGGTGGACGGCACCAGCCCGTCGGCCAGGATCTTGTCGCCGTCGAAGGCCGTGTCGACCACGTACTTCCGGTCGACGGCCATCGAAATGGCCTGCCGCAAGCGCGGATCGGCGTATCGCTTGTCGTAGAGCGGGAACGAGATCGACTGCACGCCCAAGTAGGTGTGCGACAGATTCCGTCCGGACAGTTCGGTTTTGTACCGGCCGCCCGCGAGCGCGTCGGCGGGCACGAAATCGAGGTAGTCCAATTCATTGGCGACCACGTCGGCGTAGGCGTCCTCGAGCGCCTTGTAGAACCGGAATTCGACGCCCTCGATGTGCGGCTTGCGCGCGCCGCCGTAGGCGTCGTACCGGTGCACGACGATGTTCTCGCCCGGGGTGTGCGAGACGAACCGGAAGGGCCCGTTGCCGACGGGATGCGCCTCGAACGCGGCACGGTCGGCGAAGAAGCTGCGCGGCAGCGGGAAGAATGCGGCGTAGCCGAGCTGGGTCGCGAAGGCGGAGAACGGGGCCGTCAGGGTGACCTCGAACCTGCGGTCGTCGATGATTCGCACACCCGACAACTGCTGCGCCGAGCCGTTCTGCAGCGCCTCGTAGCCCTGGATGTGCGACAGGTACGTGGCGCCCTGGAGTTTGTTCGGCCCGTAGGCGGTGTAGTTCCAGGCGTCCACGAAACTCTGTGCGGTGACGGGTGTTCCGTCGTGGAAGGTCCAGCCCGGCGCGAGGGTGACCAGATAGACGCGCGAGTCGGCGGTGGCGATCGATTCGGCCACCGCATTGCGGGGCACCGCGGTGGCCGTGTCGTACTCGACGAGCCCGGTGAACAGCGCGTTCACGATCTTGACGCTGTCGCGTTCGGTGGCGTCGCCGGGAATCAGCGGGTTCTCCGGTTCGGTTCCGTTGTAGCTGATGACGCCACGGCCGGGAGCGTCGGCGCTCGGCGAGCTGTCGCAGGAGACGGTGAGCAGCGCGGCGGACGCGACGGCGACGATCCCCGCGGCGACGCGGAGCGCTGGTGATCTGGTCGAGATGCTCATCTGGCCAGCTCAGCAGAGCTGGGAATTGATCGGCAGTGCTGCGCGACAGAAACATTCAATCGACTGTCAGGCGGCGCCAATCGGCGAAACAGCCGCCGTGTCGACAGGTTGTCGTGCGGATCGGCGCGCGGGTTTCGGTCAACTCGCGCAGCGCATTCACTGGATCGGAGCAAGTGGTAACCATCGAGACTCAGGTGGAAATGTGAGCGATCACGAAGTCGACGTCCTGGCCATCGGGGCCGGTCCCGCCAACCTCGCGCTGGCTGTCGCGCTCGAGGAATCCGACGCGCCGCGGCTGGCCCAGCGGACCCTGCTGCTCGAGCAGCATCCCGACGTGAAATGGCAGCGCAACCTGTTGCTTCCCTGGGCCCGCAGTCAGGTGTCGTTCCTCAAAGACCTGGTGACCCTGCGCAATCCGCGCAGCCGGTTCTCCTTCCTGAACTTCCTGTACGAGCGCAGGCGCCTGGACGAGTTCGTCAACCTGGCGACCTTCAACCCCTACCGGTGGGAGCTGTCCGACTATCAGCAGTGGGTGGCGCATTCGCTGGAGCAGGTCTCGGTGCGCTACGACGCCGAGGTCACCTCGGTCGAGCCGCGCCGCACCGCCGACGGCAGGCTCGTCGGCTGGACCGTCGCGCTCGCCGACGGCGACACCGTCGACTGCCGGGATCTGGTCATCGGCACCGGCCGTGACGCGCACATTCCCGAGGTCTTCCGGAACCTGCGCGCCGACAAGGTGATTCACAGCACCCAGTACTGCACCCGGGTCGCCGAGCTGCCTGCCGACCGCCCGCTGCGTCCGGTCGTGATCGGCGGCGCGCAGAGCGCCGCGGAGATGTTCATGGCGCTGCACACCGATCTGCCGCAGAGCGCGCCGACCATCGTCATGCGCTCCATCGGCCTGCAGAACTACCAGACCAGCAAGTTCGTCAACGAGCTGTTCTTCCCGTCCTTCGTCGACGAGTTCTACCACTCCGAGGCCGACGTGCGCGGCCGCATCCTCGACGAGGTGCACCTCACCAACTACGCGGGCCTGGCCCCGCCGTTCCTCGACGAGCTCTACGCCATGCTCTACCAGCAGCGCATGCTCGGCCAGGAGCGCTCCACCGTCCGCTCGATGACCGAGGTGGCCGGCGCGCGCATGGACGGCGACGAGGTGGTGCTCGAGCTGCGCGACCTCAAGAGCGGCAAGATCGAGCCGCTGCGCTGCGACGTGGTGCTGCTCGGCACCGGCTACGAGCAGCAGATGCCCGCGCTGGTACGCGATCTCACCGACCGCCTCGGCCTCGACGAGATCTCCGTGAGCCGCCGCTACCGCCTCGATCTCGGCGAATCCGCCTGGGGCGCGGTGTATCTGCAGGGCGTCAACGAACAGACGCACGGCATCTCCGACACCCTGATCAGCGTGCTCGCGCACCGCTCGCAGGACATCGTCGACGACATCCTCGACCGCCGCCACGTCACCGCGGGCGCCTTCCCGGAAAGCCGAACGGCATGATCGAGATCCGCAGCCTCGACCGAGACGGCCTGACCGAGGCCTACGGCGTCGCCTCCGAGCGTCTGCTGCCGTGGCCCGCGCTCAACGCGCCGTTCGAGGGCGCGTGGTGCGTGCTGCGCCCCGGCGACGTCTCCACCGCGCACGCCCATCACGAGTACGAGCTGTTCATCGCCATGACGGGCCGCGCGGTCCTCGACGTGGACGGCGAGCGGCGCGACTTCGTGGCGGGCGATCTGGTCCACCTCGTCCCCGGCACGACCCATCACGTGCGCAACGCCGGGACCACCGATTTCGAGTGGTACGCCATCTGGTGGGACACCGACATGTCGGCCGCGTTCGTGCGCAGACACGAGACCGGATCGTCGCAGGAGACGAATCCGGCCGGGCGGCAGGAAGATTCGGTGACATCGTGAACGGTCCCACCCTGGTCATCTCGCCCGCGCCGACCGCCAACGGCGACCTGCACCTCGGGCACGTCGCGGGCCCCTTCCTCGCCGCCGACGTCTACACCCGCTACGCCCGGGCCACCGGGCGGGAGGTGCTGTTCGGCACCGGCGTGCAGGACACCTCCACCTACGTCACCACCACCGCGCACCGGCTCGGCCTCGAACCGCAGGCGCTGGTCGAACGTTCCGCCAAGGAGGTCGAGGCGACGCTGACGGCGCTCGGCATCGCCGTCGACGCCTTCACCGGATGGGAGCGGCGCTTCACCTCGTACGTCGCGAGGGTCGTGACGGAACTGCGCGCCAAAGGCGCACTGCGCATGCGGCCGATGCCGTTCCCGTACGCGCCGAGCACCGGCGAGTACCTGGTGGACGGGCACGTCGCGGGCACCTGCCCGGTCTGCCTGGCCGACAGCTGCGCGGGACTGTGCGAGAGCTGCGGGCACGCGGTGACCGCGGGCGAGTTGCTCGACCCGCGTTCCACGCGGAACCCGGAGGAGCCGCTGGAGATCCGCGAGGTCGAGGTGCTCGTCCTCCCCCTGGAGGAGTACCGGGAGCGGCTGCGCGCCCACTTCGCCGCGTCCGCCGGGCTGCTGCGTCCGCACGCGGCGCAGGTGGTGGCCGAACTGCTGGACCGGCCGCTGCCGGACTTCCCGGTCACCTACCCGATCTCGTGGGGCATCCCGGCGCCGGATCTGCCGGGGCAGGTGGTGAATCCGAACGCCGAGCCGGTCGCGTGGACGATGTACTGCACCATGCTGGCCGCCGAGAACCGCGGCATGGAACCGGATTCGGAGGACGCGCTGTGGCGTCCCGAGGCCGCGGCCCGCATCGTCTACTTCCTCGGCATCGACAACATTCATCCGTTCGGGATCTCCGGGCTGGCCATGCTGCTGGCGCTGGGGGATTACCCGCTGCCGAAACTGTTCCTCACCAACGAGTTCTACGAGTTGCGTCACGAGAAATTCTCCACCAGCCGGGGACACCTGGTGTGGGGCCGCGATCTGGCGGCGCGGGTGCCGCGCGACCTGATCCGCTTCCACCTCGCGGGCAACAGCCCGGAGTTCCAGCGCACCAGCTTCAGTCACGACGAACTGGCGGCGCTCACCGAGACCCGGCTCGTCGCGCCGTGGAACCGGGTGGCTGCCAAGGCCGACGACTGGGTGTGGCGCGGCGCCTTGCCGATCTCGGAGCGAGGCAGGTCCGACGTGCTGCGCATGGTCGAACGGTTCCGCGCCGCCTACGAGCTGCCCGGATTCAGCCTGAACCGGGTCGCCGAAACGCTCACCCAGCAGCTGGCCCGGCTGGACCGCACGCCGGTCACCGACGGCGGGGACTTCTGCCACCAGGTGGACGTGCTGGTGCGCTGCGCCGCGCCGCTGCTCGTCGACCTGGCCGAGGCGGCGCTGGCGGGCTCGGACATGCTGCCGGAGACCGATCTGCGAGAAGCGGCCCTGCGCACCGTGATCGAACCGGTCCGGCTGCCGCGACTGTCCGCGGTCGGAGCGTGACATGACCGACGTCGTCATCGCGGGCGCCGGTGTCACCGGCCTGATCGCGGCCGTGCGCTGCGCGCGGGCCGGGCACCGGGTCACGGTGGTGGATCGGGGCCCGATCCCGAACCCGGCGTCGAGTTCGTTCGATCACCACCGGGCCGTGCGGGCGCTGAGTCCCGGCGACCCGGCCGCCACCGCCGCCGCCGCGGCGCTGCACCGGCGCTGGCTGCGGCTGCAAGCGCTGCTCGGCGGCCACTTCTACCGGCGCATCGGCGTGGTCACCGGCTGGCCCGCCGCATCGATCGACGCCGTAGTGGACGTGGCCGATCGCAGCGGATTGCCGGTGACGGTGGTGGAGCCGAAGGCGCTGCCGCACTTCGTGTTTCCCGAGGGGCACTGGGGTCTGCTGGAGGCCGACGCGGGCGTGCTGCTCGCCGAACGAGTGCTGCACGCCGCCGCCCGCTGGCTGCGGGCACAGCCGACCGTCACGCTGCTGCCCTGGCGGCAGGTGATCGAGGTGGACACCGACGCCGCCCGGCTGCGGTTGCGCGACGGTACCAGGCTCACCGGCGATCTGGTGCTGCTGGCGACCGGGGCGTGGACGGGCGAACTCGTCGACGCGCCGACCGTGCTGCACCGGCAGACCACCGTGTACCTGCGACCGCCCGCGGACCTGGCGGCGTGGTGGGAGCAGGCGCCGAGCGCCGGGCGGATCGGCGCGGACGGCACCGGCTGGCTCATGCCGCCCGGGGCGGGCACCCTGCTCAAGGTCAGCTCCTCGCGGCTGTGCCGGACGGTCGACGACCTCGGCGAGGACACCGAAAGCGTCGGCGCGGCAACACGATACATAGACCTAGTGCTCGCCGACGCGGACCGGTACCGGATCGCCGCGGTCAAGCAGTGCCACTACACCGTCGACGCCGCGACCGGCGGCGCCACCCTCGCCAGGCCGGGACCAGCGGTCGTGGCCCGCGCCGCCACCGGCGGCGACGGGTTCCGCACCGCCCCGCTGGTCGCCGACCACCTCGTCGAGCTCGCGGCCGCCCGACCGGCCGCCTGATGCGGAAGGACCAATCATGAACCCCACCAACGACGTGCTGCTGGTGATCGGCAGCGGACTGCGCCTGTACCGGGAATACCTGGTGCGCTCGGTCACGGCGCGCGCCCGGTCCCGCGACCTGGACCTGGTGCTGCTCAACAACATCGAACCCACCTGGCAACACACCTATTTCGACGAGATCGTGGTCGCCAACGTCTTCGATCACGCCGTCCTTGCCGCCGAGGCGCGCAAGATCGCCGCCCGCAGGCGGGTGGTCGGCGTCCTGTGCTGGGACGAGCCGCTCGTCCAGCCCGCCGCCGACATGGCCGACGAGTTCGGCGTGCCCGGGCTCACCACCACCGGCGTGCGCGGCTGCCGCGACAAGAACCGGACGCGCTCGGTGCTCACCAACGCCGGCCTCGTCCAGCCCCGGTTCGAGCTCACCGGCACGCTCGAGCAAGCGCGGGCGGCCGCGGACCGCATCGGCTACCCGGTGGTGGTGAAGCCGCAGGCGCTCGGCGCGAGCATGGGCGTGGTACTTGCCGCCGACCGCGTCGAACTCGACGCCGCCTTCGCCACCGCCACCGGCGCCAGCACCATCGGCGACGAGCCGTTCCGCGGCACCGCCATCGTGGAGGAGTTCGCGGTGGGACCGGAGATCAGCATCGACGCCGCCGTCTACAAGGGCGAGTACCTGCCGATGTTCCTGGCGCGCAAGCGAACCGGATTGGAACCGTACTTCGAGGAGCTCGGCCACCTGGTCGACGCGGCCGACCCGCTGCTGGAGGACGAGACCCTGATCGGCACCCTGGCCGCCGCACACCGCGAGCTCGGGGTGGAGAACGGCATCACGCACACCGAGGTGCGGCTGACCTCGCGCGGACCGCTCATCATCGAGGTCAACGGCCGCCTCGGCGGCGACCTCATCCCGTTCCTCGGCAAGATCGCCACCGGCATCGACCCCGGCGAGGTGCTGGTCGACGTCGCCACCGGCCACCGGCCTGCGACCAAGCCCACCCGCAAAGCCGCGGCGGGCATCCGATTCGGCTACCCCGAACGCGACACACTCGTGCGCTCGGTGACGGTGCCCGAGCACGCGCCCGGTCTCGTCACCGCGGCCGCGATGGTCGAGCCCGGCGCGGAGCTGCGGCTGCCGCCCGGCGGCTACATCGCCCGGCACTCGTTCGTCGTGTGCGAGGCGGCCGACGCGCCGCGCTGCTCCGAATTGCTCAAGGCGGCGACCGCTTCGGTCGAACTGGTCGGCGATCCGCTGGAACCGCTCGCGCCCGGCTCCGGATTCACCCTGCCCGCCGGACTGCTGGACGCCGACAAATGATCGACTACGACGGCCGCCGGTTCCGCAACCCGGACAGCGACGACGGTGTGGTGGCGCGGTACCACCAGCAAGGCGATCTGGTGTGGGCGTTCTTCGCGGGCGGCAAGGTGCGCCGCGGTGCGCTCAACGGACTGTGCGACGCCGACGGTGTGCTGCGCCTGGCCTACACGATGGTGCTGCACGGCGGCGAGATCGTCTCAGGCATCACGCGGTCGGAGCCGGAGGTGACCGACGGCGAACCGCTGCGGCTGCGCGAGGAGTGGGAACGCTACGGGCCCAATGGAAGCAGCGGAATCTCCTACTTGGAGGAGATCCGGTGAACCGGCTGTTGCGCCGGTTCGGCGTGCGATCGTGGGACGCGGCCGTGTTCGCCCGCTCCGACACGGATCTGGCATCGGCATTGTCCGGCGCTGAGACCGGCCCGGTCCCGATCGCCCGATTCACGCCCGATTCGGCAGAAGGCACACCGTCCGGTGCGGATCGACGAAGTGCGCTGTCCCGCAGCGGAACCGATAGCGCACGGCGTCAGCCTTCGGGCGCGGGGGGGGGGGGGGGGGGGGGGGGGGGGGGGGGGGGGGGGGGGGGGGGGGGGGGGGGGGGGGGGGGG
>NZ_JBYIRW010000028.1:0-77094 GCF_057708325.1 Nocardia sp. bgisy134
GGCCGGTGGCATCAGGGACCGCGAGATCGCGCACGGCCGCCGAGCGCCCGGTGCGGTTGCGGCTGGGGGTCGGCCGGATCGTCATGCTGGTCGCGCTGGCCGTCGTCGCGCTCCAATTGCTGTGGATCCAGAGCATTTCCGCGCCGGGCCTGTCCGCGCAGGCGGCCAGCCAGCGCATCGTCCGGCTGACCGACGAGGCCACCCGCGGCCCGATCACCGACCGCAACGGCAAATCGCTGGCCTTCACGGTGTCCGCGAAATCGCTGCACTTCCAACCCGTCCAGGTGCGCAAGACTCTCGAGGCCGCCCGCGCCGAGAGCACCAAGGCGCCCGATCCGGACGAGCGGCTGCGGGCGATCGCGAAGAAGATCCACGACAAGCTCGGCAACAAGGCGCCCACCGAGGCGGAACTGCTCGCCAAGCTGCGCAGCGAAGAGACCTTCGTCTATCTGGCGCGCAATGTGGACTCGCGGATCGCCGCCGAGATCACCGTGGAGTTCCCCGAGGTCGGCGCCGAGCGCCAGGACGTGCGCGAATACCCGGGCGGATCGCTGGCAGCCAATATGATCGGCGCGACCGGATGGGACGGGCACGGCCTGATCGGCCTGGAATCCTCGCTGGACTCGGTGCTCGCGGGTACCGACGGCTCGCACACCTACGACCGCGGTTCGGACGGCGCCGTCATTCCCGGCAGCTGGCGCGACAAGCAGCCCGCCGTGAACGGCAACGGCGTGGAACTCACCCTCGACTCCGACCTGCAGTATTACGTGCAGCAGCAGGTGCAGCAGGCCAGGCAGCAGTCCGGCGCGCAGGGCGCCTCGGCCGTGGTGCTGGACGCCAGGACAGGCCAAGTGCTCGCCATGGCCAACGACAGCACCTTCAATCCGACGCTGGGCCCGCAGAACTGGGGCTCGGCCAAGACCAGCAACCCGTCGGTGAGCGACCCGTTCGAACCCGGCTCGGTGAACAAGATCGTCACCGCGGCCGCGGCCATCGAATACGGGCTCACCACTCCCGACGAGGTGCACCAGGTGCCCGGCTCGATCCGGATGGCGGGCGTCACGGTCGGCGACGCGTGGAACCACGATGTCGCGCCCTACACGACCACGGGCATCTTCGCGAAGTCGTCCAACGTCGGCACCCTGATGCTCGCCCAGCGCGTCGGCGAGGACCGCTACGCGGACATGCTGCACCGCTTCGGTCTCGGCCAGCGCACCGGCGTCGGCCTGCCGGGCGAGTCCGCGGGGCAGGTGCCGTCGCGCGACCAGTGGTCCGGCGGCACTTTCGCCAATCTGCCCATCGGACAGGGTCTTTCGATGTCCACCTTGCAGATGACGGGAATGTACCAGGCCATCGCCAACGATGGCCTGCGTGTCCCGCCGCGCATCGTGAAGGCCAAGATCGCACCGGACGGCACCCGCACCGAGGAGCCGCAGCCGGACGGCATCCGGGTGGTGAGCCCGCAGACCGCGCAGACGTTGCGCCACATGTTCCAGGCGGTGGTGCAGCGCGATCCGATGAACGCCGAACAGAACGGCACCGGCTGGCCCGCCGCGATCGAGGGCTACCGGATCGCAGGCAAGACGGGCACCGCGCAGAAGATCGATCCGGACTGCAAGTGCTACTCCAGCGACAGCTACTGGATCACCTTCGCGGGCATGGCGCCCGCCGACAACCCGCGGTACGTGATCGGCATGATGCTCGACAACCCGGTGCGCAGCTCCGACGGCACCGGCGGCCAGTCGGCCGCGCCGCTGTTCCACAACATCGCGTCGTGGGCGCTGCAGCGTGATCGAATACCGCCGACGACCGCACCGGCGCAGAAGTTCGTCCTGCAGGCTGGTGTGTGATTCCGGCTTGTCGAATCGTCGTATTTCCGCGCTCCGGCGCGGCAACACCGAGGCGCGTTGTTCGCCGATGAGTCCGCGTCGGTAACCTGACTCGTCACCATAGTCCGTGCTGTCCACACATGCCCTGTCCGAGAGGAGCGAGGTGCCCGCGCAGTCCAGCCAGCCCGTGTTGCGGCCGGTCGACCCGCCGTCGACACCGCTGACCACCGTGCTGGAGCTGACCGGCGCCCGCCCGTCGGCGACGGTGCCCGGCGATCTGGTGGTCACCGGGATCGAGCAACGTTCGAACGCGGTGCGTCCCGGCGATCTGTTCGCCGCGCTGCCCGGCTCGCAGTCGCACGGCGCGCGCTTCGCAGGCGATGCCGTCGCCCGCGGCGCGGTGGCCGTGTTCACCGACGCCGAGGGCGCGCGGCTGGCCGGGGAGCTCGGCGTGCCGGTACTGGTGCGCGAGCGGCCGCGCGAGGTGCTCGGCGAGCTCTCCGCGGCGCTGTACGGCAACCCGTCGGAGCGGCTGCGCATCGTCGGCATCACCGGCACCTCGGGCAAGACCACGACCTCGTATCTGGTGGAGGCCGGGCTGGCCGCGGGCGGCCTGTCGACGGCGCTGATCGGCACCATCGAGACCAGGATCGGCGGCCGCCGGGTGCCGAGCGCGCTGACCACCCCCGAGGCGCCGCAGCTGCACGCGATGTTCGCGCTCATGGTCGAGCAGGGCGTGGACGCGGTGGTGATGGAGGTGTCCAGCCACGCGCTGGCGCTCGGCCGGGTCGACGGCGTGCGCTTCGCGGTGGGCGCGTTCACCAACCTGTCTCAGGATCACCTCGACTTCCACGCCGATTTCGAGGACTACTTCGGCGCCAAGCGCAGGCTTTTCGACCCGGCGTCGGCCGTCTCCGCCCGTACCTCGGTGATCTGCGTCGACGACGACTGGGGCCGCCGCCTCGCCGCGAGCTTGGCCGCGCCGACCACCGTCGCGACCACCGGGCCCGCGGACTGGCACGTGGCGGGCGCGGTCGCCGCGCACGGCGGCGAGCAGCGGTTCACCGCCGCCGGGCCGGACGCGAATGTCGATGTGCGGCTGCGTCTTCCCGGCCGCTACAACGTCGCCAACGCGCTGCTCGCGGTGGCCGTGTGCGCCGCGGCGGGCGTCGATCCCGCCGTGGCCGCGCCCGCGCTGGGCTCCGTCGACGTGCCGGGCCGGATGCAGCGCGTCGAGCGCGGTCAGGACTTCCTCGCGGTGGTGGACTACGCCCACAAGCCGGCCGCGCTGGAATCGGTGATCGCCACGCTGCGCGTCCACCTGGCCGCCGACAATCCGGTCGCGCCCGGTCGGTTGGCCGTGGTGGTCGGTGCGGGCGGCGACCGCGACGCGGGCAAGCGACCGTTGATGGGCGAGGTCGCGGCCAGGGGAGCGGACCTGCTGATCATCACCGACGACAACCCGCGCTCCGAGGCGCCCGCCGAGATCCGGGCGGCGATCGCCGGGGGCGCGCTGGCCGTGCCCGCCGACGAGCGCGGCGAGGTCCGCGAGATAGGCGACCGCGCCGCGGCCATCGCCGCCGCGGTGGACTGGGCCAGGCCCGGCGACGCGGTGCTGATCGCGGGCAAGGGCCACGAAGCGGGCCAGGAGATCCAGGGCGTGAAACATCCATTCGACGACCGCGATGTCGTGGCGGACGCCTTGTCGCGCAAGGTGGCCGCGGAGGCGCGGGCATGAACTTTCAGGCGGCACAGCATGTTCAGCGAGCACAGCGAAGTCCGTACGGGACGGACGCGGAGGACTTGACGGTTTCATGATCGAGATGACACTGCGGGAGATCGCGGACGTCGTCGGCGGCACGCTGCACGACGTCCCCGACCCGGAGGTGCGAGTGACCGGTTCGGTGGAATTCGATTCGCGCCGAATCGGTTCCGGTGATCTGTTCCTCGCCCTGCCGGGCGAGCGGGCCGACGGACACGAATACGCGGCGGCCGCGGTGGCCGCGGGCGCGGCGGCGGTGCTCGCCGCGCGCCCGGTCGGTGTGCCCGCCATCGTGGTGACTCCGAGCCCGGGCACGGTGCCCGCGACTTCCGTTGCGCTGATCCATGATTCGGACGGCTCCGGCGCCGCGGTGCTGGCCGCGTTGGCCGCACTGGCCCGCGCCAGCGTCGAACGGCTCACCGCGGCGGGAGCGACGGCCCCGGAGGCGGTAGCGGAGCGTGACCACGGAGGGGCCCGCGAGCGCCGCCAATCGGACACCGCGGCCGGTGGCCTGACTGTCGTCGGGGTCACCGGGTCCTCCGGCAAGACCTCGACCAAGGATCTGCTGGCCGCGGTGCTCGAGCCGCTCGGCCCGGTCGTCGCGCCGCCCGGATCGTTCAACAACGAACTCGGTCATCCATGGACCGCGCTGCGCGCCGACGAGAAGACGCGCTTCCTGGTGCTGGAGCTCTCCGCGCGCGGGCCCGGCCACATCGCGGCGCTCGCCGCGGTGGCGCCGCCGAGCATCGGCGTCATGCTCAATGTCGGCACGGCACATCTCGGCGAGTTCGGCAGCCGCGAGGCCATCGCGCAGACCAAGGGCGAACTCGTCGAGGCGCTGCCCGCGACCGGTCTCGCCGTGCTCAACGCCGACGACCCGCAGGTGGCGGCGATGGCCGCACGCACGCGCGCCAAGGTGGTGCTGGTCGGCCAGGCGGGCAATGCCGACATCAGGGCCACCGACGTGCGCCTCGACGCCGAGGCGCGCGCCCACTTCACGCTGCACACCCCGGCGGGCAGCACGCCGATCCAGCTGGCCGTGCACGGCGAGCACCACGTGGGCAACGCGCTCTCCGCCGCCGCGGTCGCACTGGCCTGCGGCGCCGATCTGGCCACGATCGCGCAGGCGCTCTCGGGCGCCCAGCGGGTCTCGGAGCGCCGGATGGACGTGCGCACCACCGCCGACGGCGTCACCGTCGTCAACGACTCCTACAACGCCAACCCCGACTCGGTGCGCGCCGCGCTCAAGGCGCTGGTGACGATGTCGCGCGCCGGCGAGACGCCGCGGCGCAGCTGGGCCGTGCTGGGCGAAATGGCCGAGCTCGGCGAGGAATCCGTGCTCGAGCACGACGGCATCGGCAGGCTCGCGGTGCGCCTCGACGTGGATCGCCTCATCGTCGTCGGCACCGGAAGGCCCTCCCGCGCGATGCACCAGGGAGCGGTGATGGAAGGCTCATGGGGCGAGGAGTCGGTCCTCGTGCCCGATATCGGCGCGGCCATCGCGCTGCTCGACGACGAGGTCGAGGCGGGCGATGTGGTGCTGGTCAAGGCGTCGAAGTCGGTCGGCCTCTGGGCGGTCGCCGAACACTTGACCGGCGCGGAACGTGCCGCGGGGCGCGACGGCAGCGCGGAGGCAGGGCAGTGAGCGAGCGGAGCGAGCGAGCCATGGGGACAACGGCCATCGGCCGTACGACGGTGCCGAGCGTCAGCGAGGTGCTGGCGTGAGCGAGCGGAGCGAGCGAGCCATGGGCACAGCGGCCATCGGCCGAACGGCGGCGGCGAGCGTCAGCGAGGTGCTGGCGTGAGCGAGCGGAGCGAGCGAGCCATGGGCACAGCGGCCATCGGCCGAACGGCGGCGGCGAGCGTCAGCGAGGTGCTGGCGTGAGGCAGATTCTGTTCGCGGCGGCGATCGCCCTCGCGGTGTCGATTCTGTTGACTCCGCTGCTGATCCAGTTCTTCGCCAAGCAGGGCTTCGGTCAGGAGATCCGGGTCGACGGCCCGGCCAGCCACCAAGCCAAGCGCGGCACGCCGACCATGGGCGGGGTCGCCATCCTGATCGGTATGTGGGCCGGTTACCTCGGCTCGCACCTGATCGGCATCGGCTACGACGCCGAGGGGCCGACCGCGTCGGGCATGCTCGTCCTCGGATTGGCCACGGCGCTGGGCGCGGTCGGCTTCACCGACGACTTCATCAAGCTGCGCAAGCAGCGCAATCTCGGCCTCACCGCCGCGGGCAAGTACATCGGGCAGCTCACCTCGGCGGTGATCTTCGGTGTGCTCGCGCTCCAGTTCCGCGGCGAGAACGGCCTGACGCCCGCCAGCCGCCACCTGTCCTATGTGCGCGACATCAACACGGTGTCGGCCGGGGTGATCATCTTTCTGGCGTTCGTCTGCTTCGTGGTCGTGGCGTGGTCCAACGTCGTGAACCTCACCGACGGCCTGGACGGACTGGCCGCGGGATCGATGAGCCTGGTGCTCGGCGGCTACGTGATCATCACGTTCTGGCAGTACTACCACGCGTGCGCGACCAAGCCCGAGACCGGTTGCTACAACGTGCGCGACCCGCTGGACCTGGCGCTGGTCTGCGCGGCAGGCGCCGCGGCGTGCATCGGCTTCCTGTGGTGGAACGCCGCGCCCGCCAAGATCTTCATGGGCGACACCGGATCGCTGGCGCTCGGCGGTCTGCTCGCAGGCATCTCCATCACCACCAGGACCGAGTTGCTCATGATCGTGATGGGCGCCCTGTTCGTGGCCGAGGGCGTGTCCGTGGTGTTGCAGGTGGCGGTCTTCCGCACCACCCGCAATCGATTGTTCAAGATGGCGCCGTTCCATCACCACTTCGAGCTCAGCAAATGGGCCGAGACGACTGTGATCATTCGGTTCTGGCTCTTGGCCGCCATGGCCTCGGCAGTCGGCCTCGGTCTGTTCTACAGCGAATACCTCTCCGCGGTCGGGTGAACTAGCGATGGTCGAACATTCTCCGCGGGCCCTTCGATCTCCGGGGCCCATGCTCGAATTCCTGCGTGGCCGTGACGTGCTCGTCGCGGGCTGGGGCGTCTCCGGTCGCTCGCTGGTGGAACCGCTGCGCGATATCGGCGCGCATCCGGTGGTCACCGACGCGGGTGCCAAGGCGCTCGCCGAGGCCGCCGAACTCGGCCTGGAAGTGGCCACCTGCGTGGATCTGGAATCCGCCGACCTGAGCCGCTTCGCGCTGGTCATCACCAGCCCGGGCTGGCGGCCGGACTCGCCGGTGCTGGTCTCCGCGGTCACCGAGGGCATCCCGGTGTGGGGCGACGTCGAATTCGCCTGGTGGGTCGACCAGGCCAGGATCTACGGCCCGGTGCGCAAGTGGCTGGTGGTGACCGGCACCAACGGCAAGACCACCACCACCCAGATGACCCACTCGATCCTGCGCGCCGCGGGCATCGCCAGCGTCGCCTGCGGCAATATCGGCACCCCGATCCTGGACGCGCTGCGCCGCAATCCCGGCCCGCAGGTGCTCGCCGTGGAACTGTCCTCGTTCCAGCTGCATTGGGCGCCCTCGGTCCGGCCGGAGGCGGGTGTGGTGCTGAATGTCGCCGAGGATCACCTGGATTGGCACGGCGGCCTCGACGCCTACGCGGCCGCCAAGGCTCGGGCGCTGGTCGGCCGGGTCGGCGTGGTCGGTCTGGACGATCCGGTGGCTGCCTCGCTCGCCCGTCGCTCCAAGGCCCGCCGCACCGTCGGCTTCCGCATCGGCGTGCCCGCCGACGGCGAGCTCGGCGTGGTGGACGGCAAACTGCTCGACCGCGCGTTCACCAAGGCGGCGATCCTGGCCGAGGTCGGCGACATCAGCCCGCAGGGGCCCGCCGGTATCGCCGACGCGCTCGCCGCGGCCGCGCTGACCAGGGCCATCGATGTGGCGCCGCAGTTCGTCAAGGAGGGACTGCAGGACCACAAGGTCGGCCCGCACCGGGCGGCCTTCGTGCGCGAGCTGGCAGGCGTCGAATTCGTCGACGACTCCAAGGCCACCAATCCGCACGCCGCGCGCTCCTCGATCCTGGCGCACTCGCAGGTCATCTGGATCGCGGGCGGCCAGCTCAAGGGCGCGGGTGTGGAGGACCTGGTCGAGGAGGTCGCCGACCGGCTCGTCGCGGCGGTGCTGATCGGGTCCGACGCGCCGGTGATCGCGGCCGCGTTGGCGCGACACGCGCCCGAGGTCCCCGTCGTCGAGGTGCGCGCGGGGGACGATGCTGTGATGGCTGACGACCCGTCCAGATCCGACAAGGCCGACGCGGTCATGGCGCAGGCCGTGCGCGTCGCCGCCGGATTCGCCCGCGCGGGAGACACCGTGCTGCTGGCTCCCGCGGCCGCATCCCTCGACATGTTCGCCGACTACACCCACCGCGGACGCAGTTTCGCCACCGCGGTGCACACGCTGGAAGACGGTGACATCGGGCGGCAGCTATGACGGAGACGACGCGGCGGCTGCGCGGTGCCAAGACCGAGCCGAAGGGCTCGCGTGGCGCGCAGGCGCCCGCGGCCCGGTTCGTGGCCTGGCTGGCGCGCCCGCTCGCGTCGTTCCATCTGATCGTCACCATCGCGACGCTGCTCACCGTGCTGGGGCTGGTGATGGTGCTCTCGGCCTCCAGCGTCGAGGCCTATGCCGAGCGCGGTTCGGCGTACTCGCTGTTCGTCCAGCAGGCCATGTTCGCCGCGCTCGGCTGCGTGCTGTTCTATCTCGCGCTGCGCATTCCGATACGCAGGCTGCGGCAGTGGTCGTTCCCGATGTTCGCGACGTCGGTGCTCGCGCTGGTGCTGGTGCTCATTCCCGGCATCGGCAGCGAGGTCCAGGGCTCGCGGCGCTGGTTCGACCTCGGTCCGGTGTCGGTGCAGCCCTCCGAGATCGTCAAGGTGACGTTCGTGGTGTGGGGCGCGCACCTGCTGGCCTCGCGCCGCTCGGAGAAGGCCACGCTGAAAGACCTTCTGGTGCCGCTGGTTCCGGCGGGCATGCTGGTGTGTCTGCTCGTGGTGCTAGAGCCCAACCTGTCCACCACCATCGCGCTCGGCATCGTGCTGGCCGCGCTGCTGTGGTTCGGCGGGCTGCCGGTGCGGCTGTTCGTCACCATCGCGGTGTCCGGCGTCGTCGCCGCGGGGGTGCTCGCGCTCTCCGCGGGCTACCGCTCGGATCGCATGCGCGCCTTCTTCAATCCCGGCGAGGACCCGCAGGGCATCGGCTACCAGGCGCGCCAGGCGCAGTACTCGCTGGCCGACGGCGGCATCTGGGGCCGCGGGCTCGGGCAGAGCCGAGCCAAGTGGAGCTATCTGCCGAACTCGCACAACGACTTCATCTTCGCCATCATCGGCGAGGAACTCGGGTTCCTCGGTTGCGCGCTGGTGCTCGGGCTTTTCGCGCTGTTCGTCTACACCGGCCTGCGCATCGCCAGCCGTTCGGTGGACCCGTTCCTGCGGCTGCTGACCGCGACGGCGACCACCTGGATCACCGCGCAGGCGCTGATCAACGTCGGGTACGTGGTCGGCCTGCTCCCGGTGACCGGTCTGCAGCTGCCGCTGGTCTCGGCGGGTGGCTCCTCGCTGGCCATCACGCTGTTGATGTTCGGCGTCATCGCCAACGCCGCCCGGCACGAGCCGGAGGCGGTGTCGGCGTTGCAGGCCGGGCAGGACGGGCGGTTCAGCCGCCTGCTGCGACTACCCAAACCCGAGGTCTACTCGCCCGCCAAGGCGGAGGCCGCCAGGGCGCGCAGCGCCGCCAAAGCCGCGGCGCAGCGGACCCGAACCGAACGACCCAGGCAATCCGACCGCTCGCGCCAGGCGCAGCCGCGGCGCGGGCAATCCGGCGCACCGGCTCGGCGCCGCTCGCCGGAGAGCAGGGGCACCAGTTCGCTGCGTGCCACCAGGGCCTGGGAGCCGAACTATCCGATGCCACACGCCAGAGAACGGGGAAGATCCAAGTGAGTGCACCGCGGCGCGAGCAACAGGCCCGGAGCAGACAGCCCAGCGTGACCACGGAGGGACCCGAGCGTGCTGCGAATCCAGCCCAGCGGTCCGCGAAGGGATCCGGACTCTCGGTGATCGTCGCGGGCGGTGGCACGGCAGGACACGTCGAGCCGGCCCTGGCCGTCGCCGATGCGCTGCGCCGCCTCGACGATTCGATCCGGGTGACAGCGCTGGGCACCGAACGCGGTCTGGAGACCAGGTTGGTGCCCGAGCGCGGTTACCCGCTCGAGCTGATCCCGCCGGTTCCGTTGCCGCGCAAGCCGACCGCGGATCTGCTGCGGCTGCCCGGCCGGGTGCGCGCGGCGGTGGCCAGGACTCGGGCCGTCGTCGACGCGGTGCAGGCCGACGTGATCATCGGCTTCGGCGGCTACGTCGCGTTGCCTGCCTACTTGGCCGCGGGCCGTGGGTTGCTGCGGCGCAGGCGCGCGGTGCCGGTCGTCGTGCACGAGGCCAACGCCAAGGCAGGCATCGCGAACAAGGTGGGCGCCCGCCGCGCCGCGCGCGTGCTCGCCGCGGTGCCGGATTCCGGGTTGCCGCACGCGGAGGTCGTCGGCATTCCGGTGCGCGCGGCCATCACCACGCTGGACCGCGCCGCGCTGCGCGCCGAAGCCCGCGCGCACTTCGGGCTGCCCGCCGAGGGACCCGTGCTGCTGGTGTTCGGCGGCTCGCAGGGCGCGCGCAGCCTGAACGAGGCGGTGTCGGCCGCCGCGCCGCAGCTGGCGGCGGCGGGCATCTCGGTGCTGCACGCGCACGGCCCGAAGAACACCGTGGAGGTCGCGGAGAGCGACGGCGCGGCCCGCTACGTGGCGGTGCCGTATCTGTCCAGGATGGATCTGGCCTACGCCGCCGCCGACGCGGTGGTGTGCCGGTCGGGCGCGATGACGGTCGCCGAAGTCTCCGCCGTCGGCCTGCCCGCCTTCTACGTGCCGCTGCCGCACGGCAATGGCGAACAGGAATTCAATGCCCGCCCCGTGGTAGCCCAGGGCGGTGGCAGAATTGTCCCCGACGCCGACCTGTCCCCGAAGTACGTGATCGACGAGGTGATACCGCTGCTCATGGACCCCGCAGGGCTGACCGAGATGGGCCGCGCCGCGTCTGGCGCCGGTCACCGCGACGCCGCCGACGAAGTGGCGCGGATCGTGGTGGAATTGGGGCGCGGCCGATGACCGACGAGCGTTCGGCGCTCCCGCCCGAACTGGAGCGGGTGCACATGGTCGGCATCGGCGGGGCCGGAATGTCCGGTATCGCCCGCATCCTGCTCTCCCGCGGCGGCGCGGTGTCGGGTTCGGACGCCAAGGAGAGCCGCGGCGTGCTCGCGCTGCGGGCTCGCGGCGCGCAGGTCCGCATCGGCCACGACGCGGGCGCGCTCGATCTGCTGCCCGGCGGCCCGACCGCGGTGGTGACCACCTACGCGGCCATCCCGAAGACCAATCCCGAACTGGTGGAAGCGAATCGGCGCGACATCCCGGTGCTGCTCCGCCCCGCCGTGCTGGCCTCGCTGATGCGGGGGCACCGCACCCTGCTCGTGTCGGGCACCCACGGCAAGACCTCGACGACCTCGATGCTGATCGTCTCGCTGCAGCACTGCGGCCTCGATCCGTCCTTCGCGGTCGGCGGTGAGCTGAACGAGGCGGGCACCAATGCCCACCACGGCACCGGCGACACCTTCGTGGCCGAGGCCGACGAGAGCGACGGCTCGCTGCTCCAATACGACCCCGACGTCGCGGTGGTCACCAACATCGAATCCGATCACCTCGACTTCTTCGGCTCCGACGCCGCCTACGTGCAGGTGTTCGACGACTTCGCCGACCGGCTCGGCGCGGGCGGACTGCTGGTGGTGTGCCTGGACGATCCCGGCTCGCGAGCGCTGGCCGAGCGGGTCGGTCCCCGCTTGGCGGACAAGGGCGTCCGGGTACTCGGCTACGGCTCCGGCGAACTCGCCGACGCGCTGGTCCCGGTCGGCGTGCGGCTGCACAGCTGGGAGCCGCGCGACGTGGGCGGGCTCGCTCAATTCCAGCTGTCCGACGAATCCGCGCCGCGCACCCTGCGGCTCTCGGTGCCGGGCAGGCATATGGCGCTCAACGCGCTGGCCGCGCTGCTCGCCGCGCGGGCCGCGGGCGCCGACGTCGACGAGATCGTCCAGGGGCTGGAAGGTTTCGGCGGTGTGCACCGGCGGTTCCAGTTCGTCGGCCGGGAGAACGGCGTGCGGGTCTTCGACGACTACGCGCACCATCCCACCGAGGTGCGCGCGGTGCTCGGCGCCGCGGCCGAACTGGTCCAGCAGGAGGCGCGCGACGGAGCGCGCTCGCGTCAGGGCCGGGTGATCGTGGTCTTCCAGCCGCACCTGTACAGCCGCACCGCGACCTTCGCGGAGGACTTCGGCGTGGCGCTGAGCCTGGCCGACGAGGTCGTCGTGCTCGACGTGTACGGCGCGCGCGAGAAGCCGCTGCCGGGTGTGAACGGCGCGCTGGTGGCCCAGTCCGTCACCAAACCCGTGCATTACCAACCGGATATGTCGCGGGTCGGCCGTCAGGTGGCCGGGCTGGCGCGGCCCGGCGACGTGGTGATCACCATGGGGGCGGGCGACGTCACCATGCTCGGCAGCCAGATTCTCGACGGGCTACGGGCGCGTCCCCAGTACGGGCGGTGAGCCGCGATGCGGCCGGGGGGTGAGCGGCGCGAGCGCCGGGCCGCGGGCTGGATCGATCGACTCGATCTGCTGCGGCGGCCCGGCGGTCCGGCCCGGCTGCGCCGGGTGCGGCTGTGGGGGTTGCTCGGCGGGTGCGTGTTCACCGCCGCGCTGTTGATCTTCTGGTTCACGCCTGTGCTCTCGGTGCGCACCGTCGATATCGATGGTCTGTCCGCGGTGCAGGAAGAGCAGGTGCGCGAGCGCCTCGAAATTCCCTCGGGCCGCTCGATGCTGCGCATCGATACCGACGCCATGGCACGACGGGTGGCGAGTATTCCGAAAGTGCGCTCCGCGCGGGTACAGCGGGTGTATCCGTCCACCGTCCGGGTGACCGTGGTGGAGCGGACGCCGGTGCTGTACTTCGAGAGTCCGGAAGGCGCGCATCTGGTGGACGCCGAAAGCGTCGAATTCGCCATCGAAGCCGCGCCCATCGGGGTGGCCGAGTTGATCACCGAACAGCCCGGCGGCGCCGATCCGGTCACCCGCGCCGCGGTCGCGGTGCTGACCGTGTTGCCGCCCGCCCTGAATATCCAGGTGGACGAGGTTGTCGCACGGTCGATTTCGGATATCTCGTTGAATCTGCACGACGGACGCACGGTACTCTGGGGCAGTGCGAACGATGCCGAACGCAAGGCGGCCGTGGTGTTGCCGCTGTTGACGCGGGAGGGAACGGTGTTCGACGTTTCGAGTCCGAATCTGGTCACGGTAAAGTGATCGACACCCATTGTGCCCAGCGAATTTTCGGGGGCGCTCTGCCAGAAGGCGCAGGGCCGCCGCCGGGATGGGGCTCGGGGGGCAACCGTCCAACCATACGGTGTGTGGAGTGGCGAACGAGAGGGATCACACAAGATTCTGTTACTCGTGTCGGCGCGCCTGCGCCCGTATCGCGGCGGCTGCGAATAGCGTTCCGCACCAGTCGGATACTTGACATAACGCTAACCCTGTGGTTGAGGTTTAGGGTTTGCCCGGCCGCGGATCGTGGAGTGAAACGGTCCCGGGCAAAACGACCGAGGGTGTCCCATAGCGAAATGTCCTGAATCCGAAAATGACAGGCTTTAGATCGAAGGAAGGCGAGAGCCCATGACGCCCCCGCACAACTACCTTGCGGTGATCAAGGTCGTCGGTATCGGCGGCGGCGGCGTGAATGCCGTCAACCGGATGATCGAACAGGGACTCAAGGGAGTCGAGTTCATCGCGGTCAACACCGACGCGCAGGCGCTGCTGATGAGCGATGCCGACGTCAAGCTCGACGTCGGCCGTGAGCTCACCCGCGGTCTCGGCGCGGGCGCTGACCCCGAGGTCGGCCGCAAGGCCGCAGAGGATCACAAGGACGAGATCGAAGAGGTGCTCAAGGGCGCCGACATGGTCTTCGTGACGGCGGGCGAGGGTGGCGGCACCGGCACCGGCGGCGCGCCGGTCGTGGCGAGCATCGCGCGCAAGCTCGGCGCGCTGACCATCGGCGTGGTCACCCGGCCGTTCTCGTTCGAGGGCAAGCGCCGCGGCAACCAGGCCGAGGTGGGCATCAATCTGCTGCGCGAGTCCTGCGACACCCTCATCGTCATCCCGAACGACCGGCTGCTGCAACTCGGCGACGCGGCGGTCAGCCTGATGGACGCCTTCCGCTCCGCCGACGAGGTGCTGCTCAACGGTGTCCAGGGCATCACCGATCTGATCACCACCCCCGGCCTGATCAACGTCGACTTCGCCGACGTCAAGAGCGTCATGTCCGGCGCGGGCAGCGCGCTCATGGGCATCGGCTCGGCGCGCGGCGAGGGCCGGTCGGTGAAGGCGGCCGAGGCGGCGATCAACTCGCCGCTGCTCGAGGCGTCGATGGACGGCGCGCACGGCGTGCTGCTCTCCATCGCGGGCGGGTCCGACCTCGGTCTGTTCGAGATCAACGAGGCCGCCTCGCTGGTGCAGGAGGCCGCGCACATCGAGGCCAACATCATCTTCGGTACCGTCATCGACGATTCGCTCGGTGACGAAGTGCGCGTCACCGTCATCGCGGCCGGGTTCGACGGCGGCGGCCCCGCCCGGCGCACCTTCGACCCCGCGACCACGCGCGGCGCCATCGGCTCGGGGCGAGCGGGCGAACTCAGTCAGAGCAGGCCGAGCGAGATCACCGGGTCGACGCGCAGCACCGAGTCCACCACGGCGGGCTCCTCCGCGAGCGTGACCCGCGGCGCCGTGCCGAGCTACCGGGAAAGCGAGCGCGCCCGCCTCTCCGAGCCGACCGTCTCGCACAACAGCCGGTCGCACATCCAGCCGCCGGACGGTGGCGGCGACGACGATGACGACGTCGACGTGCCGTCCTTCATGCGCCGCTGACCCGATCGTCCCGGATCGCGCCGGGACGAGGGCCGAGCCCCGTCGCCCGAGGTGAGGTTCGCCGCACGGCGTGCCGTGCCGCGAGTCCTCCCGGGCGCGAATCAGCCGACCTTCCAGGATGATTCACCGAACGTGCGGCTCGCGGTTCGTTGTCCGAGCCGCGGCGGCGGCCTTCGGAGCCCCGGCTCGCCTACTAGGCTCGGGGACATGACTGCTGCCCACACACTCACCGTCCGACGGGTCACGACGACCAGGGCGGGCGGCTTCTCCGCGCCGCCCTACGACTCGTTCAACCTCGGCGACCACGTGGGCGACGATCCGGTGGCCGTGCGCCGCAACCGCGACCGCCTCGCCGAGGGCATCGGCCTCACCCCCGACCGGCTGGTGTGGATGGAGCAGATCCACGGGCGCGCCGTCGAGATCGTCGACGGGCCGCGCATCGAGCCGGTGCCCGCCACCGACGCTCTCGTCACCACCGTGCCGAACCTGGCGCTCGTCGTGCTCACCGCGGACTGCGTCCCGATCCTGCTCTCCGACGACGAAGCGGGCGTCATCGCCGCCGTGCACGCGGGCCGGATCGGCGCGCGCATCGGCATCGTTCCGCGCGTGCTCGACGCGATGGTGTCGGCCGGAGCCAGGCTCGACCGCGTCGGTGCGTTCCTCGGCCCGGCCGCCTCGGGCGGGCAGTACGAGGTCCCCGCCGCCATGCGTGCCGACGTCGACAAGCACCTTCCCGGCAGTGCGACCACCACCGTCCGTGGCACTCCGGGACTGGATCTGCGCGCAGGCATTCGCAGGCAGCTCACCGAGGCGGGTGTCGCGGCGATCGCGGAAGACCCGCGCTGCACCATCGAGGACAAGACGCTGTTCAGTCATCGCCGCGGCGCGCCGACCGGACGCATGGCGGGAGTGATTTGGATCGAGGGTCCGAAATGACGCGGCCGGGTTCGGGCGCGTCGCCCGGTTCGGGGTGTGGCCGATGACCGACTCGGAAACCGTTGTGGCACAAGTCGACGCGCGTATCGCGGAGCTTTCGGGCAATCTGGACATGCTGCGCGGGCGGATCGACGCCGCCTGCCTGGCGGCGGGCCGGGAGCCGGGCTCGGTGCGGCTGCTGCCGGTGACGAAGTTCTTTCCCGCCGCGGATGTGGCGATCCTGTACGGCCTCGGCTGCCGGGAATTCGGCGAGTCGCGCGAGCAGGAGGCCACCGCGAAGGTGGCGGAACTGGACGAACGTCAAGACATCCGGTGGCACATGATCGGTCGCCTGCAGCGCAACAAGGCCAGGGTGGTCGCGCGCTGGGCGCACACTGTGCACTCGGTGGACAGCGAACGGCTGGCAACGGCTCTTGACAATGGCGCGCTGGCCGCGCTGGATGCTGGTGAGCGCGCCGAACCGGTGCGCGTGCTGCTCCAAGTGAGCCTGGACGAGGACCCGGAACGGGGCGGCGTCGCCCGCGACGATCTCGATCGGCTCGCGGACCAGGTCGCGGCCGCCGAAGGACTGCAGCTCGGGGGTTTGATGGCGATTCCGCCACTCGATGCCGACCTTGATAGCGCATTCGCACGGCTTGCGACTTTGCACACGCTGCTACTCGCCAGACACCCCGGCGCAACCGAGCTTTCTGCAGGAATGTCGGGTGATCTGGAATCAGCGATCGAACACGGTTCGACCGTTGTGCGTGTCGGTACCGCCCTGATGGGCACTCGACCGATAACCTCGGGCTAGCAAAGAAACCTCATCAGTCACATTTGACACATAAGATTGGGACAGAAGAGGGCTGAGCAAGACTTCAACACCCGGCCGCCACCGGGGCCGAAGGAAGGTCGACCAGAATGAGCGAGCGCAGCGAGCGAGGACTCGACGTAGCCACCATCGTGGTCATGACGGTGCCGCGCGGTAGCGGGGTGCAATCATGAGCACGCTGCACAAGTTCAAGGCGTACTTCGGCATGGTTCCGCTCGAGGATTACGAAGACGACTACGTCGACGATCGCGCCCCGCGCGGGAACGAGCGCGGTGGCGCACGGGCGCGTTCCTATGCCGACCGGCCAGGCTACGGCGCCGATCGGTATGCCGAAGATCGTTACGGCGCAGACCGTTTCGACGAGGACGTGGACTACCCCGAGCCCGCCTACAAGTCGCCGTACCAGGCAGGCTACCCGGCGGCGCGCCGCGACGAGTACGCCGACGAGCCCTACGGCGACGATCGCTACGAGTCGTCGCGGCGGCCTACCCGTATCGATGCGGCCCCGTCGACGGGCCGGTTCCGTGCGGGCGGCGGCGCAGGCATGTTGCGGGGAGCCACCAGGGGTGCGCTCGCCGTCGATCCCGACGCCGAGGAGCGGCGGCTGGAGGAGCGCGTGCGCCCCGAGCCCGCGTCCGCTCGCCGGCCAGGGATCTTCGAGGACGGAGGTCCCTTGTCCAAGATCACGACGCTGCGTCCGCGCGATTACAGCGAGGCCCGCATCATCGGCGAGCGCTTCCGTGAGGGCAATCCGGTGATCATGGACCTGGTCGATCTGAGCAATGCCGATGCCAAGCGACTGGTCGACTTCGCGGCCGGCCTAGCCTTCGCCCTGCGTGGTTCGTTCGACAAGGTCGCGACCAAAGTGTTCCTGCTCTCACCGGCGGATGTCGACGTATCGGCCGAGGAACGACGCAGGATCGCCGAAACCGGCTTCTACAACCAGAAATAGCGGTCTGATCCGGGGGGTTCGTCGGTCTTGTCGCGCGCGGGGCGGTGTGGTCATTTTGCGCAACGCCGATTTTCGGGCAGAGTGAAGTCGTGGCCTTGTTCGCGGTGCTGTACTTCGTACTGTTCATCTTCTGGCTGTTGCTGATCAGCCGGGTGATCGTCGAGTTCGTTCGTAGCTTCGCCCGTGACTGGCGACCGACCGGTGTCGTTGTCGTCATCCTGGAGGTGATCTTCACGATCACCGACCCTCCGGTGAAACTGCTGAGGCGGTTGATACCACCGGTGTCTCTGGGGGGAATTCGCCTGGACCTGTCGATTATGGTCCTGCTATTCATCGTCTTCATCCTGATGTCGATCGTGAGCAGGCTCGGTCAACCGGTAGCTCCGGTATGACAGAATGGGCCAAGATACCTTGCTAGATCTGCTAGATCTCCAAAAGACGCGTGAAGGGATCCTTCCATGCCGCTGACCCCAGCTGATGTGCACAACGTCGCGTTCAGCAAACCGCCGATCGGGAAGCGCGGCTACAACGAGGATGAAGTAGATGCCTTCCTGGATCTCGTGGAGCAAGAGCTCTCGCGTCTGATCGAGGAGAACGCGGATCTGCGCCAGCGGGTCGGCGAACTCGATGCGGAACTGGCCGACGCCAAGAAGAACCGGCAGGCCGCCCCCGCGACCGTCAAGGCCCCGGTGCAGCAGGCTCCCCCGCCGGAACCGATCAAACCCCCGGTGCCTGCACCCCCGCCCGCGCCGATGCCCGCGCCCGCGCCCGCACCGAAGGACGCCCCCGGCGCCGACGCGAACCTGCAGGCCGCGAAGGTGCTCAGCCTCGCCCAGGAGATGGCGGACCGGCTGACCAGCGACGCGAAGACCGAGGCGGAGAATCTGCTCTCCAACGCGCGGGCGAACTCCGAGCGACTGGTCGGCGATGCCAGGACCCGTTCCGAGGCGATGATCACGGACGCGCGCCAGAAGTCCGACGCGATGCTGTCGGACGCGCAGACCCGCTCGGACAGCCAGCTGCGCCAGGCCAAGGAGAAGGCCGACGCGCTGCAGGCCGACGCCGAGCGCAAGCACACCGAGATCATGGCGACCATCACCCAGCAGCGCAGCGTGCTGGAGAGCCGGATCGAGCAGCTCAAGACCTTCGAGCGCGAGTACCGCGTGCGGCTGAAGTCGTACCTGGAGTCGCAGCTCGAGGAGCTCGAGAACCGCGGCTCGGCGGTCCCGGTGGACGGCGGCGAGGCCTTCGCCGACGTGAACACCGCGAACAACCTCGCGCCCGCGTCGTTCGCCAAGGGCGGCAAGTAATTCCGCCCTGCGCGGCCCCCGGCCGCGGCCGGTCGCCGAAGTCGTTGTTCGAGTAGCCAGAGGTACAGTCGAATCGCCTGGCATGCCTGACGGACCGAGCCGGACGGAGTCGAGCGACAGTCCGCGCGTGGCCGGGCCGAAGGCTGAGGGACGCCGAGGGGGTCATCATGCTCGTCCTGACGCTCGTTCTCGCCGCGATCGGCTTTGCCCTGCTCGTCACCGCGCTGACCACCGGGTCGGTGCTGTGGGCGTGGGGATGCATCGTCGTGTGCGTCATCGGCGCGGTGTTGCTGCTGGTGAGCGCTCTTTCCATGCGCAGGCCCGACAACGACGCACCGCCGCCGCCAGGGCGGCACGCCAAACGCTGAGGCCGGGCGCGGGAATATCGTTTGCCCGGACTGGTTAGAATCGAGACAGAACGGCGCCGATCCGGCCATCACCGGGGAGCCTTCGGAAGAACGGCGTCGCCCCGCCTCCCCGCGGAGGGAGCGCGCGGCGCTCAGTAGAACCGAACGGGTGAGCCCGTCACAGCTCGCAACGAGCGGTCCGGCGGTCCCGATGGGGCTGGCCAGGACAAACGGGGTGGTACCGCGGTTTCGGCGCACCGGGCGCCGAGGTCGTCCCCGTGCCAACCACTGATACGCGCCTGCGGCGCGGTGGCACGAGGAGACGCATCCGCGATGGCGGACGACAGCAAGAGCGCATACCCCCGCGTGGATCTGGGCGCAGGCTCCGGGGCGAGCTTCCCCGAGCTGGAAGAACGCGTGCTCGACGCATGGGCGGCCGACGACACCTTCCGCGCCAGCATCGAGAACCGCTCCGGTGCAGCCGAGTTCGTCTTCTACGACGGTCCGCCCTTTGCCAACGGTCTGCCGCATTATGGTCATTTGCTGACCGGCTATGTGAAAGATTTGATCCCACGTTTCCAGACGATGCGCGGCAATCGTGTCGATCGTCGTTTCGGATGGGACTGTCACGGACTGCCCGCGGAAATCGAAGCGGAAAAGCAGCTCGGTATCACGGACAAATCACAGATCGACGCCATGGGGTTGGCGGAATTCAATGCCGCCTGCAAATCCTCGGTGCTCCGCTACACCGGGGAATGGCGCGACTACGTCACCCGCCAGGCCCGCTGGGTCGACTTCGACAACGACTACAAGACCCTCGATCTCGACTTCATGGAGTCGGTGATGTGGGCGTTCAAGTCGCTCTACGACAAGGGCCTGATCTACCAGGGCTTCCGGGTGCTGCCCTACAGCTGGTACGAGCAGACGCCGCTGTCGAACCAGGAGACCCGCCTGGACGACGCCTACAAGATGCGCCAGGACCCGGCCGTCACCGTCGACATGGCGCTGCGCGTGCCCGCCGAGCACCCGCTGCGCGACCTCGACGGCGCCAACGCCCTCATCTGGACCACCACGCCGTGGACCCTGCCGTCCAACCTGGCCATCGCCGTGCACCCCAACGTGCGTTACGTGCACCTGAGCGCCGCCGACGGCAAACGCTATCTGCTTGCCGCCGAGCGGGTTTCGCACTACGCCCGGGAGTTCGGCGAGGAGCCGACCGTGCTCGGCGAGTTCGACGGCGCTGCGCTGGCCGGTCTGTCCTACGCGCCGCCGTTCGACTTCTTCGTCGGCCACCCGAACGCGCACCGGGTGCTCAACGCCGACTACGTGACCACCGATTCCGGTACCGGCATCGTGCACCTGGCCCCCGCCTTCGGTGAGGAGGACATGGAGGTCGCCGCGGCCAACGGCATCGAGATCGTGCAGCCGCTGGATCCGGGCGGCAAGTTCACCTCGATGGTGCCGCCGTACGAGGGCCTGATGGTCTTCGACGCCAACCCGGTGATCATCAAAGACCTCAAGGCCGCGGGAAAGCTGTTGCGGCACGAGACGATCGAGCACTCCTACCCGCACAGCTGGCGCTCCGGGCAGCCGCTGATCTACATGGCGGTGCCGTCCTGGTTCGTCGCCGTGACCAAGTTCCGCGACCGGATGGTGGAGCTGAACAAGCAGATCACCTGGGTGCCCGAGCACATCCGCGACGGCCAGTTCGGCAAGTGGCTGGAGGGCGCGCGCGACTGGAACATCAGCCGCAACCGCTACTGGGGCAGCCCGATCCCGGTGTGGGTGTCCGACGATCCCGCCTACCCGCGCGTCGACGTCTACGGCTCGCTGGACGAGCTGGAGCGCGACTTCGGCGTGCGCCCGACCGATCTGCACCGGCCGATGATCGACGAGCTGACCAGGCCGAATCCGGATGATCCGACCGGAAGGTCGACCATGCGCCGGGTGCCGGAGGTGCTGGACTGCTGGTTCGAGTCCGGCTCGATGCCGTACGCGCAGGTGCATTACCCGTTCGAGAACAAGGACTGGTTCGACGGTCACAGGAGCGGAGCCGGCGGAGCGACCGAAGGGCACTTCCCCGGCGACTTCATCGTCGAGTACAACGGGCAGACCCGCGGCTGGTTCTACACCCTGCACGTCCTGTCGACCGCGCTGTTCGACAGCCCGGCCTTCAAAACCGTTGCCGCGCACGGCATCGTGCTCGGTGACGACGGGCTGAAGATGAGCAAGTCGAAGGGCAACTACCCGGACGTGAACGAGGTGTTCCACCGGGACGGCTCCGACGCGATGCGCTGGTTCCTGATGAGCTCGCCGATCCTGCGCGGCGGCAATCTCATCGTCACCGAGCGCGGCATCAGGGAGGGCGTCAGCCACGCGCTGCGTCCGCTGTGGAACGCGTGGACCTTCCTGCAGCTGTACGCCTCGAAGCCCGGCGAGTGGCGCACCGATTCGTCGAACGTGCTCGACCGCTACATCCTGGCGAAGCTGGCGCAAACCCGCGACGTGATGACCGAGGCGCTGGAGGTCTACGACATCGCGGGCGCTTGCGAGGAGTTGCGTTCGTTCGCCGACGCGTTGACGAATTGGTATGTGCGCCGGTCGCGTTCGCGCTTCTGGTCGGAGGAACGCGACGCGGTGGACACCCTGCACACCGTGCTCGAGGTGGTCACCAGGCTGGCGGCGCCGCTGCTGCCGCTGATCGCCGAGGTGATCTGGCGCGGGCTCACCGGCGACCGCTCGGTTCACCTGGCCGACTGGCCGAAGGAGGGCGAGCTGCCGGAGGATCCGGAGCTGGTCGCCGCCATGGACGAGGTGCGCATGGTCTGCTCGACGGTGCTGAGCCTGCGCAAGGCCAAGAACCTGCGGGTGCGGCTGCCGCTGGCCGAGGTCACCATCGCGGCGGGCGATGCCGAGCGGCTGCGTCCGTACGCCGACATCATCGCCGACGAGGTCAACGTCAAGAAGGTCGATCTGACCACCGACGTCGCCGTGCACGGGCGCTTCGAGCTGGCCGTGAACGCCCGTGCCGCGGGCCCGCGCCTCGGCAAGGACGTGCAGACGGTGATCAAGGCGGTCAAGGCGGGGGAGTGGTCCGAGGGCGCCGACGGTGTCGTCAGCGCCGCCGGAATCGCCTTGCTCCCTGAGGAATACACGCAGCGGCTGGTCGCCGCCGAGCCCGAGTCCACCGCGGCGCTGCCGGGTAACGCGGGTCTGGTGGTGCTGAACTCGGTGGTCACCGAGGAGCTGGAGGCCGAGGGCTGGGCTCGCGACCTGATCCGCGACCTCCAGGAGACCCGCAAGTCGCTGGGCTTGGACGTCTCCGATCGGATCACCGTGGTCCTCGATGTCCCCATCGAGCGGCTGGCGTGGGCGCAGACCCACCGCGATCTGATCGCGGGCGAGATCCTCGCCACCGCACTCGATTTCGGCGCCGCGAGCGCCGACGCCGCCGAGCTCGTCGGCGGCGTGAGAGCCACGGTGACGAAGGCCTGAGCACATCGTCGGGGTGGGCGGCACCGCCCGCCCCGACGCCTGCTCCCCTTATCGACGCCGATATTCGCGGCGCCCCTTTCGGTCCTCGATTTTCGATGCCGGGTGGCCTGCATTTTCCGCGCGGGGCCCGGTGCCTCGACTTTCTCGGTGTCCTCTGTTTCGCGATCGTCCGACGCATGCTGCCGGTATTCCGCAAGAGTGACATAGATCACACGCTGAGAATTTGCTGGAAACCTGTCCTGCTTCGAGGACGGCGGGGCAGAATCGAGGCCTGTTGCTGTTGGTGCGCTGATTGAGCATTGGTGCAGCAGTAATTTTCCGTGAGGCATGTTCTACCTGATGCGCGCTGGTCGGCCCCGTTGCGTGGCCGGGCATGCGCGGTGGTCTGCGGCTCCACCCCCGATGACGAGGCCGGCGCCGCGGCTTAGCAGGGCCGCTCGATGCGGCCTGTTTGCCGGACCGACAGGAGGGGTGCGTTCATGAACAGAAAACCGTTATGCCGGACAGTCGTCGGGTTCGTCGTCGCTACCTTCGCCACCTTGCTGCTCGCCGGGCCTGCCTGGTCCGACGACCGCAACTTCGTGGGGAGTTCGGGTTCGGCGTCCGGCTCGGGAACGGGCAGCGCCAGTGGCTCGGTGGCGCTCGGCGTGCCGAGTCCGCGCGGCCTCGCCGCGCTCGCCATCGCCATGACCCAGACCGGCAAGCCCTACGAATGGGGCGGCACCGGTCCGAACAGCTGGGACTGCTCCGGGCTTGTGCAGTGGGCGTTCCGGATGGTCGGCGTGAACATGCCGAGGACGACCTGGCAGCAGGCGACCGCAGGCGCTCCGGTGCCGGTCAGTCAGATGGCGCCGGGCGACGTCGTCGTGCTGAACAAGGACGGCTCGCACGTCGGCATCTACGCCGGATTCGGGAACGTCTTCAACGCCTACGGACGCGGGGTGCCGGTCGGCCTCTCGCCGATCCGGCAGTTCGCGATCTACGCCGTCCGGCGCTTCTGACGGCGTGAAAACCGGTGCGGGTCAGGCGAGATGGTCGGTGGCCAGCCCGCGAAGCAGCGGACCGTACTCCGGATGCGCCAACGCCGAGGCGAACTGCGCGACCAGGTAGTCGCCCGGGTTGCCGGTGTCGTACCAGCGGCCGCGGATCACCTGGCCGAACACCGGATTGTCCGACGCGTGCACGTTGATGGCGTCGGTCAGGTAGACCTCGCCGGTGCGGTGCTCGTACCAGGCCGCGGTCTGGCGGCGCAGTTCGTCGATGATCCCCGGGGTCACGACGTAGCCGCCGATGGCGGCGTAGGCCGACGGCGCGTCCTCGGGTTTGGGCTTCTCCATGAGCCCAGTGATGCGCAGCAGGCCGTTGCCCTGGTCGTCGGCGACGACCGGGACGCCGTAGCGCTTGGACTCGGCCGGGTTCATCGGCATCAGCGCGAGCACCGGCGCGGCGGTGGCCTCGTAGGCGTCGATGAGCTGCTGGGCGCGCGGCACCTCGGCGACGAACACGTCGTCGGGCCAGAGCACGAGCATCGGCTCGTCACCCGCGTTGCGGGCGGCGTTGAGGACCGGGGTGCCGTTGCCGTAGGGGCCGTGCTGATCGAGGTAGGTGATGTGGCCGAGGCGGGACAGCTCCCCGACCTCGGCGACGGCGTCGGCGTAGGCGGTCTTTCCGTCTGCGCGCAACTGCGCGACAAGCGCGGGGTTGGGCCGGAAGTGGTCCTGGATCAACGACTTTCCGCCGCTGACGACGATGGTGATGTCGGTGATGCCCGAGGCGACCAGCTCACGGACTGTGTGCTCGATGACCGGCTTGTCGCCGACCGGCAGCATCTCCTTCGGGATGGCCTTGGTCAGCGGGAGCAACCGGGAGCCGATACCGGCCGCCGGGATGACTGCCTTGCGGATCTTCATGTGTCCGATCATCACATACGAACCGGCGGCCAACGCGCCATCCCCGCTCTTCGGCATCGTGTCGGAAATAGCTGGTGCGCTAGGTATCGGCCCTGGTCACGGCCGCTGAAGCGGTTCGATCGCCCGGCCTGCCCAGCGGTGCGGTCACACAGCAGATCGACAGCAATCCGGGAGCCACCGCACGGTTGCCGCCGCGGCGGACCTGTCGGAGGGGTGCCGTAGATTCCCGGTCGTGCGAACCGATCGAGCAACGGAGCAGGCGGCGATCGGCCGCACCTCCCGGCGCTGGGTGCTGCACATTGATATGGACGCGTTCTTCGCCTCGGTCGAGCAGTTGACCCGTCCGACCCTGCGCGGCCGTCCGGTGCTCGTCGGCGGCACCGGCGGGCGCGGCGTGGTCGCGGGCGCGAGTTACGAGGCCAGGGTCTTCGGCGCGCGCTCGGCGATGCCGATGCACCAGGCCAAACGCCTGGTCGGGGTGACGGCCGTGGTGGTGCCGCCGCGCGGCGCGGTCTACGCGGTGGTCAGCGGGCGGGTGTTCGAGGCGCTGCGCAGCCGCATCCCGGTGCTGGAGACGCTCTCCTTCGACGAGGCGTTCGGCGAACCGGAGGAACTGGCCGGTGCCGACGCCGATCAGGTCTACGAATTCTGCGCCGAGCTGCGCGCGCTGGTGCGCGAACGCACCGGCTTGGTCGCCTCGGTCGGCGCGGGCAGCGGCAAACAGCTCGCCAAGATCGCCTCCGGCCTGGCCAAACCCGACGGCATCCGTGTCGTCTCGCCGGGCGAACAGCAGAGCCTGCTCGCCGCTCTTCCGGTCCGCAAGCTGTGGGGGATCGGGCCGGTGGCCGAGGGCAGGCTGCGCTCGGTCGGCATCGAGACCGTCGGCGCTTTCGCCGCGCTGCCCGAATCGGAGGCCGTCTCGCTGCTCGGCGGCAGCGTCGGGGCCGCGCTGCACCGGCTGGCCCGTGGCATCGATGACCGGCCGGTCGCCGAGCGCGCCGAGGCCAAGCAGATCAGCGCCGAGAACACCTACGAGACCGACATCGTCACCCTGGCCCAGCTGCGGCCCGCGATCGAGACCATGGCGGCGGCCGCGCACGCCAGGCTCGGCAAGGACGGCAGGGCCGCGCGCACCGTGGTGCTCAAACTCAAGAAGTCGGATATGAGCGTGGTGACCCGCTCGTTCACCCTGCCCTACGCGACGACCGACCTGGCCACGCTCACCACGGCCGCTCAGCGGTCCGCGATCGATCCGGAAGAACTCGGCCCGATCCGCTTGGTGGGGGTGGGCTTCGGCGGGCTGTCGACGGTGCGTCAGGAGTCGCTGTTCCCCGAGCTGGATCGGAGTCCGGCCGACGACACGCTCGAAACCGAGTGGGAATCGAGCGAGCCTGTCGCACCCGCTGCGACCGCCGCCGACCCGAGCCCGTCGGCGCGCCTCTGGTATCCGGGAATGGATGTCTCACACCCGGATTACGGGCACGGATGGGTGCAAGGGGCGGGCCACGGCGTGGTCACCGTGCGGTTCGAGACCAGCTCGACAGGGCCGGGCCCGGCGCGTACCTTCAGCGCCGACGACATCAGTCTGTCCCGGGCTGATCCGCTCGGCAGTCTGCACTGACCGGTAGCCTGATGCCTCGGGCAGTGCCGCCGGCGCTCGGTGGACGCTGCCGCGGTGACGACACGGACCCTCCTCGAACGCAAAGGACGAGCAGTTGAAGCTTCGTACGACTGGACGCATCGCGATCGCTGGCCTCGCCATCGTCGCCAGCCTGGGCATGACCGCCTGCGGTGGCGACGACTCGAACGAACCCGCCAAGACGACCAAGACGACGACCAGCGCCAAGGCCACCGCCGCGGCGGACCAGCCCGCGGTCCCGACCGTGGCGGAGCTGAACGCACAGCTGCAGAAGGCGCTCGACCCGGCGGTGCCGAACTCGGAGAAGCTGGAGATGATTCAGGGCGCCGAGGCCGACCCCGAGCTGCCGAGCCGACTGGCCGAGGCGTACAAGCAGACCGGCGCCAGCGTCACGGTGACCGAGGTGACCGCCTTCGGCGACACCATCAACGCCAAGGCCACGATCGTGCTGAACAACCAGGAGAACATCGCGGACGTGCCGTTCGTCGCCGAGAACGGCAAGTGGAAGGTCCAGAAGGCGTGGGCCTGCCAGATGCTGACCGCGCTGGGCCAGCAGTCGCCCGCCTGCGCCTGATGCGCGCCGTCGCGGCCCGGGCCGGATCCGGGCCGCGACCACCAGGTGCCTCCCGGCCCGGCGTGCCGTTCCGCAGGCGAGAATCCCCAGGTCGGCGGTGTTTTTCGAGGTGATTCCGGTACCGCCGCCCGGGCAATGGGTTTCGTTCTCAGATTCGATCGTTACTATCTGGCGTCGTGGCTGACACGATGGTGTGGGCGGGGCAGCCGTCCGTCGAGGATTCCAGACCCGGGACGGCACAACGGAATACGAATGGACGATGGGCGCGACCCGTCGCGTTGATCGCGGCGTTGATCGGCGCCCTGTGCGCGGTTGCGGTGCCCCTGCTCCCGGTTCGGGTGGACGCGGCGACACTCTCGTGGCCGCAGGCGGGCTCGGCGCGCAGCGTGGAGGCGCCGCTGGTGGCCTACGCGCCGTTGACCTTCGACGCGACCCTGCCGTGCGCGGCCATCGGCCAGCTCGCCGTCAAGGGCGGCACCCTCGCCGCCACCGCGCCCAACGGCGCTCCGGATCGTGAGCGCTACGGCTTTCTCGCCCGGGTGACCACGCCCACCGCCGATGCGCCCGCCCGGCTCGACGTCATCCTGCGCAACCAGGCGCTGCTCAGCACGCCGGTCGACCAGCTGCCGCCGGGCTGCGAGCTCACCGTGCACGCCGACACCGCGAAGGCCACGGCGACGATGGTCGGATTCGAGGCGCCCGGCTTCCCCGCCACGCTCGACGGTGACTACCGCCCGCAGCTGGTCGGCATCTACAGCGACCTGGCCGCCGCCGACGGCGCGACGGTCACGGCGGAGCTGGACACCCGCTTCTCCTCCAGCCCGACCCCCGTCAAGCGGGCCGCCATCTGGCTCGCGGTGCTGGCCACCCTCGTCGGCCTCGTCGCCCTCTACCGGATCGACCGCGAGGACGGTAGGCGCACCCGGCGTCTGTTGCCGCAACGCTGGTGGACGTTCTCGGTGCTGGACGGCGTGGTGCTCGGCGTGCTGGCGCTCTGGCATTTCATCGGCGCCACCACCTCCGACGACGGTTATCAGTTCGGCATGGCGCGCGCGTCCGGCACGGCGGGGTACATGGCCAACTACTTCGCCTATTTCGGGGTGCCCGAAAACCCCATCGGCACACCGTATTACGACCTGATCCGGATCATGGCCGAGGTGACGACCGCCAGCCCGTGGGTGCGGCTGCCCGCGTTGGCGGCGGGCGTGCTGCTGTGGCTGCTGCTCAGCCGCGAGGTGGTGCCGCGGCTCGGGGTCGCGGTGCGGCACAACAAGGTCGCGCTGTGGACCGGCGCGCTCGGCTTCCTCGCGGTGTGGCTGCCGTACGACAACGGCCTGCGACCCGAACCTCCTGTCGCGCTGGGACTGCTGCTCACCTGGTGTTCGGTGGAACGGGCGATCGCCACCCGGCGGCTGCTGCCCGCCGCGCTGGCGATTCTGATCGCGGCGTTCACCGTGACGGCGGGTCCGTCCGGCCTCATCTGCGTCGCCGCGCTGCTGTCCGGCCTGCGCCCGGTGGCCCACATCGTGATGGACAAGGTGGGCGCGCCGCGGAGCGTGCGGCAGCGCCTGCCCGGCTACGCGACGCTGCTGGCCCCGCTCGGCGCGGCCGGTGTGGTCGTGCTGGCGATCGCGTTCGCCGACCAGCCGCTCACCGCCGCCTTCGAGATGCAGCGGGTGCACCACGCCATCGGCCCCGATGTGCCGTGGTTCCAGGAGTACCTGCGCTACCAGTACCTGTTCCAGGGTGAGATCGACGGCTCGGTCGGCCGCCGGATCGGCATCTTCGCGATGCTGGTCGGCATCCTGGTGTGCGTGACCGTGCTGCTGCGCAAGGGCGGCCGCATCCCGCTGACCGCCACGGGTCCGTCCCGGCGCATCCTCGGCACCACGATCGGCGCGCTGCTGATGATCATGGTCACGCCGACCAAGTGGACCCACCACTTCGGTGTGTACGCCGGCGTCGCGGGGTGCGTCGCGGTGCTGACCGCGATGGCGGTCGGCCCCACGGTGCTGCGGTCGCCGCGCAATCGCGCGCTGTTCGCCGCGGTGATCGCGTTCCTGTTGGCGCTGGTGTTCTCCGGGCCCAACGGGTGGTGGTACGTCTCCGCCTGGGGCATGCCCTGGTGGGACAAAGCGCCGACGATCGCCGGGGTGATGCTGAACCAAGTGTTCCGGTTCGTCGCCTTCGCGCTGTTGGCGGTCGCCGCCTGGTGGCATGTACGCGCGCCGAAACCCGGTACTCCGCATCGTGTTTCGCGCTTCGGGTGGCGGGTGTCGCTGCTGCCGCCGTTGACCATCGCGCTGGCGCTGCTGGTGGTGTGGGACATCGGGTCCTTCGCCAAGGCCGCGGTGGCGCAGGGCGAGTCGTTCTCGCTGGCGCGCTCGAACATCGAAGCGGTGACGGGCAAGCCGTACGGACTGGCCGGTCACGTCCTGGTCGAGACCGATCCGAACGAGGGCATGCTCGCGCCGCTCACCGGGGACGCGCACAGCACGTTCTCGGCGGACGCGAAGGGTTTCACGCCCGCCGGTGTGGCCGAGGACTTGCGACCGGACGACGAAGGCAGCAACTCGACCGGCAGCATCGCCGACGCGCTGAGCGCCAAGTCCTCCTCGGAGGACGAGGCCGGAACCGCCACCGCCGCACTGCCGTTCGGTCTCGACCCGGCCCGGGTGCCGGTGCTGGGCAGCTACCGCTCCGGCGACGCGGGCCCCGCCGAGCTGACCACCGGCTGGTACCGGCTGCCCGACCCGCGCGACCGGGCCGGGATCATCGCGCTCAGCGCCGCGGGCCGGATCTGGTCGGTGGACGCCGACGGTGTCGTGACGCCCGGTCAGTCGGTGCAGATCGAGTACGGCGCGACGGATTCCGCGTCCACCGCGCAGCCGATGGGCCGGGTCGTGCCGATCGACATCGGTCCGGCGCCGTCGTGGCGCAACCTGCGGGTGCCGTTCGCCGAGATTCCCGCGCAGGCCGACGTGATCCGAGTGGTCGCGGTCGATCGTGACCGCAACCCGAAGCAGTGGCTGGCCGTGACGCCGCCGCGGGTGCCGCAGACCAGGACGCTGAACGAGGTGGTGGGCGCCACGCCCGCCCTGGTGGATTGGATGGTCAGCCTGCAATTCCCGAACCAGCGCCCGTTCGATCACCGGGACGGCATCGCGGAGATCCCCGGCTACCGCATCCTGCCGGACCGTCCCGGCGCCGCCGTCACCAATCTGTGGCAGAGCCACGACGGCGGCGGGCCGCTCGGCTGGACCGGAATGCTGTTGCGCGCCAGGACATTGGCCACCTACCTGAACGAGGACTGGGACCGCGACTGGGGTGATCTCCAGGCGTTCACGCGCATCGATGACAGCGCCGTTCCCGCCGAGCCCGCGATCGCCAGGCGTGACCACTCCGGGCTGTGGAGCCCAGGCCCGATCAACACCGCGTACTGATTCGGCTTCGGCCCGGCCGCACGGATGCCCCGCGCGGCCGGGCCTGTCGCTCAAGCGGTGGCGTTCGCTCGGACGATGCGCGCGGCCAGGGCGACCAAGTCGTCGCCGGTGAGGCCGGGGTAGCCGTGCAGTATGGAACGCCAGCGGGCGGGGACGGCGGAGGCGCCCCAGCGGGCGCCGAGCAGGCCGCCCGCGATGGCGGCGGTGGTATCGGTGTCGCCGCCCGCGCGGACGCAGAGTTCCAGTGCGAGCGGAAGATGCTGGGGGCCGGAGGCGTCGGCGGTCGTGATGGCCCACCATGCGGTCTGTAGCGCGTGCACGACCCAGCCGTTGTTCGGGAAGTGGGCGGGCGCACCGGTTTCGGCCTGATCGAGCAGGCGATTCCAGTAGTCGGCGCTGTCGGTGCTCGCGATGTACTCCCGCACGCCGTTGAAGTTCCCGGTCAGCACCGCGTGCCGGATGGCGTAGGTCCAGATCTTGCACGCCTCGACGGCTTGCTGGTCGTGGTGGGTGAGCAGGCCGATCGCGCCCGCCATCCGCACGCATTCCGCGGCGTCGTCCAGATAGACCAATGCGACCGGGGCCGTGCGCATCAGCGAACCGTTGCCGCCGGTCAGCCCGTCCAAGGACATGGCCTGCTGCTGCATGGCTCGCGCCGAGGCCGGTCGCGCGGCGAGCACCCGGTTGGTCTGCACGCCGATATCCGGTGGATCGGAGTCGAACCACCGCACGAATCCGGCTGCCACCGCGTCGAGTTCGAGTCCGGGGCCGTCGTCGGCTGCCTGTGCGATCGCCAGCGCCATCGAGGTGTCGTCGGTCCATTCGCCGGGCGCCCAGTCGAACGCCCCGCCGCCGATCATATCGATCTCCCGCTCGGGACCCGGCCGGGTGAATTCGTATCCGGCGCCGAGCGCGTCGCCCGCCGCGGTACCGAGCAGCACACCGGCCGCCCTGTCGAGTCGCCCGTCGTCCAGCATCGTGAAACCCTCCGGTCCAGCGTCGATCGCGGTCAATGTACCGGAGCGCCCCGCCTCGGCCCCCTGTCGATCCGGACAACAGTCGGCACTGTTCACTGTGCCGATGCGACGAAAACGCTCCGGTGGGGTCGACCTATGAACACGGAGCTGGAGCCGTCGCGACGTACGCCGATTCGCGACGAAAGACCCAGCGGTGCAGACGTGCTCAGGGGGCGGAGACGTCACTGGGCGTGATCAGAGTCCGGGTGCGCCGACCGTGCCTGGCGCGCAGCAGGGCGTCGGTGGTGAAGATCGCCAGCGCCGCCCAGATGAGCCCGAAGCCGGCCCAGCGGGACGCGGGCATCGGCTCGTGCACCACGGCGACGCCCCACGCCATCTGGAGCGCGGGCGTGAGGTATTGCAGCAGACCCATGGTGGACAGCGGAACCCGCTGCGCCGCAACGGCGAACAGCAGCAGCGGCACCATCGTGACCGGTCCGGTCGACATCAGCAGCCCGGCGTGTGCCGCGCCGGAGGTGAACGCGCTGCGACCGGTGGCGAGCAGCACCACGACGAAGGCGAGCGCGAACGGCGCGGCGACGATGCCCTCGGCGGCGATGCCGCGCAGCGCGTCGAGCGGGATGACCTTCTTCACCAGTCCGTACAGCGCGAACGAGCAGGCCAGCGCGAGCGCGATCACCGGCGGCCTGCCGTAGTCGACGGTGAGCACCGCGACCGCGGCCGCGCCGAGCCCCAGCGCCGCCCACTGCGGGGGCCGCAGACGCTCGCGGAAGATGACCACGCCGAATCCGACGGTCACCAGCGGGTTGACGAAGTACCCGAGCGCGCACTCCACCACGTGCCCCGAGGTGACGCCGTAGACGTAGACGCCCCAGTTGATCGAGATCGCCACCGAGGCCAGCGCGGCCAACCGCCAGGTCCGCGCGCCGATGCCGGCCATCTCGCGCAAGCGTCCGGTAACCACCAGCACGAGGAGCACCACCGCCAGCGTCCACAGGATCCGCTGCGCGAGCACCTCCACCGCACTGGCGAAGGCGAGCAGACCGAAGAACGCGGGAAACAACCCCCAGATCAGATAGGCACTGGTGCCGAAGGCAACACCGGGGATGGATCTGTTTCGCCGCACCCGTGCCAGGCTAATGGGCGGCCGCTGTTCATGGGATGAATGCCCGGCGAACCTCCGTCTTCGCTTCGGCCATCCGCGGTTTGCGGACGGACTGCGCCCGGCAGCGCCCTATTAGGCTGGCGGTCATGTCGATAACCGTTCAGGCATCGGGCGCGACCGGACTCACCGCGGCGGAGGTCGAGCAACGTCGCCGCGACGGGCTCACCAACGACGTGCCGGACCGGGCCAGCCGCTCGGTCCGCGAGATCGTTCGCGCCAATGTCTTCACCAGGATCAACGCGATCCTCGGTGTGCTGTTCGTCCTGGTGCTTTCGACCGGTTCGATCATCGACGGCATGTTCGGTCTGCTGATCGTGGCCAACAGCGCGGTCGGCATCATCCAGGAGATCCGGGCCAAACGGACGCTGGACCAGCTGGCCATCGTCAGCCAGGCCAGGCCGACGGTGCGCCGCGAGGGCGTCGCGCAGGAGGTGGCGCCGAAGGACGTGGTGCTCGACGACCTCATCGAGCTCGGTCCGGGCGACCAGATCGTGGTGGACGGCGTCGTCGAGGAGTCCGCCCTGCTGGAGATCGACGAGTCGCTGCTCACCGGCGAGGCCGACCCGATCGACAAGGCCGTCGGCGCGGAGGTGATGTCGGGTAGTTACGTGGTGTCCGGCTCCGGTGCGTACCGGGCCACCAAGGTGGGCCGCGACGCCTACGCCGCGAAGCTGGCCGAGGAGGCCAGCAAATTCACCCTGGTGCACTCCGAGCTGCGCAGCGGCATCGACAAGATCCTGAAATTCATCACCTACCTGCTGATCCCCGCCGGTCTGCTCAGCATCTACAACCAGCTGTTCTCCAGCGGCGAGAGCTGGCGGCCCGCGGTGACGGGCATGGTGGCCGCGCTGGTGCCGATGGTGCCCGAGGGGCTGGTGCTGATGACCTCCATCGCGTTCGCGGTGGGTGTGGTGCGGCTCGGCCGCCGCCAGTGCCTGGTCCAGGAGTTGCCCGCGATCGAGGGCCTGGCCCGCGTCGACGTGGTGTGCGCGGACAAGACGGGCACCCTGACCGAGAACGGTATGCGGCTGTCGGACATCAAGATCCTGGACGGCTTCGACGACGGCGCGGTCCGCCGGGCACTGGCGGCGATGGCGGGCGACGACCCGCGCCCCAATGCCAGTGTGCAGGCCATCGCCGAAGAGCTGACGGACCGGCCCGAGTGGCAGCACACCGCGGTCGCGCCGTTCTCCTCGGCCAAGAAGTGGAGCGGCTTCTCCTACGGCGAGCACGGCGACTGGCTGCTCGGCGCGCCGGACGTGCTGCTCGACCCGGAGTCCGAGGATGCGCGCATGGCCGAAGAACTCGGCTCCTCCGGCCTGCGCGTCCTGCTGCTCGCGCAGAGCGACCGCCCGGTGGACGCGTCCGACGCGCCGGGAACAGTGCGGCCCGCCGCGCTGGTGGTGCTGGAGCAGAAGATCCGCCCCGACGCGCGGGCGACGCTCGATTACTTTGCCGACCAGGACGTTTCGATCAAGGTGATCTCCGGCGACAACGCCGTCTCGGTGGGCGCGGTGGCCTCCTCGCTCGACCTGCCCGGCGGCGAGCACGCCGTCGACGCGCGCCGATTGCCCGAGGACCCTGAGCAACTCGCCGACGTGCTCGAGCACGAGACCACCTTCGGCCGGGTCCGTCCGGATCAGAAGCGCGCCATGGTCGGCGCGCTTCAGTCGCGCGGGCACACCGTCGCGATGACCGGCGACGGCGTGAACGACGTGCTGGCGCTGAAGGATTCCGATATCGGCGTGGCCATGGGCGCGGGCAGCCCGGCGACCAGGGCGGTGGCGCAGATCGTCTTGCTGGACAACAAATTCGCGACGCTGCCGTACGTCGTCGGCGAGGGCCGCCGGGTGATCGGCAACATCGAGCGCGTCTCGAATCTGTTCCTCACCAAGACCGTGTACTCGGTGCTGCTGGCGTTCCTGGTCGGCGTGGCCGGTATCGGTTCGCAGATCTTCGACTACGAGCCGATCGGCTATCCGTTCCTGCCGCGCCACGTCACCATCGCCGCCTGGTTCACCATCGGCATTCCGGCGTTCATCCTGTCGCTGGCCCCCAACAACGAACGCGCCCGCACCGGATTCGTCTCGCGCGTCATGCGTCTGGCGATTCCGTCCGGCGTGGTGATCGGCGTCGCGACCTTCGTGGCGTACCTGATCGCCTACGCGGGGCCGGATGCCACCGAGACGCAGAAGGAGCAGGCGGGCACTACCGCGCTCATCACTCTGATCATGATCGCGATGTGGGTGCTGGCCATCGTGGCCCGGCCGTACGTGTGGTGGAAGGTGGTGTTGATCGTGGCGTCCATGGCGGCCTACGTCGTGCTGTTCACCGTGCCGTTCACCCGTGAGTTCTTCAAGCTCGACCCGTCCAACGAGGCGCTGACCACGGCGGCGTTCGTCTGCGGCGCGGTCGGCATCGTGCTGGTCGAGGCGATCTGGTGGATCAGCGCCGCACTGCACGGCGAGCAGCGCAGGCTCATCCCCGCTTCGCCCGGCGGCAGCGCGTGACCCGCGTCACCTGCCCGGCGGTGATCCGAGATGCCTTGTGCGAAGCGATCATTCGGGGTTGGAGTACCTTCTCCGATTATGGAGGTACTGCTGCACCAGATCGACGCGTTCGCCGACGCACCGTTCTCGGGTAATCCGGCGGCCGTGATGCCGCTGACGTCGTGGTTGCCGGACGAGCTGCTGCAAAACCTGGCCGAGGAGAACAACCTCGCCGAAACCGCCTTCTACACCTCGCAATTACCCCCGGAGGCGGTCGGGCCGCCCGGGGATCATCCGGCATTCCACCTGCGCTGGTTCACCCCCGCGGCGGAGGTCGACCTGTGCGGGCACGCCACCCTCGCCGCCGCGGCCCAGGTCCTCGAGGACATGCATCCCGGCGCCGACCGGGTGAGCTTCTTCACCAGGAGCGGTTGGCTGCACGTGGATCGCACCGACGACGACGAGTACGTGCTCGACCTGCCGACGGTGGCCTCCGTCGAGGTCGAGCCGGACCCGGCGCTGGTGGCGGCGCTCGGGGTGGCGCCGGTGCGCGCCTTCTCCGGCACCGACGAGGTCGTCGTGGTGGCTTCCGAAGACGAAGTCCGCCGCGCCCGTCCGCTGCTGAGCGCCTTTCCGCCGCTGCCCAGGGCGGCCGTCCTCACGGCCCGCGGCGCGGAAGTCGATTTCGTCTCACGGGTTTTCGCCCCCGGCATCGGCGTGCCGGAGGACCCGGTCACCGGATCGGCGCACGCCCAATTGGTTCCGCTGTGGGCCGCCGAGCTGGGTCGCACCGAGCTGCTGGCCCGTCAGCTGTCGCGCCGCGGCGGCTCCCTGCGCTGTGCGCTGGTCGACGATCGTGTCCTGCTGCTCGGGCGCTGCCGCCGCTATCTCGACGGCGTGGTGACCCTGCCCGACTGACCGGACGTGCCGCAGGGGCGTACCTCCGCCTTCGCTCCGGCCATGCCGGGCTGACGACTGCCGGTCAGTTGCCGGGGACAGGGGCGTCGTCCGGCCCGGGGGCAACGGTCTCGGTGTGCTCCGGCAGCAGCGGGCTCACCGCGAAGTGGCCCGCCACGGCGTCGGCGGGCAAGGCTTCGACCGCGCGGATGCCGTCGACCGAGGCCAGGTTGCGGAGTTCCGGCAGGGTGCCGCGGACGACCAGGCCGACGGTGCAGGCGCAGCCCTCCCGCAGGCGGGACATGGCGACCGTCATGATCCGGGTGTAGCGCTCGTCGCTCGTGACGGTGGACTCCAGCTGGTCCTGTATCTGCCACGCGGCCGCGTCGGCCGAGGCCACCGCCACCGCGTCGCCCGCGGGCACCGGCACCGCGACGAGCGGCGTCTGCACGCCGGGAATCGGAACGCGGTGCAGCACCTGCCCGATGCGCAGCCCGCCGCTGTGCGCGGGAATCGACTGGGGCGCCACCGGTTCGGTGAACGACACCAGCGCCCAGTGCTGATCCGCGTCGGCGCTGGCGAGCGAATCATGGGCTCGGACAAGGTACTCGGCGACGGGCTCGGCGTGATCCGGACCGAGCCGATCGGTGCCGACCCCGAGTTCGCGCGGCGGGTTCAGTGCGCCGAGCACGGCCAGGAATGCGAGGACACCGGCCGCCAGCACACCAGCCAGCACCGCGCGGGCGATCCGCGCTGGCCGGCCGCGTCCGCCGTCCTCCACGTCGTCGTGCGCGTGACCTGGTGCCGCGCGTCCCGGATGCTTCTCCGGGCCGGGGTTTTCCGGTCGCCCGTCGTCGGCATCGCCGCCGCGGGCCGTGTCTCGCGCTGGGTGTTCCCCGGCAGCGAAGTTCTCGGGTCCGTCGTCGGCGGCGTCGCCCTCGCGACGTTCCGCACCGGACTCGGGCCGATCAGGCATTGCGCAGGACGTCCAGCGCGTTCTTCAGATCGTCCGGGTACTCGCTGGTGATCTCCACCCAGCGTCCATCGGCGGGATGGGCGAAGCCGAGGGAGCGGGCGTGCAGCCACTGCCGCGCCAGGCCGAGGCGTTCGGCGAGGCGCGGGTCGGCGCCGTAGGTGAGGTCACCGCAGCAGGGATGCCGGATCGCCGAGAAGTGCACGCGAATCTGGTGGGTGCGGCCGGTTTCCAGGTGGATGTCGAGCAGACTGGCGGCCTGGAACGCCTCGACGGTGTCGTAGTGGGTGACACTGGGCCGTCCGTCGGCGGTGACCGCGAACTTCCAGTCGTTGCCGCGGGCGCGGCCGATCGGGGCGTCGATGGTGCCGCTGCTCGGATCCGGATGTCCCTGCACCAGCGCGTGATAGCGCTTGTCGACGGTGCGCTGCTTGAAGGCCCGCTTGAGCACGGTGTACGCGTGCTCGGACTGGGCGACCACCATCACCCCGGACGTTCCGACGTCGAGCCGGTGCACGATGCCCTGGCGTTCGTGCGCGCCGGAGGTCGAGATCCGGTACCCCGCGGCGGCCAGTCCGCCGACCACGGTCGGGCCGGTCCAGCCGACGCCGGTGTGCGCGGCGACGCCGACCGGCTTGTCCACCGCGACGATGTCGTCGTCGGCGTAGAGGATCTTCATGCCCTCCACCGGCTCGGCCTCGATGGTGAGTTCGCGCTTGGGCTCGGGGAATTCGACCTCCAGCCACGCGCCACCGACCAGCCGGTCGGACTTGCCCGCGGGAATGCCGTCCAGTTGCACCGAGCCCTCGGCGGTGAGCGCCGCCACCGCGGTGCGCGAGAGTCCGAGCAGTCGCGACAGGCCCGCGTCGACCCGCATGCCGTCGAGCCCGTCGGGTACGGGCATGGTCCTGGTCTCTCTCATGCCGCGTTCTCCTCTTCGGCGCCGCCCGGCGTGTCCTTCTTCGGCTTGTCGTTCTTCGGTTCGGTCCCGGCGGGCGGATCGGCCTGCGCCGTCGCGGCCCGCTCCTCGTCCGCCGCGCCGCGCCCGGTCCGGGTGCCGTCGGGCTCGAAGCCGAAGACCGTCAGCACCACGAGCAGGATCGCGCCGCAGACGATCGCCGAGTCCGCCACGTTGAACACCGGCCACCAGCCGATCGCGACGAAGTCGACGACGTGCCCCTGCAACGGTCCCGGCGCGCGGAACAGCCGGTCGATCAGGTTGCCGAGCGCGCCGCCGAGCACCATGCCGAGGCCGATCGCCCACCACAGCGAGCGCAGCGTGCGGCCGATGCGGATGACGCCGATCACCACGGCCGCCGCGACCAGCGTCAGCAGCCAGGTCATGCCGGTGGCCATGGAGAAGGCCGCGCCCGGATTGCGCACCAGGGTGAAGCGGGCGAAGTCGCCGACCAGGTACACCGGATCGCCCGGCTCGAGGGTGGCGACCGCGATCGTCTTGGTGAGCAGGTCGAGGCAGAACAGCACTGCGGCGATGATCAGCAGGGTCCGCAGCCGTAGCGGCTGGGTCGTCTGCTGCGCCGGGTCGGCGGTGTTGTCCTCGGGCGGCCGGTCGTCACTCACGCCGATCATCATCTCTCGAGCGCCTGGCGCGCCGCGCCGCGCCTCCTCGCGGCGTGTTCGAAACGCGCCCGGCGGCACGCGAGGCGAATGTCCCAGCTGACACTCAGGAAGCGGTCGTACCCTGTTGCTCGTGACGGTGTTGTCTTCTTCTCACCTGCCCCGGTTCGCGCGCTCGAGCGTGTTGCTCGTCGTGCTCGCGGTGGGGCTTTCCGCCTTCGGTGTCGGGTGCAGCGACGACGCCGAGGCGCCCGCTGCCGGCGAGGGCACCGAGCCGCTCGGCATCGGCAAGGAAGTGACCGTGCCCATCACGGCCTCGGCCGCCACGCTCCTCGAGCCCGGCGCCGAGCCGCGCGAAGTGCTGCGGCCGCATTTCGTCGTCGGTACCGATCAGCGGGTGACCCTGCGCACCGATCACCGCATCGAACAGCAGATCAACGACCAGCCCAAGCGCGACTTCTCGACGCCCGCGCTGACCATTCCGATGACCGCCGAGACCAGCGCCGAGGGAGTCGACCTCGTCATCGGCGCGGTGTCCACCCCCGACCCGCTGCTGAGCAAGGCACTCACCGCCGCCGACGGCTCGCACGCGGGCCTCGACTTCAGCGACGACGGCGCCATCACCGCGCTGCGGCTCGCGCCGTCGCCGGACACCTCCAACGCCGCTCGCGCCGCGCTGGAGCAGGCGTTCTACCAGGCTGTGTACCGCTCGATCATGTTCCCCGACGAACCGATCGGCGAGGGCGCGGTGTGGACCGTGCACCAGGAGGTAACCGGCGGCGTGACGCTCGACCAGGTCACCACCGCGACGCTGACCGAGCGCGACGGCGACCGGCTCACCATCCAGCTGAACGTGACGCAGACCCCGAAATCCGCGCAATGGTCGCTACCGAACAACGCGGGCACCCTCGACATCGAGGACTATGTGATGCAAGGCACCGGGACCATCACTGTCGACCTCGGTCTGCCGTTGCCGGTGGCCGGGTCCATCACCGTCGGCGGGCATCAGGCCTACCGGGATCCGCGCAGCGCGAGCATGTTGCAGCAGACCATCACGACGCAGGTCTCGTGGGCGGAGTGAGACGCGCGCTGCTGCTGTCGGCGGTGGCGAGCGTGGCCGTCGTCGCGGGCTGCGATGCGGAAGAGGAGCAGCCGTCCCTTCCCGCGTTGGCACCGCTCGGTCCCGCCGTGGCCGCCGCGCCGGTGACCGGTTCGCCGACAACCGATCCGGAGGAGCTGGCCAGGCGCCTGCTCGGTCCCGCCGATCTGCCCGGCATGACGCCGGTGTTCGACACCCGCGGCCCGGGGCAGCCGGAGCAGGCCGGACCGACCGCCGAGACGCGGCCCGCCCAGTGCGCGCGCGTGCTGCTGCCGCTGGCCGAGCAAGGCACCGAACCGTTGACGTGGAATACCGTCGCCTACAACGGTCCGAACTTCTCCAGCATCGATATCGATGCCGCGAGTTATTCGCCGGAGAAATTGCCGACGGCCTTTTCCGCGGTGCAGCAGACATTGCGCGAATGCACCGAATATTCCGGCAACGACGCGGACGGAACGGCGATCGAATACCGGCTCGGCGCGCTGGATCAACCACCCGTCGGCGACGCCTCGACGGCGTTCCAACTGCGCACCGCCAGTGCGGGGTTCACCTTGGTCTCGCTCGTCTCGATCGTTCAGGTCGGTCCGGTATTGGCACAGGTCACCATTACCGCGCCGGAATCCGTCGAGCCCGCCGCGCTGACCGATCTGACGGCGGATCAGGTGGCCAGGCTGCGCGGCGTCGCCGGGCCGTGACCCAAGATCTTTCGGCCGATCGGGCGATTTCGGGGGCTTTGCGGGAATAGGCTCGCCCTGTCCGACGAAAAGCCTCGACCGGAGGTCTCCCATGTCCGATGTGAAACCTATCCCAGACGGATATCCGGCGGTGTCGCCCGGCCTGGCGATCGACGGCGCCGCGGCCGCGATCGATTTCTACAAGCAGGTGTTCGGCGCCACGGAGCGGATGCGCATGCCGCGCCCCGACGGCAAGATCGCGCACTGCGAGCTGACGCTCGGCGATTCGGTCATCATGCTCGGCGATCCGGCGCCGGACATGGACTTCCTCGATCCCAAGACGGTCGGCGGCACACCCGTCAACATCTACGTCTACGTCGAGGACGCCGACGCGGCCTTCACGGCCGCACTCGCGGGCGGAGCCAAGGAACTCACCCCGATGACCACCCAGTTCTACGGCGACCGCAGCGGTGCGTTCGAAGACCCGTGGGGACACCGCTGGACGGTGGCCACCCACGTGGAGGACATCTCGCCCGAGGAGATGGACCGGCGGATGGCGGAGATGTTCGGCGACGCCTGAGATCATCCGGCGACGACCGAATCACCCTCCACGCGAACCGTTCTGGATGTGAGCGGGCGTTGGGCAGGCCCGGCGACGACGGAACCGTCGAGACCGAACTTGCTGCCGTGGCAGCGGCAGTTGACGGTGCCGCCCGCGACCTCGGCGATCCGGCAGCCCGCGTGCGTGCAGGTGCTGTCCAGGCCGACGAAGACGCCCGCGCTCGGCTGGGTGACCACCGTGTCCCCGGCGATCACGCCGCCGCCCACCGGCACGTCGGCGGTCTTGGCGAGAACGGTCGTCCCGCCGGATTGCGCGGCGGGCGTGGGAGCGGGCGCCGCCGCGGATTCGTTCTCGCCTCGGGCGCCGCACGCCGCGAGTGCGGTGGCGGCCGCGGCCAGTGCTCCGGCGCCCGCCATCACGGTGCGGCGGTCTAGTGTCGGGTCGTCGTTGGCCATGTGGCGCTCCGTTCGGACGATGCCGCAGTCGGCCGACGAAGCGGATGCGGGCAAGTCCCCGCGGGCTGCGCGCTTCCGGTCGACGGCGGCGAATTCGGTGGTGTCGCAGCGATGCCGGGCTTCGAGCCGCCCGACATCGTTGCGCACTGATCACGTCATCGACCGGGCGGATGGTTCAATCGCTGGGGCGCGAACGGTGCGGGGCGCGGCGCTATCGGACCTCCGATCGGTCGTGCTGCTGCACGAAGGTCCTGATGCGCTGGCTGATCCGGCCGGGGATCTGGTACAGGATGCCGTGCGCCGTTCCGGGATAGATCTCGGTCGTGCCACGCGGGACGTTGGCCGCGATGCGCTCGGCGGCCAGTTCGGTGTCGGCGACCAGCGTGTCGCCACCGAAGATCACCAGCGTGGGCACGGTGAGGGATCGCAACTCGGCGTCCTTCAGCACCCGCGCCCAGCCGATGCGCATGCGGTAGCCGTGTAATGCGGCTTTGCCGCAGGCGAATTCGAGGTCGCCGACGACAGCGCCCGGCGACAGCCACGCCATCGTCTTGCGCATGTTCTCGTCGGACTTGCCGCGCATCCCGAACCAGATCATCTTCACCAGCACGCCCAGCTTCGGCTTGGTGAATACACCGCCCGGCTCGATGAGCGTCGAGCTGGCCAGCCGCCCGGAGGCGTGCAACGCGGCCAGCACGGCATGCCACGCGCCGTGCGAATAACCGACCAGATGGACGCGATCGAGGCCGAGCCCGTTCAGCACCTCCTCGAACCAGGCCGCGAAGTCGGCCTCGCCTGTCAACGGCGCGGTCTGCACGCTGCGTCCCGCGGTCCCGATCGTGTCCGGTGCGTACACGACGCGGTCTCCGGCGAGATCCTCGACGACGCTGTGCCACACCAATCCGTTGCCGCCGAACTGGTGCAACAGCACGATCGGCGTCCCTGCCCCGGAACCGGACCGGCGCACGTGCGTTGGCCCGAACGACGTCGGGATATCGACCTGCGTCGCGGGGAGGGGCCACAGCGCCTCTATCGCGTCGTACGCGCGCAGGTAGTTCTCGCGCGCCTCGTCGTTCCTGAACCCTCCGACCTTGCCCATGACCTCCCCTTCGTCCGCTTTGATGATATCAACATACCATTTATTTGGTATGTGCATACCGCAAAAGCGTCGGGGCAGCGCCGAACCCGAATTCGGCGGGCGGCGGACCCGAACCCCTCATGTGATCGGGTACGCCGCCCAGCGCCGGGTTCAGCCGCGCGCGATGGCCTCGAAGACCTTGGGGTCGACGAGGGTGGAGGTGTCGCCGAGTTCGCGGCCTTCGGCGACGTCGCGGAGCAGGCGGCGCATGATTTTGCCGCTGCGGGTTTTGGGGAGTTCGGGGACGACGTGGATTTCGCGTGGTTTGGCGATGGGGCTGATTTCGCGGGCGACTTCGGCCTTCAGTTCATCGATGAGGGCGTCGCCGGTGTCCTCGGTTTCGGCGGTGAGGATGACGAAGGCGACGATGCCTTGGCCGGTGGTGGTGTCGCTGGCGCCGACGACAGCGGCTTCGGCGACGCCGGAGTGTCCGACGAGGGCGGATTCGACTTCGGCGGTGGAGATGCGGTGGCCGGAGACGTTCATGACGTCGTCGACCCGGCCGAGCACCCAGAGCGCTCCGTCCTCGTCCACCTTCGCGCCGTCACCGGCGAAGTACCACCCGTCGGCGGCGAAACGCGCCCAATAGGTTTCGCGGAAGCGTTCCATATCGCCCCAGATGCCGCGCAGCATCGACGGCCACGGCTGGTCGAGCACCAGCAGCCCGGCGACGCCGTGTTCGAGGACGGCGCCGTCGTCGTCGACGACTGCCGCCGAGACGCCGGGCAGCGGTGCCATGGCGGCGCCCGGTGTGGCCGCCGTCACGCCGGGCAGCGGGGAGATCATGATCGCGCCGGTCTCGGTCTGCCACCAGGTGTCCACGATGGGCGTCCGGTTGCCGCCGATGACCTCGCGATACCACCGCCACGCCTCGGGATTGATCGGCTCGCCGACGCTGCCGAGCAGCCGCAGCGACGACAGATCGTGCGCGTCCGGGATCTCCCGGCCCCATTTCATGAAGGTACGCACGAGTGTGGGCGCGGTGTAATAGATGGTGACGCCGCACTTTTCGATGATCTCGAAGTGCCGGTGTTCGGTGGGCGAGTTGGGGGTGCCTTCGTAGACGACTTGGGTGGTGCGGTTGGACAGGGGTCCGTAGACGATGTAGCTGTGGCCGGTGACCCAGCCGATGTCGGCGGTGCACCAGTAGACGTCTTGTCCGGGTTTGTGGTCGAAGACGTTGTGGTGGGTGTAGGAGGCTTGGGTGAGGTAGCCGCCGGAGGTGTGCAGGATGCCTTTGGGTTTTCCGGTGGTGCCGGAGGTGTAGAGGATGAACAGGGGGTGCTCGGCGTCGAAGGGCTGCGCCTCGTGCTCGGGGGAAGCGGCCTCGACGGTCTCGTGCCACCACAGGTCACGACCTTCGGTCCACGGCGTGTCGATTCCCGTTCGCCGCACCACAAGAACGTGCTCCGCGCTGGAATTTCCGTCGCCGAGCGCCTCATCGACGGCGGCCTTGAGCGGGGCAGCGGCGCCGCGCCGCCACTGACCGTCGGTCGTGATCACCAATCGCGCCTCCGCGTCGTCCACGCGCTGGCGCAAGGCGGTGGGGGAGAAGCCCGCGAACACCACCGAGTGGGTGAGTCCGAGCCGCGCGCAGGCGAGCATGGAGACGATGGCCTCGGGCACCATCGGCATGTAGATCGCCACCCGGTCACCCGCGCGCAGACCGAGTTCGGTGAGATAGTTGGCCGCGCGGCAGACGTCCGCGAGCAGTTCGGCGTAGGTGATGTCGCGCGAGTCGCCGGGTTCGCCTTCCCAGTGGATGGCGACCTGGTCGCCGTGCCCGTCGAGGACGTGGCGGTCCACGCAGTTGTAGGCGACGTTGAGCTTGCCCTCGACGAACCACTTGGCGACGGGCGCGTCGCTCCAGTCCAGCACCTGGTTCCACTTCTGGTGCCAGTGCAGCCGCTCGGCCTGCTCGGCCCAGAAGGTGAGCCGGTCGGCGGCGGCCCGATCGTAGAGCGCCGCATCGGCATTCGCGGCGGCGGCGAATTCCGAGCTGGGCGGGTAGGTCACGGGGACCGTGGTGTCGGGTCCGGTCGTGGCGCTGGTCAAGTCACATCTCCAATCGAAAGAGCCTCAGCGGCAACGGGAACAGGGGTCGGGCCCCGGCGTGTGCCGGGACCCGACGGGCGCCGCGCCGTTGCGGCGAGTCCTGCGGTGGCCCCGGCGCGCGCCGGGACCGGGAAGGTCAGTGCACGACCGCCTTCTCCGCGCCCACTCCGGTGAGCGAGCGAACCTCCATCTCGGCGGCCTTGGCCGGGTTCTCGGGTGTGCGGCCGCCGACGAAGGTGCCGATCACGCCGAGCGCGAAAGCCAAGGGGATGGAGACGATTCCGGGATTCGACAGCGGGAACAGGTCGAAGTCCGAGCCGGGGAGCATCGCGCTCTTGCTGCCCGACACCGCGGGCGAGAACACGATGAGCACGATGGTGGAGATCAGGCCGCCGTACATGCTCCACAGCGCGCCGGTGGTGTTGAAGCGCCGCCAGAACAACGAGTACACGATGGTCGGCAGGTTCGCCGCCGCCGCGACCGCGAAGGCCAGCGCCACCAGGAACGCGATGTTCTGCCCGTTGGCCAGGATGCCGAGGCCGATGGCGAGCGCGCCGATCACCACCGCGGTGATCTGCGAAACCCGCACCTGCGCCGCCTCGTCCGCGTTGCCGTGCTTCAGCACGCTGCCGTAGATGTCGTGCGCGAACGAGGCCGCCGCGGTGATGGTGAGGCCGGCGACCACCGCGAGGATGGTGGCGAACGCGACCGCGGAGATGATGCCGAGCAGCAGCACACCGCCGAGTTCGAAGGCCAGCAGCGGCGCCGCCGAATTCTGGCCGCCCGCCGAGGCGAGGATGCGATCCGGGCCGACGATGGCGGCCGCTCCGTAGCCGAGCACCAGCGTGAACAGGTAGAACGCGCCGATCAGGGCGATCGCCCAGACCACCGAGCGGCGAGCTTCTTTGGCGGTCGGCACGGTGTAGAAGCGCATCAGCACGTGCGGCAGACCCGCGGTGCCGAGCACCAGCGCCAGGCCGAGGGAGACGAAGTTCAGCTTCGAGGTCTCGGTCGCGCCGTACTGCGCGCCGGGGGCGAGCACGTCACGCGAGGCGACGGCCTTGTTGGTGGAGTCGGAGACCATCTGCTGCGCCGAGCCGAGAATGTCGGAGAAGTTGAACCCGAACTTGGCCAGCACCATCACCGTCATCAGCGCGGCGCCGGTGATGAGCAGCACCGCCTTGATGATCTGCACCCACGTGGTGCCCTTCATGCCGCCGACCAGCACGTAGACGATCATCAGCACGCCGACCACCGCGATCACCACCGACTGCCCGGCCCGGTCCTCGATGTCGAGCAGCAGCGCGACCAGGCCGCCCGCGCCCGCCATCTGCGCCAGCAGGTAGAACAGCGAGACGGTGAGCGTGGACAGCGCCGCGGCGGTGCGCACGGGGCGTTCCCGCAGCCGGAAGCTCAGCACGTCGGCCATGGTGAATTTGCCGGTGTTCCTGAGCATTTCGGCGACCATCAGCAGCGCGACCAGCCAGGCCACCAGGAAGCCGATGGAGTAGAGGAAGCCGTCGTAGCCGTACACCGCGATGGCGCCCGCGATGCCGAGAAAGCTGGCCGCCGAGAGGTAGTCGCCCGCGATGGCGATGCCGTTCTGCGGGCCGGAGAAGCCGCGGCCGCCGGTGAAGTAGTCCGCGGCGCTGGCGTTGTTGCGGCTGGCCCTGATCACCACCACCATCGTGACGGCGACGAACAGGCCGAAGATGGCGATGTTCGCGACGGGATTGCCGACCGTTCCGGCCGCGAGGAATTGCGTGGTCATGCCCGCTCGCCCTCCAGGTAGTTGCGGATGGCCGCGGCGCGCGGATCGAGTTCCTTGTTGGCGAAGCGGACGTAGCACGCGGTGATCACGAAGGTGGACAGGAATTGGCCGAGGCCGAGCAGCAGCCCGACGTTGACGTTGCCGACGACCTCGGTCGCCATGAAGTCGTGCGCGTACGCGCCGAGCAGCACGTAGCCGAGGTACCAGGTCAGGAACAGTGCCGTCATGGGGAACACGAAACGGCGCAGACGGTTTCGCAGCTCCTGGAATTGCGGGCTGGCCTGTACGGCCGCGAAGTCCTCTGCGCTCGGCGTGCGCGGTGGCTTGGTGCCGTCGAGGTCGGTACTGGTCATCGGAGCGTCCTAGCTTGTGACGTGGATTACTGCGGTGAAGGTAGACCGATCGAAGCGCCGATATGCGTTGTGGTGCAGGTCACTCTGTGAAGGTGGGGATCTGTGCGGTGAGCGGTCGGCTCCGCGCGACGAACGGTCGGCGGTCCGGCGGCGATCTCGTCAGCCTGCGCGCAGCACGCGCTCGCGGTCGGCGCCCATGCCGAGGCGTTCGGGGGCGTGCATGCGCACGAAGATCCGCCGCACCGCGCGCGGGCCCTGACCGCGCGTCACGGTGCTCACCAGCACCATCGTGAGGAAGGCCAGCGGCACGCTGATCGCCGCAGGGTAACCGAGGATCGCCGCGAGCCAGCCGTCGGCGACCGCCTCGGACGCCCCGCCGAGCACGGACACCGCCGTCGCCCCGCCCGCGACGAGGCCGCCGACGATCAAACCCGCCCCCGCGCCCTTCGCGGTGAGCCCGCGCCACCAGATGCCGAGCACCAGCAGCGGGCACAGCGTCGAGGCGGCCACCGAGAACGCCAGCGCGACGGTACGCGAGAGGTCCAGCGAGGCCACGGTGAGCGAAAGCGCCAGCGGGACGACGCCCGCCGCCAGCGCCGCCATACGGAAGTCCCTGATCCGGCCGCGCAGCATGTCCGTGCTGAGCACGCCGGCGATGCTGACCAGCAACCCGGAGGACGTGGACAGGAACGCGGCGATCGCGCCCGCCGCGACCAGCGCCGCCAGCAGTTTGCCGGGTAACCCGCCGAGCACCGAGCCGGGCAGCAGCAGCACCGCGGCGTCGGACGTTCCGGTGATCAGCAACTGCGGCACGTAGAGCCGGGCGAACACCCCGAGCAGGATCGGGAACAGGTAGAACATGCCGACCAAGCCGATGACGGCGAGCGCGGTCGCCCGCGCGGCCCGGCCGTCGGGATTGGTGTAGAACCGTACCAGCACGTGCGGCAGTCCCATCGTGCCGAGGAAGGTGGCGATGATCAGCGAATACACCTGGTAGGTCGGGTGCGAGCCGCCGAACCCGCCGCCCGGCGACAACCAGCTGACGCCGTCGGCGGGCGCGCCCGCCACCACCGGGACCGCGGAACCGGATTCGAGCACCAGCTCGGTACCCGCGGCCAGCTCGTGCTCGCCCGGCGCCAACGCCACCGGACCGTCGACGCGGCGGCCGTCCACCGTGCCCACGATCGAAACCTGTTGACCCGCACCGACCTGCACCACCACGTCGGTGGTGACGTCCACCGTGGTGCGCTCGGTGACCACCGGCGGCGCGGCCGTGCCGAGCTCACGGTCCTGGCCCAGGAAATGGCCGAGTAATACCAGCGCGGGCAGCGCGACGGCGGTGAACTTCAGCCAGTACTGGAACGCCTGGACCAGCGTGATCGACCGCATCCCGCCGCCGGTGACATTGGCGATCACGATCGCCCCGACCGCGACGGCCCCGACCCAGCTCGGCACGCCGAGCAGAATCCGCAAGGTGAGCCCGGCCCCCTGGAACTGCGGGATCAGATAGACCGCGCACACGAGCACCACCACCACCGCGGCCAGCCTGCGCAAACGTACCGAGCCGAGCCGGAACTCGGCGAAATCCGGCACCGTGTACGCGCCCGAGCGGCGCAGCGGGGCGGCGACGAACAGCAGCAGCGCCAGGTAGCCCGCGGTGAATCCCACCGGATACCACAGCGCGTCGGCGCCGTACTTCGCGATCAGTCCTGCCACACCGAGAAATGAGGCGGCCGAGAGATATTCGCCGGAGATCGCCGCCGCGTTCCAGCCGGGACTCACGCTGCGCGACGCGACAAGGAAATCGGAGGTGGTCCGCGAGAGCCGCACGCCGTACGCGCCGATGGCCACGGTGGCGAGCGCCGCGAGCAGCAGGGCCGCGACGGTCAGGGCGGGCGCGCCCACGTCAGTCCCCGGCCAGGTCGAGGAAATCCTCCTCGTTGCGCTCGGACAGCCGGACGTAGAGGCGACCCACCCCGTACAGCGCCGGGAACACCGCGACGCCGAGCAGCAGCCAGGGCAGCCGCACGCCCAGGACCACGGCCGAGCCGAGCGCCTCGATGCTCAGCAGCAGCGGAACCGAGCCGAGCGCCAGGACCGTGACCAGCGCCAGTCGCAACGCGAGGCCGAGCTGGGCACGAATGAGTCCGCCGATCAAGGCTTCCCCGATCTCGGTCTGCTCGGCCACCTCCGCCCGGGTGCGCACCCGGCGCGCGCCACGCCGCTCGGCGAGCACCACCCGTTGCCGCGCGGGCCGCTGCGGCCCGGTCACCGGTTCGTCCAGGTGTGGCGCGGCCCGTGCACGAGCCGCTGTTTGAGTTCGCGCACCTGGCGGCGGCTCACGGGCAGTTCCACTGCCGCCGCGCTGCCCTCGGCGCGCAGGCACACCACCGTGCCGCTTCCCACCGTGCGCAGGCCCGTGACCAGCCGCAGCGCCACCAGGTAGGAGCGGTGCACGCGCAGGAAACCGGCGTTCTCCCAGCGGGATTCGAGGGCGGAGAGCGGGATGCGCACCAGGTGCGAGCCCGCGCTGGTGTGCAGTCTGGCGTAATCGCCGTCCGCCTCCACCCAGCTCACGCTGGACCGGTGCACCAGAGTGGTCACGCCGCCCAGTTCGACGGGGATGACCGCGTTCGGGTCGGCGCGCGGCGCCGCGGGCGGCGGGGGAGCGGCGCGCGTCTGGCCGATGCGCCGCACCGCCTCCGCAAGGCGCGCCTCGCGCAGCGGCTTCAGCAGATAGTCCACCGCGCCGAGATCGAACGCGCTCACCGCACGGTCGTCGTGCGCGGTCACGAACACCACCGCGGGCGGGTTGGCGAACTCGGAGAGGATGCCCGCCAGCTCCATGCCGTCGAGTCCGGGCATGTTGATGTCGAGAAAGACCGCGTCGACCGGATGGGTACGCAGCACCCGCAGCGCGCCGGTCGCCTCGCCCGCGGTGTGGATCTCGCCCACTCCCTGCTGGGTGCGCAGCAGGTACACCAGCTCGTCCAGAGCGGGCTTCTCGTCATCCACGGCGAGCACGCGCAGCGGGCCCGCTTGCCTTTCGGTGTTCTGCGTCACAACCTTTTCATGGTAAAGGCATGGTGATCGGACGCGTTTCGGATATCCCGACCAGCGGATATCGCGCGGTACGCGTCAGGCGCGCACGCCGGGGCGGAACTTCGGCACCCGCAGGCTGACCTTGGTGCCCGCGCCGGGCGCGGTCTCCACGACCAACCCGTAGTCGTTGCCGAAGGCCGCCCGCAGCCGGTCGTCCACGTTGGCCAGCCCGACGTGCGCGGACTCGCCGGAACCCGCCGGGCCGGAACCGGATTCGATCGCGTCGAGTGCGCCGGAACGCAGCAGGTCCGGATCGATGCCCGCGCCGTCGTCCTCGACGCTGATCAGGCAATCGGTGCCCGCGTCGGTGGCCACGATGGCGATGGTGCCGCCGCCCTGCCTGCCCGCGATGCCGTGCCGCACCGCGTTCTCGACCAGCGGTTGCAGCGCGAGGAAGGGCAGCACGACGCCGAGCACCTCGGGCGCGATCCGCAGCCGCACCTGGAGTGCGTCGCCGAAGCGGGCTCGCTCCAACGCCAGGTAGCGCTCGATGTTGCGCAGTTCGTCGGACAGCACAGTGAATTCGCCTGCGGCGCGGAAGGAGTAGCGGGTGAAGTCGGCGAATTCGAGAATGAGTTCCCTGGCCCGCGCCGGATCGGTGCGCACGAACGAGGCAATGGTGTTGAGCGCGTTGTAGATGAAGTGCGGGCTGATCTGCGCCCGCAGCGCGCGCACCTCGGCGCGGTCCAGCCGGGCTCGGGACGCGTCGAGTTCGGCCAGTTCCAGTTGGCCGCAGGCGTAGCGGGCCACCTCGGCGAGCGCGCCGAGCAGTCCGGGGCCGGGCTTGCCGCTGGTGACCACCCCGAGCGCGCCCGCTGCGCCGCTGTTCTCGATCAGCAGCGGCTGGGCGATCAGCGTCCGCGCGCCGTGCTCGCCCTGGCCGGGACCGGCCACCAGCACCGGCCGTTCGCTCGCGACAGCCCGCCGCGCGGCGTCGGCGAAGGCCTCGACGAGATCGGCGTGCGATCCGTCCCAGGCCAGCACCTCGCCCTCGGCATCGGCGACGCCGAGGGCCGCAGCGCCGGTCAGCGCACGCAGGTGCGGAGCGGCCTCCTGCGCGGACCGGTCGGTGAGCCCGCGGCGCAGCGGCACGGCCGCCAGCGAGGCGGTGTGCAGCGCCGAGTGCACGGCGCGTTCGGCGGGCGTGGTGACGACCCGCCGCGTCCGCAGCCACACCAGCAGAGCGCCGCCCGCCACCAGCGCCGCCGCGACCACGGCGACCGCGGTCGCGGTCACCGGACCACAGCGAATCGACCGATCATGATCCGATTATCGGCCGTGCGGGTGGACGGGTGCGGGTCAGCCTTGGTACTTGGAGACCGTGAAGTTGACGGTTCCCGGCTGGGGAAGGTGCGCCGCGCCCAGCGTGATGGTGGCGGTGAAGTCTCCGACGCCGGGACTGAAGATCGCGGACTTGCCGTCGTTCATCCAGTAGCCGGGGCCGTTGGGCGTGCGCGTCACCGAACCCGTTGCGCCGGTGGCGGTATTGCGCCAGTTCAAAGTCACCGGGAGGCTGCAATTTCCGACGCCCCACATGGTGGAGGCCACGGTGAACGCCGCGGACTCCGGGTAGGCGTCCCCGTTGACCGACGCGTCGATCTGCGCGATGCACAGACCGTTCGTCATCGAGTAGACGGTCACGAACTTGCTGCTCTCGGCCGCGGCGGGCGCGGCGGTGAGGGTGAGCGCGGCCGCGGTGAGCGCGGCGGCGGCCGGAGCAATTACGGCTAACGTGCTGGTCATCTTGGTGATCAACGTGGACACCTCGATCCGATAGTCGCGGATAGTCGGCCCTGCATATGCGGAGGCACACTACCAATACCGAGCGCGCCGTCTGGGCGCTTTCGATCGATCTCGCAGCGCGCGCGCACGCTGTCTCCGGCGCCGTCGCGGACGGCATTTCCCGGCCGATCTGGGCGGCCGATCGCGACGCGCCGGTGATCTTCTTCACGACGCGCCGATGATCATCCTGGCGGCGCGTGCCGGTGCGAAACCTTGTCGCAGGGGGCGCATAGACTCGTTGCTCCAACCCCCGTCGAGACCTTGGGAGGAAGGACTGTCTTGGCCGAGTCCGGATCGTTCGTTCACCTGCACAACCACACCGAGTACTCCATGCTCGACGGCGCGGCCAAGATCTCTCCGCTGTTCACCGAGGCGAAGCGACTCGGGATGACGGCGGTCGGCATGACCGACCACGGCAACATGTACGGCGCGGCCGAGTTCTACAACTCCGCCAAGAAACACGACATCAAGCCGATCATCGGCATCGAGGCCTACATCGCGCCCGCCTCCCGGTTCGACACCAAGCGCGTGCAGTGGGGCGACCCGAGCCAGAAGGGCGACGACGTCTCGGGTTCCGGCGCCTACACCCACATGACGATGGTCGCCGAGACCGCGACCGGCCTGCGCAATCTGTTCAAGCTCTCCTCACTGGCCTCCATCGAGGGACAGCTCGGCAAGTGGGCGCGCATGGACGAGGAGATCATCGCGCAGTACGCCGAGGGCATCATCGCGACCACCGGCTGCCCGTCCGGCGAGGTCCAGACCCGGCTGCGCCTCGGTCACGACCGCGAGGCGCTGGAGGCCGCGGCCAAGTGGCAGGAGATCTTCGGCAAGGAGAATTTCTTCCTCGAGGTGATGGACCACGGCCTGTCCATCGAGCGGCGGGTCCGCGAAGGACTGCTGCACATCGGCAAGCAGCTGGACATTCCGCCGTTGGCCACCAACGACTGTCACTACGTGACGAAGGATCAGTCGGCCAACCACGAGGCGCTGCTGTGCGTGCAGACCGGCAAGACCCTCTCCGATCCGACCCGCTTCAAGTTCGACGGCGACGGCTACTACCTGAAGTCGGCCGACGAGATGCGCGCGCTGTGGGAGGCCGAGGTACCCGGCGCGTGCGACAACACCGTGAGCATCGGCGAGCGGGTGCAGTCCTACGACGACGTGTGGAACTTCAAGGACCGCATGCCGGTGTTCCCGGTGCCGGAGGGCGAGGACCAGGACTCGTGGCTGCGCAAGGAGGTCGACCGTGGCCTCGATCGCCGGTTCCCCTCCGGCGTGCCGCAGGAGTACTACGACCGCGCCTACTTCGAGCTCGACGTCATCCGGCAGAAGGGCTTCCCCGCCTACTTCCTCGTCGTCGGCGACCTCGTCACCCACGCGAAGGAGGTCGGCATCCGCGTCGGCCCCGGCCGTGGTTCGGCGGCCGGTTCGCTGGTCGCCTACGCGCTCGGCATCACCAATATCGACCCGATTCCGCACGGCCTGCTGTTCGAGCGGTTCCTGAACCCCGAGCGGCCCTCCGCGCCCGATATCGATATCGACTTCGACGATCGCCGCCGCGGTGAGATGGTCCGCTACGCCACCGAGAAGTGGGGCAGCGACCGGGTCGCCCAGGTGATCACGTTCGGCACCATCAAGACCAAGGCTGCCATCAAGGACTCCGCGCGAGTCCAGTTCGGCCAGCCCGGTTTCGCGATCGCCGACCAGATCTCCAAGGCGCTGCCGCCGCCGATCATGGCCAAGGACATCCCGCTCTCGGGCATCATGGATCCCGATCACGAGCGGTACAAGGAAGCCGCCGAGGTCCGCGAGCTCATCGGGAACAATCCCGATGTCGCCAAGATCTACGAGACCGCCCGCGGCCTGGAGGGTCTGATTCGCAACGCGGGCGTGCACGCCTGCGCGGTGATCATGTCCTCCGAGCCGCTGATGGACGCGATCCCGGTGTGGCGCCGCCCGCAGGACGGCGCGATCATCACCGGCTGGGACTACCCGTCCTGCGAGGCCATCGGCCTGCTGAAGATGGACTTCCTGGGTCTGCGCAACCTCACCGTCATCGGTGACGCGCTGGACAACATCAGCGCCAACCGCGGCGTCGACCTGGACATGGACAACCTGCCGCTGGACGATCCGGGCACCTACGAATTGCTGTCTCGCGGTGACACTCTCGGCGTCTTCCAGCTCGACGGCGGGCCGATGCGCGACCTGCTGCGCCGCATGCAGCCCACCGGCTTCAACGACATCGTCGCCGTGCTCGCGCTGTACCGCCCCGGCCCGATGGGCATGAACGCGCACAACGACTACGCCGACCGCAAGAACGGCCGCCAGCCGATCAAGCCGATCCACCCGGAGCTCGAGGAACCGCTCAAGGACATCCTGGCCGAGACCTACGGCCTGATCGTCTACCAAGAGCAGATCATGTTCATCGCGCAGAAGGTCGCCTCCTACTCCATGGGCAAGGCCGACGCGCTGCGCAAGGCCATGGGTAAGAAAAAGCTCGAGGTGCTGGAGGCCGAGTACAAGGGCTTCCACGAGGGCATGACCGCGAACGGGTTCTCCGAGGGTGCGGTGAAGGCGCTGTGGGACACCATCCTTCCGTTCGCCGGCTACGCGTTCAACAAGTCGCACGCCGCGGGCTACGGCCTGGTCTCCTTCTGGACCGCCTACCTCAAGGCCAACTACCCGGCCGAATACATGGCGGGCCTGCTCACCTCCGTCGGCGACGACAAGGACAAGGCCGCGGTCTACCTGTCGGACTGCCGCAGGCTCGGCATCACGGTGCTGCCGCCGGACGTCAACGAGTCCGAGCAGAACTTCGCCTCGGTGGGCAAGGACATCCGCTTCGGTCTCGGCGCGGTGCGCAATGTCGGCGCCAACGTGGTGGCCTCGATCATCCAGGCGCGCAAGGAGAAATCGAAGTTCACCGATTTCTCCGACTACCTGAACAAGATCGACGCCATCGCCTGCACCAAGAAGGTCACCGAATCCCTCATCAAGGCGGGCGGTTTCGACTCGCTCGGGCATCCGCGCAAGGGCCTGCTGCTCATCCACTCCGACGCCATCGACGCGGTGATGACCACCAAGAAGGCCGAGGCGATCGGGCAGTTCGACCTGTTCGGCGGTATGGACGCCGACGAGTCGGTGGCCTCGGTGTTCAATGTCGCGGTGCCGGACGAGGAATGGGAGTCCAAGCACAAGCTGGCGCTGGAACGGGAGATGCTCGGCCTCTACGTCTCCGGGCATCCGCTCAACGGCGTGGAGCACGTGCTCGCCGCGCAGGCCGACACCCCGATCCCCACCATTCTCGAAGGCGACGTGAAGGACGGCGCGCAGGTCACCATCGGCGGCATCCTCGCCTCGGTGAACCGGCGCATCAACAAGAACGGCCTGGCCTGGGCCTCGGCCCAGCTGGAAGACCTCACCGGTGGCATCGAGGTGCTGTTCTTCCCGCAGGCGTACTCGGTGTACGGCGCCGACGTGGTCGAGGACGCGGTGGTGCTGGTGAAAGCGCGCGTCTCGGTGCGCGACGACCGAATCTCGTTGATCGCCAACGACCTCGCGGTCCCCGACCTGTCCTCCATCGGCGTGGCCAAGCCGCTCGCGGTGACCATCTCCACCCGCATGTGCACCCCGGACAAGATCGGCGAATTCAAGCGCGTGCTGTCCCGCCACCCCGGCACCTCCGACGTGCACGTCCGCCACGTCGGCGCCCGCGACAAGACCACTCTGCTCAAACTCGACGACAGCCTGCGAGTCTCCCCGTCCTCGGCTCTCTTCGGCGACCTCAAGGCCCTCCTCGGCCCCAGCTGCCTGACCATTTGACCGACGACGGCCGCCGGATCCGCTCCGAGATTCGGCGGCCGCTCGTCGCGAGGCGCCGTCAGTGTGCGCTGCTGACCAGGGCGTCGGTGGGAGGCGCGGTGGTAGTGCGGGACGGCTTGCGGTGCAACTGGTCGACCACAGCACTAAAGGTGTTGTAGATGCTCGCCACCGGCAAAACGGCCGCTGGACCGGTGCTTTAACCGTGTCTTCAGCCGATGACAAGCCGCCGGGGTAAGACTCGGATCGTTCCGAATCCCCTCTCACCACAGGACAACGATCATGGCAGCAATCCTCCGTCCCTTCCGCGCGGCGCTCGTCGCGCTCACCGCTCTCGCGGCCACCCTGGTGTTCGCCGTCGCGGGTGCGGGCGCCGCACAGGCCGGGGTCTACGCGGAAATCGAATTCGCGCCGGGCACCAGCGAGGCCACCCTGGACGGGGCGGTCGTGCGCGGCGACGCCGACAGCTACTTGCTCGAGGCGCGCGGCGGACAGCTGCTGAAGACGGCCATCGTCGCGCTGGAGGACAACGTGAACTTCAGCGTGTCCGCCCCCGACGGACTGGTGCTCGCGGTCGAGGAGACCTGGACCGAGATCGTGCTGCCCTACGACGGCGTGTACCGCGTGCTCGTCGCGCCGACCCGTGGCAACGCCAGCTACACGCTGCACGTCGAAATCCACTAGGGGCTACGGGGAGACAGCGACCCCCAGCGTCAATGCGGCGAGGAACTTCGGTCCCTCGCCGTAGAACACGTCGAGGTCGCGGATCTCGAACCCCGCGGCCTGCACCAGGCCCCTGATGTCACGGTCCAGATTGCAGCCGCCCGCGATCGCCTTTTCGATCGGGTTCAGGCGGTGCTGCCACGCCTGGACCTTGGGATCGGGGGCCAAGCCGTGCTCGACGAAATGCAGGGTCCCGCCCGGTATCAACACCCGGCGCACCTCGGCCAGCGCGGTCGCGACATCCGGAATGGTGCACATCGTCCAGGTCGAGAGCGCGGAGTCGAAGGTGTTGTCCGCGAACGGCAGCGACTGCCCGTCCAGACCGGCCCGCTCGATCGGCACGGTGGCGCGGTCGAGCCGCTTGCGTGCCAGCTTCCAGCCGAGGTCGGCGGGCTCGACCGCGCTGACGGATTCGACGGCCGCCGGGTAGAACGGCACGTTCAGTCCGGAGCCGAAGCCGATCTCGACCACCCGGCCGTGCAGCCCGGCGCAGGCCCGCGAGCGCTGCGGCTCGTTGACCCGCATGCCGCAGGCGAATTCCACGAGCCGGGGCACGACCTGATTCTCGTACAGTCCCACCCGTTCACTCTCGCAGTCCGAGTGCCGGTGCGCCAGTGCCGCTCGGTCGCCGTCCGTAACGCGCCACGGTGGTCGACGGGATGAGGTCGGCGGCCGGGCGTGCGATGCTGGCGCGATGACTGTCTTCGAGGTGTGGGCGCCCGAGGCCGGCGCGGTGCGGCTCGATCTCGACGGCACTGTGCACCCGATGCGTGGCTCGGCCGACGGGTGGTGGCGCGTCGAGCGGGACGCGCCGGACGGGGCGCGGTACGGATACCTGCTCGACGACGATCCGACCGTGCTGCCCGACCCGCGCTCGGCTCGTCAGCCGGACGGCGTGCACGGGCGCTCCGCGGTGCACGCACTGGATCCGAGCGCGTGGACCGACGGCGACTGGACCGGGCGACCGCTGGCGGGCGCGGTCTTCTACGAGCTGCACCTCGGAACGTTCACCCCCGGTGGCACCTTCGACACGGCGATCGAACGCCTGGATCATCTCGTCGACCTCGGCGTCACCGTGGTGGAGCTGATGCCGGTGAACGCCTTCGACGGCACCCACAATTGGGGCTACGACGGCGTGCTCTGGTACGCGGTGCAGGAGAGCTACGGCGGTCCCGACGGCCTGCAACGGTTCGTGAACGCCTGTCACGCGCGCGGGTTGGCGGTCTGCCTGGACGTCGTCTACAACCACCTCGGACCGTCCGGCAATTACCTGCCCCGCTTCGGTCCCTATCTGACCGAGGGCCGCAACACCTGGGGCCGCAGCCTCAACCTGGACGGCCCCGCCTCGGACGAGGTGCGCCGCTTCATCATCGACAACGCGCTGCGCTGGCTGCGCGATTTCCACCTCGACGCACTGCGGCTGGACGCCGTGCACGCGCTGGTCGACCGCACCGCCACCCACCTGCTGGCCGAGCTGGCCGCCGCGACCGAACGCCTGGCCGCGCACGTGCGCAGGCCGCTGACCTTGATCGCGGAAAGCGATCTCAACGATCCGCGCCTGATCACACCGCGCGCGGCGGGCGGCCACGGGCTGGCCGGACAGTGGAACGACGACCTGCACCACGCCGTGCACACCGCGGTCTCCGGTGAGCGGCAGGGCTACTACGCCGATTTCGGCTCGATGGCCTGTCTGGCGCGCACCCTGACGCACGGCTGGTTCCACGCGGGCACATACTCCAGCTTCCGCGGCCGCGTGCACGGCCGTCCGCTCGACCGATCGGTGGTACCCGGTTCGGCGCTGCTCGCCTACACCTGCACCCACGACCAGGTCGGCAACCGGGCGCTCGGCGACCGGCCGAGCGCGTACCTGACCGACGGCCAGCTCGCCGTCAAGGCGGCGCTCGTGCTGTGTTCGCCGTTCACCCCCATGCTGTTCATGGGGGAGGAGTGGGGTGCGCGCACGCCGTTCCAGTTCTTCACTTCGCACACCGACCCGGAGATCGGCGCGGCCACCGCGGCCGGGCGCAAGGACGAGTTCGCCGAGCACGGCTGGCCGAGCGAGGACGTGCCCGATCCGCAGGATCCCGCCACATTTCAACGCTCCAAGCTGGACTGGTCCGAACTCGCCGATCCCGCGCGCGCCAGGCTGCTCGCCTGCTATCGCGCGCTGCTCGCGTTGCGGAGACGACATCCGGATTTGACCGATCCATTGATGTCGCACGTGCGAGTGGACTACGATGAACGGTCCCGATGGCTTGTCCTTCATCGTGGCTCGCTCCGTCTGGTGTGCAACCTGTCGGAAGATCCAGTGCGGGTGCCGGTCACCGGGTTCTCGTTGCTGTCATGGGAGCCGCCGACCGAAGGGCCAACGGGCACAACGATTCCCGCGCACTCGTTCGCGCTGCTCGCCGATTCGCTCGCGACCGCGAAAAGCGCCGTGACCGAACCGAATCCCGGGTAACGGTACGTCAACTGTCCCGGACAGGACCATTGCCCTGGTGTGACCGTCGCCATTACCTTGGAGTGATGAGCAACGTGGCTTCAGTCGGCGGCAGCGCCGCCGCCGAATTCGGACCTCTGGTACGCGCTTTCACCAGAGCGTTCGGACATCGTCGCGGCGCGGGCGGTGCGCTGGCGGTGCATTTGAACGGCGAACCCCTCGTCGACATCTGGGTCGGCGCCGCGGGCGAGCAGGACTGGACCCACGAGACCGGCTCGATCATCTTCTCCGCCACGAAGGGCATCACCGCCACCGTCATCCACCGGCTGGCCGACCGCGGCCTGCTCGACTACAACGCTCCCGTCGCCGAATACTGGCCGGAGTTCGCCGCCAACGGCAAGGGCGGGATCACCGTGCGCCAGGTGATGACGCACAGCGCGGGCCTCTCGGCGCTGGCGCCGATCGCGAAGTCCCCGGACGACATCCTCGACCACGAGCTCATGGAGCGGCGCCTGGCCGCCGCCACACCGGATCGGCTACTCGGCGTGCCGACCTATCACGCGCTCACCTACGGCTGGCTGCTCGCCGGTCTGGCTCGCGGGATCACCGGGAAGAGCATGGGCGAGCTGTTCCGCACCGAGGTGTCCGAGCCGCTCGGCATCGACGGGCTGCACCTGGGTCTGCCGCCTGTCGAGTCCGGCACGGTGTACGCGCCGTTGGCGGGCGGCCAGCTCAGCCTGCTCGGCAAGCCGCTCGGTTCGCTCCTGCTGCGCCGCAGTCACCTCATTCCCGGCGCACTCGGCGCGGTCACCCGCTGCCTGTTCCTGCCAGGGCTGGAAGCCATCCTGGAGGGCGACGGCCCGTCCATCCTGCGCACCGAACTTCCCGCGGGCAACGGCGTCGCCACCGCGTCCGCGCTGGCCACCATGTACGGCGCGGTCGCGAGCGGGCAGGCACCCGACGGACGGCCGTTCCTCTCGCGCGCCACGATCGACGAACTGAGCAAGGTGCGCACATACCGCCTCGATCACGCGCTGTTCTACGCGCCGATGATGTGGCATCTCGGCTACCACTCGCTGCCGATGCCGGGCGCTCGCGGCGGTCTCGGCCACCTCGGACTCGGCGGATCGTTCGGCTGGGTCGAACCGCGGCTCGGCCTCTCGGTCGGCTTCGTGCACAACCGGCTCTCGGTGGGTCAGCTGGGCGTCGACCAGTTCTCGGCCATGTGGCTGCTGCCGCTGATGCTCAACTGCCTGCGCGCCACCCGCCGCGTCACCCTCGACGAGACCCGCGACGCGGCGGCCTGACCGCCCGCGCGATCCGGCCGACGCACCGACCGCTACCCGCCCCGCCCGGTCCGCGAACCGGGCGGGGCGGGAGCGTCAGGTCAGATACCGGTAGGCCGGTGAGCCCGGATCCAGCCGTTCGCACTGGATGGGCGAGGCGGCCATGCGTTCCAGGACGGACTCCAGCCCGTCCGGTGTGCCGAGCTCGATGCCGACCAGCGCCGCCCCGGTCTCCCGGTTGTTGCGCTTGACGTACTCGAACAGCGTGATGTCGTCGTCCGGGCCGAGCACCTCGTTGAGGAAGCGGCGCAGCGCGCCGGGCTCCTGCGGGAAGTCGACGAGGAAGTAGTGCTTGAGCCCGCGGTGCACCAGGGATCGCTCGATGATCTCGCCGTAGCGCGACACGTCGTTGTTGCCGCCCGACACCAGGCACACCACCGTCGAGCCCGGCGGCACGGTGATCTCGGCGAGCGCGGCCACCGCGAGCGCGCCCGCGGGTTCGGCGATGATGCCCTCGTTCTGGTACAGGTCGAGCATGGTGGTGCAGATCGCGCCCTCGTCGACCTGGAGCATGCGGAAAGTGCCTGCGCCGCTACGAGATTCGGACTGGGTCAGCAGAGGCAGCGAGGCGTGCGAGACCACCCGGCCGCCGAAGCCCGCGACCGCGGCGTAGGGCACCGCGCCGATCCTGCGCACCGCGGCGCCGTCGACGAACGGATCGATCTCCGGCAGCGTCACCGGCCCGCCCGCGACCAGCGCCGCGGTCATCGAGGCGGCGCCCGCCGGTTCGGCGCCGAGGATGCCGGTCTTCGGCGCCCGCGCGCGCAGGTAGGTGCCCACGCCCGCCAGGCAGCCGCCGCCGCCCACCGGGACGACCACCAGGTCGGGCGCGGCGCCCAGCTGCTCGAGGATTTCGGCGGCGATGGTGCCCTGCCCTGCGGCGGTGCGCGTGTCGTCGAACGGGGGCACCATGGTCGCGCCGGTGCGTTCGACGTCGGCGGCCGCCGCGCCCGCGGCGGCGTCGTAGGTCTCGCCGACGGCGATCAGCTCGACGAACTCGCCGCCGTGCACCCGGATCCGGTCGCGCTTCTGCTTGGGGGTGGTGGTGGGCACGTAGATGCGGCCGGTGATGCCCATGGCCTTGCACGCGAAGGCGACGCCCTGGGCGTGGTTGCCCGCGCTCGCCGCGACGACGCCCGCGGCGCGCTCCTCGGCGCTCAGCTGGACGATGAGGTTGTAGGCGCCGCGCAGCTTGTAGGAGCGCACGGCCGTGAGGTCCTCGCGCTTCAGGTAGACCTGCGCGCCGGTCAGTTCGGACAGTCGCGGGCTGAGCTGGAGCGGGGTCGGCTCGATAATGTCGGAAATTCGCTTGGCGGCGGCATCGATCTCGTCCGCAGTGAGCGCGGGACGAGAGGAAAACTGCTGATCCATTACATCAAGCGGATTGGACACTCGAAATATGCTGCCACCCGCCGCGACGCGAGGTCGCGGCGGGTGGGGCGGTCGAGGGTCTCGGGTCACCGCGGGGTGAGTACGAAAACGGGGATCTGGCGGGAGGTCTTCGTCTGGTAGTTCGCGTAATCGGGCCACGCTTCGACGGCGCGATCCCACCACAGCTTCTTCTCCTCGCCGAACACCTCGCGCGCGATGTAGTCCTTGGAGACCTCGCCGTCGCGCAGTTCGACATGCGGTTCGGCCTTGACGTTGTGGTACCAGACCGGATGCTTGGGCGCGCCGCCCAGCGAAGCGACCACGGCGTACTCGCCGTCGTGCTCGACTCGCATCAGCGGTGTCTTGCGCAGCTTGCCGGTCTTCGCCCCCTTGGTCGTCAGCAGGACGACTGGCTTGCCCATTATCGACGTGCCCGCGGTACCGCCGGAACCCTCGTAGGTCTCGGCCTGCTTGCGGGCCCAGTCGGACGTGCTCGGTGCGTACTCTCCGGTTAGTGGCATACGACCGGCAACACCGCACCCGCCGCCGGTGTTCCCGACCGGAAATGTTCGGTGGCCCGAAATTCGCCTTCCGTATATCCTGATGCCATGGCAACGGCTCACCCCACCACCGTGGACATCGCGGGTACCGCGTGGCCCGTGTACAAGCTCGAGGCGCTGGCCGCCGGGCTGGTGGCGGGTGTGCTGCTCTTGCTCATCACGGGCGCGCCGCAGGTCGCCGTGCTGGCGGCGGCCGCGATCACGGCGCTGCGCTGGACGCTCGGTTATGTGACAACGCGACGCGACGCCGGGGTGCTCCGGCACCGGCGGGCGCTGTCCGCGCACTAGATCGCGCGACGCCTGTCGCGGCATCCCAGCTCCCGATCGACACCGGATGCTGCCGGTCGAAGCCGTCGATTCGATCCCGGTCGTTTCGCTGTCCGCGTCGCCCGCCCCCTGCACGATCGGTCCGCGTCCGATGATCGGTGTCGGCTGAACGGTCCGTGGCCAGTGCTGGTATCGGCGTCCACTGTCCGTCCGTGGATCACTCCGCGTCCAACGGCAGCGCCGCCAGTTCCCCGCGCGAGACCACCCCCAGCTTCGGATACGCCTTGTACAGGTGATGGCCGACCGTTCGCGGGCTCAGGAACAGCTGCGCCGCGATGTCCCGGTTCGTCATTCCCTGCGCCGCGAGTCGCACGATCTGCAATTCCTGCGGGGTGAGCGCGGCGAGTACTCCCGACCCCGCCCGCGCGGCCGCGCCGACGCCGAGCGCACCGAGTTCGACGCGGGCGCGCTCGGCCCACGGCGCGGCATCCAGGCGTTGGAAGGTCTCCATGGCCGGTTGCAGCTGGGTCCGCGCGTCCACCTTGCGGCGATTGCGACGCAGCCATTCCCCGTAGAGCAATTGCGTGCGGGCGCGCTCGAACGGGCGGCCGCCGAGCTCGAGCGAGGTTCGGAAGTGCTCCTCGGCCCGGTCGTCCGGACCGAGCAGCGCGCGAGCGCGGGCGGCGAGCGCGCCGACCCAGTCCTGCCGCGAGGCCTCGGCCCAGCCGTCGAGGCGATCGAGCGCGTCGCCCGCGCGGGCCGGATCGGCGAGCCGCACCGCGGCTTCCACGAGATCGGGCAGCGAGCGCAGCCCGATGACCATGTGCCGGAACGGTTCCTCGGTCAGCGTCTCGAAACGGGACATGGCGCTGTCCACCCGGCCGAGGCCGAGGTCGAGCAGACCGAGCGCCGCGTGCGCCCAGCTCGCGCCGGGTGCGTCGGCGCCGCCGAACTCCTCGGCCAGTGCGCGGTCGGCCGCCGCACGGCAGGTCGCTTCGTCGCCGCCCAGCGCCGCGAGATAGGCGAGACAGGCGGAAAGCTGACTCACCCAGTGGCCCTGTCCGATGTCCTCGGCGATCCGCGCGCCCTCGGTGGCGACGACCAACGCCTCGCGCGGCCTGCCGAGGAATGTCTCGGCCTCGGCGCGAAAGAACAGCAGCGTCGGGAGCGGGCCGATCCGGCCCTGATCGCGGCAGTCCGCGACGAGATCCGCCGCCAGTTCCGTCACCTGTTCGTCGTGTCCGATCACGAGCCCGACGCCGCACAGCTGTACCAGGTCTCGCGCGTCCACCCCCGTGGCGCGGGCCGCGTCGACCGTCGCGCGCAGCTCGGCGCGAAATCGCCCGTGCACGCCGTCGAGCACGTAACCGGTGGTGTGCGACAGCGAATCGTCCTCGGGCAGCGGCAAGGTCGCGAGGCGCTCGGTGACCTCGCCGAGCTCCTCGTCCCCGAGATACCACGCGGTGTGCACCGCGACGGTCAGGATGCGCGCCGCGAGCAGCGGTTCCCGTCGCGCCGCGTCGGCCGCAGCGACGAGTCGCCGGTGCGCGGGAAGCCGTTTGCCCGCACCGAATTCCGCGAGACCGCGGACCAGGTCGAGCCGGGCGGCCAGCAGCGGGTCGGTGGTCTGCGCCGCGGCGCGCTCGGCCAGCCGGTCGGCCAGTTCGTGCATGCCCGTCTCGCCCGCGGTCTCGGCGGCGAGCACCAGCCTGCCCACCCGCGCCGCGGGATCGGTGCTCAGCGCGGCCGCGCGCTCGTAGGCGGCCACCGCGCCGTGATAGCCGCTGCGGGCGCGCGCCCGGTCCGCCGTGTCGGCCAACGCGGCGGCGACGGCCTCGTCCGGTCCGGTGGCCGCCGAGGCCAGGTGCCAGGCGCGCAGGTCGGCATCCTCCGGCGCGGTGAGCGTCGCGGCCAGCGCGGCGTGCGCCGCGAGCCGCTGGGCCAGCGGCGCGCCCTGGTAGATCGCCGAACGCAGCAGCGGATGACGGAACGTGAGCGCCCGGCCGTCGGTGTGCACCAGCCCGCCGTCCTCGGCCGGTTGCAGGTCCGCGAGGCCCGCCCCAAGCGTCGCCGCCGCGCGCAGCACCGGATCCACCTCGGCCGTACCCGCCGCCGCGGCGACCAGCAGCAGTGTCCTCGTGCCCGCGGGCAGCCTGCTCACCCGGCCGTAGAAGGCGACCTGGAGGCGTTGGGTGAGCGGCAGCGGATTCGGCCCCGCGTCGGCGGACTCGGCGGCCAGCACCGCGGGCAGTTCCCGCAGCGCCAGCGGGTTGCCGCCCGCCTCGGTGAGCAGCCGGTAGCGCAGCGTGGGGGCGAGATCCGGCGTGCCCGCGTCCACCAGCGCGGCGGCCGCGTCCTGGCGCAGCGCGGTGACCTCCAGCTCCGGCAGACCCGGCGCGGGGAAATCGTGCGCGCCCGCCCGGGTCGCGAAGATCATCGCCACGCCCTCCGCGTCCAAGCGGCGCGCCGCGAAGAGCAGGGTCTCCGCGGTCGCGCGGTCCAGCCAGTGCGCGTCGTCGATCAGGCACAGCAGCGGCCCCTCGGCGGCCTCCTCGGCCAAGAGCGAGAGCACCGCGAGACCGATGAGCAGCCGGTCGCCCGGTTCCTGCGCGCCCAGCCCGAACGCGCCACGCAGTGCCGCGCGCTGGCGCTCGGGCAGCGTGTCCACCAGCGCCATACCGGGGCGCACCAGCAGGTGCAGCCCGGCGAAGGGCAGCTCGGCCTCCGACTCGACGCCCGCGCTGCGCACCGACGGAATGCCTTGCGCGGCAGCGTAATCCAGCAGCGCGGTCTTGCCGATGCCGGCCTCGCCGCGCAGCACGAGGACGCCGCTGCGACCCTCCCGAGCGTCGGCGAGCAGTCGATCGATGCGGGCCTGATCGGCCTCGCGTCCGTGCAGCATCCGTTCACCGTAACCGGTCACCGACGGGCGTCACCTACGTCATCGGTCGCCGAAAGTACTGATACGTGACTGATTCGGGGCCCCCTCGCCTCGCCATACCTTGTTCTCACGGCGCAAGACAGCGCAGCAGAAACAAGGGAGAAAACGATGAACGACCTGGTCGCGCAGTACCTGGAGATCTGGAACACCACCGACGCCGCCGCCCGCTCGGCCGCGATCGCCCGGGTGTTCACCGACGAGCCCAGCTACGTCGATCCGCTCATGGCCGTCACCGGCCGCGCGGCGCTGGACGCGGGCATCGCCGCGGTGCAGGCCCAGTTCCCTGGCATGGTGTTCCGGCTGGCCGGACCGGTCGACGGACACCACGACCAGGTGCGTTTCACCTGGGAGCTGGGTCCGGCCGACGGCCAGGCGCTGGTGGTCGGCTTCGACGTCGCGGTACTCGACGAGGGCCGCATCGCGCAGGTGTACGGCTTCCTCGACAAGGTCCCGGCCGTCGCCTGACCCCGCCATTGCTCGCAAAACCCTTATCCAGAAAAGAGATTCGCCATGACCACCACCACCGCCCCCGGCTACCTGTCCACCCTGCTCGCCCCCGGCGACAAGCTGTTGCGTACCTCGTTGCGCCTGGACGCCGTGATCACCGGTGTGAACGGCCTGGCCTACCTGGCGCTGTCGGGTCCGCTGGAGTCGCTGCTCGGCCTCGACAGCCGCCTCGGTATCCCGATCGGCGTCTTCCTGACCCTCTACGGCATCGGCGTCGCTCTGGTCGGGGCGACCGCGTCGATCAACCGCACCGCGGCACGCGCGGTGATCGGCCTGAACGCCGCCTGGGTCGTGGTCAGCCTCGCCGCGCTGATCGAGGGCGCGCTCGACCTGAACGCGGTCGGTTCGGTCTGGACGGTCATGCAGGCCGGGACGGTCGGCGGCTTCGCCGCACTGCAATACCTGGGCCTGCGCAAGGCCCACTGACCGCAAAACCCCTCTCCGACAACACCACACGGCCCCGGCTCCCCGCCGGGGCCGTAGTCGTGAGCCGTCTCTGCACGCAGGCTTCACACGCCTCGCGCAGGTTGCGATCTCTGCGAAGCGCGCCGAAGGTCGGTGCAGGTCGGAGCCGGGTCAAGGGGGGTAGCGTCGGGTGCATGGCACAGGGACCCGTCGAGGCGAACGCCCCTTCCTTTCACGTGGACCGGATCGATGCCGGTCGGATCGACCAGTTGGTCGGGATTCTGGACGTGCAGGCGGAGCTGCCGGGAATCCGGCGGATGCGGGACTGGGCGCACGAGGCGCTGGCGGTGCGGGCGGGGGAGCGGGCCCTCGATATCGGGGCGGGCACGGGGTCGGAGGCGATGGTCTTCGCCGAGCGGGTGGGCGAGGGCGGCGCCGCGGTCGGGCTGGATCCGAACCCGATGATGCTGGCGATCGCCCGGCGGCGGGCCGAGGCGGCCGAATCGGCCGCGCGGTTCGTGCACGGTTCGGTCTATCACCTCCCGTTTCCGGACGCGTCCTTCGATGTCGTCCGCTGCGAGCGCGTCTACCAGCATCTCGACGATCCCGCCGCGGCCACCGCCGAGATCGCCAGGGTGCTGCGGCCCGGCGGCCGCGTCCTGCTGATCGACAGCGACTGGTACACCGCCATCACCCACCCCGGCGATCCGGAGGTCGTGGCCGCTCTGGCCGCCGCGATGCTGGCCGAGACGCCCAACCCCGCGTCCGGCCGGAGGCTGCACGGGCTGCTCGCGGCCGCCGGTTTCGCCGTCGACGACCAGGGATCGGAGGCGGTGGTCTGGGACCCGGTGACGGCGCGGCCGCTCTTCCAGCAGATGAACGAGCAGGCCGTGCAGCAGGGCACGGTCACCCGCCAGGAGTACGACCGATTGATCGCCGATCTCGACGCGGGCATCGCGCGCGGCGACTTCCACTTCTCGGTCACGATGTTCGCGGTACTCGCGCACAAGGCCTAGAGCTTCCGACCGAAGGCGGTCCGCCGACCGCGCACGGCCGGAGCGAAGGCGATTCATCCGTCTCTGAGTAGCCCGCACCGAAAAGTCCCGGCTCGACCGGGGCTTCTTTCGTCGAAACGCGTTGAAAGACAGCGTTTTCATTAACGGCCGCCGGCACCTGGGCGATGATTCGAGTAGTCCAGTACGCGGGTTTCCTACGCGAATTCGAGGGGAGAATTTCGCCCATGAAACGCCTGGTGGTTTGTTGCGACGGCACCTGGAAGGCCGAGAACAGCAGCACCGTATCGAACATCGTCAAAATCGCACAGACCGTCCGCATGGAGGCCCCCGGGCCCGACGGGCAGCCGGTCCGCCAGCACGTGATCTACGTATCCGGCCCCGGCGCAAGAGGTTTCACCGCGGACCGGCTCATCGGCGGCGCCTTCGGCTTGGGCCTGGAGGCGAATCTGTCCGCCGCCTACTGGCAGGTGGCCGTCAACTGGGAGCCCGGCGACGAGCTGTACATCTTCGGCTTCAGCCGCGGCGCGTACACCGCGCGCAGCCTGGTCGGCCTGATCGACTGCATCGGCATCATGAAGCCCGATTCGATGATCGCCGGAAACTACCCGAAGGCGTTCAAGATGTACCGGCGCCGCGCCCGCAACAAGGTGATGTGGTGGCGCAAACCGCCCACTGACAAGGAGGTGCGCGCCTTCCGCCGCGAGCACAGCCATCGCAGGCGGGTCATCGACTTCATCGGCGTGTTCGACACCGTCGGCGCGCTCGGCGTCCCCGGCCTGACCTCCTGGCGGCACCGCTTCCATGACGTCAAACTTTCGCCGCGGGTCCTGTGCGCGCGCCAAGCCCTCGCCATCGACGAGCGGCGGCGCAACTTCGAGCCTTGCCTCTGGGAGGTGCCGGTCGAACTCGGCATCAAGTACCGCCGGATCAAGGACCGCAAGGCCGACCGCGTCAAGCAGGTCTGGTTCGAGGGCGTGCACAGCGACATCGGCGGCGGCTACGACCAGTGCGGGTTGTCCGACATCACGCTCCGCTGGATGGTCGCCGAGGCCGAGGCCGAGGGACTCGCGTTCAACAGGGAACTGCTCGGGGAACTGGCGGCCAAGTGCGCGGGCAAGGAAGACCACATGGAGCGGCACAAGTCGCTCGGTCCCGGCTTCGCCCTGCTCAACATGGTGCGCACCGTCCGAAGCCCGATGCGGCCCAGGTTCTACCTGAACTCGCTGCGGCGGCTCCGGCTGCCGGCGGACAACGGCGTGCTGCTCGCCTCGACGGTGCACGACAAGGCCGAGTACCGGCCGCACAACCTGCGGCACTGGCAGCAGGACCTGGGCGGGAAGTTCCCGGCCGAGCTGATCGAGAAGATCGGCCCGCCCGACGCCTCAACGCACCAGCAGGGCGACGGGGAGCCGAGCGAACAGCTTCTCCAAGCGCGCCCGCCCCTGGAAGGTGTGGCCGGTGAGCCGGTCGGTCCAGTTGCCCTGCGGTAGATCGAGCGCGGTGTCGCTCCAGCCGGAGTCGGTCAGGCCGACACTGTGCCTGGTGGTCGCGACGATCACCTCGGGCGGCTCGCCGACCCGCCCGCGCGCGTACGACACCAGCCGGGCCGCCTGCTCGCCGGTGGCGAACAGCGGGAGGTAGGCGCCGCCGACGAAGCAGTCGGGACGCTCCCTGCGCAGCCACAGCGCGTAGGCGACGATCCACATCTTCGCCGCCCCGGAGGTGTCCAAAGCCGGTGTGCCGGTGAGCGATTGCAGCATGCCGGTGCGCGCGGGGAAGTCGACAGGACGGCGGTTGTCCGGGTCGACCAGCGAGTCCTCCCACAGCTCGCAGCCCTGGTACACGTCGGGGATGCCCGGCCCGCACAGCTGAAGCAGCTTCTGCGCCAGCGCGTCCGACCAGGCGTGCGGCGCCAGGTCGTGTACCAGGTCGCCCAGTTCCGCGCCGACGGGGCCGTCGATCACCACGTCCATCCAGCTGTGCACGGCCGCCTCGAACTCGGCGTCCGGCTCCTCCCACGAGGTGCGGGTGCCCGCCTCGCGCATCGCCTTCTCCGCGAACAGATGCAGACGCTCGCGCAGTCCCGGCACCGAGGAGGCCGGGCGGCCGTCGGCGGGCCAGACGCCGAACATGTTCTGCAACACGAACAGTGCCGTCGCGCCGTCCGGCGGGGGCGTATTGTCCAGCCAGGTCTCGACCGAGCGCGCCCAGGTCCGCGCGACCTGGGAGAGCACCCCGATCCTGGCACGCACGTCCTCGCCGCGCTTGGTGTCGTGGGTGGACAGCGTGGTCATCGTGGCGGGCCAGCGCTGGGCGCGCTCGAGGTTGGCGAGGTGGAATTCGTTGAGCGAATGACCGAATCGGGCCGGATTGCCGCCCACCTCTTGCAGCGAGGCCAGCCGCGCCGCCTGATAGAACATGGTGTCCTCGACGGCCTTCGCGGTGATCGCGCCGCCCACCTGGTTGAACCGGGCGGCCGCCTCCGCACCGACGGCCAGTGCGGTCACCAGCACGTTCAGCGGCGCGGTGAGCTCGCTGTTGCGCTTCTCCACCTCGGCGATCACCGCACCCGTCATCCCGGCCAGCGGCGCGTAGTCGGCGCGGTAGACCGGCATGAAGGCCAGCACCTCGATGGTGGCGTTGGTCAGCGACATGGTGTCGAAGCTGTCCGCGCGCGCGTCGCGCTTGATCGCGGTCACCAGCCGCCGGATCTCCGGCGCCAGAATGCTTTCGGCGACGGCGCGTTTGATCCGGTGCTCGGTCTCGCCGATCCACGCGCGGTCGCTGCCGTGCCCGGCGAAGCGGCGCGAGAGCTCGGTCAGCGTCTGCTCGCCGTCGGGATCGATGAGCACGCCGCCCAGCCCGGCCAGCGCGTCGTAGCCGGTGGTGCCGTCGATCGGCAGCGTCGCGTCCAGCGGCTCCCGGTTGGCGAGGATCTTCTCCACCAGCAGCAGCCGATCCGGACCGATGAGCTGGCGCAGCCGAGCCAGATACGCGGCGGGATAGGACAATCCGTCCGGATGGTCGACCCGCACGCCGTCGATCAGATCGTGTTCGCACCAGGCCGCGAGTTCGCGGTGGGTGAGGTCGAAGACCTCGGGGTCTTCCTGCCGCACCGCGGCCAGGCTGCTCACCGCGAAGAACCGCCGGTAGGTACACACCCCGGCCTTCCAGCTCACCAGGCGATAGTGCTGCTTGTCGTGGATGCGCAGCGCGTTGTCGCCGTCGGTGCCCGGCGCGATCGGGAAACGCAGATCGTGCAGCGCCAGCATCGGTTCCAGGCCGGACCGGTCCACGCTGAGCGCCGCGGGATCGTTCTCGCTGTGCAGCACCGGCAGCGCGAGTCGCCCGCCCGCGCCGTTGCCCGGGCTCCAGTCGATGTCGAAGAAACGCGCGAACGGCGAGTCCTTGCCGTTGCGCAGCACATCCCACCACCACCGGTTCTGTCGCGGATCGGCGACGCCGACGTGGTTGGGCACCAGATCGACGATGAGGCCCATGCCGCGGGTGCGCACCTCGTCCGAGAGCGCCTTGAGCCCGAGCGGACCGCCGAGCGCCGCCGAGACGGTGCCGGGGTCGGTGACGTCGTAGCCGTGCGTCGAGCCGTGCGCCGCGGTCAGGATCGGCGACAGGTACAGGTGCGAAATGCCGAGCTGCTGAAGGTATTCCGCGATCGCCCTGGCGTCGGCGAAGGTGAGCGCGTCAGGCCGGAGTTGCAGCCGGTAGGTGCTGCGCACGGGGGTCTGCCGCGCCAGTGCGCGTCCGCGGGCGATGGGGTCGGTGTGATGTGTCGGAGTCGGTGTGTTGGATGCGGTCATATGGGTGTCGGTCATGCGGGGCAGCGGAGGACGAGCAGACAACGGGCGGGGACGGTGAGGGTGGCGGCGGCCGGATAGTCGGCCTCGGCGCGGCCGTCGGGCGTCGAGCAGTCCAGCGCCACCGTCCACGGACCTCCGTAATCGGTGCCGGGTATGGCGAAATCGAGCGCCGAATCGTGGGCGTTGAAGCACAGCAGGAACGAATCGTCGGTGATGCGCTCACCGCGCGGACCCGGCTCGGGGATGCCGTCACCGTTCAAATAGACCGTGAGCGCCTTGCCGAAGCCGCTGTCCCAGTCCGCGTCGGTCATCTCCTCGCCCGACGGGGTCAGCCAGGCGATGTCTCGCGCGTGCTCCTTGGCGCGAACCGGTTGTCCCGCGAGGAACCTGCGCCGCCGGAAGACCGGATGCCGGGTCCGCAGCGCGATCACCGAGCGCGTGAACTCCAGCAGATCGGCATTGGTCTCGGCCAGCGACCAGTCCATCCAGGACAGCGGCGAATCCTGGCAGTACACATTGTTGTTGCCCTGCTGGCCGCGGCCCATCTCGTCGCCGTGGGCCAGCATGGGGGTGCCCTGGCTCAGCACCAGCGTGGCCAGCAGATTGCGAGTCTGCTTGGCGCGCAGTGCATTGATCTCCGGGTCGTCGGTCGGGCCCTCGACGCCGCAGTTCCAGGATCGGTTGTAGCTCTCCCCGTCACGATTGCCCTCGCCGTTGGCCTCGTTGTGCTTCTCGTTGTAGGACACCAGATCCCGCAGCGTGAACCCGTCGTGCGCGGTGACGAAGTTGATGCTCGCGCTCGGCCTGCGCCCGGTCGCCTCGTAGAGATCCGACGAGCCGGTGAGCCGAGAGGCGAACTCGCCCAAGGTGGCAGGCACACCGCGCCAGTAGTCGCGGACGGTGTCGCGGTACTTGCCGTTCCACTCCGTCCACAGTCCGGGGAAATTGCCCACCTGGTAGCCGCCCTCGCCGACGTCCCACGGCTCGGCGATCAGCTTGACCTGGCTCACCACCGGATCCTGTTGCACCAGATCGAAGAACGTCGAAAGGCGGTCCACGTCGTGCAGTTCGCGGGCCAGGGTGGCGGCCAGATCGAAACGGAAGCCGTCGACGTGCATGTCCAGAATCCAGTACCGCAGCGAGTCCATGATCAGCTGCAAGGTGTGCGGATGCCGCACGTTGAGGCTGTTCCCGGTGCCGGTGTAATCCATGTAGCGCCCCGGATCACCGTCCAGCAGACGGTAGTACGCGGCGTTGTCGATGCCGCGGAACCCGAGCGTCGGCCCGAGGTGATTGCCTTCGGCGGTGTGGTTGTAGACCACGTCGAGGATCACCTCGATGCCCTCGGCGTGCAGCGCGCGCACCATCGCCTTGAACTCGGTCACCGCGGCGCCGCCGCGCGGGCTGGCCGCGTACTCGTTGTGCGGCGCGAGATAGCCGAAGCTGTTGTAGCCCCAGTAGTTTCGCAGGCCCTGGTCGAGCAGCACCCGGTCGTGCAGGAACTGGTGCACCGGCATCAGCTCGATCGCGGTGATGCCGAGGCTCTTCAGGTGCTCGACGACGGCCGGGTGCGCGATGCCCGCGTAGGTGCCGCGCAGTTCCTCCGGCACCTCGGGATGGGTCATCGTCATGCCCTTGACGTGCGCCTCGTAGATGACCGTTTCGTGGTAGGGCCGGTTCGGCGCGCGGTCGGAGCCCCAGTCGAAGAACGGGTTGATCACCACGCCGGTCATGGTGTGGCCCAGCGAATCCAGGCCGTGCGTATAGAGAGACGGGTCGTTGTCGAATTCGCCGTCGAACGCCTTGCCGTACGGGTCGAGCAGCAGTTTGCTCGGATCGCAGCGCAGGCCGCGGTCCGGGTCGTAGGGGCCGTGCACGCGAAAGCCGTAGCGCTGGCCGGGCCCGAGGGTCGGCAGGTAGGCGTGCCAGACGTAGCCGTCGACCTCGTCGAGCGCGACCCGGGTCTCCGTGCCGTCCTTGGCGATCAGGCACAGCTCGACGGCCTCGGCGACCTCGGAGAAGACCGAGAAGTTGGTTCCTGCGCCGTCGTAGGTCGCCCCGAGGGGGTAGGCGGTGCCTGGCCAGACACCTAGTGGTGTCACCTCGCCGGGCGCTGCGTCGGGCTGAGCCATGGCAACGACAGTAGCGTGAGGCATACGGCAGGGCGGCGCACGGCCGCGCTGTCTCATTCGGCGGGCAGCCAGCGGCGCTCGTAACCGGCGCGCCGCGCGATCCGGGCCGATCCACCCAGCAGCGCCCGCTGTACCCACGCCGGAATGCCCGCGAGATAACCGTCCTGATAGTCCCAGAGCAACGCCAGTGCCAGCGGGTCGCGCGGCACCCGTCCCACGGTGGTCTTGCCCGCCGCGTCGAGCGCGCACCAGAGCCGGAACATGTCCCAGTGCCGCAGCGGCGGGCGGATCTCGTGGTCGAACCGGGTGTCGGGCGCCTCGCTCCAGAATTCGTGCACGGCGCGCGGCGGGGCGGTCACCGTGTCGCCGGGGTTCGCGACGATCTCGACACCGTCGACACGGAAGCGCAGACGGCCCTCCCGCACGGTCCAGCTCTCGGCGAGCTCGGGATGCCAGTGCGGCCCCGCCTGCCGCTCGACCGTGCGCACCAGGTGTTCCAGCCGCAAATACGGTCCGCGGTCGTCTATCCCGCGATCTACGAGGGTGATTCGGTGGCCGTTGGCGAAGGTGAGGACGGTGTCGCGCATACTCCAGATATAAAGGTAACCTTCATAATGTGTCAACGCCCGATACCTTGCTGAAGCTGCTCGTCCAGGCCGCAGGCGCCTACGAAAAGGCGCTAGATCGCGAACTGCGCGCCGAACTCGACCCGGAACTGCGGCCCGCTCACTACGCGGTCTTCCGTCATCTGGATCCGGAGGGCTCGCGGATCACAGCGTTGGCCGAAGCCGCGGGCATGACGCAGCAGTCGATGGGGGAGTTGGTGACGCATCTGGAGCGCTGCGGTTATGTCGAGCGCACGGTCGATCCGTCCGACCGTCGAGCCCGCGTGGTCGTCACCACCGCGGCCGGGCGTCGCGCGCTCGCCCTCGCCGCCGACCGGATCGCAGGCATCGAGCGGATCCTCGTGGCCGACCTCGGAGAAGACGCGGTGCGCAGACTCCGGGCGTCGCTGGCCCGGGTGCCGGTGGTGATCGACGAGGCGATCGGCGGGGATTCGGCAGAGAAGTAGAGCCTCCCGGTCGACGGATTTCGTCCGGCCGCGCACCCTATGCGGAGCTCGGCTGCTAACTTGAACACCGTTCAAGCCTGTCGACCGCGAGGGATTCCTGTGGCACTGACCCCCGACGAGATCACCGCCATCGACGCCGAACACGTCTGGCACCCCTATGGCGGATTCCCGGCCTCGACCGCGCCGCTGGTGGTGGCCGAGGCCTCCGGCGCGCGCCTCACACTGGCCGACGGCCGCGAACTGGTCGACGGCATGAGCTCGTGGTGGGCCGCGGTGCACGGCTACCGGCACCCGGTGCTGGACGCGGCCCTGCTCGCGCAGTCGCAACGGATGAGCCACGTCATGTTCGGCGGGCTCACGCACGAACCGGCCGCGCGCCTGTCCCAGCTGCTCGTCGAGCACACGCCCGCGGGCCTGGAGAAAGTCTTCCTGTGCGATTCCGGCTCGGTCTCGGTCGAGGTCGCCGCGAAGATGTGCCTCCAATACTGGCGCGGCGTCGGCAAACCCGAGAAGCGCCGCCTGCTGACCTGGCGCGGCGGCTACCACGGCGACACCTTCACCCCCATGAGCGTGTGCGACCCCGAGGGCGGCATGCACTCGCTGTGGACCGACGTCCTCGTCGAACAGGTCTTCGTCTCCACGCCGCCGCGCGAGCACCGTGCCGACTACGTGGCCGAACTGGAACGCGCCATCACCGCCCACGCCGGTGAGCTCGCGGCCGTCATCGTGGAGCCGGTCGTGCAGGGCGCGGGCGGCATGCGCTGGCACGATCCGCGCTACCTCGCCGACTTGCGCCGCCTGTGCGACGCCAACGACGTGCTGCTGGTCTTCGACGAGATCGCCACCGGATTCGGCCGCACCGGCGCGTTCTTCGCGGCCGACCACGCGAGCGTAGCCCCGGATGTCCTGTGCGTCGGCAAGGCGCTGACCGGCGGCTACCTGACCCTGGCCGCCACGCTGTGCACCGCGAGGATCGCCGAGACCATCAGCGCGGCGCACGGCGGGCTGATGCACGGGCCCACCTTCATGGGCAACCCCCTGGCCTGCGCGGTGGCCGTCGCGTCGATCGAGTTGCTGCTCTCGCGGGACTGGCGCGCCGAGGTCGGCCGGATCGAGTCCGAGCTCATCGCGGGCTTGGCTCCGGCGCGCGAGCTCCCCGGCGTCGCCGATGTCCGGGTGCTCGGCGCGATCGGCGTCATCGAGCTCGAGCGGCAGGTCGAGATGCGCGCCGCCACCAGGGCCGCGGTCGACGCGGGCGTCTGGCTGCGCCCCTTCCGGAACTTGATCTACACCATGCCGCCGTTCATCAGCAGCGCCGAGGAAGTCGCCACCATCGCCGCCGGAATGTGCGCGGCCGCCGCGGTGCGCAGCCCCGCCGGGCTATCCTCCTGAACGGTGTTCAAGTATGCTGCGGAGCTGTGATTACCGATCCGTTGAGCTGGTTGGACGAACGGGCAGCAGAGCGGGTGACCGCCGGATTGCGCCGGGAACTGCGACCGAGGAAACCGGACACGCCGTCGATCGACCTGGCCTCCAATGACTATCTCGGTCTCACCAGACACCCCGAGGTGATCGAGGGCGCGATCGAGGCCGTGCGGCGCTGGGGCGCCGGATCCACCGGATCGCGGTTGGTCACCGGAACCACGGCCGATCACGAGCGGCTGGAAGCCGAACTCGCCGAATTCGCCGGCGCCGAGGCGGGCCTCGTGTTCGCCTCCGGCTACGCCGCGAACCTCGGCGCGGTCACCGCCCTCGCCGGCCGCGGCGCGCTGATCGTCTCGGACGCGGGAAGTCACGCCTCCCTGGTCGATGCCTGCCGCCTGTCCCGGTCCAGGGTGGAGATCGCCCCGCACTGTGACGTCGACGCCGTGGACCGGCTGCTCGCCGCACGGACCGAACGGCGCGCGCTCGTGCTCACCGATTCCGTCTTCAGCGCCGACGGCGATCTCGCTCCGCTGGCCGAACTGCACCGAGTGACCCGAGCGAACGGCGCGGTCCTGCTCGTCGACGAGGCGCACGGGCTCGGCGTGCGCGGCTTGGGCGGTCGTGGTCTCGTGCACGAACTCGGCCTGGCGGGCGAGCCGGATGTCGTCGTCACCGCGACACTGTCCAAGGCCTTCGCCGCCCAGGGCGGCGCGGTGCTCGCCAGCGAGCGGGTCCGCGCACACCTGATCGACGCGGCGCGCACCTTCATCTTCGACACCGGACTCGCGCCCGCCGCGGTCGGCGCGGCCCGCGCCGCACTGGGATTGCTGCGTCGCGAGCCCGAGATGGCCGCGCGGGTGCTGCACCGCGCCGCGGACATCGCGCGGATCGCGGAGGTGCCCGCGCCCGACTCGGCGGTCGTCTCGGTGGTGCTCGGCGAGGCGCAGGTCGCCTACGACGCGGCCCAGGAATGCCGGGCGCGGGGACTGGACGTCGGATGCTTCCGTCCGCCGTCGGTGCCGGAGGGCACCTCACGCCTGCGGCTCACCGCCCGCGCCAACCTGACGGACGCGGAGCTCGACACCATCGCCGACGTCCTCGGCTCGGTGCTGGCCGAGGCGCGCGGACTGGATGTGGTGCCCGCATGAGAGAGCGCAGCGAGCGAATCATGTGCCAGCCCTATAGGGGCATGCCGGAGCCGAGCGTCAGCGAGGCGGAGGCATGACTCTGCTGCTGATCACCGGAACCTCGACCGACGTCGGCAAGACCGTCGTCACCGCCGCGCTGGCCGCGACCGCGCGCGCCGCCGGACGGTCGGTCGCGGTGTGCAAACCCGCGCAGACCGGCATCGCGCCCGGCGAACCCGGCGATCTCGCCGAGGTCGAGCGGCTCGCGGGCCCGATCAAGACGGTCGAGCTGGCCCGCTACCCCGAGCCGCTCGCCCCGGACACCGCCGCCCGTCGGTGCGGCCAACCGTTGCTGACGCTCGCCGAGACCGTCGCGGCCGTCCGCGCCGTGGACGACGCCGACCTCACCCTCGTGGAGGGCGCGGGCGGGCTGCTCGTGCGGGTCGGCGAATTCACCCTGGTCGACCTGGCCCGTGAACTCGACGCGCCCGTGATCGTCGTTGCCGCCGCCGGACTCGGCACGCTGAATCACAGCGAGCTGACCGTCCGTGCGCTCGAGTCGGCGGGGGTCCGCTGCGCGGGACTGGTGATCGGGGCGTGGCCGGCCGAGCCGGATCTCGCCACCGAATGCAACCGAACCGATCTTCCGCGCGTGACGGGTGTCGATGTGGTCGGCGTGGTCCCCGCGGGCGTGGGCGCGTGGGATCAGGAACGGTTCGTCGCGGCGGCTCCGGGCTGGTTCATTCCGGGTTGGTCCGCGCATCGTTGATCGTTAAGCGTCGATTTACCGCTTCTACCAGCGGATTTGACATCGTGCTCATCGCTACGTAACTTTATCCAGGTCAGAGCGACACGGACACCGACCCGGAGCCGAGAAGCTAAGCCGAAAGGCTGGGCGAGGATCTGGGAAACGAGGTAGGACGAGGAGCGCCTGACGGTCACACTAGCTCGATTGGGACCCCGATTTGGTTTCGGGTTACCGGCCGCGCTAAGCTGTAAAAGTTGCCTCACCGATTGATCGGGGTTAAGC